>NZ_RKIU01000004.1:0-687500 GCF_003938925.1 Agrobacterium sp. FDAARGOS_525 | reverse complement strand
CTATTTAGGTAGAGCGTCGACCGAATACCCTCGGGGGTAGAGCACTGGATGGGCTATGGGGACTCACCGTCTTACTGATCCTAACCAAACTCCGAATACCGAGGAGTACTAGTCGGCAGACACACGGCGGGTGCTAACGTCCGTCGTGAAAAGGGCAACAACCCTGACCTCCAGCTAAGGTCCCCAAGTCATGGCTAAGTGGGAAAGGATGTGAGGATCCCAAAACAACCAGGATGTTGGCTTAGAAGCAGCCATCATTTAAAGAAAGCGTAACAGCTCACTGGTCTAAATAAGGGTCTTTGCGCCGAAAATGTAACGGGGCTAAAGCCATGCACCGAAGCTGAGGATTTGCAGCAATGCAAGTGGTAGCGGAGCGTTCCGTAAGTCTGTGAAGGCGGACCCGTGAGGGCTGCTGGAGATATCGGAAGTGCGAATGTTGACATGAGTAACGATAAAGGGAGTGAGAGACTCCCTCGCCGAAAGACCAAGGGTTCCTGCTTAAAGTTAATCTGAGCAGGGTTAGCCGGCCCCTAAGACGAGGCGGACACGCGTAGTCGATGGGAACCACGTTAATATTCGTGGGCCTGGTGGTAGTGACGGATCTCGTGTGTTGTTCAACCTTATTGGATTGGTTGGGCGGCGAAGAGGTTCCAGGAAATAGCTCCACCGTATAGACCGTACCCGAAACCGACACAGGTGGTCAGGTAGAGTATACCAAGGCGCTTGAGAGAACTATGTTGAAGGAACTCGGCAAATTGCACGCGTAACTTCGGAAGAAGCGTGACCCTTTTGTACGCAAGTATGATGGGGTGGCACAGACCAGGGGGTAGCGACTGTTTATCAAAAACACAGGGCTCTGCGAAGTAGCAATACGACGTATAGGGTCTGACGCCTGCCCGGTGCTGGAAGGTTAAAGGGAGGGGTGCAAGCTCTGAACTGAAGCCCCAGTAAACGGCGGCCGTAACTATAACGGTCCTAAGGTAGCGAAATTCCTTGTCGGGTAAGTTCCGACCTGCACGAATGGCGTAACGACTTCCCCGCTGTCTCCAACATAGACTCAGTGAAATTGAATTCCCCGTGAAGATGCGGGGTTCCTGCGGTCAGACGGAAAGACCCCGTGCACCTTTACTATAGCTTTACACTGGCATTCGCCAAGGCATGTGTAGGATAGGTGGTAGGCTTTGAAGCAGGGACGCCAGTTTCTGTGGAGCCATCCTTGAAATACCACCCTTATCTTCGTGGATGTCTAACCGCGGTCCGTTATCCGGATCCGGGACAGTGTATGGTGGGTAGTTTGACTGGGGCGGTCGCCTCCGAAAGAGTAACGGAGGCGCGCGATGGTTAGCTCAGACCGGTCGGAAATCGGTCGTCGAGTGCAATGGCATAAGCTAGCCTGACTGCGAGACTGACAAGTCGAGCAGAGACGAAAGTCGGTCATAGTGATCCGGTGGTCCCGTGTGGAAGGGCCATCGCTCAACGGATAAAAGGTACGCCGGGGATAACAGGCTGATGACCCCCAAGAGTCCATATCGACGGGGTTGTTTGGCACCTCGATGTCGACTCATCGCATCCTGGGGCTGGAGCAGGTCCCAAGGGTATGGCTGTTCGCCATTTAAAGCGGTACGTGAGTTGGGTTCAGAACGTCGTGAGACAGTTCGGTCCCTATCTGCCGTGGGTGTAGGAATATTGACAGGATCTGTCCCTAGTACGAGAGGACCGGGATGGACGTATCTCTGGTGGATCTGTTGTCCTGCCAAGGGCATAGCAGAGTAGCTATATACGGAATGGATAACCGCTGAAGGCATCTAAGCGGGAAACCAACCTGAAAACGAGTGTTCCCTATCAGAGCCGTGGAAGACGACCACGTTGATAGGACGGGTGTGGAAGCACAGCAATGTGTGAAGCTTACCGTTACTAATAGCTCGATCGACTTCTTCGTTCCCATTGTTCATGCTCATCAAGCGGAGCTTGATGATCTGTTCTGTCTTCACGCTGACGTGGCCTTCGGCCACTACGCTGCAGACGGCGCGCCAAACGATTGGCGACGGACTAGCGTCCTGTATGGGCGCCACGCTCGACCTCGAGCAAGGCAACATACGGATAAGTCACAGAAACGACGTGTAAATTAAATAGAGCCTTGAGCTCTCCAGCTTCTCGAAAATAACGTTCATGTGAAAACATGAACAATGTTGCGTTTTGCCGACCTGGTGGTTATCGCGGGGCGGCTGCACCCGTTCCCATTCCGAACACGGCCGTGAAACGCCCCAGCGCCAATGGTACTTCGTCTCAAGACGCGGGAGAGTAGGTCGCTGCCAGGTCTGCAAAACGCATCAAAATCTTCTCATCACATCCCTCGGCCCAGCCGAAAAAAAAGGGCCGCCAAAAGCGGCCTTTTGCAGTTTAAGACAAAACTTAAGGAAAACGCCAAGTGCGTCCCTTACAGGAGATAAATTGCTCCGCAATTTACTCCGGCAAAGATCCGTCGTCGCTAAAGCAACGACGTAACCGCGACATTCGGCCTTGCCGAATGCGCTGGACGCGGGGTGGAGCAGCCCGGTAGCTCGTCAGGCTCATAACCTGAAGGCCGCAGGTTCAAATCCTGCCCCCGCAACCAAAACAACAATCCAAAACAAAACAGATAAACCACACCCAAAGCCACCCTTCACGCACAAGCACCCGCACTGAAACTTGCAAATTCGCCCATTCAAGTCGCTTCTCAAAAAGCTCCTCCGCGTAGCCGTCGAGGAGCTTTTTTTGTTTTTGCTGCGTGTCGATCTCCCCAGCTTCCATGACCTTTGACCTTGCCCCCCAAATTTTATCCAGTGTTGGGTTTGCTCCAACGTTTTTGGGTTGCTGTATTCTGGGAGGTAACGGCGGGTTGCGGTGCGGAGCCATTCCGGCTGCGCAGCACCGCATCACGTCACGTCGCGGGTTGATTGTCTGAGCGAAGAACTCGGCGGGTGTCAGCCACACGAGTCCAGAGTTTAGTCGATGATCGTTGTAATCGCTGCGCCAGTTTGAAGACCCAGATCGGGCCTGGATCAGTTACGAGAAGAGCGTTTCATTCAAGAACTCGTCTCGCAGCCGCCCATTGAAGCTCACGGATGAAGGCGTGCTGGATCGGTTTGCCTGGCGCGATATAGTGCCAGGCAGCCTTGGTCCGATCCGTCCATTGCAGGATCGCGTTGCCGGTGAACTCGCTGCCATTGTCGCTGACGATCATCTTCGGCTTGCCCCGTCCCTCGATTATCTGCTCCGCCTCACGAGCGACCCCCAAGCCGGAAAGAGAAGTATCGGCGACGAGTGTCAGGCACTCCCTGGTACGATCGTCGACGACGGTCAGCACCCGGGACCTGCGGCCATCGGTGAGTTGAGCCGAGACGAAGTCCAGCGACCAGCGATCATCGGCGGCAAGCGGGATCAGCATCGGTGCACCTGCACCGATCGCGCGCTCGCGGCCACCGCGCTTGCGCACGGTCAGCTTCTCCCCCCGATAAAGCCGGAAGAGCCGCTTGCGGTTGACAAGGTACCCCTCCCGCCTGAGCAGCACATGAAGGCGCCGATATCCAAAGCGGCGGCGTTCATTCGCCAGCGCCTTCGCTGCGCCTGGTTTCGAAACAGATCGTCATTCGGCAGAAGCCCACGGCTACACGTCCGCCGTTCGCTCATCTCGTGCGGGCGTCACCACTTCTTTGCTATAAGCTATTTTAAAGCCGCATTGTCGAGTATAGCATCCGCCAGAGGCCGCTTCAGCTTCGTGTTTTCGTCTTTCTGCGTCTTTAGCCTTGGCTTCGGATACATCCATGCGTTCCCTGTGTGCCCGGACAACGCTTTCGCTTTTCGCTCTTTCTGGGTCACTTCGTTGAAATCCGGGTGCTTTCCGGGTGATCGACCGACGGATGGATGGGAGAAAGTGGAACCCGATGGACCGCCTGAGCTGCATCACAGGCGTTTCATTGCGCGGCACGCCGCCATCCTGGGCCAGTCTCACCACGGTTAATTCAGTCTCAGGCCCGATCCGGGATCAAAGACGTGAATATCAGAAGAGGCGACTTCGACTCCGATTATTTCGCCAATTGCTGGTCGTATCTCGGCGGGCACGGAAATGTTGATCTCGTGGCGATCATTCTTGAGGCAGATAAGGCGTGTCTCGCCGTGGAACTCATTGCGCTCAACGGTTCCACGAAACGCCTTGGCATCGTGGTTCAAGCGGAATGATCCCGGCCTGATCCCGACGGTGACCTCACCGGAGCGTAGACCAGCAGGGGCTGCAAACTTCACGAGATCGTCGCCGACGCCCTCCGGCGTCATCTGCAATTGCAGGAAATTCATGTTCGGAGTGCCGATGAAGCCTGCGGCAAAGATGGTTCGGGGTGTCTGGTAAATCTCTTCAGGCGTGCCCATCTGCTCGATCCGTCCGTCTTTCATGAGGACGATACGATCGGCAAGCGTCATGGCTTCGAGCTGGTCATGAGTGACGTAGATGCTCGTCGTTTTCAGGTCCCTGTGGAGCCGTGCGATCTCAACACGCAGACTGCCCCGGAGCTTGGCGTCGAGGTTCGAAAGCGGCTCGTCGAAGAGAAAAACTTCCGGCGTCTTGATCATGGCGCGGGCAATCGCCACACGCTGTTGCTGTCCGCCCGACAGTTCCGTGGGTTTGCGCGCAAGGTAGACGCCAAGTCCCAGCGCATCGACCACGGGTGCAAGACGCTGATCGATTGCAGACTTTCCAATACCGGCCCTCTCGAGCCCGAAGGTGATGTTGTCCCGTACGCTCATATGAGGGTACAGCGCATAATTCTGAAACACCATGGCGATGCCCCGGTCGCCGGGGTCGCTGTCGTTCATCCGCTCGCCGCCGATGAGAAGATCTCCGCCGGAAATTTCCTCAAGCCCGGCAATCATTCGCAGCATGGTGGATTTCCCGCAGCCTGACGGTCCGAGAAAGACGACGAATTCGTGGTTATCGATCTTGAGGTCAAAATCCCGCATGACCTCCAGCGAACCATAGACTTTCCGGATTCCCCGGCATTCGACGGTGGCCATCAATGCGTCTCCCCATTCATCACGATCTGCAGCTTCACATCTTCCGGCCGGCCTTCGGCCGCCCTCTCGAAAGCGGCAATCGATTGATCGAAGGCATAGGTGCCGGAGACCAATGGTTTCAGGTCAACCTTGCCGGCGGCAATCAGCGCCAAAGCGCGATCGAATACGTTGGCGTAGCGGAAAACCGTCTCGATACGGCATTCGCGGAAGCAGGCTGCTGCAAGGTCCACGGCGACGGGTTCCGGCGGCAGGCCGACGATAACAACCGTTCCGCCTGGGCGGACGACCTTGAAGAGATCCCGGACCGCAGCCGGCGCGCCCGAGCATTCGAAGACTATGTCCGCTCCCCAACCTTCGGTTTCCTCATTGACCGTCTGAACGAGATCAACCTCCTTCAGGTTGACACCGGTTATGCCACCATAGCTTTCGGCAAGTTTGAGCTTGGTCGCGGAAATGTCCGAAATGAACACCCGAGAGCAGCCACCGGCCAGAGCGGCGAGCGCCACCATGATGCCGATCGTCCCGCAGCCGGTAACGACCGCGGTATCGCCAGGCGTGATGTTGGCCCGGGCGGCCGCCTGCATGCCCACGGCAAATGGTTCGACCATCGCCCCTTCGGCAAAGGAGACATTGTCCGGCAGCTTGTAGGTGAAACTCGCCGGATGAACCGTTTCGGGGCAAAGCACACCGTGCACCGGTGGCGTCGCCCAGAAGGTGACAGCGGGATCAACATTGTAGAGGCCGAGCCGCGACGCGCGAGATTTCGGATCGGGAATGCCGGGCTCCATGCAGACGCGGTCGCCGGGCTTCAAATGCGTTACATTGGCTCCGGTCTCGATGACAGTCCCCGCGGCCTCGTGGCCGAGCACCATTGGCTCATTGACGACGAAGTCACCGATGCGCCCGTGCGTATAATAATGCACGTCGCTGCCGCAGACACCGACGGTATGCAGACGAATGCGAACGTCATCCGGCCCCAATTGCTGCGGAATTTCGATGTCGCGCAGGGAGAGTTCGCCGACACGTTCGAGGACAAGTGCTTTCATGGGTCAGTCAACCTTGATCAGTTTTCTTGGAAAATGCGGCATTGAGGCCACCTGCAAGCACGCCGAGCAGGATCAGTGGCGGCAGCGACAAGAGGACGACGGCAGCGTTGAGGATACCCCACGGCACGTTCATGCCGAGCTGCGACATTTCGGACGCGATGATCGGCAGGGTTTTCGCCTTCGAGGTCGTGAGCATCATGGCAAGCAGGAACTCGTTCCATACAAGAACGAATGAGAAGGCGACCGCGCCAAAGACCTGGAAACGGGCAATTGGCAGGGCGATGCGGAAGAACGTCGCATAGGGACCAAGTCCATCCACCCGGGCAGCCTCTTCAACGTGAAGGCTGACGCGCTCAAAAGCCGGCACGGAAAGCCATATGGTTATTGAAGCGGTGACGATGAGATAGGTCACGATCAGCGACAGTCTCGTGTCGTAGAGATCAAGACCAAGCCAGATGACCAGCATGGGAATGGCGATTGCGACGGGCGGCAGGAAACGGAGCGACAGGACAAAAAACTGCGCCTCCGCCGTGATCCTGTTCTTGAATCGGGCAATCACATAGGCGGCGGGCACACCGAGTACTGCGCCGAGGACGACCGCACTCGAGCAGATGATCAACGAGTTGGTGAGCGCGCGCGCGACCGAACGGCGATTGAGCACATAGCTCATATTGTCGAGGACAGGCTGGAAGACGAGTTTGGGCGTCGATACCAGCAGGTCGGCATTGGTCTTGAAAGCGTTGAGCAGGGTCCAAAGCAGCGGCAGCACGACAAGTGCGGCGGCCAGAACCAGCAACACCCTGAGGAAGAAAGTGGAGACTTTCATCGGTTCAGCCTCTTCCACGTAAAGGTAAAGGTGACGATGGTCAGGACCATCATGATGACAGCCATGGAGGAGGCGTACGAAATCTTGCCGGCTTCGATGAAGCCCTGCGAATAGGCGTACATGTCCAGCGTCTCGGTAGAGATGCCGGGACCACCGCGCGTCATGACGTAGACGAGATCGAAGGAGCGCAGGCTCTCGATAGCCTTAACGAGGAGCAGGCTGATCAAGGGCGCTTTCAGCATCGGAAGCGTTACAAAACGATGGATTTCGAAGCGGCTCGCGCGATCGATACGTGCGGCTTCCAGCGGCTGCGGCGGCAGGGATTCCAGAAGCTTCAGGATGATGACTGCAAAGAACAAACCCCACTGCCAGACATCAACGAAGGCAACGGCAAGAAGGGCGCCGAGGGGTGTCGACAGAATATCGGGCGTAATGCCGGTGAGTTCCCTGACCGGCCAGGTCAAGGCGCCGTAGAGCGGATGAAAGGCGAATTTCCAGACGAAAGCGGCGCAAACCCGTGGCAAAAGAACGGGAATGATGAAAAGCACGCAGAGAACGTTTCGTACGCGAGGGCTTGCGGCCTCGAACATCGCAATCCCGAGAGCAAGCCCGGTCACCATGGTCATTGAGACGCTGATGACCTCCCACTTGAAGGACACCCAAAGCGCGTTCAGAAAACGTGCATCTGAAAACAGCGCGGCATAATTGGCAAACCAGACGTAGTCCGCGTCGGGCGCAGACAGCGTGCGGTTTTGCAGGGAGATGTTGATGGCGTAGACCGTCGGCACGAGCGCCAGAACGATCAGGATGCTGAGAGTGGGTCCAAGAAAGACGTAAGGCAGCGAGCGGCCGCGGCGCATGGCAGATCCTCGGGTGGGGAAAAGGGGGCGCGTCACTGGACGCGCCCTTCAGACGGCTTGGGAGGCGTCAGAGTTTGGCGGCGAAAGCTTCGAGTTCGTTGAGCGTCGCCTTGATATCGGTGCGGCTGCCGGTGATCAGCTCTTCGAGCATGATGCCCCACTGGTTGCCCAGTTCCTGCCAGCGCGCATCCTGCCAGAAGGTCACGGTGGTATTTTCACCGGTCGCAGCCATGGCGTCGGCAAGGTTCTGGCCGAAGGTCTTGGCATATTCCGGGCTCTGGTAGGTGCTGGTGCGCGTCAGTTCGCCCGGCTGGCCGGCGGCGAGGCGGCGTGCTTCCTGTTCCTTGGATGTCGCCCAGGCAACGAAGAGACCGGCGCAGGCCTTCTCCTCGTCAGTCTTGTTGGCCTTGGAAGCAATCGCAAAACCATGGGCGTAACCGGCGCCGGGCAGCGGCGACGGCGGAACCGAGAATGCCACCTTGTCCGCAACCTGGCTCTGGGCCTTATCGACGGACATGCCGCCAAGAGGTGCGGATTCGATGATGATCGCCACCTTGCCGGAGCGGAAAGCGCCGGTGGACTCGTCCCAGGAGCCGGTCTGCGTGCCCGGTGCGGAATATTTAAAGAGTTCGAGATAGGTCTCGGTCGCCTTTACGGCCGCATCGGAATTGAAGGCAGGCTTGCCATCCTTGAACCACTCGCCGCCATTTGCCTTGAAGAAGGGCATCCAGCGCCAGACATTGGCGCCTGAACCGCGCTGACCGCGCAGGGCAGTGCCGTAGACGCCATTGGCCGGGTCATGCAGCTTCTTCACGGCGGCAAAATATTCGTCCCATGTCTTTGGCGGGGCGATGCCCGCCTTTTCCAGAAGGTCGGTGCGATAGACCATCAGGTCGCCGCCGCCCTGTACCGGTGCAAACCACTCCTTGCCGTCGTAGGTCGCAGCGGCGCGCATGCCGGCGTCGAAGTCCTTGTAGTCGTATTCTGCCGGGTAAAAACCTTCGAGCGGAACGATCCACTTTGACGAGGCAAAAAGCGCCAGATTGGCTTCGTCAACGTAATAGACGTTGAAGCTACCGACTGTCGAGGCGTCTGCCTGCGACTTTGCGCGGCGATCATTCTCGTTGAGATAACTGATCTCGAAGCCTGCGCCGGATAGTTCTTCGAACTCATCGACATATTTTTCGAGAAGGGTCAGTCCGTCGCGCGGCTGTGCCAGAACACGCACGTCGCTCGTGCATTGTGCGGCGGCAAACGCGCTGGACGCGGCAAATAGGGCAACAACCGCGCAGCCTGCGCGGAGAGCATTGAGTGTCATGATGTCCTCCCTTGGTGGCAACTCCCGTGCCATCGACGCGTCCAGATTTGCGCAAGCGACGGGCGCAAACTAGTTGGCGTCAGTCACAGAACTGGTATTATCTTGACATTTGTGCGCCATAACATGAGCAGATGAATGCGTATTGCATCAGACTTTCCTCAATCAGTATCTGAGACCTTCACCGCTACGCGCGAGCAGATCGTCTTGCCCCGAGGCGCTTCCTATCTGATCCGCCGGGACGACTATCCCAACCCGATCTGCATCTGGAACTATCATCCCGAATGGGAAATTCACTTCATACCTGATGCTACCGGCTTCGCTTATGTGGGAGACTACATCGGTTCGTTCCGTCCGGGGCATCTGGTGCTCACGGGGACAAACCTTCCCCATAACTGGATTACACCGGGCGCGCCGGCCTTGCCCGGCCGTGACATGGTCCTGCAGTTCGACGCGGATGCCTTGATTGGCGTCCGCTCGGTCTGTCCGGAGTTTGACGTGCTCTACCGACTGAAACCCCTGGCGCAACGCGGGATCGAGGTTCTGGGGGAAGACGCGTTTACTATCGGGGCGAAGATCCTCAGGCTGCATTCGGCAGGACACCGCGGCGGACTGGGCCTTTTTCTGGAAATCCTCGAGGATATCGAAACAGCCGCCGAGAAGCGGCTGCTCGCCAGCGAACACTTCATATCCGTTTATAATCAGGTGTCTGACCGCAGACATCGCAGGATCGATCAGGCGATCCAGATACTGCAATCGAATCCTGCCGCGCAAATGCAGGAAGTGGCAGAACTGGTCGGCTTCGAGCCCTCCGCATTTTCGCGTGCCTTCCGGCGCCTGACCGGCATGAACTTCTCCGACTATAGCCGTTCGGTGCGTGTATGGCGGGCGAGAACCCTGCTTGCAGAGACCGAGACATCGATTACGGATGTCTGTTTCGAGGCGGGCTTCAACAACCTGTCGAACTTCAATCGTTACTTTCGGATGGAGATGGGGCTTACACCTCGAGCCTACAGAAAGGCCGCTCGTATCAGGGCGAAATCCGTTATCGCAGGACCATCAGAGAAATAGGGTTTGCCGATGGCCTGAACGGGCCTGCGTGTGCAACGCTTTCTGACTCGGATGCGTTCTATGCCGCCAGCGTTCGTCTTTCATCGCTGTGGGGTATGCCGCAAAGGCGGGCGGATACCTGAACCTATGGGCGCCATCAACAGGAGGAGTTCATGCACACAGGTATCAAGCAGCTGATCGGAGCGCTAACGCTTGCGGTTGCGCTATCGGCGCAATCCGCTTCCGCCGCCAGCCCGAAGCCGGTGCCGGTTGGGAGCGATCATTACCGCGGCAAGTGGCTTGAGATTGGCCGTATGCCGATGCTGCTCACGGACGGCTGCGTCGCCGGCTATTCGACATACCGGCAGGGTAGGGCTGCAAACGAGGTTCTGGTGGAAGACGGCTGCCGGATCGACACTCCGCAGGGCCGGCTGAAAACCATCAGGGGCGTCGGCAAGATAGAAGACTTCGGTTCTGCGAATGCAAAGATGCGGGTTCGCTATCCTCTCCTCATCACTTTCAACTATTGGGTCCTGTATAAATCCCCGGACAAATCGTGGTTCATCAGCGCCAATCCCTCCACGGATGACGTGTGGATCTACGCCAGAAGCGTGCCCTCCAAAAGCAAACTTCAAAGAATGATCGCAGAAACGCGCAAGCTGGGTTACGACGTCAACAAGCTTGAGTTTCCAGCTCAGCGCTAAAGGACCCTGACGATGCTGCATTCCCTCGCAAATGGTTACAGGGCGATCGTGATAGGGGCATCCGGCGGCATAGGAGGGGCTTTGCTGTCTCTCCTTCAGACAGATCCTCGCTGCGCGCTCGCCCTGCCACTCTCGCGCAGCGGAGGTGATCTTGATATCATCGACGAGGCGAGTGTCGCCGGGGCTGTCAGCCGCCTGTCAGATCAGCGCGGCTCGTTCGATCTGGTCTTTAATGCAACGGGTGCGCTGACGATCGATGGCGTCGGACCGGAAAAGACGATCAAGGCGATTGATCCTTCCCAAATGGCCAAACAGTTCGCTGTCAATTCGATCGGACCAGCCCTGCTGCTGAAGCATTTTGCGCCGCTTCTGAAACGGGAGGAACGGTGCGTTTTTGCCTCGCTGTCCGCACGCGTCGGATCGATAGGAGACAACAGACTGGGCGGCTGGATTTCCTACAGGGCATCGAAGGCCGCCCAGAACCAGATAATCCGAACCGCGGCGATCGAAATCGCGCGTACCCATCCGCAGTCCATCGTGGTGGCGCTCCATCCGGGCACGGTGGATACTGACCTCTCGCAGGCCTTTTCAAAGGGCCGGGAGCGCTTTTCACCAAAACACTCCGCAGCAAGTCTCCTGGCAACGATAGATGGACTTACGCCCGCCCAGACAGGGCAGTTCTTCGCCTATGACGGCCGCAGGATAGAGTGGTAGGGCCGTGAGAGCGGCGAAGGGAGGCGTCAAACACCTCCGTCAAGCGATTAAACTCTACCTTCCGGGGTCCGCTGCAGCCGATCATAGGAACTGGCAGGTCTCCGTTACCGCGACGCCAGGAGATCATCTGTTTCCCGGTACCTGTCCGTGTGAAAGCCCAGCTTGATCAAGCCACGGCTGATCTCCGCCGCATTCATGAATAAATCCCAGATCAGGCCGCTGCGATGGTTTTCCATCATAGCAACTACGGGCCCCTGATCGATGGCGAGATGGGTTTTTGAAACCCAGCCGGTTGACGGCTGGAAGGAATCCATCAGGCCGAAACGACCCCTTAGTGCGCCGCCACGCCATTGCAGAAAGCGCACAGCCGCCCGTATCGATCGAACCGGCAGGAACGGCATGCTGGAGAGCGCAGCCGTCGTGGCAATGATGCCATGGTCATCGGTTGGAGAATTGACGGCATACCCCTTCGGCCCGTCGCAGGCCGATAGACCCCATCCGTCTTCCGGCGCATAACGGGTGCTGCAATACCGATAGTTGATGAGGCTATGGGCATGGACCTGCTCGAGATAATCACTGCAATAGGCATCACCCAAACCGCGCGGATCGAGAGTGCAGAATGAATATTGCGACAGGAAGAGCGGACCTCCATACGGCTCGCCGAGCGGCAGCCTGACGCCAAGATATCTCGCGTCGTTTCTGATCTCGCCATCGCGCGCCCAGCCGGAGTGGTAGGAGACCGGGTTTATTGCATGCGCGGCCGATCCTGCCGCAAGAACGTAAGTGACCAGAGCCTCGTTCCATCCCGCAATCGGCAGGTTCTTCGCCCAGCCGAAGCGGGGGCTCCAATGCCAGTAGAGAGGGCCGGGCTTTCCCTGTGTAAACCAGTTCCACTCCACTGCCTCCACGATGTCGGTAACCGACCGGCGCAGATCCATTTCCGTCGATGTCGGCTCGTCAAAGAACTCGCGGGCGCAGATCAGTGCCTGAACCAGAAGTGCAGTCTCAACGAGATCGCCGCCGTCATCGAACTTCGCAAATGGAATTGTCTTTCCGCCGGAGCTGTGGACAAAATGCGGAAAAGCGCCGTGAAATCGCTTCACCGCCCCGAGAGATCGCAGCATAAGGTTCGCCCGATCGATCGCCTCCTGCCGCGTAATCCAGGACCGGTGAACGCCGACAATGAGCGCAAGAAATCCGAACCCCACCCCCGATATGGATGTGATTTCGTGAATCGGCTGACCATCTGATCCCATGCGGTCCCTGGGAAGTCCGCTCTCGCGATGGCTGCCGGACCAGAAGTAGTCGAAGGTAGTGCGATGCAAGTCATCAAGTTCAGCAGAAAATTCGTCCGTCACCTCAAACCTCGAATGATCCGCAGCAAATCGCAACCACATCCGCAAACAGGCTTATCCGACTTGGTATTGATTCCAAATACCCGTGGAAGTGGTGGACATCGTATTGGTAGACAAAATCGGGGCCGGCTTCTGTCTCGCGCCAAGGGAACATCGTCGGGTCAGCTTGGTTGAAATCTGTGACCACATCCGATCATATAAGATCAGTTAGAGACCAAAGCTCCCATGATCCTATCAATTTCCGGCCTCAGAAAGACCTATCAGACCGCCGAAGGGACGATACCGGTTCTCAATGGCGTTGATCTGAGCGTTGACGCGGGAGAGAGCCTTGCATTGACGGGAGAATCCGGCAGCGGGAAAAGCACGCTCCTGCATCTTGTTGGCGGCCTTGATCTGCCCGACAGCGGCACCATCATGGTGAACGGCCGTACGATCACCGATCTTAACGACAGAGACCGCGCAATATTTCGCCGGCATGACGTCGGTTTGATTTTTCAGCAGTTCAATCTGATTCCGAGCCTCGATGTCGGCTCCAATGTCTCTTTCCACGCAAAGCTCGCGGGCCGTTTTGATCGGACGTGGGAAAAGACACTGGTCGAAGCCCTGGGAATTGCGGCGCTCCTCGACCGTTATCCCGAGCAGCTCTCGGGAGGGCAACAGCAGCGGGTTGCGATCGCAAGGACGCTTGCGGCCCGGCCGCCGCTGATCCTTGCCGACGAACCGACCGGCAATCTCGACGAGAACACCGCAGATATCGTTATCGACATCATGCTGCGACTGACGACGTCAGCGAAAATCGCGCTTCTGCTCGTCACCCATTCCAGCCGGCTCGCCGCAAAACTCGATCGGCGCATTGCCCTCAGCGGCGGAAAGGTGTCGCAATGAACGCGACCGCCTTCAGTGCGCTGCTCTCGCACTGGCGCTACAGACCACTGCAATTCTTGATGCTCGTCATGGGCGTGGCGCTCGCGACAGCGCTATGGTCTGCCGTACAGGCCATCAATTCCGAAGCGCGTGCCAGCTATGACAGGGCGGCCTCGCTATTGTCTCAAAACCAGCTGGATCAGCTGGTCGCCAAAGACGGCGGCATGATAGCCTTGGAAACCTACGCCAGACTTCGCCGGGCCGGCTTGGATGTCTCTCCGGTCATCGAAGGTCAACACCGGTTCGGGACGACGCGTATCAGGCTGATCGGGATTGACCCGTTGACGATGCCCTCGGATGGATCGGTACTTCCCCCTTCGGACCGATCCGGCCTTATAGACTTCATGACGGCGCCCGGCGTTATGATCGTCTCACCGGCGACGGCCAGCGCCTTAAAGGATACGGCGGGTCTTGCCGTCAGACCGACGGCCAATATTCCCGACGGGGCGGCTTTCGTCGACATTTCCACTGCTGCCCGCATCCTCGAACCCAAAGGAGATCTCAGCCGGATCGTCATTTCACCCTCACAAGCAGTGGATCGTCAGGCAATCGCGGTTGCCGCACCGGACCTGACAATAAGAGAAGCGGGCGGGCGATCGGATGTTGCGCGGCTCACCGACAGTTTTCATCTCAACCTCACGGCATTAGGCTTCCTTGCTTTTGTCGTTGGTCTGTTTATCGCCTATTCCGCAACCGGTCTGTCATTCGAGCAGAGGCGAGGCACTTTCAGAACCTTGAGATCGCTCGGCATCTCGCTCAGCTCACTCACGGTGATGCTCGTTTTTGAAATTACGCTTTTTGCCCTCTTGTCCGGCGCCTTTGGCGTCGTTCTCGGCTATGTCATCGCTTCTGCACTTCTGCCAGGGGTTGCCGCGACGCTCAGTGGGCTTTACGGGGCGAGCGTTTCAGGCTCACTTTCCATCAGGCCTGAATGGTGGCTGGCTGGTCTAGGCATGGCGCTGATCGGGACGTGGCTTTCCTCGCTGCAACATCTATGGCGTGTCTGGCGGATGCCGATATTGTCCGCAGCGCATAGCCGGGCATGGACAATGGCATCGGTCAGGGGGCTGGTGCTACAGGCAACAATCGGCACATTTCTGATCGTGCTGTCCGGCCTGCTTGTCTGGACTGGCAGTGGGCTCCTATCCGGATTTGCGGTTCTGGCCGCGCTCCTGCTCGGCGCGGCGTTTATTCTTCCTCCATTTCTCTCCTTTGCCATGAAGACAGGCGAACACGTTTCCCGACACATACTGGTGCGATGGTTCTTTGCAGATACGCGTCAGCAATTGCCCGGGCTCTCCCTTGCTTTGATGGCATTGCTGCTTGCGCTATCGGCCAATATCGGCGTCGGCACGATGGTCTCGAGCTTTCGAGAGACATTTCTGGGTTGGCTCGATCAGCGACTTGCAGCAGAGGTTTACGTGACAGCGCGAGACGAGACGGAAGCCGAGAAGCTACGCCAGTGGTTTCCTCAACATACACGCGCGGTTCTGCCCATCTGGAGCAGCCGTGGTGACGTCTCAGGCGAACAGGTCCAGATTTTTGGTGTCGCCGATGATCCTACCTACAGGGATCATTGGCCGTTGATCCTTCGCTCGCCCACGACCTGGGATGAAATTGCGAGCGGCCGGGGCGCAATCGTCAATGAGCAGTTGTGGCGGACCGGCAAGGCTTCACCTGGCCAGAAAATCCAATTGCCAGGTGGCTGGAGCGCTACCGTCGTCGGCGTATTTTCGGATTACGGCAATCCGTCCGGACAGGTGATTGTCGGCATTGATGCTCTTGTTGAGCACTATCCGGATGTCGAAAAACTGCGATATGGCCTTCGCCTTGCGCCGGAGGAGGTGGCGGATTTCCGACGCAGCCTGATGGACGAATTCGGCCTGCCGGAAGCCAATATCGTTGACCAGGCATCTCTTAAGCGGCAATCCGCAGCCATTTTCGAGCAGACCTTTGCGGTGACGGGCGCCCTGAACGTCCTGACGCTCGGCGTTGCCGGTTTTGCGATGTTTTCAAGCCTCTTGACGCTCGCCTCACTCCGGTTGCCGCAACTGGCCCCCGTCTGGGCGCTCGGACTTCGCCGTCGTGATCTGGCGTGGCTGGAGTTTATCCGCACACTCGCTTTGTGGTTCATAACTTTCGTGGCCGCCATTCCCGTCGGGCTTGCTTTGGCCTGGGTTCTCCTCGTGATCATCAATGTGGAAGCGTTCGGATGGCGGCTGCCGATGATCCTCTTCCCGATGGAATGGCTGAAACTGGGCCTTGTCGCCCTCGTGGCCGCCATCATGTCGGTTTTGATCCCGGTTCGGCGATTGGCGAAAACGACACCCACGGACCTTCTCAGGATATTTGCCAATGAACGCTAGGCCCATCATTCGTCTTTTTTTCGTTTGTTGTCTTCTCGCGCCGGCGGCATCGGTAGCGCAGGGTTTCGCCGGACTGGGGTCGAATGCGGAAGGCTTCAGCGTTCCACGACGAGGGGTGCCGCTGGTTTTTCCACGGGAGCATGGGCCGCATCCGGACTTCAGGATCGAATGGTGGTACGTCACCGCAAATCTCCAGACCGCCGATGGCGAGCAGCTAGGGGCTCAATGGACGCTTTTTCGTTCGGCGCTCCAGCCCGGCGAGAGCGCAGGATGGGCGGATCCGCAGATCTGGCTGGGTCACGCCGCCGTGACAACCGCCAGCCGCCATTATGTTGCCGAAAGACTGGCGCGCGGCGGCATTGGACAGGGGGGTGTCGGGGTCGCTCCTTTTAAGGCGTGGATAGATAATTGGGAGATGAAGACGGCAGTGACCGGACATGCCGACCCTCTCGATAAAATTGATTTGAACGCCAGCGGCAAAGGCTTTCATTATCAGCTCAAACTTCAGGCGAACGGCCCGTTGGTTCTTCAGGGGGACAGGGGCTTTTCGGTCAAATCAGCCGCCGGGCAGGCCAGCTATTATTATTCCCAGCCCTTCTACGAGGTCAGCGGCAACGTCGTTCTTGAGGGCCGGGTCCTGCAGGTGACAGGCAAAGCCTGGCTCGATCGTGAGTGGTCATCCCAGCCCCTCGCTTCCAATCAGACGGGATGGGACTGGTTTTCCCTCCACCTCGCATCCGGCGAAAAGATGATGGCGTTCAGGCTGAGAGATGACGAAGGAGGTTATACGTCTGCCAACTGGATTTCGGCCGATGGCACGACCTCGCCGGTCGATCCCCGGGAGATACAGATTTCGCCCTTGCGGACCGCAACGGTGAACGGCAAGGCGGTTCCGGTGGAATGGAACCTGAAGATTCCAAGCCGGGGTCTCGACATCAAAACGACGGCGCTGAACGAGCAGGCATGGATGGCGACCTCGACCCCTTACTGGGAGGGACCAGTCGAATTTACGGGAACGGCCTCGGGACGAGGCTACCTGGAAATGACCGGTTATTGAACTCGGCTCTAAAGCGTCCGGGGTCTCACCCGGGGGGAAAGGGCACTTATCTCTCTTCAGACTATTAATCAGGCGGTCCTTGCAAGCCGCCTGATGGTTTGCGGCGGTTGTCCATACTGCCGCATGAAGGCATCG
Organism: Agrobacterium sp. FDAARGOS_525; assembly: GCF_003938925.1. Classification (NCBI taxonomy): domain Bacteria; kingdom Pseudomonadati; phylum Pseudomonadota; class Alphaproteobacteria; order Hyphomicrobiales; family Rhizobiaceae; genus Agrobacterium; species Agrobacterium sp. FDAARGOS_525. The sequence goes on along the minus strand of NZ_RKIU01000004.1, from coordinate 670,102 downwards.
CGCATGCGCCGAAGATCGACGAAACCACTTTCGCGCGCGATCTGATCCATCGGGTGCCGGGTCTCCTCGATCATCAGGCGAGCTGCCTCAAGGCGGATTTGCTCCACGGCCTTGGCGGGTGTCTGGCCGGTTGCGGCATGAAACGCACGGCTGAACTGGCGGGGCGAGAGTGCCGCGACCTCAGCCAGTTCCTCGACGGTCAAAGGGTTGGCAAGATGTGTCTTTGCATGGATCAGCGTCTTCTGGATGCGGTCACTGCTGGGTGCAAGTTGGAGCAATTCAGAATGTTGCGACTGACCGCCGGCCCGGCGATGATGCATTACAAGTCTTCGGGCTATCGCGCCTGCCACATCGCGTCCCAGATCTTTTTCAATCAGTGCCACTGCGAGATCCAGGCCGGCGGTCAGGCCGGCCGATGTCCAGACCGGTCCCTCGTTGATGAAGATGCGATCGTCTTCAACGCGCACCTTTGGGAAGGACCTGCGCATCTCCTGCGCATAGGACCAGTGGGTGGTTGCGCGCCGTCCGTCGAGAAATCCCATTTGCCCAAGCAGAAACGATCCGGTGCAGAGCCCTGCGACCCGCCGCGATGCCCTGGCCATTGCGCGCAAGGTGGCAAGTGTTGCTTCATCCTGCTGCGGAGGCGGAATGAGGCCTGCCAGAAGAAGCAGTGTATCCACCTGTCCCACCTCATCGAGTTTTGTGGTCGGTACGGAAAAACCGCTAGACGACATGACAGGGCCACCTTCGACCGAGGTGATCGAGAGCGTATAATAGGTTTCATCCTTCAACACATTGGCCAACTCGAAAGCAGCCTGGACGCCCAGCGCGAGAAACTGGAAACCCGGCGTTAGCACCATGGAAATATGAGGCACCCGTTCCTCCTATTCTGTGTCTTAAAAACGTAGTTTATACGTCATATCGGACAAATGTCATTTGGTCCATAACGTCCGTGTCGAAAGCGATGGCGCTTTCCCCCGAACAAGGAACAGATCAATGACCACAAAGGGAACTGCACTCATCACCGGCGCCTCAACCGGCATCGGCGCAATCTACGCTGACCGTCTAGCCGCGCGCGGTTATGACCTGATCCTTGTAGCCCGAAACGGGGACAAGCTGCAGTCGCTCGCCTCTGAGATATCGAACAAGACGGGTCGTGTGGTTGAAGTGCTTGCCGCCGATCTGGGCGATACGGCCGATCTTGCCCGCGTTGAAAAAGTGCTGCGTGAAGACGCCAACATCACGGCGCTGGTCAACAACGCCGGTATCGGCACCCACACGACGCTGCTGGAAAGCGATGTCGATCGCATGGAAGCCATGATCCGGCTCAACGTGACCGCTTTGATGCGCCTGACATACGCGGCAGTGCCAGGCCTGGTGGCGCGCGGCGGCGGCACGGTGATCAATATCGCTTCGATCGTTGCGGTTGCGCCAGAACTGCTCAACGGCGTTTACGGTGGTACCAAGGCTTTTGTGCAGGCGTTTACCACATCGCTCAATCACGAACTCGCGGACCGTGGCATCCGGGCGCAGGCCGTCCTGCCCGGTGCCACCCGCACCGACTTCTGGGCAATCGGAGGCCTGCCGGTCGAACATCTTCCCAACGAGATCGTCATGCAGGCCGAGGATATGGTCGATGCCGCGTTGGCCGGGCTCGATCAGGGGGAAACCAGCACCATTCCCGCGCTCAGGGATATCGAGCTATGGCACGCCTATGAGGCGGCACGTCTCGCGCTCGGCCCTCAGCTTTCCGCCACCCGGCCGGCAACGCGTCTGATCGCGGCAGCCTGAAACGTCCGCGCCCTTTGTGGTTTGAGACAATCGGAAATCTTCGTCGCAGCGTATCAATCGGTGAACGGCACGGTGGCCTCGCTTGCCCAAGGACCACCGAGATATCTCCACAGGTCAAGCTGTGATTAGGCATGGAATAAGGACCCCGCACATGGGGTGATCGGCGTCCAAACGGGACCCCCATTTGCAATGGGGTTACAACAGCCTCCGGTTTCATCGGAGGCTTTTTGTTCGGATGCTTATTGTGGAAACAATTCTGAAGATACGGCGGCTAGCCCATGTTCAGGGCAAGTCGATCAAGGCGATCTGCCGGGAGTTGGGCATATCGCGGAAAGTGGTGCGGAAGGTTTTGCGCACCGATGAGACGGAGTTCAAATACGAACGGACCCGTCAACCTCAGCCGAAGCTCGGCCCCTGGCGCGGTCAGCTCGATGGAATGCTCCTCGCCAATGAGGCCAAATCTTCTCGCGAACGGCTGACACTGATCCGGATATTCGAGGACTTGCGCGACCTCGGCTACGAGGGCGGTTACGACACAGTCCGGCGTTACGCCCGAACATGGGCGAAGGAGCGCGGGTCCGTGACGGCGCAAGCCTATGTGCCGCTCTATTACGCGCCGGGCGAGGCCTACCAGTTCGACTGGAGCCACGAGATTGTCGTGCTGAACGGCGTGACGACGACGGTGAAGGTTGCGCATATCCGGCTCTGCCACAGCCGGATGATGTATGTGAGAGCCTATCCGCGCGAGACGCAAGAGATGGTCTTCGACGCCCATGACAGGGCGTTCGCTTTCTTCGGCGGGGCCTGCACGCGCGGCATCTATGATAATATGAAGACCGCGGTGGAGACGGTCTTCGTCGGCAAGGAACGGCAATACAATCGCCGCTTCCTACAGATGTGCAGCCATTACCTGATCGAACCGGTGGCCTGCACGCCGGCGTCGGGGTGGGAGAAAGGCCAGGTCGAGAACCAGGTCAATCTGGTGCGCGAACGCTTCTTCACGCCGCGACTGCGCTTCAAATCCTACGATGAACTGAATGGCTGGTTGCTGGACAAGTGCATCAGTTACGCCCGCGCTCATAAGCACGTCGATCAGACGGAGCGCACGATCTGGGAGGTGTTCGATGCGGAGCGGCCGCACCTGGTCGGCTATCCCGGCAAATTCGACGGCTTCCACGCTGTGCAGGCCTCGATCGGCAAGACCTGCCTCGTGCGTTTCGACAACAACAAATACTCGGTACTGTCTACGGCAGTCGGCCGCCCTGCCGAGATACATGCCTATGCAGATCGCATCGTCATCCGGCAGGATGGCGTGGAAATCGGCCAACACGATCGCTGCTTCGGCCGTGGCGAGACGATCTATAATCCCTGGCATTACGTGCCGGTCCTGACCCGCAAACCGGGAGCACTGCGCAACGGTGCGCCGTTCCACGACTGGGTTTTGCCCGCCGCCATGGAGAAGGTGCGCCGCCGGCTGAAGGCAATGCATGACGGCGACCGGCAGATGGTGTCGATCCTCGAATGCGTGGGCCTGGACGGGCTCCCCGCCGTCGAAGCGGCCTGCCAGGAGGCGATCGATCAGGGCGTGTTCTCGGCCGCCGTCATCATCAACATTCTGGCCCGCAAGCGTGATCCGCAGCCGGCCGCCATCCTTTCCATCCCCGATGCGCTTCGCCTGACCCATGAGCCTCTGGCCGACTGCGCCCGTTACGACAGCCTGAGGAGGGCAAGCTGATATGGAACGATCCCAAATCCTCGACATGATGGGCACGCTGAAGCTGTTCGGCATGCGTAGCGCCTATGACGAGATCATGGCCTCCGGCATCAAGCGACAGCACGAACCGCCGCGCATCGTCGGTGACCTGCTTCAGTCGGAGATCGCCGAGAAGCAAGCGCGCTCCATCAAATACCAGATCACCGTCGCCAAGCTGCCGCTGGCCAAGGACATCGACGACTTCGACTTCACCGACACGCCGGTCAACGAAGGCCTGGTGCGCCAACTCGCAACCGGGGCCTTCCTCGCCGAGCAGCACAATATCGTTCTGGTCGGCGGAACCGGCACGGGAAAGTCTCACCTGTCCATCGCCCTTGCTCGTGCTCTGATCCGCAATGGCGCACGCGGCCGCTTCTTCAACGTCGTCGACCTCGTCAATCGGCTCGAGACGGAGGCACGTAGCGGCAAACAGGGACGGCTGGCCGACTTCATCACCAGGCTCGACTTCGTCATCATGGACGAACTGGGCTATCTCCCATTTGCCCAGGCGGGCGGCCAGCTCCTCTTCCACCTCATCAGCAGGCTCTACGAGCGGACGTCCATCATCGTCACGACGAACCTGGCCTTCGGCGAGTGGCCGGCCGTATTCGGCGACGCCAAGATGACCGCCGCTCTGCTCGACAGGCTCACCCACCATTGCGAGATCGTGGAAACCGGGAACGAATCCTGGCGCTTTAAAAACCGCTCTCAAAGCTAAAGCCGAAAAGACAAACAACCCGCGCCCGCAGGCCCTTGCGCTAAATGGAGAGCCCCGGGCCTACGCGCGCTGACCCGATGCAACTAGAGGCAGGGGTCCCTTTTGGGAGCCGATAAGGGGTCCCGTTACGACGCCGATTGACAATATAGGCGTCACCAATGGCCGCATTGCCGCTATTGGTCAGATCGCGACGGGAGCAGGCCGGAAGGATGAGGCAGTCGGTGGGAGGCTGGTGCTGCCGGGTTTCGTCGATACCCATGTTCATCTCGACAAGTCGTGCCTCTTGTGCCGTTGCAGCGATGCAGGAGGCGGGCTGAAGGGCGCGATTGCCGCGGTTGCCCGTCTGAAGCGGGACTATACGGTCGAGGACGTCTATGCCCGCGGAGCCCGGACGATAGAGATGGCAATTGGCAAGGGTACGATGCACATGCGCACCCATGTGGAGGTTGATCCGCGGGCGGGCTTGCGCAGTTTCGAGGCGATGAAGCGGTTGAGACAGGATTATGCTTTTGCACTCGATCTTTCCATCTGCGTGTTTCCGCAGGAAGGGCTGACCAATGATCCGGGCACGGAGGAATTGCTCGAACAGGCGCTTGTCGAAGGTGCGGACCTTCTCGGCGGCTGCCCCTATACCGACAGCGATCCGTCCGGCCAGATGGAACGGCTTTTCGCCTTGGCCGCGCGACATGACGTGGACCTGGATTTCCATCTGGACTTTGACCTCGATCCAAGCTGGGGGCATCTTGAGGAGATTTGCGATCGGACGGAAAAGGCCGGTTGGGGCGGGCGGGTGGCTGTCGGCCACGTGACCAAGCTTGCAACCATGAACGAAGCAATATTTGAACGTCGGGTCGCGCGGTTGTCCCAAGCGGGCGTCGCGGTAACGGCGCTGCCTTCGACCGATCTCTATCTGAACGGTCGGGAAGCCGGTTTTCGCGCCGTGCGAGGCATAGCACCCGTGCATATCCTCAAGGATCGGGGTGTCACGGCATCGATCGCCAGCAACAACATACTCAACCCGTTCACGCCCTTTGGCGACTGTTCACTTCTGCGCATGGCCAATCTCTACGCCAATGTGATGCATCTCGGGCCGGAGGATTTCGCGGCCTGCCTGGATCTCGTCTCGGAGGATGCAGCCCGGCTGATGCGGATCGACGGTTACGGGCTGGTTGTCGGCGCGATGGCCGACATCCTCGTAATGGAAGGCGAAGACGAGACCGAGGTCTTCGGCGGGTTGGGCGAGCCGGTCATGGGTTTCAAGCGGGGGCGCAAGAGTTTTGTCAGGCCAGCCGCTACGGTGCTCCGGCCTTGACATTTTTGGAGCACCGCTGCGTCGTTCTGGTTCTCCTCCGACCTGCGGTCCCGGTGGGCCGGCGCGGCCCCGAACAGGATACTATCCTGCGAAGCGCTCTTATTCCGCTTTAAGGTTGTTTTCCCGCACGCAATAGCACGAGGCTACGGTCGATCAGGACATATTCGGCGGCTTCGATTTTTCGGTCAGTCGCTTCGGGATCGACTGTCGTGAGGACTTCCACCCATCCTCCGCTCACCTCCGGAAGAGCGAATGGAACGGACCCGTCATGGGGATTGAACAGGATGAGGATATCATCCCAACCTTCTTCCTCATCGTGATCGCGGCCAACACGCAGCCCGATGGTGGTGGCGCCGGGATCATCCCATTGCTCCCGGGTCTGCTCGCTGGCCGCCGGGTTGTACCACGTTATGACCATTCCGTCGCGCCAGTCGTCGCGCCTCAAAATCGAATGTTCGTGACGCAGCGAAATCAATCTGCAGGCGAAATCGCGCAGTTGTGCGGCGCTTGCGGGTAGATCCTCCCAATGCACCCAGCTCAGTTCGTTATCCTGGCAGTAGGCATTGTTGTTGCCCATCTGGCTGCGGCCAAACTCGTCGCCAGCCAGAAGCATCGGTGTTCCATGAGAAAGAAAAAGCGTCGCAAGAAAATTTCGCTTCTGACGGTCGCGGAGAGTAATCACTCCCTCGTCATCGGATGGCCCTTCCACGCCAAAATTAAAGCTTCGGTTGTCGCCATGACCGTCCTTGTTATCCTCGCCGTTCGCCTCATTGTGCTTGTCGTTGTATGAAACGAGGTCGTTGAGCGTGAAGCCGTCATGCGCTGTCAGGAAATTTACGCCGGACCAGGGACGACGGCCGCGCAAGTCATAAACATCGCCGGAGCCGAGGATACGGGCCGCGAAATCCCTGGTCGTGCCATCCCTGTTTCTCCAGTAATCCCGCACGGTATCGCGGTACTTGTCGTTCCACTCTGCCCAGCCTGGCGGAAACCCACCGACTTGATAGCCGCCCGGCCCAATGTCCCATGGTTCTCCAACAAGCTTCAGACGTGACAGCACGGGATCCTGCCCGACGGCATCGAAGAACCCGCCGCGCTGGTCGAACCCTTCCGGCTCGCGTCCCAGGATCGTGCCGAGATCAAATCGGAACCCGTCGATCTCCATCTCCTGCGCCCAGTAGCGCAACGAGTCCGTAACCATCTGCAAAACGCGCGGGTGGGAAGTGTTTACCGTGTTTCCGGTGCCGGTGTCGTTGATGTAGTAGCGCGGCTCGTCCGGCATTGTGCGATAATAGGAGAAGTTGTCGATGCCTCTGAAAGAGAGGGTTGGTCCCATCTCATTGCCTTCGGCGGTGTGATTGTAGACGACGTCCAGGATGACCTCGATCCCGGCACCATGAAAAGCGCGAACCATGTCCCGAAAGCCCTGGATGCCCCGCGGACCCATGTAGCGGTTCGCCGGAGCAAAGAAGGCAAGCGTATTATATCCCCAATAGTTTTTCAGACCTTTTTCCAGCAAATGGGCGTCGTCCGGAAACCAGTGTACCGGAAGCAGTTCAATGGAGGTCACCCCCAGACTCTTGACGTAGTCGACAATCTCTTTCTCCCCAAGGCCCTCAAATGTGCCTCGGAGAGCTTCCGGAACAGCGGGGTGAAGCTGCGTGAAACCCTTGACGTGGGTCTCATAAAATATTGTCTTCGACCAGGGAACGTCGGGGCGCTGTTGACCCCTTGGCGCGTCGGACCTGGCGACCACGCGAGCCTTTGGCACAAACGGCGCGCTGTCAGTGTCGTCGAAGGACAAGTCCTTGTCCGGACTGTCTGTCACGTAAGCAAATTGCGGCTGCCCCCACTCTATGTCGCCCACGACTTCGCGCGCATAGGGATCGAGCAGAAGCTTGTTAGGGTTGAACCGGTGCCCGCTTTCGGGTTCGAACGGGCCGTAAACGCGGTAACCGTAAAGTGCGCCTTCTTTCAGGCCCGGTACATAGCCGTGCCAGACCTCGTTGGTGTATTCCGGAAGCTCGAGGCGTTCGATCTCCGCGGTCCCATCGCTTGAAAACAGGCAGAGTTCCACCCGCTCCGCATGGGCGCTGAACAGCGCGAAATTCACGCCATCTCGGTCCACAGTCGCGCCGAGTTGACGGTGGTCACCGGCGAGAATACGGGAGTTTCTGCTGATCATGGATGCCTCTGGAAAACGGGTGGGATCTTGCGGGTGAGTGGAGACGCGGTGTTTTCGTCGCATGAGAAACACAAATGCGTCAGGAACGTTCCCTCCCGTATGGCGACAATCTTGCAGCCAGAGGCATGGGCCATTCGGTTTCGCGAGTGAGTTATCCGATGTCGGCCGGAACAGACAAAGACCGGCGGGCGCTGGTATTATCGCCCCGGAGATTAGCGACTGTTCAGGACGTTGCGCCGCTCCTAAACAGTCTGGCAGTTTTGTGGTGAAATCGAGCTTCTGTTACGTTTGCGGTGACAGGTTTTCCTCCGCTGCGCCGTCCGGAACCGGGGCGTCGACCGGACCGAATTCACTTTCCCACTCGGCACTTGCGGTATGCCACTGCTCTTCGTCCTGTCCTTCCGGACGACCGGCCTGCTCCCACAGTTCGTAAGCGCGCTTCGAAATCCATTCCTCGCGATCGGTGCCCATTTCATTCTCCCTTTGAGGTGTGAAGCAATATTGTCCTGCCCCAACCTTCGCCACCAACGAAAGTTCCGGTCGCGCCGCGTGGGCATCAGGCAACCGTCACCATTGTTGTCCGCGAACATGGCGATCTCACTGAGGCGGATGACGCGCCCGGTATTGTGGGAACAGGAAGAGCCCCGGAACGGCGGAAGCAGCCGGAGTGTGTGAGGATGACCCCAAAGGCGGGCATAGCGTGAACGACGCGGCGGCTCAGTCCGGATTTAGATGGCGTTGCAGGCCTTGTGTCGGATGATTTCTGGACGGCGGATGCCGAGGGCTCGCTTCACGAAACTTCGAGCGTTCTGACGAAGTCGGCAGTCTGGTGCGCGTGAACACGCGTGAAGCGGATCAACTCATCGAAGTGCCGCTGCATCTTTCGGATGGATTCAGCATTGTTCAGCACGAGATACATGCCGCCGACGAAAATCGCGGCGCGTTGCGATCCGAAAATCGTATAGGGCACGGAAAACCGTTCTTTCTCATTGAACAGGAACAATCTGAACGACGGATAGAGTTCAATGATCAGGTTTGACATGTACTGAAGCTGCTCGGCACGTATCTCCCTTTTCAGTCCCCGCCACATGCCGCTCCCCTGGGCAAAGGCCTCAAGTGTCTCGCGTGGCATACACACTTCCATGTCCGTGCCCGGTTGACGATTGTAATCGAGCCTGAATGCCGTTTCGCTTGCTTGCGCCTTGACGCTTTGATGCGCGGATCTCGCCTCGAATGCGATGATCTGTGGCGTGCGGAGCAGGTCGGGAATACGGGCCGGCACGTAGCGTATCTTGGAGCCCGCGGCCTCTGCATGCCACTTCATCAGGAGGGTGTCGGTGTAGTCTTCGCCACCTTCCTCTATCTCGAAGCTCGGGCGCAGTTCGCCCATCAGCCCCGGATCGTGCGAAATGCCAAGCAGCCAGTCCAGTGAAACGGAATGACGTTCGGCAATATTCAGAAGCGTTTCAACGCGCGGCAGCCGCGCCGAATCGCTTGATAGAAGTTGCGAGAGAGCCGATCGGTCGATCCCGATCTCGGCTGCAAAGGCCGAATGACTTAATCCGGAGCGGGAAACCAGCTCCGTCAGCCTGATGCGAAACAGGTTGGAAAGCGCGCGCTTGTCCACTTTTCACCTCGTTGTTTACAATTATCACCATATTCTACTTTTTGTGATCAAAATCAACGGTTGGTAACCATAATCCCGTTGTGTACCGCGCCCTGGGGTGAAAATCTCTCATTACATTCTAATCGAGGGATATTATGAGTGACATTGCCAGTGAATCCAACGCAGTAAGCCGGCCTCGCCCGAAGTCGCTCAGGATCGAGTGGCCGACGATAGGATTGCTGATCGTCTGTTATGGTCTCTGGGCCGGCGCTGGTTACGCCCTCTATCCGCTTTATCCGTTTGCAGCGCTTGTCTTGATGGGCATCGCTGTCGCGTTGCATTCATCACTTCAGCACGAGGTGCTGCATGGGCATCCGACCCGCAACGCAAGGCTCAATGAAGCGCTGGTGTTTGCCCCGCTCGGGATTTTCTATCCCTACCGCAGCTACAAGCGGACACATCTGCAGCACCATGCGGATGAGCGGCTGACGGACCCGTTCGATGACCCGGAAAGCTATTACCGCGCCATGGGCGACTGGGAGACTTTGCCTGGATTTTTAAAGACATTGCTCGGATGGAACAACACGCTGATTGGACGCCTTCTGATCGGTCCGCCGCTGATGGTCGTCGGATTCACGATATCGGAGTGGCGAAAGATCGCCAAAGGTGACCGGCGGGTCATCTATGCCTGGCTTCTGCATATGGCTGGTCTCATTCCCACGTTGCTGGCCATATCCCTGCTGTTCGGTATTCCGCTCTGGCAATATATCGGTGTCGCTGCCTATCTCGGCATTTCCATCATCGCCATCCGCTCCTATTGTGAGCACCAGTGGGCCGAGCGGCCGGACGGGCGGACGATCATCGTCGAGAACTCCGTTCTGGCCCCCCTGTTTCTCTACAACAACCTGCATTTCGTGCATCACAAGCTGCCGACTGCGGCGTGGTATAAGCTGCCATCGCTTTATAAAGCCAGACGCGCCGAATGGCAGACGATGAACGAGGGCTATGTTTTTGCCAATTACTTCGAGGTTTTCCGCGCTTTTGCATTCCGTGCGAAAGAGCCGGTAGTGCATCCCGTATTGGGACGGCCCGAATTAGTTCCCGCAACAACGGCCGTGACCTATGTGCCAACTGATTTCGTAGCCTACGTGATGCCCGATAATTCCTTGAGATCGGACGCCTCGACGTGACCTTGATAGCGGCGCTGCCGATGTATGACTGGCCGGAATTGCGTGCTGAGACCGATGCCGTGTGGGCGGGAATGCGCGTAAGATTTCTTGCGCAAGGCATCGATGCTCCCGAGCGCCTTGTCCGGCGCAACTCAGATATGCCGCCCGTTCCCGGTGGCATTCGTGATGAGGCAGGATCCGTCATCGCTCCGGATCCTGCCACGCTTGATCCTTTCTCCCTCGATCTCGCAGTCTTGTGGCGCCATCCAAACCTTCTCGTTTCCCAGACATGCTGGGGTCCTATGGAGCTTGGCCTCGAAGAACACGTCGAGGTCATCGGTCAGGGCAATTATGACGGGATCACAGGCGGCGCGGGTGCATTTTACTCAAGTGCCCTCATCGCCCGCATTGGTGACGGCGGCGACGATGTCGCCCCGTCCGAGGAAGGCGAGGCATTTCTGCCGCTCGGATTTTTCAGTGAGAAAAGGCTGGCGTTTAATGAGCACCGGTCCCTGTCCGGTTATCTCAGCCTCAAACGCGATTTACAGGCGGCCGGTCAAGGCCTCGATCTGTTCCAAGAACTGGTTGAGACTGGCTCGCACCGCGCTTCGGTGATTGCCGTTGCCCACGGTGATGCCGATATTGCCGCGATTGATTGCAAATCCTGGATGATTGCCCAACGATATGAGCCGGCAGCAGCAGGCCTTCACGTTGTCGGCTGGACCGCGCGGCGCAGAGGCCTGCCCTTCATCCGCGCTAAGGGTATGGATATTAAACTCGCGATGTGACGGAGTAGCTGGAAACAGTGTGGCCGTCAATCGGTTTTGCATGTGTCTGTAGCGCCGCCTGATATCAGTTTGGCGGCGTGTTTTGCGACATAAGGGATCGGATAGCCTCGATGTCCGCCGAGGGCGGCCGGTCATCTGAGTAAGGGGCGACATGGGTGCGGAGCAGGCCGTAGAGCGCGTCGGTACCGGGCGCCCTTGCCGCAACGGATTGAATGAAATCATGCGCCTGTGTCGCCGCCATCCATTCTATCGACAGGATATATTCGGCATTTTCGATAATTGCGAGGAGCTTGTTGGCGGCGGCGGTTGGATGGGCCAGGAAGTCTTCTTGCAGAGCGGAGGTCAGCCCGCCATCGGTGGAAGCGGGCGCCGCAAGGCGCCGGTTTTCGTTGGACAGCGCAGCTGCGGTATATTGCGCGATCATGAAACCGGAATGGCTGCCGGGATCGGAAGCGAGAAATGGAGGAAGCCCGCTCACCAGAGGGTTGACGAGCCTGTCAATCCGCCGTTCGCTCATCGCCGCGATCTGGGAGAGTGCGATGGCAAGACTATCGGCTGCCTGTCCAAGGGCCGGGGCCACCGCGTGAGCCTGCGACCATACGATGGGCTCTTCCGGTGACCCGGCGAGCGCCGGATTGTCTGTCACGGAGGCCAGTTCTCGGTCGATGATGGTCGCGCAGCTATCGAACACATCGCGTGCCGCGCCATGCGCGTGGGGAATGGCGCGCAGGCTGAGGGCATCCTGTGTACGCTTGCCAAGCGACGCTTCGATGAGACCGCTGCCTTCAAGACGCGTCCTGAGGGCTTTTCCCACCGTTGCCATGCCCGGTGAGGAGCGTAGCGAGAGCACGGCTTCTTCGAAGGCCGACATCTGGCAACCGACCGCTTCCAGCGTCAGCGCGGCAATAGCATCCGCCCAATCAAGCAGCCGTGCTGCGCGTGCCAGAGCGACACTGGAGAGGCCCGTCGCACATGACGTGCCATTGACAAGGCTCAAACCTTCCTTGGCGCCAAGAACGAGCGGTTGAAGGCCCATTTCCGCCAAAGCGTCCCGACCGCTGAATGATTTGCCACCGAGCTTTGCCCTGCCTTCGCCAATCAACACGAGCGCAATATGGGCATTATGTATCAAATATCCGGCTGACCCTTTTGAGGGCACATCAGGGATACAGTCGCATTCCAGGAACCTCGTCAGATGGGCAACGATCTCCCTGCGGACACCGGAGTAACCATGGGCGAAGTTGGCTATTTGTGAGGCAATGATTGCGCGTACCTCGTGACGGCCAAGCAATGGGCCGACGCCGCAGGCGTGACTGAGAACGATACTGCGGGAAAGCTTTCCCTGGGCAGCGCGATCGACCACCGTGTCAGCCAGAGCGCCAACACCTGTGTTGACGCCATAGGCACGGATACCGTTTTCAACGATGCCGTCGACAATTCGGCTTGCCCTTTCGATCCGCCGGTAGGCTTCGTCCGAAAGGACGAGATGATCGCCTTGGCTCACAAGGGCGACATCGTGCCAGCTCAGGGCCTTGTCCAGCATGACCGTCATGAGGTTCTCCTCGAGGAACGCCGTCTAGACGGAAGACGACGACATTGTGTTGCCATTGACTGATCCGGTTTGTACGCCTGCCTGTGTATCAGGTGCTGTACAGGCGGTAGCGGCTTCCGGGATAGAGCAGGCGCACCGACGAGATGACGCCAACGTCAGACCATGTCCGGCGTCGCACCAGAAGGCAGGGCTCTGCTTTGGAGATCGCCAAAAGCTTGCATTCCCAAGGCTGCGCCGTCACGGCCTCGATATGTTGTTCAGCCCTGATGATCGGTGCCACGGCGGTGAGATAGCCGTTCGGCGTTCTGGTGCTGAAGTCCTGATTGACGTAATCCGGGACGATCCCGTGGTTTACGAAACGATCTTCGATCTGCATCGGGACGGAATCTTCCGCGTGGACGATAATCGAATGAGCAACCGTCGCGCCCACATCGACAGAGAGCGCTTCGGCGAGTTCGGCATCGCATGTCTCCATGCGAAGCAGAACGATCTTTGCCGTATGAATGCCGCCATTCTGGTTGATCTCGTCGGCAATATTGGGAACACTTTGGAATTGGGACGTTCGCTTTTTACTTGCAACGAACGAGCCTTTGCCTCGGACACGAACCAGAAATCCTTCGTCCGCGAGTTCGCGCAGCGCCCGGTTGGCGGTCATGCGGCTGACACCGAGCATGTCCACCAGTTCATTCTCCGATGGTACACGCTGGCCGATCGACCATTCGCCCGTTTCGACGCGGCTGCGAACGTAGTCCTTGAGTTTGACGTAAAGCGGCGGGGAAATTGCCGCTTCATCCTGCCGATTTTCGACCTGTTTCTTTACCGTGTGCATGGGTTCCAAGTCGCTTGGTCGTCACAGCCCGAAATCTCGGCGTCTGACATAGGGAAATGCATGTATGCGGGTATGGGTGTGCCATACCCGCAAATGATGGTCAGTTCAACTTGTGGGCCGTGAGCCACTCTTCGGCGACGACGTCGAAGCTGTCATGATTGGCCAGTCGACCGTTCATGACGATGAGATCCTTGGTGGTCAAGGCTGCGGATACGGCGTTGAGCGTCGTTGTTACGACATCGCTGACTTTTGGCGTCGCGATAACCGGGACGATGTTCTGTGCCGGGAAGAGGTTCTTCACATCTTCAAGAATGATGAGATCATTGGCGGCAATGGCGGGATCCGTCGAGAAAAGGTTTGCCGCCTGTACCTGATCGTTCACCAGCGCAGACAGCGTCAAGGGACCGCCGACATCGAGCGACTTGAAGGACTTGAACTCCAGGCCGTAAATGTCCTTGAGGCCGATGATGCCTTCTTTACGGGTTTTCCATTCCGGCGGACCGCCGAGCACCAATTCTGAGGCGACCGGTGCCAGATCGGCAATTGTCTTCAGCTTGTATTTCTCGGCGGTTGCGCGTGTCACGGCGACGCCGTCCGAGTCCTGTGCTTCAGATGGCGTCAGCATCGACACGCCCTTTGGCAGAGCGGCCTTGAGCGCAGCCGCCACGTCCGCCGGTGCATGCGCCGTGGCGTTTTTGTCGAGATAGCTCAGCGTCGCACCCGCATATTCGGGCAGGAGATCGATCGAGCCGTCGAGCAGGGCGGGGATGTAGACCTCACGGCTGCCGATGCTGAGTTTCGTCTCCACCTTGATGCCCTTTGCAGCAAGCGCCTTGGCGTAGATGGTCGCCAGAAGCTGGCTTTCGGGGAAGTCGGCAGAGCCGACGATGATGGTCGAGGTGTCCGTTCGCGCCGCCGGGGCCGCGCCCAGCGGGTCGGTCTGGCCGAACGATGTGGTCGCCGAAAGCGCCATGAAGGCCAATGCGCCAGCGGCTTTTAAAATCCTGAATGCCATGCAGCTGCTCCTCTTGTTTTTTACCTGGGTGAAAATGCGTCGGTCTTTCAGGCATGTCGCGCCTAATGGCGGCGCGACAGTCCGGGTGAGATCGTCAGCTTCGAGATGATGCCTATCGTCAGGTCGACGGCCAGCGCCAGAGCGCCAACAAGCACGGCGCCCGCTGCCATCTGATAATAGTCGTTTTGCGCCCGCCCATCGATGATCAAGCGGCCCAGTCCGCCGAGTGACACGTAAGCGGCGATCGTTGCGGTTGAAATGATTTGCAATGTCGCGCTACGCAGACCGGAAAAGATCAGCGGCAGTGCGCATGGCAGTTCCACGTCGAAGAGAATGTCGAGCGGGCGTTTGCCCATGCCGCGCGCCGCATCAACCGCGGCCGGCTCAACCGCCGCCACGCCGGCATATGTGCCGTTCATGATGGGCGGCACCGCCAGAAGCACCAGAACGACGATGCTGGGGAGAATAAAGGCCATGTCTGACGCAAAGACGGGTCCGAACAGGATTACCAGCAGAACGATCAGGCCAAGGCTCGGAAGTGCACGTAAGGCATTGGCGAGACCGGCAATCAGGAAAACGCCACGGCCGGTGTGGCCGACATAGAGGCCGACCGGCAGGCCGATCAGGCACGCAAAAAAGAGGGCGATGGAACTATACACCAGGTGCTGCACAATAAGCGCGAAGACACCGTCATTGCCGGTCCAGTGTGCCGGGTTTGAAAACCAGTCGATCATCTTTCAGCACCTCCAGCCTGCCACGGTGTGAGACGACGCGCGATGAAAAGCACAATGCCATCCAGAAGGACCGCCAGAACAATACACAGGATAATGCCTGCAATGATCGGTGTCAGAAAGCGCAGTTGCAGTCCCTGTGTGAAAAGCAGGCCGAGCTGGGGTGTCCCCACGAGCGCCGCGACCGAGACGATGCTGACATTCGAAACCACGGCTACGCGCAGGCCCGCTGCAATCACGGGAACGGCGAGGGGAAGCTCGACGAGGAGCAGACGATGCATGGGGCGATACCCCATGGCATTTGCGGCCTGGACAACATCCGGCGACACCGACTCCAGTCCGTCGCTGACGGTTCGCACCAGAAGAGCCAGCGCATAGATCGTCAGTGCGACGACGACGTTCAGAGGATCGAGGATGCGTGTACCCAACACGAGCGGCAGAAGGACGAACAGCGCCAGCGAAGGAATGGTGTAAAGCAGCCCGGCTGCGCCGAGCATTGCGGAGCGAAAAAGACCTGCCCGCTGCGCGAGCCATCCGAGGGGCAGCGCCAGGATAAGTCCGATCACAACGGGGATGACGGAAAGCCATACGTGCCAGGCGAACAGTTCGGCGATGCGGCCGGATTCGCGGTATAACCAGTCGAACCTCATGACCTCGTCCCCTGACGGCCGTTGCGCGCGGCCTCAATCGCGGCCACAACATCAGGCAAGGTCACAGTGCCAACGAGTTCGCCGGACGGCCTCACAATAACGCCCCGGCCTGAAGGTGAGCTGAGCGCCGCGTCGAGGACGTGGCGCAGGCTGCTTCCCTCGACAGCAAGGGTCCCGCTGAGATTAAGGTCGCCTTCGCGCACGGTATTTCCGGTGCTTTCAACGTCCACCCAGCCGAGCGGACGATTTGCGGCGTCGGTTATCAGGACCCAACGGTCTGTGGCAATCTGACGGAGTGACTCGGGACTGGTGCCGAGGGGCGCCGTCGGCTCCTTGCCGAGAGAAATGCCTTCCTTGAACTCGGCGAAACCGAGGATCCGGTAGCCGCGATCGCGGCCGATGAAGTCTGCGACGAATTCATCCGCCGGCCGCGCAAGCAACTCCTGTGGCGTGGCAATTTGCGCCAGCGTACCGCCGGTGCGCAGCACCGCCACCTGGTCCCCAAGTTTCAGTGCCTCGTCGATATCATGTGTCACCATGATGATGGTTTTGCCGATTTCGCGCTGAAGACGCAGGAATTCATCCTGTAACTGCGCGCGAACGACCGGATCGACCGCACTGAAGGGCTCGTCCATCAACATGAATTTCGGATCCGACGCCAAAGCCCGGGCAACGCCAACACGCTGTTGCTGTCCACCGGATAGCTGCCACGGATACCGATCGGCAAAGGCAGCCGACAGTCCTACGCGCTCCAGCAAATCGTGCGCGGTGCGAAGCGCCTGCTGCTTGGGGGTGCCGTTCAGGCGCGCTGTCGTCGCTATGTTCTGCACCACCGTTCGATGGGGAAAGAGACCAGCGTTCTGGATGACGTAGCCTATCCGACGCCGCAGCAGCGCTACGTCCATCTTGTCCGTGGGTTCGCCGTCAAGAAGGATCGACCCGGACGAAGGCGTGATCAGCTGGTTGATCATGCGCAGCGATGTGGTCTTGCCGCAGCCTGAGGGGCCAACGAAAATGGTCAATTTTCCTGTCGGCGCGGTGAGCGACAACCTGTCTACAGCCGTTGTCGCGCCACGATAATGCTTGCTGACCTGATCGAACGTTATCACGCACACAATCCTCTGTAGCCGGGGTTTTTGACCACCCTCTATTGCTGCCCTCAAGTTGTCTATACAATCACGAAGTTTTCGATTTCGCAAGCGGGTGTGCCTAAAGATTTCGCGTGTCGCGATTTTGATAATTCTTTGGGCGATTTACGTGGGGTGTGAGGAACGTGACCGTTTGAAATTGAAAGAGAAATCGCCCCGCACTGTCTTTCGCCCAAGTCGGCGGAAAGGGGGGCTGCCCCAGTTAGCAATCACGATGTCAAGAAAAAATTCTGCGCGGCCTGAGCGCGGGGCGACGGTTAACGCTGGCTTCGTTTCGGAAACTCAGCGGCAGACATGTGTGTTGCCGGTGAATCATGCCGCTCGCATCGTTCCCGTAGATAAGCCGCTGGAAGCTCGCGCCCGGGTCGTGGCCCGTTGGCTGGAACGGCGAGGCTTTGAAATTGCTCTTCATCTGCATGGTTCCGAAGCCGCTGCCGCATAAGCTCTTCTCTTGCACTCGGGTCTGCGTCCGGCGAGCTCTCTGGCTAGCCTGTACGGCGCTCCCGCCCGGGGGGGCGAGTGGCGCGAAGTGAACGGTGAAAACTTGGCGTTGCAAGGCACCCCCCACCATCCGTTAGTGTGAAAATGATCCGTGGAAGCGAGGGGTGATGGTCGAATACAATCCGGGCGCGTCTTCGATATCGTTTCAGGTTTGCGTTATTGGGGCGGGGCCGGTCGGGCTCGCGCTTGCCTTTGCCCTCGAAAGGCAGGGCGTAAGTGTTCTGCTGGTGGAGGCGGGCCGAAATGGCCATGATGGACGGCTTGCCAGCATTACAAACCACCACCATGCGCCTCTGGCTTCTTCGACGGCAGGAGGGCTCGGAGGAACCACGTCACTGTGGGGCGGGCGTTGTGTGCCGTTCGATGACATTGATTTTCTCGAGCGTGCGCATGTTCCCAATTCCGGGTGGCCGATCGGTCATGGGAGTATAAGCCGCTATTATGCCGATGCCCTGCACTTTCTGAATGTCAGGGCTTCGGCTCTGTCGCCGGGCGTCGGTGCTTCACCGGCAGGAGATGTCCATCTTGACTCTATCGAGTGGTGGAGCAGCCAGCCGGACCTTGGCGTGACATGCCGGGAGCGAATTGAAAAATCCCGTTTGATACATTTTCTTTCGGATACATCCGCAACGACAATCGATGTCGACGCCACGGGGGCGGTTACGGATGTCCGGCTCAGCAACGGGCATGGCGACATGCGTGTTCCGGTAACGACGCTTGTGCTGGCCTGCGGCGGCGTGGGCAATGTCCGCTTGCTTCACGAACTACGCACGAAACAGCCCGAGCGTATTTCTCCGACGCTCGGGCATTATTATCAAGGCCATCTTACCGGTTATATTGCCGTGATCGAGCTTGAGAATGACGCCACGGTGGAACAGCTGTCTTTTCAAAGAGCGCCTTCCGGCGGAATTTTCCGTCGAAGGTTCCAGCTTTCCGGGGATGTCCAGCAGCGTCTGGGTCTGCTCAATTCCGTCTTCTGGCTCGATACCATCTCCATATCGAACGCGATTCACCATTCTGCCGGTCTTTCCGCCCTCTTTCTCGCCCTGCAATTAACCGGACTTTATGGTCTGCTGGCCAAGGGTAAGGCCGCAGGGTCCCGCCTGAGCACAGGCGTTCGTTATCGCGAGCATTTCCGGAATCTGGTCCCTACGTTGACGGCTTTTCGCGATCTGCAGGCCACAGTCGGCCAGCTCCTCCGCCGCCGCGATCGCAATAAACCGCTCGTGAATCCGGCACGGCGCTATCTCCTGCGTTATCACGCAGAGCAGATACCTGATCACGCCAGCACGGTTCTGCCGGCTCCCGCCGGCGTGGAGGATCGGCCCGCCGCTGTTGCGATAGACTACCGGGTCAGCGAGGAAGATCTGGAGTCGATCGAAAAATCCCATGCTTTTCTGGATCAGTGGCTGCGGGAAAATGGGGTAGGGAAGCTCGACTTTCTACACCCCTCTTCAGAGCGGAGGCAGGCTCTTCGTGTTCAGGCCTATGACGGGTTCCATCAGATCGGCTTGACCCGGATGGCCGCAACAGCCGATGCGGGCGTGGTCGACAGTGACTGCAAGGTCCACGGTGTCACCAATCTCTATGTCGCAGGGAGCTGCGTGTTCCCGACGGGCGGGCACGCCAATCCCACCTTGCCGGCCGTGGCGCTTGCCATGCGGCTTGCCGACCATCTGGGCCAAAAGCTCAAGGGCCGCGAGCCAGCGTTCCACGCCGGTCCCTGAAATACGTCCTCACGAAATGTTAAATCTCGGAACTCCTTTCGGGCCGCGCAGTTCGACTGGTGCGGGCCATGAGGCGCGCGAGTGATAAATCACCAACATGAGGAGACATACCATGGCAAATCAGGGTGGTACGCACGAACAGCACGTGAAAGCAGGCCAGCAGAGCCATAAAGGCAGCGATAAGCGTTCGCAGTCTGCATCGGCCTCCGGCGGCGGTGACAACGGCAAAACCCGCGGCGGCACGCATGAGCAGCATGTAAAGGCCGGCCAGCAGAGCCATAAAAACTCCTAGTGACTACCGATAGCCGAAAGATCCCCGCGCGCGCCGCGGGGATTTCTTTGTTTATTTTGTGAAAGACAGGAAAGCTCCATGACCGGTTACCCGCAGCCCCCTTTTCCAGAACAGCAACAGAAAATCCCAGGCCGTACCAATGAGATGTCACCTGTTCCTGATCACGGTGAAAAGACATATGTAGGGTCTGGCCGACTGGAGGGAAAAAAGGCGATCATTACCGGTGGCGATAGCGGTATCGGGCGGGCAGTCGCCATCGCTTATGCGCGCGAGGGCGCCGATATATTGATAGCGTATCTCGACGAACACGATGACGCTGAAGAAACGAGGCGTCTGGTAGAGGAAGCCGGACGCAGGGCGGTTCTGGTGGCGGGCGACATCCAGTCATCCTCCCATTGCCGCCAGATTGTCGAAAAGGCCCGTACGGAACTGGGCGGCATCGACATCCTCGTCAACAACGCGGCCCATCAGAACACCTTCACCGAAATAGAAGACATCAGTGACGACGAGTGGGAGATGACTTTTGCCGTCAATATCCACGCAATGTTCTATCTGACGAAGGCAGCCGTTCCACACATGAAGGCCGGGGCGGCAATCATCAACACCGCCTCCGTCAATTCCGACAGTCCCAATCCGACTCTCCTTGCTTATGCGACCACGAAGGGCGCGATCCAGAATTTTACGGCTGGCCTGGCGCAGCTGCTGGCGGAAAAAGGCATCCGGGCGAATGCGGTCGCGCCCGGTCCGATCTGGACACCCCTTATACCTTCCACCATGCCCGCGGAAAAAGTAGCCGAGTTTGGCAAGCAGGTGCCGATGAAGCGCCCAGGACAGCCAGCCGAATTGGCGACAACCTATGTCATGCTGGCTGATCCTCTTTCGAGCTATGTGTCCGGCGCAACCATAGCCGTGACCGGCGGCAAGCCGATCATCTGAACCCGGTGGGCAAGCCGTGTGGAGGGGCGCGTGCCTGGGTGACGGGTTTGCTGCCTTGGGGCTCGCTTCGGCCGCGGCGATGACCCCGACAGCGTCGTATCGTGGAGCCGAATACGACTCTCTTGAAAAATGAGCATCCCGGCGGCAATCGGAGGGGTGCGACAGGAGCGAGGAACGGACAATGACCACAGCAGCCGATATTCTGGTGGAGACATTGATCGAATGGAACGTCGATACCGTCTTCGGTCTTCCGGGCGATGGTATCAATGGCGTGATGGAAGCACTGCGCAAGCGTCAGGACGCCGTAAGGTTTATCCAGACCCGGCATGAGCAGTCTGCGGCCTTCATGGCGACGGCCTACGCCAAATGGACGGGAAAGCTGGGGGTCTGTCTCGCGACCTCGGGACCCGGCGGCACCAATCTGCTGACAGGCCTCTATGATGCCAAACTCGATCAGGTTCCTGTCCTTGCGATCACCGGGATGCAATATCATGACCTAGTCGAAACCTTTACGCAGCAGGATGTTGACCTGACACGGGTCTTTGAAGATGTCAGCGTCTACAATACTGTTGTCAGCGACGCGGCACATATGGAAAATGTCGCCAGCCTTGCCTGCCGGACCGCTCTCGCCCGCCGCGGTGTGGCGCATCTTTCGGTCGCCAACGACACGCAGGAAAAGCCGGCAGAAGAGGAAGGCCGATCCCGGCGAAACCTGCCGAGGCACGTTCCGAATGAATGGTTCTCTTACCGCCACGAACCCGCTGACAATCTTGTCCGAGAGGCCGCCGGCTTGCTCAACGACGGAAAAAGGGTGGCTATCCTGGCCGGGCGCGGTGCTATCGAAGCGCGCGACCAGCTGAAGCAAAGCGCGGAACTGCTGGGCGCACCGGTGGCGAAGGCGCTTCTCGGCAAGGCGGCCTTGGATGATGACGACCCATACACCACCGGCGGTATCGGTATCCTGGGCACTGCACCATCCCAGGAAATCATGAAAAAATTGCGACACGTTGCTGATTGTCGGATCGACTTTTCCCTATATCGAATTTTACCCTGATCCCCGG
This sequence comes from Agrobacterium sp. FDAARGOS_525, assembly GCF_003938925.1. Lineage (NCBI taxonomy): Bacteria > Pseudomonadati > Pseudomonadota > Alphaproteobacteria > Hyphomicrobiales > Rhizobiaceae > Agrobacterium > Agrobacterium sp. FDAARGOS_525. The sequence continues at coordinate 648,338 of NZ_RKIU01000004.1, read as the reverse complement.
GCAGTCAAGGCAGTCCAGATCGATCTCGACCCGCAACGCATTGGGCTTCGTCATCCCGTGCAGTGTGGCCTTGTGGGCGATGCGTGCGACATATTGCGCCGCCTGAACGCCATGCTGGACAAAAAGGGCGACCGGTCTTTTCTTGAAGCCGCACAGGACCAGATGCGCGGGTGGCGTGAGCAGATGGCGCTTCTCACCTCGGACCGCTCGCACCCATTGAAGCCACAGCCGGTGGCTCACGCCTTCGGGCGACGCATGGGTTCGGACGCAATGCTCGTGACCGACTCAGGCCAGAATACCGAGTTGGCGGCGCGCCACATCGATCTTAGGACCACAAACGCCTTTTCCGTTTCGGGTGCACTCGCCTCGATGGCCTCCGGTTTGCCCTATGCCATTGCCGCAGGACTGGCGTGTCCCGGCCGGCATGTGCATGCGGTTGTGGGCGACGGCGGCCTTGCAATGCAACTGGGCGAATTTTCCACCGCCGTGCGGCATCGCCTGCCGCTCAGGATTCTGGTCATATGCAATGGAATGTTGAACCAGATCGCCTGGGAGCAGATGATGTTCCTCGGCCACCCGCAATTCGCCTGCGAACTCGCGCCGATCAACTTTGCCGCGGCGGCAGATGCAATGGGGGGAAGAGGTTTCACGATCTCCACATTTGATGAGATCGAGCGGGTTCTTGACGAGGCGTTCGCGGTGGAAGGACCGGTCATTATCCAGGCCAATGTTGATAGATACGAACCGATGATGCCACCGAAAATGCCGAAGGATTACGCAGCAAACTTCAAGAAGGCTCTACCGGAAACCTCTGGCCATCAGCGGATCGAAGAAAACATCGCGCGCGAACCGCTGCTGACGATGATGCGGGACGGAGAGAACGCTGAAACCGACGGGGACTGATCGGTGCCGGTTGGGAAGGCAGGTGACCGCCCTTGGCTGATTGTTCAGCTACGCAGGCCTCCAACGGTTCCCCCGGCATTCATGTTGCACGCATCGGATGTCATGACGTCATGGACGTCATCAGCGCCTCTGGTTGGCGAACACACGATCGGTTTACGGTTCAATGCTGTGCATGCTGTTCATTGCGCTTGCGGGTGGCCGCAGCCTTCTTGGCGGAGGCGGACCGTTCGGCCTTGGGTCTCGCAGCCGCGGCCTCGCCGCCCTTGCGGCCACCCTTTTTCGATGGCGCGTGGTTTTCCGCGTGTCCGCGGCCGGCGCCGGATTTCTTGCCACCGCCGCTCTCCTTGTTCACCGTGGCCCAGGCCCTGCGTTCGGCCTCTTTTTCGGGTACGCCACGATCCTCATATCCTTCTTCGATATGTTCGGCCTTGCGCTTCTGCTTGTCCGTGTAGGACGATTTGTCGCCGCGGGGCATCGCGTTTCTCCTGTTGTTGAACCGCCCCTAACTCGCCTCGCCAGATGATGTTCCCGCCGGCTGAGGTTCGCGCTTTTCTCTCAGGGGTATCAATTGCTGCCCCTGGGATGCGCATGAAGTCAAAAAACGCCTGTCAGGGAACAATTGCCGCAGTGCCCGGTTCGAGAGCGGCCCGTCCGATGGGCTGTGTGGCCAAGCGCTCCGAAACTGCCCCTGGCTTGGTCACCGTGGACGACCTCCCCAACTGGCCTCCTCCAAGATGCTTTTGGGGAGGTCTCTTTTTGAGATATTGCAGTTTCAACCTGTGTTGCCTGCCAGCCCGGGATTCGACCTCGCACACGACCATGTCCTATTTGCCCGCCGCCTTGATGATTTCGGGAGAGACGCCGTATTTCTGCTTCGTGTGACGGTGGTAGGCAAGGAATTCGCTGGCGGGAAGCGCTTTCGCAAACAGCCATCCTTGACCGAAATCCACACCCTGACCTTCCAGATAGTCCCGCTGGTCTTCCGCCTCGATACCTTCTGCCACGGTGAACAGGCCAAGCGCTTTCGCCATGCCGATGATGTGTGATGTGACCGAACTCGTTGCGGTATCTTTGCCCACCGTGTCGACAAAGGATTTGTCTATCTTCAACGCGTCCAGGGGAAGGCCCTGCAAATATTGAAGGCTGGAGTAGCCGGTTCCGAAATCGTCGATCGCCACCGAATGGCCGCGCTGGCGCGCCTCGGCAAGGGTGACCTTTGCCGCGTTGATGTCGATGAAGCCACGCTCGGTGGCCTCAAGCCAGATCTGCTCGGGCCGGATGTCCGTATGCTGAAGCTTGCTGGCGATGACCGCGAGAACACGCCCAGACTTGATGTCGTCGGCGCAGAGATTAATGGCGATGTGCAGGGTTCGGTCCTCGACAAGCACCTTGCGAAGATCGGCAATGACGGCGTCGATGACCTGATCGGTGATCGGCATGATCAGGCCGCTTTCTTCCGCCAGGGGGATAAACAGGTCGGGGCGGACAAGCGTACCGTCCGGCCGCCTCCATCGCACCAGCGCTTCCGCCCCCACGCAGATGCCCGTCTTCAATTCTACGATCGGCTGGTAATGAACGATGAATTCCCGTTTGCGAACGGCTATCTCGAGCTCCGCGAGTGGCGACAGGCGCCTCTTCGACAACCATGCCACGATGCCGACCACAAAGGCCGCGACAATTGCCCCGGCGGGAAGAAACAAGATCCGTTCACGCCGCACCTGCTCTGCGACGTTGGAACGTGGCTCCATCGCAATCGCCACCAGATCGTCATGGCGGCTGACAGCATAGATGGTGTCTTCCGTCATGCCCTTTTCGGGCTTGCCGAGCGGTGCCGGCACCAGGGCGCGGTCAGGTGCATTCAGTTCATTTATCAAAATGCCCCGGTCGTTCGTAAGAGCGAGGGACATGCTGTCGTCCATGAGGATGTCGACAAAACGCGAGGGTTTGACAAGTGCGCCGTGCGCGCCGTGGTGAAGGGCGATCATCCGTGTGCCGCGACTGGCGCTTGGCTCCACGCGAATAGCCACCTCTAATCCCTGACCGGTCGTAAAATCGATCGGCGATTGGCGTATCGTTTCCTGGGTGGCTCCCCAGGAGGTGCATTTCAGGACGCCGTTTTCGAAATATCCGATTTCTTCCACTGAGGGTGCATTTATCGTCAGTCTGCGCATCAGTTCTATGTGGTCGTTGGAACAGGAAGGCAAGCGGGCAGCTTCCACCTCATCGAGCGCATTCTCTGCGTCCCGGAACGTGTCCGACGCCCGTTGAATAGCCTGATCGGCAAGCGTCTTCAAAATGTTCTGGTCCTTCCTGACCGCGATGATCCATGATGCGTAGGCCATGGTGGCGATCGGTATCATCGCGCCGAGAAGCCCCAGAATTATTCCAGTCGTGATGACGCGGTTTCGTCTTGTTTCCATCACCGGTCCCTCGGCATGTCCAATGCTGGCCCCATAGCCATCAACCCCATGAGATATTTCTGCCGCAGATGGTCGCCTGCCCATGTGCACCCGGAAGGGGCGTCCGAAGGTTTGACCAAATGGCTGCCCTGATCGCTGGATACACGTTTTCGTTGAGCGGGTCTTGATCCGATCTGATCCCTCGACGCAATTTCCAAGCTCTGTCGGAATTATCTCAACGATCCGGCCTGCCGTTACGCCGGATTCTTACGGGTGGTTTCTCGGGCTTTGTTAAGGGTCGCTGTTCATCTGAGGTTCATGTGCAGGAGGCGAATTTGTCTCCGGTCGCTCCGCCCAGCGGCACGATAGAGGCTCGTTGTTTGAAAAGAACAACGGGCCTCTTTTGGTTCTGGGGCAAAACTGCATTGCGTTCATCCAAAAGCCGCGCGAATGCGGTGGCCTTGGGTGGAATGTTTCAAGGGGTCAACCTTGGAAGAACAGCACGGATGTGGTCACCCAAAGCCCTGGCCGCCGGGGAGCTCTGCGGGCCGGAGCATTCGATTGCTATGCCGATTGTCGGCAGCGGAGGCAGCCAGCTTTTAACGACGTGCAGATCGGGTGGGACAGCGGTTCTCGTGAGCACGCTGATGGCATGGCCGGATCGCGCAATTGCGATGAGACCCGCTAGGCTGTTGCTGGCAAAGGCGATCCTGTAGCGGCGATTGGCGGTTTCCATGGCGTTGCACGCCGCGCGATGATCCAGCGTCGCTGGCGCCGAAAGAGCGAGCGGCAGCACATCCTTGGCAAGAAGTTGCGTGTCCGGCCTGTCGGTCACCCAGACGAAGCTTTCCCTTCGAAGAACCTCGGAGTGATCCGGTTCCGAGCGCGAAACCAGCGCCATGTCGATCTGACGGCGCTGAAGGAGAGGGCGCAGCTCTATCGTCGGCGCGCAGACCATACGCAAATCGACTTCCGGATAGGTGGCGCAGAAGCCCCTGAGCAATTCGGGAAGAAAGGCGATGGAATAATCTTCGGGACATCCGAGGCTAACCGTGCCCTGAACCGTGGCGCCGTTCATGTCGGCGAGGATTTCGTCATGACGGGCCAGCAGGGTGCTGGCATGGGCCAGCAGTTTTTCGCCCGCCGCCGTCACCCGTACCCCCGCACCGGTTCGTTGCAGCAACGGTTGCCCCACCTGTTCTTCCAGCCGCTGCATCTGTGTGCTGAGCGCCGATTGCGTGCGCCCCACCTGCGTCGCTGCGGTGCTGATGGAGCCTGCGCGCGCAACGGTGACAAAGTTCTTCAGAAGTGTGAGATCAAGCATGGCGATATCAAAATTATCTATATCCGCTTGAAATACTATCAATTGGACTGCCGCTGCAAGAGCCTGTTATCGTCCGGCAAAATCAAACACAGGGAACCTCGGCATGGACGATCTTTCGAAGAACTTCACATCGTTGAATGAGGAGCCGGCCTTCTGGGCGGCGGCCAACAGACATCTCACCCGTTATGGGCCTGCCTTTGAGGAGATCATTGTTGAGCGGGCCGAGGGGAGTTTCGTTTATGATGCGGATGGCCGTGCCATCCTCGATTTCACCTCCGGCCAGATGAGCGCCCTGCTCGGGCATACCCATCCCGACATCGTCGCCACCGTCAACCGGCAGATGGCGTCGGTTGCGCATCTGTTTTCCGGGATGTTGTCCCGTCCCGTGGTCGAGCTCGCGGCGAGGCTGGCAGCTCTTGCGCCGGGTCTCGACCGGGTACAATTGCTGACCACGGGCGCCGAATCCAACGAGGCGGCCATCCGTATGGCGAAGCTCGTCACCGGTGGTCACGAGATCGTCGCTTTCGCGCAGAGCTGGCACGGAATGACCGGCGCAGCGGCTTCCGCGACCTATAGCGCCGGCCGCAGGGGCTATGGCCCTGCAACGGCTGGCTCGCTCGTCATCCCCGCACCGAACGCCTATCGTCCGCGATTCACGAATTCTGATGGATCGAATGACTGGAAGGCGGAGCTTGATGACGCCTTCGAACTGATAGACCGCCAGTCCACCGGCAACCTTGCCGCCTTCATTGCCGAACCAATTCTGTCGAGCGGTGGCATCCTCGAATTGCCCGTCGGCTATCTTGCTGCGCTCAAGAAGAAGTGTGTCGAGCGCGGCATGCTGCTCATCCTCGATGAAGCCCAGACCGGGGTCGGAAGGACCGGGCACATGTTCGCCTTTCAGCGGGATGGCGTTACACCCGACATCATGACGCTGTCAAAAACGCTGGGGGCCGGCCTCCCGCTCGCCGCGGTAATGACCAGCGAGGAGGTGGAGCAGAAAGCCTTTGAGAGAGGTTTTCTCTTCTATACGACCCACGTGTCGGATCCGTTGCCTGCGGCTGTCGGCGTTACGGTTCTCGACGTGGTGGCCCGCGATGGCCTTGTCGAGCAGGCAATCGCCCGTGGCAACCGCCTGAAGGAAGGCCTTCTGTCACTTCAACAGCGGTTCGAGTGTGTCGGCGACGTGCGCGGCCGCGGGCTTCTGCTGGGGCTAGAGGTCGTGGCCGACAGGCATACGAAAGCGCCCGGTTTCGAGCTCGGCGCCCGCATCATGCAGGAGGCGATGCTGCGAGGGCTCAGCATGAACATCGTCAAACTGCCCGGCATGGGCGGTGTTTTCCGCATTGCGCCGGCGCTCACCGTATCCGATGCCGAGATCGACCTCGGGCTGGAAATACTGGCGGACTCAATCGAATCCGCCCAGGCGATGCGGTAGCATGTCGATGCCGGGCTTCTTTCCTGAAAATCAGGCGAGAAGCGCCGGCGTCTTCCGAAGTGCTTCCGCCCAGACCGCGTAACCTGCGGTATTAAGGTGAACCAGGTCGGGAAGATAATAGCGGAACATCGGCAGGCCGTTTTCCCCCATAAGGCCGGCATTCGGGTCCAGCCAGACGGCGTCGTTGGAGTTTTCGCACCAGTCCTGCGCCATGCGGTTGAAAAGGTCGAATTCGCCACGATAAATCCAGCGCGCGGGGCTGTGCTTGATGGCCAGAACAAAAACCTGCGTCTGCGGCAGCGCCTGCAGGATGCGATGCCTGAGCCCCTGCAGATGTTGCAGCGCCGTGGCCGCCTTTAAGCCATCGCTGGCTATGTCGTTCTCGCCGAAATAGAGCGCCACTCTCCGGGGTCCCAGCGGCAGCAGGAGTTTTTCCATGTAGTGAACGGCCGAGAGGCAGGTGCCGCCGCCAAAGCCGAGATTGACGATGTCGAGCGTGCCCAGATCCTCGGCGATGGAGTTCCATATCCGGAAAGATGAGGAGCCATAAAAGGCAATCGGGTCCTCCGGCAGCCCGAGTCGCTGAAGGCGCGTCAGGATGGTGAGGATATCGTTTTCGTGACGGCTGGTGCCGATGCTGGCCGGGTAATCGTACATGTTGGTCCCTGGTATTGTGAAGGCCGGACACCAGGTGTCCAGCCGGCGTTTCCATTCAGGAAAGCGTCTTCTGCAGAACCGCCAGGGCTCCCTTCGTCAACGCGTCGTCATCGCCCATTGATATTCTGAGGCCGAATTCGCCAGCGGCAATCAGATAGAGATCGTTGAGCCCATCATTGCCCACAATCGCCGCATCGTCTCCTTCTGCGTACCATCCCGCATCGCGGGCCTGCCGAAATTCCTGTCCGATGACCAGCCCACGGACATAAGACCGCAGCTGCTGTGCCGACAGTTTGCCGGCGAGCCCGCCTGTGCGTGCGGAAAACAACAGCGACAGCATGGCTGCGGATTTTTTGGCCTCTTTCAAACCCCACAGGTATGCCTCCGGATCGTCGACCGGCGGCTGTGCGGAACCGCGCGCGATGAAGGAGTGATTGATGAGTAGGTTGAAGATTTCACCGGTCACGAATGTCTGGAAACCATCGATCCGCCCTGTCTTCACCCGTGCCCATTTGCTGTGTGTTCCGGGGATGATGAGGGTGACGTCTTCCGTAAGGCCGTGGCCGACGATCTGGGTTTCCTCGCCGCGCATGACATCCGGAAACGGCTGGCGGCCGGGGTCGTTCAGGCCTGGCAGGAATACAAGGTCGGACCCATTGGGCAACGTCCTGCGCACCGTGCCGGCGGCAAGTTCCGCCGGTCCCGCCGGGCAGGGCACATAGGCCACCTCGACCCAGCCGTTGCGGCTGGTGATCATGCCGAGCGCGGCCACGGGCAGAGCGCCGTGTTTTGAAAACCAGGGGGCGAGTGCGTTCATGAGGGCAGGCTCATGTTGCCCTTCGGCAAGGCTCGAAATGCCGTCGGCGGTTTCCAGATGTTCAAGTTCCGACCCGTCGTTACCGACAAGCGCCGCTCGCAATGATGTCGTTCCCCAATCGACGATGATCGATGTCGCCCGTGCTGCCATTTCCCTGAACCTCCTCGTTCATTTCATCTGGGGGCTTGTCATAGGGCTCAAGTCTATGTAGTGTCAATTAGTGAATTCAAGGTATCAATATATGATACTTAATTGGGAGGAGTAAGATGGTGGCTGGCCTGAAGGGGATTTTGCCCGTTTTGCCAACGCCTTTTCTGGCGGATGGCGGCATTGACCAAGCGGGTATGGAGCGACTGGTGATCTTCGCGCTCGAAAAAGGCGTGGATGGTGTGGTGTTCCCGGGTTTTGCCAGTGAGGTTGAGACTTTGGATGCTGCAGAGCGTGCGTCGCTGCTGAAGATCGTTGTTGATGCTGTTGCTGGCCGGGTGCCGGTCGTGGCGGGCGCGAGCGCGGCAGACTGGAGAGACGTGGTTGAACATGGCCGCGCCGCATCTGATCTCGGTATTCGCCACCTGATGGTTCAGCCGCCAAAATCGGTCGGGACTGATGCGCCGGCGCTGATCGAGTTTCTGGGTAAGGTTGTCGAGGCGCTGCCCGGGGTTGAAATCATCCTGCAGAACGCGCCTGCGCCGCGCGGGTCTGATCTGTCGCCGGAGGCGATTGTCGAGATCGTCCGGTCTCTGCCGCAGGTCACCTACGTCAAGGAAGAAACGCTGCCGGCCGGTCCCGCCATCAGCCATATCATCGCCCATGCGCCCTCAACATTGAAGGGTATCATCGGCGGCGGCGGCGCCCGTTACATTCTGGATGAATATGCGCGTGGCGCCACCGCTGCCATGCCGGCGCTGGAGATCGTCGAGGAACACGTGGCAATAGATCGCGCTCTCCGCGCGGGCCGTCAGGATGAGGCCCGGAAAATCTATGTCCGCACTCTTCCGCTTCTGGTTCTGCAGGCGGTTTATCGCATGCGGCTGACCAAGTACGTGCTGGCCCGCCGTGGGGTGATCGAGGGTCTCGGTGTCCGCGCGCCCACCCCGGAACTCGACAAGGCGGCGATTGCCGATATCGACGCCAACCTCGTCGAGCTCGGCCTTGTCGCCCCGGAGGCCGCATGAACAGCCCCGTTGCAACCATCGAAGTCTTCACGCTGACCCAGCCACGCAAAGTTCCCTATCTCGGAGCGCTGCGGGAAGGTGAAGTGGTCAACCCCAATGGATACATCGTCAGAAAGGGCAACCGCACGGTCTATCCAACCTTCGACCGCAGCGTGCTTCTGCGAATGACGACGGAAGCCGGCACCGTCGGCTGGGGTGAGACCTATGGCATCGTAGCACCCGGTGCGGTGGCGGCTCTCATCAACGACCTGCTGGCCGGTTTCGTGATCGGCCGCGATGCATCCGATCCATCGGCGATCTACGACGATCTTTACGATATGATGCGCGTGCGCGGTTATACCGGTGGCTTTTACGTGGATGCGCTTGCTGCAATCGATATCGCCCTCTGGGATATTGCCGGACAGGAAGCCGGAAAATCCATTCGAGACCTGCTGGGTGGCGGCGTGGACAATTTTTCGGCCTATGTTTCCGGCCTGCCGGAGAAGACGCTGAAGGCGCGCGGAGAGCTGGCGAAATACTGGCAGGATCGTGGCTTCGACGCCTTTAAATTCGCCACGCCCGTTGCCGATGATGGGCCGGCGGCGGAACTTGCCAATCTTCGGCAGGTGCTCGGCCCGCAGGCGAAGATCGCCGCCGATATGCACTGGAACCAGACACCGGAGCGAGCGCTGGAGCTCATCGCAGAAATGCAGCCATTCGATCCATGGTTCGCCGAGGCGCCCGTCTGGACGGAGGACATTGCCGGGCTGGAAAAGGTTTCGAAAAATACCGACGTGCCGGTCGCGGTGGGCGAGGAATGGCGCACCCATTGGGATATGCGCGCCCGCATCGAACGCTGCCGTATTGCGATCGTGCAGCCGGAAATGGGCCATAAGGGTATCACCAATTTCATCCGTATCGGCGCTCTCGCAGCCGAACACGGCATCGACGTCATACCGCACGCTACCATTGGCGCCGGCATATTCCTTGCCGCCAGCCTGCAGGCATCGTCGACGTTGCCGACGCTGAAGGGGCACGAATTCCAGCATTCGATCTTCGAGCCGAACCGCCGCCTGCTGGAGGGCGACATGGATTGCCGCGAAGGCAGGTATCACCTGCCGTCGGGTCCGGGACTGGGCGTAAGACCGTCGGAGGCGGCGCTCGCCCTTATTGAACGTATCTGATTTGGTTCTTTGGAGGAGGAAACCATGACCAAAAGAATGAAGAAGCTGGCGCTGGGTACGGCGACCGCCGTTTTGATGACGATGAGCGCCGTTGCCCCTGCCATGGCCGATACCGTCCTGAAATTCATTTCCTGGCAAACGGATGACGCGGGAACGGGTGAATGGTGGCGTTCGGCAATCGCCGCCTTCGAGAAGCAGCATCCCGGCGTGAAGATCGAGTTCACCAAGGCGGAACGCAGCTCCTACGCGGATACGATGACCACGCTTTTCGCTGCCAACCAGCCGCCGCAGATCGTGCATCTCGCATCCTTCGAGTTCCAGATGTTCGCCGACAGCGGCTGGCTGGAGCCGCTCGACCCGTGGCTTAAGAAGGACGGCATCGACATGACCGGCTGGGCCGGTCAGCAGAAATGCGAATGGAACGGTGAGACCGTGTGTATTATGACGAACTACTTCGGCTTCGTCATGGCTTATAACAAGAAGATCCTGGATGAGGCGGGCGTCGCGGTTCCGAAGACCTATGACGAGTTTCTGGCGGCCGCAAAAGCCACCACCAAGGATTTGAACGGTGACGGTATCATCGACCAGTTCGGGACCGGCCACGAGACCAAGGGCGGTCCCGGGCAATATCTGACGGAGATGCTGAACTATGTCCTCGATGCCGGCGCATACTGGACCGACAAGGATGGCAACATAACCATCGACACGCCACAGATGGTGGAGGGGTTGACCCGGTGGAAAACCGTGATGAAGAGCGGTATCAGCCCGGTCGACATGAGCGCCAGCGACGTGCGCAAGCTTTTTGCCGATGGCAAGATGGCGATGCGTCTCGACGGGCCTTGGCTTTACGGCACCACCGAGAAGGGTTCAGCCAAGGCTGACATCGTTTACGCGGCACCCCCGCTTCATCCGCCGCTGGGAGGATCGTCCAACGTGCTCGCCATGCCGGCCGATATTCCCGATGACCAGAAGGCGCTCGTCTCGGATTTCATCAAGCTGACGATGTCGCCGGAGTTCCAGCGCAGCTATGCCACCCTTGGCGGCAACACCCCGCCAAGCCCCAAGGCCGACGTGTCGGGTGTCGAAAAGACCATCCCGCATTTTCCGGTACTGATCGAGACGATGAAGGCCGCATCCGAGGCGGGTATCGACCGCATTCCGACCGGACTTGAGCTCTTCTACAATGAATTCAGCAAGATGGTGATGGAAGAAAGCCAGCGGATGATCATTCAGGACCTCGATCCCGCGGAGGTGGCAAAGACCATGCAGGCGAAGGCCGAGGCCATCAAGGGCTGATCCCGTTTTGCCATGGCCCGCCTGGCGGGCCGTGGTTACCATCCGCATCCGGCAGGAGGACCATCCATGACCGCACCCGCTCGGGCCGGGCGCCGCAAGTTCTTTGATCTTGCGCGTCCCAGCCGGCAACATCTCCTCGGCTATATTCTGATCGCACCCGCGGTCCTGATGGTTGCCGCCATCATCGTCTGGCCGCTTGTGCTGGCCATCGACCTGTCTTTCCAGCAGGTCAAGATACCGCGGCTCGGTGGCGCAAGCCGGCCGTTTTCACTGAGCAATTACACCTGGCTTTTCTCATCGCCGGAATTCTGGCTCGCCTGCTGGGTGACGCTGAAGCTGGTTGTCGTCGTCACCGCGGGCAGCGTGGCCGTTGGCCTCAGCACGGCGCTTCTGGCCAATAACCGCTTCAAGGGCCGAACCGTTGCGCGGCTGGGAATGGCGCTGCCCTGGGCAGTGCCGGAAATCATCGCGGTCGTCATCTTCGCATGGATGTTCGATACGTCCTTCGGGCTGTTCGGATGGCTGGCGATAAAGCTCGGTTTCACCGACCAGATGATCCCGTGGGTGAGCAGTTCGACAGCCGCCTTCTGGGCTGTCGCTATCACCATGGTCTGGAAGGGTTTTCCTTTCGTGTCGATCATGTGCCTCGCCGGCCTTCAGTCCATTCCCGCCGATTATTACGCGGCGGCAAAGGTGGATGGCGCGAGCGTCTGGCAGCGTTTCCGCTGGATCACCATGCCGCTTTTGATGCCGGTGCTGGGCGTGACGCTGGTGCTGACGCTTCTGTGGGTGTTCCGCGACTTTTCCATCATCAAGGTTCTGACCGGTGGCGGACCGCTGAGGTCGACCCAGACCCTGTCGATCATGACCTATGACCAGGCCTTCCAGTATCACAATTTCGGCCGCGCCGCCGCCGTCGGCGTGCTGACACTGGTGATCTGTATCGTCGCGAGCCTTCTGATGCTCGGCCGGCGTTCGAAATCGATCTATTGAGGAGGCTTTGATGAAACGGACATTTTTACAGAGCCTTGCCCTTTACGCGACTGTCATCTTCACGCTGGTGATGATCCTGTTCCCGGTCTACTGGCTTCTGGTCACGGCGCTCTCCACCACCGATGAACTGTACCGCCTTCCGCCGACCTTCTGGCCGGATGATGCGCAATGGGACATTTTCGCCAGGGTCTGGGCCGCGAAGCCGATCCTGCTATGGCTGTGGAACTCGATGCTTGCGGCCGTCGGCTCGGTGGCGCTGTCGATGCTCGTCTCCGTCAGCGCCGGTTATGCCCTTTCGCGTTATTCCATGCGGGGCGGCGCGACCATGGGTCTCTTCGTCCTGACAGCGAAGATGCTTCCTGCAACGCTGCTCGTCATTCCGCTGTTTTCGATCTTTTCCAGCTTCGGTCTGATCGGCAGCCTCTGGACACTGGTGCTGGCGCATTCGACCATGATCATTCCTTTCGCCACATGGATGCTGAAAGGCTATTTCGACACCATTCCGAAGGAACTGGAGCAGGCCGCGATGGTCGACGGTTGCTCGCCGATCGGTGCAATGGTCCGGGTCGTGCTTCCGATCGCCACACCCGGTCTTGCTGCCACGGCACTTTATGCCTTCGTGCTCAGCTGGGCGGATTACGCCTATGCCCGCACCTTCCTCGTCAACTCGCCGGACAACTGGACGGCCAATCTCGGCATCACCACGATGCAGGGCGAATACGTCACCTACTGGAACGACATTTCCGCTGCATCCGTGTTCATCGCGCTGCCGATCATCGCAATCTATCTGTTTCTGGAACGTTATTTGGTCGGCGGACTCACCGCTGGCGCGGAGAAGTAAGCATGGCCAATATTTCCATTCGCAATGTCAGCAAGTCATATGGCGCCCTCAACGTGCTCAGGCCCTTTTCGCTCGAGATCGAAAACGGCGAGTTCGTGGTGCTGGTCGGGCCTTCCGGCTGCGGCAAGTCGACGATGCTGAAGATCCTTGCGGGCCTTGAACCGGCAAGCGAAGGGCAGATCTTCATCGGCGAAAACGAAGTCACGGATCTGGCGCCGGGTGACCGCGACATCGCCATGGTGTTTCAGAATTACGCGCTTTATCCGCACCTGACGGTCCGGCAGAACATCGGCTTCGGCCTGAAGATGCGCGGCACGGACAAGACGGAGATTGATCGCCGGGTGGATGACGCGGCGCGCATTCTTGAGGTAACGCCCTATCTCGATCGCAAGCCAAAGGATCTTTCGGGCGGACAGCGGCAGCGCGTGGCGCTCGGCCGAGCCATCGTGCGTCAGCCGCAGGCCTTTCTGATGGACGAACCGCTGTCCAACCTCGATGCCAAGCTGCGCGTCCACATGCGTGCCGAAATCGGCGCCCTGCACAAGCGTATCGGTGTCACCACCGTTTATGTGACGCATGACCAGGTGGAAGCCATGACCATGGCGGACCGGGTGGTTATCATGCAGGGCGGCATTATCCAGCAGATCGCGGCGCCCGATGAGCTTTTCAACAATCCGGCCAACCTCTTTGTCGCCGGTTTTATCGGATCGCCCGGCATGAATTTCCTCAACGCGGAACTGCGTGACGGCGCGCTGACTGTTTTCGGCCAGAGGGTAAACCTGCCGGCGGCATCTGCCAGGCAGGGTAGCGTGATCGTGGGCTTGCGGCCAGAGCATCTCGTTCTGGCCGATGGGCCGGTGACCTTCAGCGTTCGTCCGACGCTGGTGGAAAGTCTGGGATCGGAAAAATACGTCTATTTCGATGCGGAAGGCGCAAGGGTCGCAGATGGCGAGGAGGGCAGATCCAAGGGGCTGATCGCCCGCGTCTCGCATAGCGGCAACCTTCGGGCTGACGAAGCGCTTCAGCTCGGCTTTGATCCGGCACAGCTTTATCTCTTCGACGCAAAGACCGGAGCACGGCTATGATCCTCGTCACCGGATCGGCAGGCCGTGTGGGTCGTGCTGTCGCCGCTGCCTTGCGTATGGACGCTCGGGCGGTCCGCGGCTTTGACCTTCGTCCGTCGGGTACGGGCGGTGAGGAGGTCGTCGGATCGCTGGAGGACGGGCAGGCGCTGTCCAAAGCCATGGAAGGTGTGAGCGCCGTTCTGCATCTCGGGGCCTTTATGTCATGGGCGCCGGAGGACCGGGACCGCATGTTTGCGGTCAATGTCGAAGGCACGCGCCGTCTTCTGGATGCGGCCGCAGCCGCAGGCGTGCAGCGGTTCGTCTTCGCCTCGTCAGGAGAAGTCTATCCGGAAAACCGCCCCGAATTCCTGCCGGTCACCGAGGATCATCCGCTTCGCCCCAATTCGCCCTATGGCCTGACCAAGCTTCTGGGCGAGGAACTGGTTCGCTTTCACCAGCGGACTGGCAGCATGGAAACCGTGATCCTGCGCTTTTCTCATACGCAGGATGCGGCTGAGCTGCTGGATGAAGACAGCTTCTTCTCCGGCCCGCGTTTTTTCCTGCGGCCGCGCATTCGACAGCAGCGGAATTTCGGGAACGTTGCGATTGCCGAACTGCTACAGTCCCGGGATATCGGCGAAGCGTCGCATATACTGGCGCGCAATGAAAACGGCCGGCCATACCGCATGCACATAACCGCTACACGCGATATGGTGGCGGGGATCCTGCTCGCCCTCGATCACCCTGATGCGGCGGGCTGCATCTTCAATCTCGGCGCGGATGAGCCGTCCGATTTCGCCGAGCTTCTGCCGAAAATGGCCGCGGTGACCAGCCTCCCCATCGTGACTGTCGATTTTCCCGGCGACGGCGTTTATTACCATACGTCCAACGAGCGGATCAAAAACACCCTGGGGTTTGAGGCACAATGGACGATGGACCGGATGCTGGAAGAGGCGGCCGCCGCAAGGCGGCAGCGTCTCGCGAAGGAGACGCGATGAAACCCGAGACACCGGGCGGCACCGCTGCGCTGGCGAAGGGGTTGACCCTGCTGGACATGGTGGCCGATGCGCCGGAGCCGCCGCGTTTTGCTGAACTGTTGCGCGCCTCCGGCCTGCCCAAGCCGACTTTCGCCCGCATCCTGCGCACCCTCATAGCCTATGGGCTCGTCCGTCAGGATGAGGCGCGTGGAACCTATGTTCTGGGCCAGCGCTTTCTCGAAATGTCCCACAAAGTCTGGGAGAGCTTCGATCTGGTATCGGCCGCGACACCCGAACTCGAGAGGTTGGCTGCCGAACTGGGCGAGACCGTAGCGCTCTGCCGGCTGGACGGTATCATGACGCAATATCTCGCGGAACGTTCTCCAAACGGTCTCTCCGTGCGGGTAGAGGTGGGACGCCGGGTTCCTTTGCATTGTACCGCGCCGGGCAAGGCGCTGCTTGCCTTTCAAGACCCTGCTGTCGGCCGTTCCCTGCTCGATCGGCTGACGCTCGATGCGCAGACGCCGCGGACGATTACCACGCTCGATGCACTTCAGGCCGATCTGACGCTGACGCGGGCGAGGGGTTACTCGATCTCCTATGAGGAGCACCTGCCAGGGGTGAATTCCGTTGCCGCACCCGTCATGGGCCGTGACAATACGCCGATGGGTGTGCTTGTCGCGCTCGGGCCGTCGTCGCGGCTCGATGCGTCCAACATTCATCCTGCCGGGCGTGAACTGATTGCCGCTGCACGCCGGATTACCGGCGCCGCCGGGGCTGTCGCCATCAGCTCGCGGCCACGACCGCGTTCGGCAACAGGACGCCCCAGCGCCGAACTCAGCTGCATTCTTCCCTGGGGGGCGCAGCTTGGGGAAAGCCCGGTCTGGCATGAAGGCGAAAACGCGCTCTACTGGGTGGATATTCTGCACCCCGCCGTCCATCGTTTCGATCCCGCCACCGGCCGTAACGAAACCTGCGAGACAGGTAAGCTGGTCAGTGCCGTCATTCCAGTCTCCGGAGGGCGATTGCTGGTGGCGTCGCAGGATGGCGTCGAATGGCTGGACTTCACTTCGGGCCGGCTGACACCCTTCGTCAGCCCGGAGGCTGGCATTGGCGATAACCGCTTGAACGATGCCAAATGCGGGCCGGACGGCGCCATCTGGGTCGGGTCGATGCGCATCGATGCCTCCAAGCCCACCGGCGCGCTTTATCGGATCAATGCCGATGGGGCATTCGAACGCAAGGAAGGCGGCATCGTCGTCTCCAACGGTCTCGGCTGGAGCCCCGATGGCAGGACCTTCTATTTCGTCGATACGGTGCCCGGCCTTATCCATGCCTATGATTGTGACCCGACGACCGGCGCCCTGTCGCAGCGCCGTGAATTTGCCCGTATTCCCGTGGCCGACGGCCGTCCGGACGGCCTCGCCGTGGATGCGGAAGGCGGGGTGTGGTGTGCGATCTGGGACGGCTGGTGCGTGCGCCGCTATCTTCCGAACGGCAAGCTGGATCAGGTGATCGAGATGCCGGTGCCGCGCCCGTCGAGTGTGGCCTTCGGCGGGCCGGACCTGTCGACGCTCTTCATCACCAGTGCCCGCACGCGCCTGCCGGCATCCACGCTCGCCGACGCCCCGCTGTCTGGTGGCCTGTTCTCCTGCCGCCCCGGAATTGCCGGCGCGCGCATTTCACTGTTCGAAGGATAAATTATGCGTCTTGAAAGCGTCTTTGGTTTGAAAGGCCGCACGGCGCTCGTCACCGGTTCCAGCCGCGGCATAGGGGCAGCCATAGCGGAAGGGCTGGCGGGGGCCGGCGCGCATGTCATCCTGCATGGCGTGAAGCCGGGTGCGACAACCGCCGTGCGGCAACGCATCGCGGACGGCGGCGGCTTGGTCCAAGAGCTGGCGGGTGATCTCTCCGAACCGGGCGCCGGGCGCGATCTTGTAGAGCGCGCCGAGACGGTCGCACCGGTTGATATTCTCGTCATCAATGCGAGCGCCCAGATCAATGCGGTACTGTCGGAGCTGAAGCCCGATGATCTGGCGTTTCAGCTGGCTGTCAATCTCGGGTCGACAGTGGACATGCTGCAGACGATCCTGCCGCGCATGGCGTCGCGAAAATGGGGAAGGGTGGTTTCCATCGGCTCGGTCAACCAGTTGCGGCCGAAGGGCATCGTCACCGCCTATGCCGCCACCAAGGCTGCGCAGCATAATCTGATCCAGAGTCAGGCGCGCGACTACGCGAAGGACAATGTTCTCCTCAACACTCTAGCGCCCGGTCTGGTCGATACGGATCGCAATGCCCATCGCCGGGACGAAGACCCCGAAGGCTGGGCTGAATATGTCCGGACCCTGAACTGGATGGGACGAGCCGGTCAGCCGGAGGAAATGGTGGGCGCCGCCATCTTCCTGTCTTCGCAGGCCTGCAGCTTTATGACCGGCGAGAGTATTTTCCTGACGGGCGGTTATTGACTTCTCCGCATATCCTGCGCGGAGAAGCGTTTTTGAAGCGTCTACTCATGAGAAGCGGTGCGGTCCGTCCGTTTCAGTGTCCGCCAGCCCGGATCATTCGGCGGGCTGCGCTGCCGGAGACCCACCCGGATGCCTTCGCTCCGCCGAGAGGCTGCGCTGACCAAGCCCAATGATCGTCACCGTTGAAAGGCTTGCGGCGACCGACACCCAGAAGCCATTGTCCGGGCCGAAATTGTCGATCACCCATCCCGAGACGAAAGCGCCCAGCGCCATGCCGATACCGATACCGGTCATGACCCAGGTCACGCCTTCCGTCAGCATCGATTCCGGCACCCGGCGTTCAATCAGGCCGAAAGCGGTGATGAAAATGGGAGAGATTGCCACACCGCTGAGGAACACGGCAAAGGCAAGCAGGGCGACACTGGATGCCGCGACGAGGAGCGGCAGCGCCGTCAGGGCAAGAACGCTGACAGCGATCAGCAATTGCCGGTGCAGCGGCGTTTTCGGGTTGAGCGCACCAAGAAGCAGGCCGACGACGAAGGAGCCAATGGCATAGACGCCGATGACGAGGCTGGCTGTTTCCGGCTGACCGAGTTCCTTGGTGATGGCGACGGCGCTCACCTCGGCGGTGGCGAAAGTCGAGCCGACGAAGATCAGCGCGACCGTGATGATCTGTACCGGACGCAGCCATATTGCAGAACGCTGCCGACGGCCGCCCTCGACCGGACGCACTTTGGGTTCTGTGGATCGCTGCAGAAGAAAGGCAAATGTTCCGACCGCCAGAAATGCCGTGCTGATCATCATGCCCGCTTCTGGAAAAAGCGAAACCGCAAGCCCGACGGAAAGCGATGCACCCGCAATGTAGACAAGTTCGTCAGCCGCGGATTCGAAGGCAAAGGCCGTATTCAGTTCCGGCCGGTCCCGAAAGAGTTCCGTCCAGCGGGCCCGCATCATGGCTGGGATGCTTGGCATGGCGGCGGCGAGGAAAGCGGAAAGAAACAGCGTCCACGCCGGCCATCGCTGATTGGTGGCGATGATCAACGCCGCAAAGGCGAGGACGGATAGAATGGTCGCGGGGATGAGAACGCTGCTTTGGCCCCGGCGGTCCACCAGCCGCGAGATTTGCGGCGCGACGGCGGCATTGGTCAGCGCGAAGGTTGCCGATACGGCGCCTGCCAGCCAATATTCGCCATGCGTTTGCGACAACATGGCCACGATGCCGATCGGCGCCATGGCAATGGGGAGGCGGGCGAAGAAACCTGCAGCTGAAAAGCCTTTGGCGCCTGGAACCCGGAAAATTTCTCTGTATGGATTAGACATCGGATGCACCTTGTTTAGGGAGTATCCACCACACACATACGTGGCGTATGTGAATGAAATAATTGCATACGCGGCGTATGTCAACTAATATACGCGACGTATGTGGATGCTGGAGCAAAAATGCGCAAACCTCGCAGTGAAATGATTGCTGAAACGCGGGCAAAGCTGCTGGCTGCCGGACGCAGGGCGTTTGGCAGTATTGGTTATGCTGAGGCCTCCATGGATGATTTTACCGCCGAGGCAGGGCTGACCCGTGGTGCGCTCTACCATCATTTCGGGGACAAGAAGGGTTTGTTGCTGGCGGTGGTGGCCGAGATCGATGCGGAGATGACAAAAAGGCTTTGCGAGATTTCTTCGAGAGCCTCGACGCGTTGGGAAGGGTTTGTCGAGGAGAATGTCGGCTATGTCCGTATGGCGCTTGAACCGGAAATCCAGAGGATCATGTTTCGCGATGGACCGGCCGTCCTTGGCGATCCATCCCGCTGGCCAAATGCCAATGGCTGTATCTCCGCTGTTTCGCGCAGTCTCGATGCGCTCAAGCAGGAGGGAACGATCGCCGATATCGATTCCGAGGCGTGTGCCCGTTTCATCAATGCCGCGAGCAGCAGCGCAGCCCAGTGGATTGCCAATTCTGACGATCCGGAAACAACGTCGGAACGGGCCGTAAGGAGTTTCCGGACCTTTCTGGATGGATTGCGCATCAGCAAGGGCTGATCCCCGGGCGCCAGTGCCCCGACACCCGATCCTGCAATGTTATCTCGCCTGCCCGGCATGAATCGGGAAAAGCAGCTGCACCCTTGCGCCCTCACCGGGCTTTGAATGGATGTGGGCTTCGCCACCGCTCTGGCGCACGAAACCATAGACCATGGCAAGTCCCAGGCCTGCGCCTCCATGGTCCCCCCGGGTGGTGAAATAGGGTTCGAAGGCCTTGTCCACGGCCTCCGGCGTCATGCCGATGCCCTCGTCCGACACGGTTATCGCCAGAGTATCCTTCTCGCAGACCGCCTCGATTGAAATCAGGCCGCCGTCCGGCATGGCGGCCGCGGCGTTGAGGCAGAGATTGAGGATGGATTGCTCGAAGAGGGCGGGGTCGAGCGGGATGGCCGGAAGATCATCATCGAAATCGAGTGCAATCCGGCATTTGGGGCCAACCGCGATCTCGAGAATATCGGCCATGCCGCGCAGGAGATTGGCCACGTTAATGCAGCTTGGATGGATGGGCTGCTGGCTGCCGATGGTCAGCATGCTGCTGGCCAGGGAGCGGCCGCGATCAGCTGCCTTGCGGATGCGGGCAATATGCCGGTTCTGGCGGTCATTGAAACCGGCTTCTCGCTCCAGAAGGCCGAGGCTGCCGGTGATGATGCCGATCATGTTGCCCACCTCGTGGCTGACCTGGTGGGTCATGCGCATGATGCCGTCCAGCCGCTGGGCCTTGACCGCTTCCGCCTCCTGCCGGTCTAGCGCGGTCACATCGCGGGCAAGCAGCACGATGCCGCCATCCGGCTGGCGCGACATCGATATTTCTATAACCCGCTGGTCGGCGGTTCGATGCCGCACCACGGCGCGCTCTAGCAGGTTCCCATGCCCACCATCGAAGGGCAGCAGCGTCGAATCGATTTCGGGAATGGGCTCGACGAACCGGCGGATCGGCAGCTTTCGGGACGAGCCGGAGCGCCCGACAAGTTCGATGATGCGGCGGTTCATGGTGATAGGCCGCCCGGCCGGATCGAACAGCGCTATTCCCTCATTCATGTTGCGGAATGTGGAGCGGATGGTGCGGGCTGCGGCTTCGGCCGTACGCCTGAGGCGAGAGACGCGGTCGACGCTGTCGTGGAAGGCGCGAAACGCGTCGAGCAGGCGGATGAGCTCCGTCTCGGGACCCGTATAGGAGGGCGGCCCGACATCAGTTTCCCCCTTGGCGAGGGCATTCATGCCGTTGGAGAGCGTCACGATCCCGCGCGAGACACGCATCACCGACCGGATCGAAAAAATCGCCACGATGAGAACCAACAGCGAGGCAACGGCGACAATGATCAGCAGCCGGTTGAGAGCATCGGAGGTGGAGATAAGGTCTTCGTTCAGACTGCGCGCGACCGCATCGCCCTGCGTTTCGGTCACATGCGAAAGATCGCGCGAGACGGTGTGAAGGCGCGAGACCGAGGCGCGGATCGCGAACATCTCCAGAAGGTAACGGCTCTGGGCCTCGAAAACCCGCTCATAGGGCTGAAGCTCGGCAATGGGCAGGCGCTCGCCCGGATAACCCTGCTGACGCGCCGTTGTTTCCGCCACATAGCGGCGGCGCAGTTCGCCAAGCTGAAAAAGACTGTCGGACGCGGACGCGGCCTGTACGATGCCATTCATCCGCCGGCGCAGCTCCGGATCGAGGATACCCTGACCGGTGGCGATTTCGCCGAGCGCGGCTGCCGCCTCCGCCTTGTGGCCCTGCGCGGCATCGGCATCCTTAGCGAGATCGAGTGTCTGCGCTCGGATACGCTGCAGCAGTTCAACGATACGCTCACTCGCAAAGCCGCGTGCTGCCCGCTCGCCGCTGCCCGGCTCTGTCATCTGCAGAAGCAGATCGACCTGCTGGACAACGGAGCGGCTTTCGCTGGAAACGCGATAGGGCGAGGCGGCATTCATCAGGAAAGGTGCACTGGAGACGAGATCGGAGACCTGCCGCGAGACCAGCGAGGCCTTGGCGAGACTGGAGAAGGCCTGCAATCCATAGGCCGCCATTTCATCGCGGGCGCGCTGCAATCCGTAAATCGCGATGGCGGACAGGCTAAAGACGAGGACGCAGGTAAAGACGATCGCAAAGGGCAGGCGAAAGGCGATGGAGGAAAGGAAGGAGCGGCTGATCACGGGTAGGGCTCGCCCTCATCGGTGTGGAGCACGTAACCCTTACCGCGCCGGGTCTTGATATGGCGCGGCAGATCGGGGTTTATCTCGATCTTGCGCCTCAGCCGCAGCACCAGCACGTCGACGTTTCTGTCGATATAACGGTCGCTCTCCGAACCCAGCCTGTCGAGAATCTGGGAACGGCTGACGGGCTGGTTGGGCGTCTCGGCAAGAATTTCCAGAAGCGCGAATTCGGCGCTCGTCAGTGTCCGGCTGCGGTCCGCGAGGCAGACAGCGCGGCGTGCATCAAGATCGATCGCCCAGTCGCCAAGCCGCAGCGCCGCGCGCCCGTGGTCACGCTCGCTGTCCTTCTCCTGTTTTAGCGAGGGAATTGTCCGGCGCAGGACGGCCTTGATCCGCGCCGTGAGCTCGATTGGTTCGAAGGGCTTGACCACGTAGTCGTCGGCGGCGGTTTCCAGGCCGAGCACCCGGTCGGCGGCACTTCCGGCGGCGGTGACCATGACGATGCCGATGTCGATCTGGCTGCGCAGCCGCTGAGCGAAGGTGCGCCCGGACGTGCCAGGCAGATTGTGATCGACGAGGACGAGCTGCATCCTGTCCTTTGCCAGTATCTCGTCGGCCTCCTCTGCGGAGCGCGCACAGGTGGGCAGCCAGCCCTCGGCCTCGACGAGATCCGAGATAAGCTCGGCCATATCCGGATCGTCCTCGACGATCAGAATGCGAACCTTCTGATTAAGCACTGCAACTTCCTCCCGCCACCATCATAGGCATGGTGGCGGCTATCTTCAAAGGCTCGCTGGTTATCTCTCCTGTCATAATTGTAATATCTGTAATCTTGTTCGGCAGTGCGGTGAAAGATTGGTAACCATTCTTCGATTGCGGTGCGGACAGGATGTGACATGCTGTTGATGGAGACTGGAACGGGGAGGTTCCAGGCAGGGAGGCTTAATTGAAAGCACTGACCGCACTTGCGGCGAGCATGGTCCTTTGGCTGTGCGGCGCAGGGCATGGCATGGCCGAACCGAAGTTGAACGTCCTGTGCGGCGTCGATGAGGCCTGGTGCGTGACCATGCAGCGGGCATTCGAAGCCAAGACCGGACTTGAAATTTCGATGGTCCGCAAAAGCACCGGCGAAATTCTCGACCAGATTCGCGCCGAGCGATCCCGTCCGACAGTCGACGTGTGGTGGGGCGGCACCGGCGATACACATTTGCAGGCAGGTTCCGAAGACCTGCTGGACGAATATCGGCCCGCCAATCAACAGGATCTGTTGCCCTGGGCGCAGAACTTCAATGCGATGTCCGGGTCGAAATCGGCTGGAATTTATGCTGGCGCGCTTGGTTTTGCCTATAATTCGGAACTGCTTGCCAAAAACAGCTTGCCCGCTCCCACCTGCTGGAAGGATTTGGCCAAGGACGTCTATCGCGGCCATATCCTGACCGGCAATCCGAACTATTCCGGCACGGCCTTCACCATGCTCGCCACGCTGGTGCAGCTGTTCGGCGAGGAAGAAGCCTTTGGTTTCATGACGAAGCTGAACCTCAATGTCGTAGGCTATACCAAGGTCGGTTCGGCACCCGTCAAGGCGGCGGCGCGGGGTGAGGTTCTTATCGGGATTTCCTTCATGCATGATGCCGTGACCCAGAAGATCGAGGGTTTCCCGCTGGTCATCGTCGCGCCCTGCGAGGGCACCGGTTACGAGATCGGGGCGGTCAGCATTGTCAAGGGCAACCACAATACGGCGCTTGCGCAGACCTTCGTGGAATTTGCGCTGAGCCCTGAAGGACAGGAAACCGGCGCCATGGCCGGCCAGAACCAGGTGCCGTCCAACGCCAGGGCGACATTGCCGCTGACGGCACCTGATATATCGATGATCAAGATGGTGGATTACGACTTTGCCACCTTCGGCCAGCCGGAAGAGCGAAGTCGATTATTGAGCCGCTTCGACAGCGAGATTCACCCGAGCCAGACCCAGTAGGGCCAAATACCAAAACCCCGAAACGACAGCACGCGCGCCACAAGGTGTCGCGATCGGCAGCGCCATGTCTGCACGTGACCCGAAATTCAGACGCAAGCTACAGGAGGATAACCATGCGACTGACGATACTTTCCACTCTGCTTTTTGCCGGTACGGCACTGAGCGCCGTTTCCGCGCAGGCGGCCGGCGAACTGAACCTGATCTGCTCGGCCGATGTCGTCATCTGCGAACAGATGAAGGGTGATTTTGAAAAGTCTCATGACATCAAGGTCAATATGGTGCGCCTGTCTTCGGGCGAGACCTATGCCAAGGTGCGCGCGGAAGCCCGCAACCCGAAAACCGATATCTGGTGGGCCGGTACGGGCGACCCGCACATGCAGGCAGCCTCGGAAAACCTGACGCTCGAATACAAGTCGCCGATGCTGGATCAGTTGCAGGACTGGGCGGTCAAGCAGGCGGAGAGCACGGGTTACCGGACTGTCGGCGTTTACGCCGGTGCCCTGGGCTGGGGTTACAACACCGAGATATTCAAGTCCAAGGGTTACAAGGAGCCAAAGTGCTGGGCCGACCTTCTGGCGCCGGAACTCAAGGGCGAAATCCAGATCGCCAATCCGAACTCTTCGGGTACCGCCTATACCGCGCTTGCCTCACTTGTGCAGATCATGGGCGAGGATCAGGCCATCGATTACCTGAAGAAGCTCAACGCCAATATCTCGCAATATACCAAGTCCGGCTCGGCGCCGGTCAAGGCGGCCGCGCGCGGCGAGACGGCGCTCGGCATCGTCTTCATGCATGATGCGGTGGCCCAGACTGCGGAAGGTTTCCCGGTCAAATCAATCGCTCCGTGCGAGGGCACGGGTTACGAGATCGGCTCCATGTCGATCATCAAGGGCGCCCGCAACCTCGACAATGCCAAGACCTGGTACGACTGGGCGCTGAAGCCGGAGGTCCAGTCGCGCATGAAGGACGCCAAGTCCTTCCAGCTGCCGTCCAACAAAACGGCGGAAGTGCCGAAAGAGGCACCGAAGTTCGAGGACATCAAGCTCATCGACTACGACTTCAAGACCTATGGCGATCCTGCCAAGCGCAAGGCGCTGCTGGAACGCTGGGATCGCGAAGTTGGTGCGGTCGCCAACTGATCTGAACTCCGGCGATCGGCACCCCGGCTTTTGAAGCCGGGGTGTCCGCCACTCTTTCATCGGCATGAAACAAGCGAGGTCGGCCATGACACGTGGCAATCGCAGGCTGGACATCGTCCTGGCGTTCGGGGCTTTTGCCCTCATTCTTCTTCCCTGGTATCGCATCGAAGGCGGTTTTTACAGCTTCCGCTGGCTGTCCGGGTTTTTCTCCTCCGCCAGCAATGCGCCAGGTGTGTTGCAGATACTGTCTTATGGAAAACCATGGCTGGTCGGCATTGTCATTTTCTTCCTTGCCGCATGTCTTGTCCGGCCGATCCGTGATCCGATGCGCCGGGGCGGTTTGCTTGCATTCATTGGCGCTGCTGGTCTCGTCTTCCTTGCCTTGCAAGGGCTGGCCATCGGCTTTACCGGCTGGACCTGGACAATCAGCGAAAATCTCTTCGGCATGCTCGCCGATGGCCAGCCGTCCATGGGGGCGGGGGCCGTCGTCATGTCGTTCGTCTTCGTGCTTCTTTTTGCCTTCGGGCTTGCCGAACGTGGTGTCATGAAGGGCGATGCCTTTGTCGTCGGCGCCATTTCCGTTCTGGTTTTCCTCGTTACGGTTTTTGTCTTCTATCCGATCGGCAGTATGCTGGTTGCGTCCGTTCAGGATTTCGACGGCTCCTTTAATGCCGATGGATTCATTCGCAATATCAAGGATCCCGGCATATGGAGCCTTGGCTGCGCCGTGGGTGAGGAGCGCTGCGGTGTTGCCTGGCGCACGCTCTTCCTCGCGCTGATGACCGCCTTCGGTTCGACCGTGCTCGGCCTTGGCTTTGCACTGATCGCCACCCGTACGCGCTTTCCCTTCAAGAAGGGACTGCGGCTCCTGACGGTGCTGCCAATCATAACGCCGCCTTTCGTTATCGGTCTGGCCCTGACGCTGCTCTTCGGCCGCGCCGGCGTCGTCACCGAATGGCTTTCCTATCTCTTCGGCATTGAGCCGGGTCGCTGGCTTTATGGCATGACCGGCATCTGGATCGCGCAGGTTCTTTCGTTCACGCCCATCTCGTTTCTGGTGCTGATCGGTGTAGTCGAAGGGGTAAGCCCCTCCATGGAAGAAGCCTCTCAGACGCTGCGCGCCGACCGCTGGCGCACTTTCTGGCGGGTTTCCCTGCCGCTGATGAAGCCCGGTCTCGCCAATGCCTTTCTCATCGGCTTCATCGAAAGCATGGCGGATTTCGGCAACCCGCTGGTGCTTGGCGGCACACACGGCGTCCTGTCGACGGAAATCTTCTTTGCTGTCGTTGGTTCGCAGAACGATCCGTCGCGCGCCGCGGTTCTGGCGATCATCCTGCTGTGTTTCACGCTTTCGGCCTTCCTTGCCCAACGCTTCTGGCTGGCAGGCAAGAATTTCGCCACGGTGACGGGAAAGGGCGACAGCGGCGCGCATATCGCGCTTCCGCGTGGCCTGTCCATCGGCGTTCATGCCGTTGTCGTGCCGTGGATGGTCTTCACAATCGTCGTTTATGGCATGATCCTTGTGGGCGGTTTCGTGAAGACCTGGGGTCTCGACAATTCCCTCACCTTCGACCATTACCTCCGCGCATTTTCCGTGAGTTTCTCCAACGGCTCCATCGCGTGGACCGGCGTTGCCTGGAACTCGTTCTGGACGACCATGAAGATCGCGCTGATTTCCGCTCCGCTCACCGCCGCAGTCGGTCTCCTGACGGCCTATATCATCGTGCGGCAGAAATTTGCCGGGCGGAACCTGTTTGAATTTGCGCTGATGATGAGCTTTGCCATTCCCGGCACAGTCATCGGCGTCAGCTACATCATGGCCTTCAACCTGCCTCCGGTGGAAATGACCGGCTCGGCGCTGATCCTGATCGCCTGCTTTGTGTTCCGTAACATGCCGGTCGGTGTGCGCGGCGGAATCGCGGCGATGAGCCAACTCGACAAGAGCCTCGACGAGGCCTCGCTGACGCTGCGGGCCAACAGTTTCCGCACCATTCGCAAGGTCATCCTGCCGCTCCTGAGGCCCGCGATCACGGCCGCACTGGTCTATTCCTTCGTGCGCGCCATCACCTCCATCAGCGCCGTCATCTTCCTCGTCAGCGCCGAATACAACATGGCGACGTCCTACATCGTCGGCCTCGTCGAAAACGGCGAATATGGGGTTGCGATTGCCTATTCCTCCATGCTGATCGTGGTGATGATCACCGTCATTGCCGGCTTCCAGTTCCTCGTTGGCGAGCGTCGGCTGCGGCGCGAAAACCGCGTCGCTGGCCTACCATCCGCTTCCCCCGTTCCTCTTGCCCAGGAGAAAACCGCATGATTTCCGTTAAGCCCGGCTCCGTTACCTTCAAGAATGTCCGCAAGACCTTCGGTGCTTTCACCGCCATACCGGACCTGTCGCTCACCATCGAACCAGGCACGCTGGTAACTCTGCTCGGCCCCTCCGGCTGCGGCAAGACGACGACGTTGCGCATGCTGGCGGGCCTCGAACACCCGACGTCCGGCCGCATTCTCATCGGCGATCAGGATGTCACGATGCTGCCAGCCAACGAGCGCGATGTCTCGATGGTCTTCCAGTCGTATGCGCTGTTCCCGCACATAACGGCGCTCGACAATGTTGCTTATGGCCTGCAATCCTCCGGGCTACGCAAGGCGGAAGCGCGGGAAAAGGCGGAAGAGGGGCTGAAGCTTGTCGGCCTTGCCGGCATGGGGCATCGCCTGCCTGCCGAACTTTCCGGTGGGCAGCAGCAGCGTGTCGCGGTTGCCCGTGCTCTGGTGCTGGAACCCCAGGTGCTGCTGCTGGACGAACCTCTTTCGAACCTCGATGCCCGCCTTCGCCGCCGGGTCCGCACCGAAATCCGTGAATTGCAGCAAAGACTTGGTTTCACTGCGGTTTACGTGACGCATGATCAGGATGAGGCGCTTGCCGTCTCCGACCGCATCATCGTGATGAAGGATGGAGAGATCGCCCAGTCTGGCGCCCCGCGCGAACTCTATGAGGCTCCAGCCTCCGCCTTCATTGCTGATTTCATGGGTGAGGCGAATGTCGTGGGCTGCGAAGTGGTAAGGCTGGATGGACCGGACGCAATGGTCCGCGTTGGGGGCATCGATTATCGGCTTTCCGCAGGCAACGCCAGGCTGGGGCCGGCGAAGCTTGCGGTTCGCCCAGGCTCGATTTCAATCGGTCAGCCCGGGGGGCAGGGGGTTGCCGGGCGGGTGCTGCACAGCGCCTATCTGGGTGGCCACGTGGAATACGAGGTGGAAACCGAGATCGGCACGCTTTTCATCATCGATCATATGGCGGAAACCGGCCTGCCGCCGGCAAGCGACGTCACACTCGGCTTCAGGAGCCGCGGTATCGCTTTGATCCAGGCCTGATCCCCAGGCAAGCCAGATGCGGTTCCGGCCTGCTTCTGGCTGTCGACGCGCTGTCAGCACGCCGCATTCCAGATCGCCGCCGTGCCGGGCGAATAGCTCCGGCAGACGAATCAGTCCTCATGTCCGGCTCGGAAAAGGACACGACATCGCGGCAGTGATGAGAAATTGCAGGCTCCTCGATACAGTTTTTCCTGTGCGAAGAAAAACCGGTTGTTCCGGCGGATTTCTGTTTACTTTTGCCGAGGTTGCGCGCCATCACGCTGACTGAATTCGCTGCCAGGCGTATCGTAAACCACGGAGGATGAGATGAAGGCACTGGTGCTGGAAGAAAAAGGGAAGCTCGCGCTTAGGGACTTTGACATTCCCGGTAAACTCGGACCGAAGGATGTGCGTATCCGCACCCACACGGTCGGCATTTGCGGCTCCGACGTCCATTATTATACACATGGCAAAATCGGACATTTCGTCGTCAACGCCCCGATGGTGCTCGGGCACGAGGCCTCTGGAACGGTGATCGAAACCGGCGCCGAGGTAACGCATCTCAAGGCTGGCGACCGTGTTTGCATGGAGCCGGGTATTCCCGACGCAACGTCTCGCGCGTCGAAGCTCGGCATCTACAATGTGGATCCGGCCGTCCGTTTCTGGGCGACGCCCCCTGTGCATGGTTGCCTGACGCCGGAAGTCATTCATCCCGCTGCTTTCACGTACAAGCTGCCGGACAATGTGTCCTTTGCGGAAGGCGCCATGGTGGAGCCCTTTGCCATCGGCATGCAGGCGGCGCTGCGTGCCCGCATCCAGCCGGGCGATGTCGCCGTGGTAACAGGCGCCGGTCCGATCGGCATGATGGTGGCGCTTGCCGCGCTCGCGGGCGGCTGCGCGAAGGTCATCGTCGCCGATCTTGCCCAGCCCAAGCTCGATATCATCGCCTCTTACGATGGCATCGAGACCGTCAATATCCGCGAGCGCAACCTCGCTGAAGCGATCGCTGAGGCGACGGACGGCTGGGGCTGCGATATCGTCTTTGAATGCTCGGGCGCTGCCCCAGCCATTCTTGGCGTTGCCGCCCTCGCACGACCGGGCGGCGCAATCGTGCTCGTCGGTATGCCGGTAGATCCGGTTCCGGTCGATATTGTCGGCCTTCAGGCCAAGGAACTTCGGGTCGAGACGGTTTTCCGCTACGCCAATGTCTATGATCGCGCCGTGGCGCTCATCGCATCCGGCAAGGTCGATCTGAAGCCGCTGATTTCTGCGACCATTCCCTTTGAAGACAGTATTGCCGGTTTCGACCGTGCGGTGGAAGCGCGGGAAACGGACGTCAAACTGCAGATAGTGATGCCGCAATAAGTGCCAGACATTCGCTCGCTGATGCATAAGCGGCGAAACGTGCGCGGAAAAGTATAAGTAGGGCCTGCCTGTGACAGGCAGGCTCTACTCCAAAAATTCATCACAGATCGCCTCCTGTTGAGAATTGTTTGGGCGCATCACGGCAAATTGAGCAAAAAAAACAGGCTCTCCGCAACGTTGGCTGTCAATCACGTTGAGGCACTATTCAATTTCTGGCAAAAAACAGTCAAAAAAGTATCGGTAATTTCTCCGGCGTGATGTGGATGTTTAGCCGCGGCCCGCCCTATGCTCCTCATCAACGCCCGGGACGAGCCATAAAGAGGAATGGCTTCGCTTCGCAAATGCGGCGGACGTGACTGATGGGAGGAACCATGATGCAGCCCGATCTGGAACTGGTGCACATCCGCAAGGGCGAATCTTTCGCTGCCTGGCGGCATGGCTATCCGTTCCGTACCGTGCGCTGGCATTATCATCCCGAATATGAAATTCATCTGGTCGTCGCGACGTCAGGCACCTTCTATATCGGTGATTTCGTCGGCCGTTTCGGCCCCGGCCAGCTCATCATGACCGGCCCCAATCTCCCCCAGAACTGGATCAGCGAGATCGAGCCGGACGAAATCGTGCCGACGCGTTCCCTCGTGATCCAGTTTCCGGAGAGTTTTATCGAGGATGCCTGCGCCTCCATGTCCGAGATGGAAGTGGTGCGTGGCCTGCTGGACCGCAGCCGTCGCGGTATTCTCTTTGACGACGAGACGAGCGATCGGGTCCGCCCGCTGATCCTTCGGCTTATCGAGGCGCAGGGCCTGACGCGTCTGGCACTTTTCTGGGAAATTCTCGATCTCTTGGTCAATGCGCCGACATCCGAGGTGCTGGCAAGCCTCAGCTACGAACTGGATCTGACCGGGATTGGCGACAGCGGCATCAATCGCGCCCTCTCTCATCTGCGCGAGCATCTGACCGAACAGGTGGAGGAAATCGATCTCGCCGACATGGTGGGCCAGAGCCCAAGCGCCTTCTCCCGGGCCTTCAAGCGCCATACCGGCACGACGCTGGTGCGCTATCGCAATCAGTTAAGGATCGATCTTGCCTGCCAGATGTTGCTGGCGGATCAGGATGTGAAGGTGGCCGAGGTCTGCTACGATGTTGGCTTTTCCAATCTTTCCAATTTCAACCGGCATTTCCTGAAACTCAAGGGAATGTCACCGTCGAGGTTCCGAACCATTTTTGCGGCCCAGAAGGCAGCTGTTATGGCGGAGTAAACCAGCGACACATCGCCGATTTTTACCAATTCGGGCAGAGGTCTGTCCGGAAACGGGCACTTGTTGCCCCAACTTTCCTAATGGGAGGAAGAGTGAGATGAAAATGAAATCCAAGTTTCTGATGGCGACAGCCGCAATTGCAATGATGGCCGCTCCGGCGCTGGCGCAGGAAAAGCTGAAGATCGGCATGACCTTCCAGGAGCTGAACAACCCCTATTTCGTGTCGATGCAGGAAGCGCTGAAGGAAGCTGCGGCAAGCATCGGCGCTGACGTTGTCGTGACCGATGCCGGCCACGATGTGGCAAAGCAGATTTCCGACGTTGAAGATATGCTTCAGCAGAAGATCGACATTCTGCTTCTCAACCCAACCGACAGCGCCGGCATCGAAGCCGCCGTGCACGCTGCCAAGGCTGCCGGCGCAATCGTCGTTGCGGTTGACGCCAACGCCAATGGCCCGGTCGATACCTTCGTCGGCTCGAAGAACCGTGACGCGGGCTACAAGTCGTGCAAGCATCTCGGTGACGCGCTCGGCGGCAAGGGTGAAGTCGCGATCCTCGACGGTATCCCGGTCGTGCCGATCCTTCAGCGCGTCGAAGGTTGCAAGGCCGCACTCGCCGAATTCCCCGAGATCAAGCTGGTCGATACACAGAACGGCCGTCAGGACCGCTCCGTCGCTCTGGGCGTCGTTGAAAACATGATCCAGTCGCGCCCGAACCTCGCCGGCATCTTCTCGGTGAATGATGGCGGTGCGATGGGCGCTCTGGCTGCTATTCAGGGTTCCGGCAAGGACATCAAGCTAACCTCGGTCGACGGTGCTCCGGAAGCTGTGAAGGCGATTGCCGAGGGTGGCCCGTTCATCGAAACCACCGCGCAGTTCCCGCGTGACCAGGTGCGTGTCGGCCTTGCCATGGCGCTCGCCCAGAAGTGGGGCGCTCGCGTCGTGCCGAAGGAAGTCCCGATCGACGTTATGGTCGTCGACAGCAAGAACGCCGGCGAGTTCAGCTGGTAAGAACTCCTCCCAGGCTCCGTCCCCGCTTTATGCGGGGGCGGGGTTAAATCCCGACCATTGAGGAGGGTGAAATGCTGGAACTGAATGGAATAAGAAAAAGCTTTGGCAAGATCGAAGTCCTGCGTGGCGTCGACCTTGAGGCGCGCGCCGGCGAGGTGCATGCGCTTCTGGGCGAAAACGGCGCCGGCAAGTCGACTCTGATGAAGATCCTGAGCGGCATCCTGCAGCCCTCGGAAGGAACGATCCGCATTGACGGCAAGGATCGCCGCTTCGCCAATTACGATGAGGCGATTGCCGCCGGTGTCGGCATCGTGTTTCAGGAATTCAGCCTGATCCCTTATCTCAACGCCGTTGAAAACATGTTCCTTGCCCGCGAAATCCGCGGGCCGCTGCGCCTTCTGAACAAGGGCGCGATGCGCAAGCGCGCAGCCGAAATCATGGGCCGGCTCGCCGTGGATGTTCCGCTTGACGTCCCGGTGCACCGCCTTTCCGTCGCCCAGCAGCAATTTGTCGAAATCGCCAAGGCCTTGTCACTGGATGCCCGCATTCTGATACTGGACGAACCCACCGCCACGTTGACGCCTTCCGAGACGGAGCACCTTTTCAAGGTCATGCGCGAGCTGCGCCGTCAGGGCGTGGCAATCATCTTCATTTCGCACCACCTCGAAGAAATATTCGAGATTTGCGACCGCATTACCGTCCTGCGCGATGGCGAGCTGATCGGCTCTTGCCTGACGTCGGAGGTCGACAATGACCGCCTGGTTGAAATGATGGTCGGCCGGCGCATCGAGGCCAGCTTCCCGCCCAAGCCGCAACTCGATCCTTCCGCCGCGAAGGTGATCGAAGTCGAGGAGCTGCAACTGAAGAAGGGCGGCCCTGTCTCGCGTTTCGCGCTGCGCAAGGGCGAAATTCTTGGTTTTGCCGGGCTCGTTGGCTCAGGCCGCACGGAAACAGTCCTCGCCATGCTCGGCGCGCATTCCGCGACGCGCCGAAAGATCAAGCTCGATGGCGTCGATACGCGTTTGTCAGGCCCCGATGATGCGCTGATGCGCGGCATTGGCCTGCTGCCGGAAAGCCGCAAGGAAGAGGGCCTGATCACCAGCTTCTCCATCCTGCAGAATATCTCGCTCAACAATTACGGCAAATACCGCAAGGCGCACTGGTTCCTCGATCTCAAGAAGGAACTGGAGTACACGACAAAGGCCATGGCGCAGGTGCAGGTGAAGGTGAAGGCACAAGGGCCTTACGCCCGCGTCGACACGCTGTCCGGCGGCAACCAGCAGAAGATCGTTATCGCGCGCTGGCTGAACCACGACATGCGCGTGCTGATCTTCGATGAACCGACACGTGGCATCGATGTCGGAGCGAAGGCAGAAATCTATTCGCTGATGCGCGAATTTGCTGCCAGGGGCCATTCGATCATCATGATCTCCTCGGAACTGCCGGAAGTGATCGGCATGTCCGACAGGGTCTGCGTCTTCCGGTCCGGCGGCATCGTTGCCACGGTCGAGGGAGACGACATCAATTCAGAAACAATAATGACAAACGCCACCACCGGGAGAGTTGAACATGTCGCTTGATGCAAACACCGGCGTTGCCGCGAAAACGGGCGGTTTCAGTCTCAGTGCCATGCTGCGCTCGCCGCTCGCCCTGCCGCTGGCGGGTCTGATTGTCGTATCCATCCTGATGGGGCTTGCGAGCGACAATTTCTTCAGCCTCAACAACATCATGAACGTGTTGCGGCAGGTTTCCGTCGTTGGCATTCTGGCCGTCGGCATGACTTTCGTCATTCTGACCGGCGGTATCGACCTGTCGGTCGGCGCTGTCATGGCGCTTATCGGAACGCTTTCTGCTGGCCTGATGGTGAACACCGGCCTCTCGCCTGCAATTGCGCTGCCGGCCGGCCTGTTCATCGGTCTTGGCATCGGCATCTTCAACGGGGCGCTTGTCGCCTGGGGCAAGATGCCCGCCATCATCGTCACGCTCGCCACCATGGGCATGGCCCGTGGCCTTGGCCTTATCTATTCCGGCGGCTACCCCGTCAGCGGTATTCCGAGCTGGATTTCCTGGTTCGGTGTCGGCCGTATCGGTGTGGTTCCCGTCCCAGTCGTCATCATGGTGGTGATCTACGCCATCGCCTGGGTGCTGTTGCAGCGCACCGCTTTCGGCCGCCACGTCTATGCGCTCGGCGGAAACGAACTGGCCGCCCGTCTTTCGGGCGTGAAGACCCAGCGCGTCAAGCTTGCCGTCTATGGCATCTCCGGCGTCACGGCAGCATTTGCGGCACTGATCCTCACCGGTCGCCTGATGAGCGGTCAGCCCAATGCCGGTGTCGGCTTCGAACTCGATGCCATCGCGGCCGTTGTTCTTGGAGGCACGGCGATTGCAGGCGGCAGGGGCCTCATTCTCGGCACGCTCATCGGCGCGGTGCTGCTCGGCATTCTCAATAACGGCCTCAACCTGATGGGCATCAACCCCTATCTGCAGGATGTCATCAAGGGCGGCATCATTCTGCTCGCCATCTATATCGGGCGCGAATGGCGCTGAGTCGGCCCGGAAATATCTTCATAAACGCAGGAGAATTAAATGTCTGAATCGCTGCAAGGCAAGATTGCGGTCATCACCGGCGCCGCATCCGGCATCGGGCTTGCCACCACAGAAGCGCTGTTGGAACAGGGTGCGACCGTGGTCATGGTGGACTGGAACGAGAAGGCCCTGAATGATCTGGTTGCCAAGCTTGGCGACCGCGCCATCCCGCAGGTCACCAATCTGCTCGATGCCGACAGCTGCAACGCGATGATCCCTGAGATCCTCAAGAAGGTCGATCATATCGACATTCTCTATTGCAATGCCGGCACCTATATCGGCGGCGATCTCACCGAGACGACGCCGGAAGCCATCGACAAGATGCTCAATCTCAACGTCAACGCCGTCATGAAGAATGTTCATGCCGTCGTACCGCACATGTCGGAGCGCAAGACCGGCGATATCATCGTCACCTGCTCTATCGCCGGCCACTTCCCGACCTATTGGGAGCCGGTCTATTCCGGCTCGAAATGGGCGATCACCAGCTTCGTGCAGGGCATGCGCCGCCAGATGATCCCGCACGGCGTGCGCGTTGCGCAGGTCTCCCCCGGCCCGGTCGTTTCCGCACTGCTGGCCGATTGGCCGGAGGAAAACCTCCGAAAGGCCAAGGAATCGGGCAGCCTCATCGATGCGAGCGAAGTGGCCGATGCCGTTGTCTACATGCTGACACGCAAGCGCACCGTCACCATCCGCGATATGCTGGTCTTGCCGACCAACTTCGACCGCGTTTAAAAACGTCTGGAGCGGCGGGAAAACCGGAAACGGTTCCGCCGCTCAAATCTGTTCAAGTACCGGATCATCCGCTCCGAGGAGTATCACAAATGGCTTCCTATCTCGTTGGTGTCGATGTCGGGACCGGCTCGGCGCGGGCCGGTGTCTTCGACGTCTCGGGCAAGCTTCTCGCCACCGCCAAGCGTCCGATCAGCATGCATCGCGAAGATGGCGGCATTGCCGAGCAATCGAGCGCGGAAGTGTGGCAGGCGGTTTGCGACAGCGTCCGGGGGAGCGTCTCACGCGCTGGTATCGATCCTGTCGATGTTGCCGGCATCGGTTTCGATGCCACCTGCTCACTCGTCGTTCGCGGGCCGGACGATGAGACCCTGCCGGTTGGCGCTGCCGATCATCCCGAACGCGATATCATCGTCTGGATGGATCACCGTGCCGTTGAACAGGCAGAGCGCATCAATGCCGGAGAACATGCGGTTCTCAAATATGTCGGTGGCCGCATCTCTCCCGAAATGCAGACGCCGAAGCTTTTGTGGCTTCGGGAAAATCGACCGGATGTCTATGCCCGTGCCGAACACTTCTTTGACCTGACGGATTTTCTCACTTGGAAAGCCTCCGGTGCACTTGATCGATCCGCCTGCACGGTCACCTGCAAATGGACCTATCTCGCCCACGAGAACCGCTGGGATTCGGAATATTTCAACAATATTGGCCTTGGCGATCTGGCGGAACAGGGCTTCCGCCGCATCGGTGAAAGCGTCGTCCATCCGGGCACGGCGCTCGGCACCGGTCTGACGGAAGACGCCGCAAAGGCGATGTGGCTGGTCGCAGGCACCGCCGTTGCTGCGGGCCTGATTGATGCCCACGCCGGCGGCGTCGGTACGGTTGCTGCGGGTGGCGATGCTTCGAAATGCCTTGGTTATGTTTTCGGGACCTCGTCCTGTACCATGACGACGACAGCCGAACCCGCCTTCGTGCCTGGCGTCTGGGGGCCTTATTATTCGGCCATGGTTCCCGGTGCGTGGCTGAATGAAGGCGGCCAGTCTGCTGCCGGTGCGGCCATCGATTATCTGGTTCAGCTACATCCGGCAGTCCCCGAAGCGAAAGTGCTTGCCGAGAAAGATGGCAAAGCCTTACCGGTCTGGCTTGCCGACCGCGCCCTCGGCCTCGCCGAATCCGCTTCCGCCGCAGCAAAGCTTGCAGAGGATTTTCATGTGGTGCCGGAATTTCTCGGCAACCGCGCACCCTTCGCCGATCCCCATGCCCGCGCGGTGGTTGCCGGGTATGGCATGGAAACCGGCGTGGATTCCCTTGTCGCGCTTTATGTGGCCGGGCTTCTCGGCCTTGGTTACGGGCTTCGTCAGATCATCGAAACGCAGGCCCGCAACGGCGCGCCGGTGGAAACCATTAGTGTCAGCGGCGGTGCGGGTGCCCACCCGCTTGCACGGCAGTTGCTGGCCGATGCGACCGGACTTCCCGTCGAATTGACCGAATGCGAGGAGCCGGTGCTTCTCGGCTCCGCCATGTTGGGCGCCGTCGCCGCAGGGACTTATCCGGACCTGATGGCGGCGATGCCGGCAATGTCGCGTATTGGCAGCAGTGCAACGCCGGATCCTGGTTTTCAGAGGGTTCACCAAGCACGTTACGACGCGTTTCTGACGCTGCAGAATGCGGCCCGCGCCATTCGTTCCGCTAGCCATTCCTGAGCGCCGTCAAAAAACTTAGATCATCCGGCCGCATTGGCCGCAAATAACGAGGATTCCATGCAGTTTTCCGGAAAATCCGTCATCATCACCGGCGCAGGCAAAGGCATCGGCCGCGCCTGCGCGCAGCTGATGGCCGCACGTGGTGCGGAGGTCGTGGCGATCAGCCGCACGCAGTCCGATCTCGACAGCCTGAGAAGCGAAATCGGCGGCCGATCGATCCGTGCCGATCTTGCCGACGTCGCCGCCACCCGCGCCGCCATGGCCGAAGCCGGCACTTGCGATTTCCTGATCAACAGCGCCGGCATCAACGTGCTGGAAAGTGTGCTTGACATGAGCGATGCAGGCTACGAGGCCGTGCTGGGCATCAATCTGCGCGCAGCCATCGTCACCTGCCAGGAATTCGCCCGCGCGCGTGTTGCAAGGGGCGGCGGCGGCGCCATCGTCAACATCACCTCGATTGCAGGGCATCGCGGCTTTCAGGATCACCTGTGTTATGCGGCGTCCAAGGCCGGGCTTGAGGGCGCAACCCGCGTGCTTGCCAAGGAACTTGGCCCGCATGGTATTCGCGTCAATGCCGTCGCGCCCACCATCACACTCACTGAACTGGCTGCGGAAGCGTGGAACGATCCGGTCAAAAGCCAGCCTATGATGGTGCGTCATCCGCTCAACCGCTTCGCAGAAGCAGAAGAGGTGGCGCAGAGCATCGCGCTGCTGCTTTCCGATGACAGCAAGATGATTTCAGGCGCCGTATTGCCAGTGGACGGCGGCTTCCTCGCCGTTTGAGCGAAACAACAGCTGCTCTCGGCGCAGGCCTATTGAAACCTGAAAAAATCGATGCGCGGGGTGCGATACGCATTGCCCGCGCATTTCATCTATGGCGGATGGAGTTAGTTCAGGTCCGGGTGCCGGCCGACGAGCTGACTGCGTTTCGCCTGCAGAATTTCTTTCTGCTGTTCCAGTTTGAGAAGCTCCTCGTCGATCTCTTCAACGCTTTTTTCGATGTGCAGATATTGCGCGGCGAGAAGCGATTTCGCCTCCTTGCGGCTGGAGGCGTTGGGCGTATCGCCATAGAGAGGCCGGTTCGCCGTCTCTTTCAGGAAGAAAGTGGTGACAATCCCGAAGACAGCGGCGACCATGAGGTAATAGGCCGGCATATAGATGTTGTCGGTCGCTTCCACCAGCCAGGCCGTGGCCGTTGGAGTCAGGCCGGCGACGATGATCGAGATGTTGAACGCGATCGCCAGGGCGCTATAGCGTATGCGCGCCGGGAACAGAGCGGGCAAGGTCGAGGCCATGATTCCGATCAGGCAGTTCAGCGCGACGGCAAGAATAAGCAAGCCGAAGAAAATCTGGACCACCTGCCCGCTGGCGATGAGATGGAAAGCCGGTAGCGAGAGAAAAAAGATCGCCGTGCTGCCGACAGCGAGGAAAGGTTTGCGGCCTATACGGTCGCTCAAAAGCCCGATGGCCGGCTGGACGAACAGCATACCCACCATGACGGCGATGATGATGAGGACGCCGTGATCCTCGCTGTAATTCAGCGTCTTTGACAGGTATGTGGGCATGTAAGTCAGCAGCATGTAGTAGGTGACATTGGTGACGAGAACCATGCCGATGCAGATTGCCAGCGAACGGAGATGTTTGCTGGTGATCTCCGCGATGGGGACCATGGGCCGTTCCTTCAACGACTGGCGGTCCTCCTCTTCAGCGCGGTGAAGGCGTTCGGTGAAAGCCGGCGTCTCCTCCGCGGCGTGGCGAAGATAAAGGCCGATCAGTCCGAGCGGAGCGGCAAGGAAGAACGGAATGCGCCAGCCCCAGTCAAGAAATTTCGCCTCACCCATGGCGGTGCTGAGCAGCACCACCAGCCCCGCGCCAAGCACAAAACCGGCAATCGAGCCGAAATCGAGCCAGCTGCCGAGATAACCGCGTTTGCGGTCGGGCGCATATTCCGCCACGAAGATGGCCGCACCGGTATATTCCCCGCCCACGGAAAAGCCCTGAACGAGCTTGCAGAGCAGCAAAAGGATAGGGGCCCAGATGCCGATGGTCGCATAACCCGGAATGAGGCCGATGCAGAAGGTGCTGGCCGCCATGATGATAATGGTGAGAGAGAGGACTTTCTGCCTCCCGAACCTGTCGCCCATCGCCCCGAAGAAAACGCCACCTAGCGGACGAATGAGAAACGGCACCGAAAATGTCGCAAGTGCCGCCACTGTCTGAACGGCGGGGGCAGCCTCCGGAAAGAAGACCTTGCCAACGGCGTAGGCGACAAAGCCGTAAACACCGAAATCGAACCACTCCATGGCATTTCCGAGGGCGGCTGCCGTCACGGCTTTTTTGACCTTCTCGTCATCGATGACGGTCACGTCGTCAATGCTCAGTGGGCTGGCCTGAATCTGACTGTTCAATTGTTGTCCCCTTGAATGCCTTGCAACCATTTATTGCGCGACGTGAAAATGCGTGACATGCGCATGTGTTCCATTTGCAGGCGGAAGCGGTGCGGGGCGGGGTGTGCCCCAATAAACGAACGCCCGGCAATGGCCGGGCGCTTCTGAAATCTGGTGGGATGCATTCAGTGACGATGCTCGGGCATGTCCTTCAACTGATCCTTCGTCCATGAGGTCACTGCGTGGACATCGCCGTCCTCATCGCGCATGAAGTCAAGGTCGCTGAGCGGAACTGCGACGGGCTTTGCGCCGATGCCGAGAAAGCCGCCGACATCGATGATCGCCGTGCTGCCGGCGCCGACGCCGTGTACGTGGTCAACCTTCCCGACCTTGTGGTCATCGGCGCCATAGACGGTCGCGCCTTCTAGAACCGACGGCGTCAGTTCGGTTTCAACCAGACGTACGTGATTGCTATGATCCATTTTTTCCTCCTGTCGTGGTTTACAGGAACGAAACTCCCGCGTTGCAAAACCGTTCCATTGGCTGTTGCTCGCAGTCATTGCGCTGCCTCGCGAACAGACCTGCAAGCTTCCGGAATGAACATGCCGATACTTTGTCATTCGATAGTCATGTTTGACCGAGAAAACCCTCTTGAAATCAATGAACGCGTGTGCAATATGAACACGCGTTCACTCAAAAGAAATGGTTTTGCGCATGGACTCGATGCCCTATCCGGATACATTGGCAGCTCGCGCTGAACTGTGCCGCAGCGTTATTTTATCCGCCGGCGAACTGGTGCTCAAAGGTTTTCAGGGTGAGGCGACACGAAGCTTCTCCATGAAGGGGCCGCAGGATTTTCTGACTGTGACCGATGCGGCTTCCGAGGCGCATATTCGCGGGGCGATCTCGGCTTGTTTCCCAGACGATAGTTTCTTTGGTGAAGAAGGCGGCGGTGAGATCGGCGATCGGGTGTGGGTCGTCGATCCCGTTGACGGCACCGCGAATTTCGCGCGTGGCATCCCGCATTTCTGCATCTCCATTGCTTATGTCGAGAAGGGGCGAACGGAAATCGGCGCGATCTATAATCCTGCGCTTGACGAGCTTTATTTCGCGCGTCGCGGTGAAGGAGCAACGCGCAACGGGCAGCCGATTCAAACCGCGGAAACGACGCGCTTTGATGCGTCATCGATCGAGATGGGCTGGTCGACCCGGGTCGCGAATTCCACATATCTCGATATCGTCAGGAACCTGCTCGATATGGGCAGCAATGTTCGTCGTGCAGGCTCTGGAGCGCTGGCGCTTGCCTATGTGGCCGACGGTCGTTCCGACGCCTATCTCGAATTGCATATGAATTCATGGGATTGTCTTGCGGGCTTGCTACTCGTCAGCGAAGCTGGCGGCGATGTCTGCCCATTTCTGGAGATTGGCAGTCTTCGGGATGGCGGGCCTGTTCTGGCTGCGGCCCGCGGTGTTGCCAGAGGCGTCAGCCAGGCAGCGAATATACCCCTTGCCGAAAGGACGCCGTCGGACCGGCAGCGCGCCGCCTCGGCCTGATTTCAGGCGAACACCTGTTCGGGGTGTTCGCGCATGTGGAGGAATGAAATGGATGGACCCGTTTATGCCCGCCCGGCAATCAGCCTGATTGCGGAAGGGCTCGGTCCGCATAATGCCGCCCTTTACATCGGCGGTAGCGATGGTGCTGGCGACCGGGAGCTTCTGCGCCGGCACGGCATTACGACCGTCGTTAATTGCGCCGTCAATCTTGATATCAATCTCGTGCAGACGATGGCCGAAGAAGGCGACCGGCGGGCTGTGGGTTATGGTGACATCCGCTATTACAAGCTTGGCCTGATCGACGGCGATGGCAGCCCTGACACCATGATGCTGGGCGCTTATTACATACTCGATGGCGCACTTCGCCAGACCATGCCGAAGCGGGAGACTTATCCCTTTGTCGATGGCGGCAATGTGCTTGTCAACTGCCGCAGCGGCCGCAGCCGTTCCGTCTCGCTGGTGGCGCTTTTCCTGCACAAGCAGCAGCCCGACCTCTATCCGACCCTCGACGATGCGCTGGCCGTGATTCGTACGAAACGGGAATTGCGGCCTGACGAATGGTTCGAGACGCCGAAACCGATGCTTTATGCCGCCGCCCGCCGTGCTTCCGAATGGATCGACTTGGTTGAGGGCAGAAAGATCGCGCAATCATGCTGACACATATGCTGCCTTCCGTTGCCGTCATTGCCGATGCGCATTTTCATGATACTTCAGCGGATTTCGGGTTTCCCGGCATCGAAATCGATGGTGAGCGCATCACCATGCGCAGCTGGTCGGAAACGCGTGAATCCACCCGGGTTTTCAACGAGAGCGCGGGTGCATTGCATGCGGCGCTGGAAGAGGTGCGCCAGCGTGGCATTCGCCATGTGGTGCTGCTCGGCGATTATACCGATGACGGCCAGCGGGTGACGACTGAAACGCTGAAGGGCATTCTGGAACGCCATCGCGATACCCATGGCACCGCTTTTTATGCGCTGCCCGGGAACCATGACATTTTCGGCCCTTGCGGCCGAAATCACACCAAGGAATTCCTGACGGAGAACGGCAAAGGCGTCCTGGTTTCCAGCGATGCGCGCTGCACCGGGGAAGGGGTCGTCATAACCGACCGCATGTACTGCGAAGGTTATCCCGCCGGCCTCGATCCGATGGGGGCTTTCGGTTATTTCCGCCAGCCGGATTATCTGCATTGGGAGACGCCCTTCGGCGCGTCCGACGCGCCGGAAGACCGGCTCTACGACGTGCGCTCTCCCGATGGGCGGAATGTCTATCGCTTGATGGACGCCTCCTATCTTGTCGAGCCGGAAGAGGGCCTCTGGCTCCTGATGATCGATGCGAATATTTTCGAGCCGCTCGACGGTGTCTTTCAGCGAGGTGAGGAAGCCGCCTTTACCGACAGCACTTCGGGTGGCTGGAACGCGCTCCTGCGTTGCAAGCCCTTCATCATTGACTGGATTGCCCACGTGCGCCACAGGGCGGAGCTGCTCGGCAAGACCTTGCTCGGCTTTTCCCATTATCCGGTGCTTGATCCCTTCGATGGAGCAAGCCGTGCCGAAGGTGCCCTGTTCGGTGAAACCAATGTCGTGCGCCGTACGCCACGCAAAGCGGTGGAAGACGCGCTGGTGCGGGCTGGGTTAACCGTCCATTTCAGCGGGCACCTGCATGTCGAGGGGGTGACGCAGGGTGGGGAGGGTGATAGGTCGCTCACCAATATTGCCGTCCCTTCGCTCGTCGCCTTTCCTCCCGGATTCAAGGTCATCCATCCAGCCCGGCAGGACATCAGCGTGGAAACGGTGGAAATGACCGCTCTGCCGGTCAATGACCGTATTTGCCAGGGTTACGCGCAGGAGACGGTACTGGCAGGTGAAGAGGACGACCCGTCTTTTGCAGCCGGTGATTATGGTGGGTTCCTGCTTGGCCACAAGCGGGCGCTGATCAGGCATCGCTATTTCAGCAAGGAATGGCCGGCAGAGATCGTTGCGGCAATCTCCGACAAAACCGTGCAGGAGGTTCTCCTCCTGCTTGGGCAGGATGGCCACGAACTGTCTGATGGACTTGCGCTGTCATTCGAATTGCCCATGTTCGAGTTGATTGCCGACTGGTATTGCCTGCGACAGGCGGCGGGTCTAGCCCTGCCGCATATCCCGCATGAGCGGCTCTGCCTCTATCGGAAATTGGCGCAGCGTTTCGGCCGCGCGCCGGATCGTCACGACGGGTCCGTCAGGAGTTTTATCGAAATCTTCCTCGGAGCGCTCGGCCTGTTTCTTGAGCGTGCAGAAGGCAGCCCGCGCGACATTACGCTTCGGCTCGGGTCGCAGCGTGAACGCGTTGCGGTTTGATCCGACGATTTGCGGAAGGGGCGGTCTATCATGGCGGGGTTGATTGCTGTCCGGCCGCCGGGACGGCAGGCGGGGTGATTGAATGGAATCGGTCGTTGTCGGCATCAACCTGTTCGGTGCCGTGGCTTTGCTACTTTTCGGGCTTGCGCAGATAAAGGATGGCATGTCACGCGCCTTTGGTGCGAGGCTCCGCATCGGTCTGGCCGCCGGCACGCGCGGCCGGTATCGCTCCTTCTTCGCTGGTCTCGTGGCGACAATCGCCTTGCAGAGTTCCACTGCCACCGCGCTGATGGTCGCCTCTTTCGTCGAGAAGGACCTCATCGCGCCGGCCATGGCGCAAATCGTCCTGCTCGGCGCCAATGTCGGAACTGCGATGACGGCGTGGATTGTCGCTCTCGGGCTTGGCTGGCTGTCGCCGTTGCTCATCCTTGCGGGTGTCATCCTGTCGCGTGGCAAATCGGTGCAGCGGCAGGGAGGCGGGGCGGCGGTGGCCGGTGTCGGTCTCATGCTGCTGTCCCTTCA
The DNA here is from genome assembly GCF_003938925.1 of Agrobacterium sp. FDAARGOS_525. NCBI lineage: Bacteria > Pseudomonadati > Pseudomonadota > Alphaproteobacteria > Hyphomicrobiales > Rhizobiaceae > Agrobacterium > Agrobacterium sp. FDAARGOS_525. Next base: position 604,726 of record NZ_RKIU01000004.1, on the reverse strand, counting down.
TCTTCTCTCGGCTGCAACTGATCCCATCAGGCAGTCGCCAGCACTGGGTCTCTTTATCGGCATGCTCGGTGATGCCTGGCCTGTGGCGCTGATCTTCTCCGCCGTCCTTGCTGTTCTTGCCTCCTCCAGTCTCGCCATCGTCGTTCTGATCCTGTCGCTTGCCGCCAGCGGCGGCATGGAAACGAGCCTCGTGATCGTTCTGGTGCTCGGCGCCAATCTGGGCGGCGCGGTGCCGCCGGTACTGGCGACGCTGAAAGCCCCGATCGCGGCACGCCGGGTGACGGTGGGAAATCTCGTCGTCAGGGCCATCGGCTGCCTCGCAGCGCTGCCGCTGGCCGGATATGCCGCGGCCCTGCTGGACATGTCACCCTTTTCGCATGCGAATCTAGCGGTGGATGCGCATCTCGCCTTCAATTTCGCTGTTGCCGCCTTCGCGTGGCCGCTCTCGCCAGTGCTTCTGCGAATAACGACGATGCTGCTGCCGGACAGAGAGAGCACCGAAAACAATCACAGCTATCTCGACAGTCACGATCTCGATCAACCGGTTGCGGCGCTTGCCGGTGCAAGCCGCGAGGTGCTGCTGGTCGGCGACCTGATCGAGCTTATGCTGCGGCAGGCGAGTGAGGCCATGCGGGACAGCGATGCCGCAAAACTCAACGATATCAGTAGCCTGGAGGGCCGGGTCGACCGCCTGCAGCATGAAATCAAGGTTTATGTCTCGAAGGTCGGACAGAATGGCCTGGCCCGCAAGGACCAGCGTCGTGCGATGGATATTGTCGAATATGCCATCAATCTCGAACATATCGGCGATATCATCGAAAAAGGTATCCGTCCGGAGATTGCCAAGAAGATCGATCTCGGCCTCCGCTTTTCCGATGATGGGAAAAGTGAACTTGAGCGTCTTTTTGCCGTCACGCTCGATAATATCCGCATGGCACAGTCCGTTTTCGCCACTCGCAACGCCGATCTTGCCCGTCGGTTGGTGGAAGTGAAGGAAGATGTGCGGCGGCTGGAAAAACAATCGTCAGAAAGCCATCTCCAGCGCCTGCGCGACGGCCGGGTTGACAGCATTCAGACGAGTTCGGTGCATCTGGACATGTTGCGCGATCTCAAGCGCATCAACGCCCATCTTGCAGCCGTCGCCCACCCGATCCTCGATGAGAGCGGGCTGCTGATCGAAAGCCGGATCCGGCAGGCGGGTTAGCGTGCGGTAATGCGCTCCACCATGGAAACGGGCACGACCTGGAGCCGCGTTTCCGGCTCGTCGCTGTCAAGAGCGGTCAGGACCTTCTCCGTCAACGCGTCGAAGGACTGGGCAACGGTCGTCAGCTGGTAGCTTTTCCAGCCCGCCTGCGGAATGTCGTCGAAGCCGACGATCGAGATGTCTTCCGGCACCCGGCGGTCCATTTCGAGACGAGCGGCGTCCATGAAGCCGAGCGCGAGCAGATCGGTCACGCAGAAGGCGCCATCGATGGACTTGTCCGCCAGCAATTCGCAGCCGGCCTGATAGCCGCTGTCATAGCTGGTTGGACCACCGGACCAGGGCACGACCTCGATGCCTTCAACCGTCATGCGCTGGGTGAAGGCACCGGCGCGGCGCAGCTGAGCCGGCGTCTGGCTACCGCTGGAAACGACCGCGACTTTCCTGCATTTCGCCGCCACAAGCCGCATGGCGGCAAGATCGGCGCCATGGGAATCGTCGCTCAACACCATATTCGTGTCGGTGCGATCAAGACGCTGATTTATGAGAATGAGGCGCACGCCATTGGCGATGCATTCATCGACGATCGAAGCCGGCGGTTCGCCGGAAAGGACCACGATGGCCTGCGCGCGGAATTCGAAGAGAAGCTCGATCAGCGGCGCAATGTCCTTGCGGGCATCTGCCGCATTCAGCAACAGGCATTGCAAGCCCCGGCGCAGGAGGCCGATGCTGAGGAGATCGAGCTGTTTTGAAATAAATGGGGAGCTGAGATTGGCACCGACGACCCCGATGAGATTGGAGCGGTCGTTGTTGAGACCCTGCGCCAGACGGTTGACGCGGTAGCCGAGTTCCTGTGCGGCTTTCAGCACCTTGCGCCGGACGGCCTTCGATACGCTGCCGCCGGGTGTGAAGGTACGAGAGACGGCGGAGCGTGAAACCCCGGCCTTTTTCGCCACCTCTTCGGCCGTCACGAACCCTCTTGCCATCCGACTCCCCCGGTTCCGAAATCCAATGCCTGATATCACAGGCTACGGGATGTCGGCTATTCCAATTTCACCAGCACCCCGTCACCCTTGAGAAAAGCTCTCTGGCGTTTCAGGAAATATCCAATCCGTTCCACAGGCGTCGGGACAGGAAAAACATTTCCTGCCCGGCGCCGTTCAAAAATTACAGTTTTGTGACAAAAACACGTTTGAAAACAAATAAATAACTTAATGATCACGTGTGCATTTTTTCATTGACAAAACGTCTTTTAAGACGGATCATGCATTCCAAGGTAGAGCGAGATATGGAATTTTTATTCCATAATTGCTTTGCCCGCGATGTTTTCGGGAGGAGCTGGGATCATCGTTGTCAGCGGGTGAAACACCCGCTTCTGAAGCATTGATGCATTGCTGAAGGTTACGCACGCGCCGCCTGTTCTGCGGGTCGCGCGAAGGCAGGTGTTTGCCAGCGCGTGAGGGCAAAGCGTGGCCATATGGGGAGAGAGAATGGCTCTTTTAAGCGAATCGACGAAGGCGGAGGCGCTGGGAAGTCCCCCGACGACCGCGCCTTCGGCATGGCAGGCCTGGCGGTATCGTCTCAAGGTCGCACTCAGGGAGCCTACGACGCTGATCGGCGTTCTGACGGCTCTGCTTTTCACCTATCTGATCGTCGTTCCGATCATTTCGATCATTCTCGATGCCGTCCGCGTCCAGTTCGGCCACGAACGGCGCCTCGGCAAGGATGTCGGCGATCTCACGCTTTATTATCTCGACAGGGCGTTTTTTTCGCCCGTCGCATCGGATCTTTTCTGGCGTCCGCTCTTCAATACGTTGACCGTCGCATTCGGGGCGATTGCGCTTTCGATCGTCATCGGCACCGTTCTTGCCTGGCTTATCAGCAGAACGGACATGTTCGGCCGCCGCTGGTTCGCCACGGCCTTGATCGTGCCCTATATGCTGCCGGCCTGGACCTTCGCGCTCGCCTGGACGACGTTGTTTAAAAATCGCACCGTTGGCGGCCAGCCCGGCTGGTTCGAGGCGATAGGCCTCACGCCGCCGGACTGGGTGGCTTACGGGCGTTTCCCGATCACCATCATCCTTGCCCTGCATTACACGCCTTTCGTCATCCTGCTGTTCGGCTCGGCGCTTCGCCGCTTCGACTCGCAGCTCGAAGATTCCGCCCGCATTCTCGGTGCCCATCGTTATCAGGTCGCCCTGCAGGTCATCCTGCCGCTGATGCGCCCGGCGCTATTGTCCTCGATGGTGCTGATCTTTGCGAAATGCCTTGGCGAGTTCGGCGTGCCCTATGTTCTCGGGCTGCCCGTGAAGTTCGAGGTTCTCTCCACATCGCTGTTCCGCAGCATTGCGTCGCGCCAGACGGGCGTTGCCGGTGTCGTCGCGGCCTCGATCATGCTCATCGGCATCATCACGCTCATGATCGACGCCCGCCTCGTTCGCGAAGCCCGCCGTTTCGTGACCATTGGTTCGAAAGGCTCGATGAACAGGCAGAGCCGTCTCGGCAAGATGCGGCTTCCGGCGACGGGCTTCGCGGCTGCCATCTTCGTCCTCAGTGTCGGCCTGCCGCTTCTGACCCTGGCGCTCTCGACGGTCATGAAAATGCCGGCCCGCTTCACGTTCGACAACTTCACCCTCGATTACTGGATTGGCAGCAACCTCAACACCGTCGCCTTGCAGACCGGCGTGCTCCTGAGCCCCGACCTATGGGCTGCCGCAAAAAACACGATGATGATCGTCGGGCTTGCCTCGCTCACATCGGGCATTCTTGGCCTGCTCGTTGGTTATGTCGTCATCCGCACGCCGGTGCGTGCCCTGTCCGTCTACCTGCGACAGGTGACGTTCCTGCCCTATCTCGTGCCCGGCATTGCCTTTGCCGCCGCCTATCTGTCGCTCTTTGCCGTTCCGCGCGGGCCGATGCCGGCGCTCTATGGTACGGTGACGATCCTCATCCTGGCGCTGATCGCTGACCAGATGCCCTATGCTTCGCGAGCCGGCATTTCCGCCATGACGCAGCTTGGAAAGGACCCGGAAGAGGCTGCCCAGATCGCCGGTGCAGGCTGGTTCCGCCGCATGATCTCGATCGTCATCCCGATCCAGAAAGGGTCGCTGGTGACCGGGGTTCTCCTGCCCTTCATTTCGGGCATCAAGGGTCTCAGCCTCTTCGTGATCCTCGCCGTGCCGAGCACGGATGTTCTGACCACCTATTCGCTGCGGCTGGTCGACTACCACTACACGCAGGCTGCCAACGCCGTGGTGCTGATCATCGCCGCCATTGCCTATTTCGGCACGCTGTTGGCCCAGAAGCTGACCCGCACAAATCTTGCAGAAGGACTTGGAAGCTGATGCCTACCATCAACCTGCGCGGTGCGCAGAAAAACTACGGCGTGAATTCCGCGAATGCGGTTTCCGATCTCGATCTCGAAATCCGCGACGGCGAGTTCATGTGCCTGCTCGGGCCTTCCGGCTGTGGCAAGACCACCACGCTTCGCATGATAGCTGGCCTCGAAAACCTCTCGGGCGGAGAGATCCGCGTCGGCGACCGGGTGATCGATTCCGTGACCGAAGGCATTTTCGTGCCGCCGGAAAAACGTGAAATGGGCCTTGTTTTCCAGAGCTACGCGCTATGGCCGCATCTGACCATCGAGCGCAATACCGATTTCGGCCTGCGCCTGCGCAAGCTGCCGAAGGCCGAGCGTGAAGCCCGTGTCGAGCGCGTCATGCAGGCGCTCGACATCGCCAAATATCGCGACCGCTATCCGTCGCAGCTTTCCGGTGGTCAGCAGCAGCGTGTGGCGCTTGCCCGCATGCTCGCCGTCAATCCGGGCGTTCTGCTTCTCGATGAGCCGCTCTCCAATCTGGATGCCCGGCTGCGGCTTGAAATGCGCGCCGAGCTGAAGCGGCTGCACAAGGAATTCAAGACGACCATCGTCTTCGTGACGCATGACCAGTGGGAAGCCATGACACTTGCCACCACCATTGCCGTCATGAACGAAGGCACGCTGCAGCAGATGGGCACGCCGAACGATATCTACGACCGTCCGGCCAATCGTTTCGTCGCCGAATTCGTCGGCAGCCCGCCGATCAACATACTGACTTTCGGCCAGCCCGGGGTGTCGGACATAGCCGACAGCGCGGAAGCCTATTTCGCAACCCGTTATCCGCAACTGCGCGGCATTGCCTCGATCGGCATGCGGCCGGAAGCCATGGGTTATGTGATGAAGTCCGAGGATGTGCCGCAAGGCAGCTTCGCCGGCGAGATGACGGTGACCGGCGTGCTGCCGACCGGCGGCAGCTGGATTCTCGAACTCAGAAGCGAGAACCACACGCTGTTCCTGACCACCCACTCCCTGCCGCGTATCGACAGCGGCGACCGCGTGTTCTTTCACGTGCCGCCCGAAGCCCTTCACGCCTTCGATGCCAGGGGGCAGAGGATCACCGAGGCGGACGCCGTTCTGCGCCACAGCACCTACAACTGAAAACGCCGCCGAGACGGCTGAAGGAGAAGCAGGATGAAGCGGACAATAGCGGGCCTGAGCCGGCTCTTATGCGCAACGGCGATTGCCGCAACGCTTGGCGGCGTGGCGAAAGCGGGAGAGCCTTTCGACCTCAATGCCCTGATCGAGGCGGCGAAAAAAGAAAAACCGATCACCGTCTATGACAGCACGGGAAAGATCGTTGAAATGGCGAAGAACTTCGCCGCGAAATACGGTGTCGGCGCTGAGGGCGCGAAGGTGAAGGCCTCCGCCCAGCTGGAGATGATCATCCGCGAGGCGCGCGCCAACAATATTCAGGGTGACGTCTCGATCATCAGCGATGCGCCGGCCGCGATGGCGCAGCTTATTCCGCTCGGTTTTGTCGAAAGCTGGCTGCCGCCGGATATGGCCGGCAATATTCCGCCGGAGTATCAGGACCCGCTGACCGTCGTCACCAGCGCCAATGTCTGGGCTTATAATAGCGAACTCTTCGACAAATGCCCCGTTTCCAATATCTGGGAACTGACCGACCCGAAGTGGAAGGGCAAGGTGGCGATGCAGGATCCGCTCGGCAAGGCATCCTATGTCGACTGGTTCAACCAGATGGCCAGCCACGGCGATGGTGAAGTGAAAGCGGCCTACAAGGCGCTTTACGGCAAGGACCTCGAAACCGGGGAAAAGAGCGCGACGGCAGCCTGGGTGAAGGCGCTTGCCGCCAATGCTCCGCTTCTGACCGACGCCGATGCGGCTGCTGCCGAAGCCGTTGGTGCTCCCGGTCAGAAAGAACCCTTCATGGGCCTCATCAGTTCGGCCAAGTTCCGCGACAATGCCGAGAAGGGCATGAAACTCGGCCTCTGCAAGGAGCTGAAACCCTGGGTCGGCTGGCTCTATCCGGGCGTCGGGCTGATCACCAAGGGCACGAACAGCCCGAATGCGGCGAAGCTTTTCATTCACTACATCATGACTGCCGAAGGCATCGCGCCGCAGGCGATCGACGGCAAAATGTCGACCAACAGGGAGGTAAGTCTGCCCGCTGACGAGCCATCGGGTATTGGCGCCGTCCTCGATAACATTCTGCCCTACAGCATGGCGACCAGTCTTGAAGACTGGGATGCGCGTGAAACCTGGCAGGACTTCTGGCGTGTGAACTACAAAAAATAATGGGGGACCAATTCGTGACGATCATGGCTAGGAATAATAATGGCAACGAGCGCAGGCGGCGGGGGACCGCCTCCGCACTTTGCCTCGGCGTCTCGCTGGCACTTGGCGGGGCCGCGCATGCGCAGGAAGCCTTCAATCTCGATGCGCTCATCGCTGCCGCGAAGAAGGAAAAGCCGATTACGGTTTATGCGGTGACCGGTAAGATCGTGGATACCGCGCAGGCGTTTACGGCCAAGTATGGCGTGCAGGCCAGCGGCAAGAAGGTGAACGAGGCGACGCAGGTCGAGCTGATGATCCGCGAACATCGGGCTGGCAATGTCGTCGGCGATGTGAGCGTGGCCACGGATGTTGCCTCCGCCATGGGCGAGCTTCTGCCGGCAGGTATCGCTACCAGCTGGACGCCGCCTGATATCGAAGGCGATATTCCGCAGAAGCTGCGGGATCCGCTCGTGGTCGTCTCAGACCCGCATGTCTGGACCTACAATACCGAGAAATACGACACATGCCCGGTCACCAACATCTGGCAGCTGACGGAGCCGCGTTGGAAGGGCAAGCTTGCCATGCTCGATCTATTCGACAAACCGCTTTATGCCGACTGGTTCAACCAGATCGAAACCCACCACGATGCCGATGTCGCCAAAGCCTACGAGGACCTCTACGGCAAGAAGCTGGAAACGGGCGAAAAAAGCGCAACGGCTGCCTGGGTGAAAGCCTTTGCCGAAAATGCGCCGCTCCTGACGGATTCCAGTTCGGTGGCGGACGCTGCCGGTGCTCCGGGACAGACCGATCCCTTCTTCGTCATCACCTCGGTCGCGAAGTATCGTGACAATGAAACCAAGGGGCTGAAGCTCGGTCTTTGCAGCGGTGTAAAGCCATTTTCCGGATTCCTCTATCCCGGTTTCGGCCTGATTGCCGGGCAAACGAAAAGCCCGAATGCCGCGAAACTCTTCCTGCATTATCTGATGACGGAAGAAGGCATCGCGCCTCAGACCGCTGACGGCAAGCTTTCCGGCAATATGAAAATCGCCCTGCCGGCGGATGAGCCTTCGAGGGTCGCCGATCATCTCGATGAGCTGATGGCTTTCGACGCCGCAACGGCGGCCGACGATCTCGACAAGCGCGAAGGCTGGCAGGATTTCTGGCGTGTGAATTACAAAAAATAAACGGAAGGCGGGGTGCAAACCCGCCTGTCTTTTCCTTGGGAGGGGAAACGATGCGAAAAATGAAATTGAGGGCTGCCTCGGCCATGGCCGCAGGTGCAATGATTATAGGCGCTTCCGCTCTGCCCGCCGCGGCTGAAGAGCCCTTCGATCTCGACGCTGTCCTTGCGGCGGCAAAGCAGGAGAAGCCGATCAACATCTATGACAGCACCGGCAAGATCGTTGAGATGGCGGATAAATTCAGCGCCAAATACGGGCTGAAGGCGACGGGCGTAAAGGTCTCCGCCAATAGCCAGCTGGAGATGATCATCCGCGAAAGCCAGTCGAACAATGTGCAGGGGGATGTGGTGTTGATTACCGATGCGCCCTCTGCACTTGCCCAGCTTCTGCCGGCGGGTTTTGTGGAAAATTACCTGCCGGGCGACATGACCCCGAAAATTCCGGCGCAGTTTCAAAACCCACTGGCCATTTCCACCAACGCCAACGTCTGGGCGTATAATACCGAAGCCTATGACAAATGCCCGGTGACGAATATCTGGGAACTGACCGAGCCGAAATGGAAAGGCAAGGTCGCCATGGTCGATCCGCTCAGCAAGAGCACCTATACCGACTGGTTCAACCAGCTTGAAGCCCACGGTAATGAAAAGATAGCGGCGGCCTATAAGGCTCATTTCGGCAGGGAGACGGAGGAAAAGAGTGCGGCAGCTGCGTGGATAAAGGCGCTGGCTGCGAATGGCCCGCTCGCCACCGACGGCGACGACCCGGTTGCGGAAGCGGTCGGCGCGCCCGGCCAGAACCAGCCCTTCTTCGGCCTGCTAAGTTCAGCCAAATTTCGCGACAATGCCGACAAGGGCTACAAGCTCGGCCTCTGCACCGACCTCGATCCCTGGGTCGGCTGGACCTATATCAAGCTCGGCCTGATGGCCTCCAAGACCAAAAGCCCGAACACGGCCTAGCTCTTTATCCACTATATCCTGACGGAAGAGGGCATCGCCCCGCAGATGAAGGACGGTAAGCTGCCGACCAATACCGACATCAAGATGCCGGATGATGAGCCTTCGGGGCTGATGAAGGTTGCCGACCGGCTGATGGGATACAATTCTGCTACGGGTCTCGATGATTTCGATCGGCGCGAGGAGTGGCAGGATTTCTGGCGCGTCAACTACACGAAGTAATCCCGGCTGGCGCGGTCCTGGCCGCGCCGCCTCCTCCTTTTTGCGAATGAACGGAATGGACATGCCGATGCAGACCTCATTGAGCGAACGAAATCCTGGAGATGAGGGCGCTTTTTCCCGCTCCGTGCGGTTGATGAAAATCGCCGAAACAGCGGCGCGTGCCGTGCGCGATCCTCTGCTTGCGGCATTCCGATCGGATATGACAGTGGACTACAAGGTCGATCTCCACGATATCGTGACTATCCACGACAAGCGCGCCGAGGCCGCCATTCGCACCATCATTCTCGAACGGGAACCCAACTCGGCCATCATGGGTGAGGAGGGCGGCCAGATCGGTAGCGGTGAGGTGCAATGGTATGTCGACCCCATCGACGGCACGGCAAATTTCGCCCGCGGCCTTGCCTTCTGGTGCGTGTCCATTGCCGCCGTTATCGACGGGAAGGTTGTTGCCGGCGTGGTTTATGACCCTGTCGCGGAGCAGATGTTTTCGGCCGATGTCCAGGCGTCTTATCTGAACGGCGAAAGGCTGCGCTCGCGTAGCGTCTCGGACGAGACACGGGCGACGCTCATCACCGGCTATCCCGTCTCGCGCGATTTCCGGCTGGATGGGCGGGAAGCGGCGCTGGCCAATTTCGGTACTCTTACTGAGACCTTTTCTACATTGCGCCGGCCCGGCAGCGCTGCGCTCAGCATTGCTCACGTCGCGGCGGGCTGGACGGATGCGGCCGCTGGTTTCGGCGTCAACGCCTGGGATGTGGCAGCCGCCATCCTCATTCTCAAAAATGCCGGCGGCACCTATGAACCTCTCACTCTTGGAAAGGTGGCGGAAGGCGCCGCCGAATTCCTTTGTCCGGGTTATATAGCCACGGGTGAGGGGGCCAACTATCCGACATTGCAGCGGGTGGCACGAGCCATATCCGCAAGCCGCAGCGCCAAGACGTCGGTGCAACACGGGCCAACCGCCGCAGAAACTGAAAAAGCAAAGATATGACGGCTGCCGTACCGGTGCCGGGGAGACATGACATGCCGCAACCGCAACAGACCATAGCCCGAGAGCAGGAAAGCGGCGAACTGCCGAAGCTCAGCCGCATCTATGAACGGCATCCGCTTTATGGTGTCGATCTCTTCATTTCGGGCAAAGAGGGTGCGAGCGATCTCAATCTTCTGCGTCAGAACGGCATTACCACCGTCGTCAATTGTGCCGTCAATCTGGACTTCAATTTCGTGGAGCAGTCCGATGTGGTTTCAGATCATGAAGGCAGCGTCTATGGGCCGGGCGAAATCCGATATTACAAGATCGGTCTGATCGACGGGGCCGGAAATCCTGATACCCAAATGGTGGCAGCCCATTATATTCTGCGGGCGGCGCTGGAGCAGATTCTGCCGGAAAAACCATCTTATCCCCGACGGGAGCGCGGCAATGTACTCATCAATTGCCGGGGGGGTCGTTCCCGCTCTGTCGCCGTCGTCGCGCTCTTCCTCCATCTCACACTGCCAGCGGAGTTTCCGACCCTGGACGACGCGATAAGCTTCGTTCGTCTGAAACGAGAACTGCCGGAAAATGAGTGGTATAAGGCTCCGAAACCCGTCCTGGCCGAAGCCGCCCGCCGGGCTGCCGGCTGGATCGCGATGATCGACGCGGCCCACTGAAGAAGGCGCTCATTCGGGCCGCGCTTCCATTCCGCACAGGTATCTCGTTTCTTGTCGATCTGCAAAAAAAGAAGGGTCGCTGGGCGACCCTTTAGTCGGGGATGGGAAAGAAGTATCAGGCAAGTCCGCCGATATGGAACGTCTTTATTTCCAGATATTCTTCGATGCCGACCTGCGCGCCTTCGCGGCCAAGGCCGGATTGCTTGACCCCGCCAAAAGGCGCGACCTCGGTGGAAATCGCGCCGGTGTTGAGGCCCACCATTCCGAATTCCAGCGCTTCACCCACGCGCCAGGCGCGTCTGAGGCTTTCAGTGTAGAAGTAGGCCGCAAGCCCAAACGGGGTACCGTTGGCGATGGCGATCGCCTCTTCTTCCGTTTCAAAACGGAAGAGGGGAGCGACCGGGCCGAAGGTCTCTTCGCTTGCCAGACGCATGCCGGTCGTTGCGCCGATCAGCACAATGGGGGCGGTGTATTGCGGACCTTCCGGTAGAGGGCGGGGTCTGGTGATGATCTTCGCACCTTTGGCCACGGCATCTTCCACATGGGCGCGGATCTTCGTTATGGCCGGCTCATTGATCATCGGGCCGATGGACACACCGGCCTCCGTTCCGGGACCGACCCGCATGGCATCAACGCGATCCGCCAGTTTTTTTGCAAAGGCGTCATAAACGCCTGCCTGAACGAGAATGCGGTTGGCGCAGACGCAGGTCTGCCCACCATTGCGGAACTTCGAAACGAGCGCGCCTTCCACGGCCAGATCGAGATCGGCATCGTCGAAAACGATAAAGGGCGCGTTGCCGCCCAGTTCCAGCGAGAGCCGCTTTACACTGTCGGCAGCGCCTCGCATCAGGAGTGAGCCAACGCGGGTTGAGCCCGTGAAGGAAATTTTCCGCACCGTCTCATTCGCCATGATTTCGTTGCCGATATGGGTCGGCATGCCGGTCACGATGTTGATGACACCAGCGGGAATACCGGCCCGTTCGGCGAGAACACCGAGCGCCAGTGCCGAATAGGGCGTGAATTCAGAAGGCTTGATGACGACGGTGCAGCCGGCGGCAAGTGCGGGTGCTACCTTGCGCGTGATCATCGCATTCGGGAAGTTCCACGGGGTGACGATGCCGCAGACGCCGACCGGTTCTTTCAGCACCACAATGCGCCGGTCCGGTGTCGGTGAAGGGATGGTGCTGCCGCCAATACGGCGAGCTTCTTCCGCGAACCATTTGACGAAGGATGCGCCATAGCGGATTTCTCCCTTCGCCTCCTCAAGCGGCTTGCCCTGTTCCGTGGTCAGGATCAGCGCAAGATCGTCCATATGCTCGATCATCAGGGTGAACCATTTTTCGAGAAGGGCCGCCCGCTCGGCATGGGTCTTTTTTCTCCAGGGGCCGAAGGCCGCATCGGCGGCCTCCACCGCCGCCCGGGTTTCCCCTCCGCCCATATCCGGCACGCTGCCGATAACTGCCTGCGTTGCCGGGTCGATCACGTCGACCGCCTTGCCCGATGCCGCTGCCTTCCATGCGCCGCCGATCAGGCCGGCCTGGCGAAAGAGATCCCTGTCCTTCAAACCCTGCATCATCTGTCTCCGAAATCAGTCGAGCGCTGCGAGAACTGCAGCCGTTATGGCGTCCGTCTCATCCCTGCCCGGCACGGTGCCGATACCCCGGCCGGTCGTCGTTTCCAGTGCGGCCATAATCCGAGCCGCGGCATTCTTTTCCCCGAGATGCTCGAGCATCATCGCCCCCGACCAGATGGCGGCGATTGGGTTCGCGATGCCGAGATGGGCGATGTCAGGCGCTGAACCGTGCACCGGCTCGAACATGGAGGGCGCGCTGCGGTCGGGATTGATATTGGCGGAGGCGGCAAATCCGAGACCGCCCTGAATGGCCGCGCCCAGGTCGGTCAGAATATCGCCGAAGAGATTGGAGGCGACGACCACATCGAGGCTTTCCGGCGCCATCACCATGCGCGCCGCCATGGCGTCGATGTGGTAGCTGGAAACCTCGACACCGGGATATTCGGCGGCAAGCCTGTGCGTTACCTCATCCCAGAACACCATCGAATATTTCTGGGCATTCGACTTGGTGATGGAGGCCAGCTTGCCGCGACGTTTCTGCGCCTGTTCGAAGCCGAAACGCAGGATGCGCTCCACGCCCGTCCGGGTGAAGATCGAGGTTTCCACGGCCACCTCATCGTCCGTGCCCTGATGGACCCGGCCACCGGCGCCGGAATATTCGCCCTCGGTATTTTCGCGAATGCAGAGGATATCGAATCGATCCGCCTTCAACGGACCTTCGACACCGGGAAGCAATCGGTGCGGTCGGATATTGGCATATTGCACGAAGGCCTTGCGGATCGGCAGCAGCAGGCCGTGCAGAGATACCGAATCCGGAACTTCGGCCGGCCAGCCTACGGCCCCGAGGAGTATGGCGTCGAAACCGCGCAGGGTCTCAATACCGTCCTTGGGCATCATCGCGCCGGTTTCCTGATAGAAGGCGCAGGACCAGGGGAACTCCGTTCCTTCAAGCGCAAAACCGGAGGTTCTGGCGGCGGCATTGAGGACCTGCCATGCGGCATGAGTGACGCTCTTGCCGATGCCGTCGCCGGGAATGAGTGCGATGCGATGCGTTTTCAAGAAATTTCCCCTGTCACAGTCCAATCAGGACGCTCTTGCTCTTGCGGTTGGCGAGATAGGCTTCCCGTCCGAGATCCTTGCCGATGCCGGAACGTTTGTAGCCGCCGGTAGGCAGAATGTGGTCGCGCGAGCGGCCGTAACGGTTGACCCAGATCGTACCCGCCTGGATGGCGCGGGACAGGCGCATGACGCGTGAGACGTCACGGCTGAAAAGACCCGCCGCCAGACCGTAGGTCGGATGATCGGAAAGCGAAAGAGCCTCTTCTTCCGTGCGGAAGGTCTGCAGCGTCAGCACCGGCCCGAAGATTTCCTCGGTCACGGCGGGGGAGGTCTGGTCGACGTTTGCGATCAGTGTCGGCTGGTAGAAATAGCCGGGGCCGTCCATGATCGCGCCGCCGGTGAGGCATTGGCCGCCATGGGAGACCGCTGCCTGCACGATGCCGTCGATGCGCTTGCGCTGCACCTCGGAGATAATAGGCGAATATTGTGTTGTCTCGTCCCAGGTGGGCCCGGGCTTCACCGCCTTCATGCGGGCGATGATTGCGGCGGAGAGGGCATCTGCCGCACTGTCCTCCACGAGGATGCGCGAGCCGGCCACACAGGCCTGCCCGGCATTGGAGAGAATATTGCCGGCGATGGCCGTCGCCGCCTTTTCGATATCCGCATCGGCGAAGACAATCTGTGGGCTCTTGCCACCAAGTTCCAGCGTCATGGGCTTGATCCCTGTACGGGCGATATTGGCCATGATGGCGGCTCCCGCGGCGGTGGAGCCGGTGAAGCTCACCTTCGAAATCTCGGGATGGCCGGTGATGGCGTTGCCCGTGACGGGACCGTCGCCCAGCACGATGTTGATGAGGCCGGCGGGTAACCCGGCCTTGATCGCCAGCTGCGCCATGAAAATACTGGAGAAGGGCGTCATCTCCGAAGGTTTCAGCACCACGGCATTGCCTGCCGCAAGCGCCGGGCCAAGCTTCCAGCCAGCCATGGAGACCGGAAAATTCCACGGTGTAATCGCACCCACCACGCCATAGGGCTCCGTCATGATCATGCCGAGGCTCGTGTCGTCGGTCGGCACCAGATCGCCGCCTTCCTTGTCGGCGAATTCGGCGAAGAAGCGGATTTGCTCGGCGGTCACGGCGATATCGCCGGCGATCAGTTGGCCCACCGGCCGGGTCGAGGACAGCGCCTCGATCTTTGCCAGCGTCTCGGCTTCCTGCTCTATCAGGTCAGCCCAGCGTTGCAGGGCCCGGGTGCGCTCGCGCGGGCGCACGCCGCCCCAGTTGCTGCTTTTCAGTGCGGCCTTGGCCGTTTGCACCGCTTCATCCACCAGGGCTGCATCCGCCTTCGGGCACCCGGCATATGGGGCCCCGTCCGATGGGCGGTGCATGTCGATACCGTTTTCAGCGGTGACGAGCCTGCTGCCGATGAAGTGGCCGATTGGCAGGGACAGGCTGTCTGGATCGAAGCTGAGCGTCATGGGAAATCCCCTTTGAATATGCCCTCAAAGCTAATTCCTGTCGGCAAGCGAAATCGACCGACTGCAGCCGTGGCAGTGAACGAAAATCCCGTTTTACCGTTGCCAGACAGCGCAATCTTTGGTGCGTGCTGTCTGCGGCCTCTCGCCGGTTCCCGTTGTCGCGGGCAACCTGGAAAACCCGCGAGATACGCCTCATCCGTTCACTGTGACGTAGATTTTGCGCACCGTCTCGATGGTCTTCCAAACGCCGACGAAACCGGGTTTCATCACGAAACTGTCGCCCGCCGTGTAACGCTGCGGTTCGCCGCCATCAGGGGTGATTTCGATGACGCCGGCCAGAATATGGCAGAACTCGAAGGTCTCACCTTTGATGGAACGGCTTTCCCCCGGTGTCGCTTCCCAAATGCCTGTCTTCACGGTTCCGTCGCGAGCTTCGTCAAGCGCCCAGGTCTTGAACGACGGGTCGCCTGCAATGAGGCGTTCTGGCAGCGCCTTGGAGGCCTTGGGCTCGAAATCGGGGTTGGTATCGATGGGCTTGAGAAGCGGCATGGATTTTCCTTTCTGAAACAGGCGTGATGATCAATATCCGCGGCGGCGGTCGACAAGGCCGAGCGGTTGAAGACCGGACTCGTGGCGTTTGATGTTTTCGACAACGGTGCGTGCCGCGGAATGGGGCTGAGTGACGCTGGCGATATGCGGCGTCAGAAGAATTTTGGGGTGGGTCCAGAAAGGATGGTCTTCGGGCAACGGTTCGGGATCCGTAACGTCGACCACTGCACCCGAGAGCCGGCCTTTATCGAGCGCATCGAGGAGTGCGCCGTGATCGAGCTGTCTGCCACGTCCGGCGTGAACAAGTCCCGCGCCATCGGGTAAAAGGCTCAGGCGCTGGGCGTTGAGAAGTCCGGTGGTCTCGTCGGTCAGCGGCAGCAGGCAGATGAGGATGTCGCTGGTGCAGAGTATGGCTTTCAGCCCGTCATCGCCATGGTGACAGGTGACGCCATCGATCTCGCGCGGCGACCGGCTCCAGCCGGCGAGCGGAAAGCCGAAAGTTCTTAACCGCTCCAGCGCTGCGACGCCCAGCATGCCGAGGCCAAGAACGCCAATCCGGCAGTCTTCTGCCTGCCGTTGCGGCAGCGCCTTCCACAACTGCTGCCGCTGCTGTTTCAGATAGGCGGGGAGATTGCGGTGAAGGGCGAGCACGCCGAGGCAGATATATTCCTGCATCATGCGGATGATCCCCTCATCCACCATGCGTACGACTTTCACCGTCTGCGGGACCGTATCGATGTGAAACTGGTCCACACCGGCCCCGATCGAAAAGAGGATTTCGAGGTTACGATAACGCGCTATATCTTCCGGCACCGTCCAGGTGATGAGGTAACGGACTGCATCGGGATCGACCTTGGAGGCATCCATTGCGAAGGGCAGATCCGGTAATTCGCCAGCCAGGGCCTGCCGGAAGATTTCGCCGCGTCTGGCGTCGGAGTTAAAGAGAAATGTCATCTGATCCGTGGTCTCGAGGGTTCAAGCCGTGCAGCGCCGGCCGAGCATTTCCAGCATCGACTGGCAGGCGGAAAGTTCGCCTGCGGTTATGAATTCGTCCGGTTTATGGGCGCGGCCGATATCGCCGGGGCCGCAGATGATGGCGTCGATGCCCGCTGCCTGAAAGAGCCCGGCCTCCGTGCCATAGCTGACGGCCGCGAGACCGGGAGTGCCGGTCAGTTCCTCCAAAAGCGAGGCAAGCGGGGCCTCGGCGGGAAGCGACAGCGCCGGATAGGCGCTCATCGGCAGCCATTCGATATCGGCACCTGTCGCGGTGAGCGCCTCCACGCTACGTCGTACCGGCTCCAGCAGGTCGATTGGCGAGACACCTGAAATAGCCCTTGCCTCCAGTTCTATGGCGCAATGATCGGGAATGATGTTGATCGCCTGTCCGCCGTTGACGGTACCGATCTGCAGGGACGAGTAGGGCGGCTCGAAGGTCTTCTCTAAAGGACCCCGGGTCAACGCGTCTGCCGCCTCCACCGCCGTCGCGATGATGCCTGCCATCAGATGAATGGCGTTCACTCCCTGATCGGGCCGTGAAGAATGGCCTGACCTGCCACGGATGCTGACCCGTGCCGCGGCTTTTCCCTTGTGGGCACGCACGGAACGCAAATTGCTGGGCTCGCCGATAATGGCGCCCGCCGGTGGCGCGCACAGTTCCGGCAGGCGCGCGATGAGATGGGGAACACCGCGGCAACCTGCCTCCTCGTCGTAGGAAAAGGCGATATGCACGGGGCGCTGAAGCGTCATGCGCGAATAGGCAGGGGCTGCGGCGAGGACGGTTGCCAGAAAACCTTTCATGTCGGTCGTCCCGCGTCCGTAAAACCTGTCGTTTTCCTTTCTCAGCCGGAATGGATCGGAGGACCATTCCGGTTCTCCGGCGGGTACCACATCCATGTGGCCGGACAGAATGTAACCGGCCCGATCGGCCGGTCCGAAGGTGGCGAAGAGATTGGCGCGGTCTCCCTCCGGCCCCGGAATCACGGATACTCTTGCGCCATGGCTTTCCAAATATTCGGCAATCCATCCGGCAATGTCGCCATTGGCCGTTCCCACCACTGACGGAAAGGCGACGAGACGCTCAAGGATTTCGATTGCGTTCATGGTCGTCCCCGTTGGCCCGTTATGATGGCCGCATTGCTCATTGCAAAAGCTTAGAACGGCCGAAGGCGTTTATCTGCTGAAAAGCGAGGTATTTCGGTAGATTGTTGTGTCCTTCCAGTGCTTTCAGAAAATTCGTGCTGGCATGGCTCGTTATCCTCGGACGTCATGGCTTGGACGCCGGGAACGCTGGTTCCCCGCGCTGGAGGGAGTGAGAGCCGTTTGCGATGGAGCTGCTCAAAGTCGATAGTTTCGAGTTGCGGACCGTGGATATTGCCGATGTGGAGGCAGATCGTCTGCACGCCCTCTCCATGGCGGTCGGATGGCGCTATCACGCCAATGAATGGTGTTTCCTGAGGCAATGCGGTGTCGGTCTCGCTGCGCTGGACGAGATCGACCGTGTTGTCGCGACAGCGATGCTCTTTCCCTATGATCAGGGTTTCGCGACGCTCGGCATGGTCATCGTATCGCCACGTCTGCAGGGGCGTGGCGTGGCGCCCTGGCTGGTGCGGCAGCTTCTGGCAAAATACCCGGCAACCGTCTTGCGGCTGAACGCCACCGACGTTTCACGTCGTCTTTTTGCAGGGCTAGGCTTTTCCGGAGATGCGGAAAAGGTGCAGCTGTTTCGGGGCAGGGCGCGCTCCCCTGTGCAGACACCGGGGCTTGGCAAAAAGCAACGGATCGAGCCCCTCTCGGAAGATCATTTGTCGGCGGTCGTGACGATTGACCGGGTGGCTTTGGGCGTATCGAGGCGGGGCGTGCTGCAACGCCTTCTGCGCGACAATACTGGCTATGGCCTTTTCGAGGTCGATCGTCTGGTGGCTTTCGCGCTGCGCCGGGCAGCCGGGCGAGGTCACATCGTCGGTCCGGTCGTCGCAGTTGAGGAGAAAGATGCGGTCGCGCTGGTGAGTCGGCATTTTGCCGATCTGGACGATCAGCTCGTCCGTCTGGATGCCGTGCAAGACCAGGGCGTATTGACCGATTTTCTGACGCAATCCGGCCTGGTCGTGATCGAAACTCTTACCACCATGTCGAAACAGACGCCGCAGCCTGCGGGTTCGGGTCCGGCGAGGATTTTCGCCCTTGCGGGTCCATCGCTGTGCTGAAGCGCAGTTTTGAACCGCCTCAATTCGACTGATTATGTGGTGGTCCTTTTTCGGGCGTCGCCCGACGCGATGCGTTCCGCTGCGCTAGAAACATGCTTTGATGATTGACGCACTGCCCCTTGACCCTTATGTGAGAAAGCGACGGTTCCTGCAGCCGAAAGGCGAAGGGATTAATAGGGAACACGGTGCGGGTGATGATTATCGCCCAATGCCGTGGCTGCCCCCGCAACTGTAAGCGGATCGCCGCTCATCCTCGTGACGCCGATGGCGTCATGCCACTGCATTCTCCGGAATGCGGGAAGGCAGATGAAAGGCGCAAATCCGTGAGTCAGGAGACCTGCCGTCAAAATATAAACCATCGTTACGGGCGGGGAAGCCCGGAAGAGGAGATTGTAATGTTATTTCATAACATTTGGTTTGCGTCCTGTTACCGTTCTCCGTACAAGACGTTCCGTGGTTGCTGCGCGTTCTGACGCCGCTGCTCTGGAACAAGCGATTTCATTTCGATTGGAGAACACATGTTTCATTCTGGACGCCTGCCGGTCCGCGCCGGCTTTCTCGCTGCTGCGCTTGCAGTTCTGCCCGCCGCCACCGCCAATGCTGCGGAAACGGTATATCCTTTGACAATCAAAAGCTGCGGTCACGACATCACCTTCAAGCAGCCGCCCGCCCGCGCCGTCTCCGTCGGCCAGAGCACGACTGAGGTTCTTTATCTGCTCGGGCTGGCCGACAAGGTCGTTGGCACGGCCCTGTGGATCGGCCCGGTCCTTGCGGGCTATGAGCAGGCCAATTCCAGGGTGGAGCGTCTGGCCGACAATGATCCAAGCTTCGAGGCCGTCGTCGGAAAGAGGCCGGACCTCGTCACAACGCAGTTCCAGTGGCAGATCGGCCCCGAGGGCGTTGTCGGTACGCCAGCGCAATTCGCCGAACTCGGCATTCCTGTTTACACCTCGCCGGCAGATTGCGTGGGCAAGGACAATTCCGGGGGCGGCGACGGCGTGCGCAAGACCGGCTTCACAATGGATTTGATCTATCAGGAAATCCGCGACCTCGCGCAGATTTTCAACGTCCAGGATCGCGGCGAAGAAGTGGTCAATGATCTCAAAAAACGGGAAGATGCTGCCCGCGCGAAGATTGCTTCCGCAAACGGCAAGCTTTCCGCCGTGTTCTGGTTCTCCAGCGCGGAACTGGATATCGATCCCTATGTGGCGGGCCGCAATGGCGCGCCCGGCTACATCATGTCGGCGCTCGGCCTGAAGAATGTGATCGAGAGCGACGAAGAATGGCCAACGGTCGGTTGGGAAACCATCGCCAAGACCAATCCTTCGGTGATTGTGGCCGGAAAGATGGACCGCCGCCGTTTCCCGGCTGACGACATCGCCGTCAAGCAGAAATTCCTCGCCACCGATCCCGTGGCCAGCATCATGCCAGCTGTGAAGGAAGGTCACGTCTTCGAGATGGATGCTCAGGCGATGAACCCGACCATCCGGACGATCGAAGGCATTGAAACGCTGGCTGAGGCAATTTCGGCTGCCGGTCTCGCCAAGTGAGCGGGTTTTCAATCCATCTCGGCAGAGGAGGGCTGGTTTTTGCCGCGCTCGCCCTGCTGCTAGGCGCGCTGATGGCCGGGGCGGCCATCGGCGAAACCGCCATTCCATTCGATGTGGTGGCGAAAACCATCGCCAACCGGGTGTTTGACGCCGGTTATCCGCTGGAACCGCTGGATGAGGGAATTGTGTGGAGCTATCGTCTCAGCCGCGCCGTCGTGGCCGCCTGCTGCGGGGCTTCACTGGCGCTTGCCGGCGCGGTTCTGCAATCGCTGCTGCGCAACCCGCTTGCCGACCCCTATATCCTCGGTATTTCCGCGGGCGCCTCCACCGGAGCGGTGGGCGTGGCCCTTCTCGGCTTTGGGGCGGGCTTTCTGACAATGCCGGCGGGGGCACTGATCGGTGCCTTCGTCGCATTCTCGCTTGTCAGTCTTCTGGCGGTGCGTGCAGGGCACGGCAACAGTGCCATCATCCTGGCCGGGGTGGCTGGTTCGCAACTGTTCAATGCCATGACGTCCTTTATCGTCACCAAATCCGCCAATGCCGAACAGGCGCGCGGTATCATGTTCTGGCTGCTGGGGAACCTCTCGGGTGTGCGCTGGCCGGATGTGTGGCTGGCCCTGCCGGTCAGTGTTGCCGGTCTTGCGGTTTGCCTCTGGCACGCCCGGGCGCTTGATGCTTTCGCCTTCGGCGGGCAGGCGGCTGCCTCGCTCGGCATTCCGGTGCGGCGGACCTATGCATTACTGATCTCGGTTTCGGCGATCATGACGGCGGTGATGGTCTCGCTGGTCGGGTCCATCGGCTTTGTCGGCCTCGTCATTCCCCACGCGGCACGCATCTTCGTCGGCGTCCGCCATGGGCTGCTGCTGCCGGTGACAGCATTGACCGGTGCAGTATTCATGATCATCGCCGATATTCTCTCCCGCATTGTCATTCCCGGGCAGGTGCTGCCCATCGGCGTTATCACCGCGCTCGTCGGCGCGCCCGCCTTCGCCTTCATCCTCGGACAGAAGAGGGGACGTTCGTGAAGCTATCCGCTCATGACCTGAAATTTCGCGCAGGCAATATCGACATCGTACGCGGTGTCTCGCTCGATGTCGGCTCCGGAGAGTTTCTCGGCATAATCGGCCCGAATGGGTCCGGTAAAAGCACGCTGCTCTCCATGCTGGCCGGCATCCGCAAGCCGCGCCACGGTCACGTCATGCTCGGCGGCGATCCGCTCGCCTCCCTCGGACGGCGTGAACTCGCTCGCCGGCTGGCTTTTGTGGAGCAGCAGGCCGAAACCACCGAGCGCATCACGGCACGACAGGCGGTGGAATTGGGGCGCACGCCCTATCTCGGTCCACTTTCGGCGTGGTCTGCGCATGACGACGCGATCGTCGAGGCCGCGCTCGATAATGTCGACATGGCCGACAAGGCGGAGCGCAGCTGGCACCACCTTTCCGGTGGTGAGCGCCAGCGACTGCATATCGCCCGCGCATTGGCGCAGGAGCCCAATATTCTGCTGCTGGACGAGCCTACCAATCACCTCGACATCGGCCACCAGATCGGCTTGCTCGATCTGGTGCGCCGGCAGGGATTGACCGTTGTGGCGGCCCTTCATGATCTCAATCACGCCGCCATGTTTTGCGACCGCGTCGCCATTATGCATCGCGGTGAGATGATCGCCATCGGCGCGCCGCGCGAAGTCCTGACGCCGGCAACGATAGCGTCCGTCTTCGGAGTGGAATGCGTTGTGACGGTTGATGGAAGCGGCTTTTCGCACATTCGTTTTCTGCCGGCCCACGGACGGGCCGATCATGCAAGAAAGGTCATGGCATGATGAAATTGCTGAGGCTTGCAAGAGTTGCAGGCGTTGCCGTGCTCATGGGGTCGGGTTTATCCGTACATGCCTCGGCAGAAACCTTCGAGGTGAAAATGCTGAACAGGGGCGAGAAGGGCCCAATGGTGTTCGAGCCCGATTTTCTGGAGATCACCGCCGGTGATCGCGTCCGCTTCGTGCCGACCCACAAGAGTCACAATGCCGCGACCGTTGAGGGGATGGTTCCCGAAGGTGTGGAAGGTTTCAAAAGCCGGATCAATGATGAATTCGAGACCGGTTTCGACAAGCCGGGTTTCTACGGTATCAAATGCTCACCGCATTATGGCATGGGCATGGTCATGCTGATCAAGGTCGGCGATGCGACCCTGCCGCAGAGCTACCGGACGGTCGATATGCCAGCTCGGGCAAAACCGCGCTTCGAGGAACTTTTTGAGCGCGCGGAAAAATGAGGTGCCGGTCGGTCCGTGCAACAGGGCAGGGGATCCGCCCCCCAGTCACCGTTGCGCATTGGTCATCAGAAGACAGTCTTCTACGGTCAGGGACTTGACGCTCTGGATCTCACAATCTGGCCTGAGGACACATACGGAGCCTCAGGTTTTGCCTGTGATGCCCGGCTTCACCGCGCAGACTGCATAACGATGCTGCAGTCCCCGGAGTATACCTTTCAGCAGGCTGAAATTTTTCGCCTGGGCGCGGTGAATGGCCTGGAGTTCCTGATCGATTGCAACAGGTTCGAAACCCGTCTGTCGCAGAAGCGCTGCAACTTCGCCGGCTCTCGCACCGTTTGAAAAATAGACACGCGACAGGATGCTGGTGA
This sequence comes from Agrobacterium sp. FDAARGOS_525, assembly GCF_003938925.1. Lineage (NCBI taxonomy): Bacteria > Pseudomonadati > Pseudomonadota > Alphaproteobacteria > Hyphomicrobiales > Rhizobiaceae > Agrobacterium > Agrobacterium sp. FDAARGOS_525. Next base: position 581,858 of record NZ_RKIU01000004.1, on the reverse strand, counting down.
AGGTATTTTCCGGATCCGCTGGCTTGTGCGGCTGATCCTGTTTGACCAATCCCAAGCCTTCGAGACCTGCCGCAAGTTTCTTTACCAGTTTTTCGCGCCAGCTAGTATTGACGAAATCGCCATCCACGATCAGCAGGCGTCCACCCGGTTTCAGCACTCGGAACCACTCCGCGAAACTTGCCCGTGGATCGACCAGCGTCCAGACCAGATGGCGGGTGATGATGACATCGGCGCTCTCATCCGGCTCCATCGTGTTTTCGGCATCGCCGACGAAGAAACGGATGCTACGCCCACGGCTTTTTGCTTTTTCACGGGCAAGCGCCAGCATTGTTTCGGACCAGTCCATGCCGGTAACCTGAAATCCCAGATCGTCCATGAGGTGAGAGATGACGCCGGTGCCGCTGGCAAGATCGAGCGCGCTGCGCCCCTCACCCGGACCAAGATGTTTCAAGATCAGCGCGTGCCACGCCTCTCGCTCCTCTTCGGAGAAAATTTCATGGCCGGGGGAGAGGTCGAAAGTCGCGGCGCGGCCGGACCAGTAGGCTTTGATTTCGTCTCTCAGGCTGTCGTTTTTGCCATATTCTATGGTGTCGATCATTGGTCTTCAGCTCATGTACCGGTCAGTTAAGAATGGCTCTAAAACATAAATGTTGACTAGTACAGTCAGAAAATAATACAGCCGCGCCAGTTAACACTGGAGAGCAATATCCGATGCGCATCTCAGCCAAATCTGCGGCATTTGCCCTTGGCCTTCTCGTATCTGCCGCATGGCCGGCATTGGCCGAAAAGGTCACCGTCAAGGATGTGACCGGCCGGGATGTCGAAGTCAACGTTCCCGTTTCGCACGTCATTCTCGGCGAAGGCCGGCAAATTTACTTCCTGGCGGCGCTCGACAAGGAAAACCCTTTCCAGCACGTGGTCGGCTGGCGTGACGATCTGTCGAAGGCCGATCCGGAAACCTACGACGCCTATCTCGCCAAATACCCCGATATCGCCAAGCTGCCGACTTTCGGCGGCATGAAGGATGGCACCTTCGATGTCGAGCAGGCCGTTGCCCTGAAGCCCGACGTCATTCTGATGAACATCGACGCGAAGACGGCGACCGAAGAGGCAGGTTACATCGAAAAGCTCGCAAAGGTCGGCATTCCGCTGGTCTATGTCGACTTCCGCGAAAAGCCGATGGAAAACACCGAGCCGAGCATGCGTCTGATGGGCAAGCTGATCGGCAAGGAAAAAATCGCGGAAGACTTCATCACGTTCCGGGCGGAATCCATCGCGAAGGTAACGGACACGCTTGAAAAGGCAAATCCAAAGAAACCTGTAGTGTTCATGGAGCGTGCCGGCGGTTACTCCGACGATTGCTGCATGTCTTTCGGCAACGAGAATTTTGGCAAGATGGTGGAGCTGGCGGGCGGCGTCAACATGGCCAAGGATATTATTCCGGGCACCTTCGGCACCGTCAATCCTGAGCAGATCATCGCTTCCAACCCGGAGCAGATCATCATCACCGGCGGCAACTGGAACGGTTATGTTCCCGGCGGCAACTGGGTCGGCGTCGGTTACGGCGCGGATGTGAAGGAGGCCCGTCGCAAGCTGGAAAACCTGACCAAACGCCCGGCTTTCACAGGCGTCCAGGCCGTGAAGGATGGCAATGTCCACGCCATCTGGCACCAGTTCTATAACAATCCCTATCAGTTCGTGGCTATTCAGGAAATCGCCAAGTGGCTGCACCCTGATCTCTTCAAGGATCTAGATCCCGAAGCCACGTTCAAGGAACTTCACGCCCGCTTCCTGCCGCTTGAATACAAGCCCGGCTACTTCGTTTCGCTGAAGGATGCGAAATAAGACAGGGACGGTGAAGGAGGAGCGCCGGTCCACTCGATGGATGAAGCCGCAGCCACGCGGCTTCATCGTTTTGTTTTGAACTTGATGAGGACCTTCTCATGCGGCTCAACGCCCTCAGGCATCTTGCGATGCTGGCCTTCTCCCTTCTCGCCGTCGCGGCTCATGCCGGGGAGATCATCGATGTCACCGGACGCAAGATCGAGCTGGACCTGCCGGCGAAGCGTGTCATCGTTGGCGAGGCGCGCCAGGTTCACGTCATCGCGGCGCTAAAGGGCGACCAGACTTTCGATACTATTGTTGGCTGGCGTGACGACCTGCTCAAGAAGGACCCGGACAGCTACGCCGCCTACGTCGAGCGTTTCCCCGAGATCGAGAAACTGCCGCGCTTCGGTTACGTGCCACAGGGGGATTTCAGCCTCGAGTCGGCCATCACGCTTTCGCCTGATGTCATCACACTCAATCTCGAAGCGGAGAAATCAGCCAAGGAAAGCGGTTTCGAAGAAAAAGCCGAAGCTGCGGGTATCAAGGTCGTCTATCTCGATTTTCGCATCGATCCCGAAAAGAACAGTGAAGCCTCGGTCGAAATCCTCGGCAAACTCTTCGGCGCCGAAGAGCGCGCGAAGGACTTCATCGCCTATCGCCGTGCCGAAATCGCGCGTGTGACCGACCGGCTCGCCAGCGTCAAGGACTTGAAGCGCCCTAACGTCTTCATTGAGCGTTCGCCCGGCATTTCTGGTGAAAACAACTGCTGCCGCACTTTTGGCCCGGCCAATTTCGGTGCCATGGTCGATCTCGCCGGTGGTCGCAATATTGCCGATGGCATCATCAAGACGACCTTTGGCGACCTCAATCCCGAACAACTCGTCGTTGCCGATCCCGAGCACGTGATTGTCACAGGTTCGAACTGGGCGGCTGAATCCGACATCAATCAGTTCGTTCCCGTAGGACGCGGTGCGGATATGGCTCTTTCCCGTGAGCGGCTGGCCAACCTGATGAAGCGCACGCCGTTTCCGGAACTGACGGCCGTCAAGCAAGGCAACGTGCACGCCGTCTGGCACCAGTTCTATGGCGCGCCTTACGAGTTTTTCCCGATCCAGCAATTCGCCAAGTGGTTTCACCCGGACCTCTTCGCCGATCTCGATCCGGAAAAGAATTTCGAGGAGTTTCACCGGAAATTCCTTCCCGTCACCTACAAGCCCGGCTATTTCGCCTCGCTCGAAAAAGGTTTGAACCAATGAGTTCGCTGAATGAAAGCGCCGTTGGCGTCAGCGGGCGCGATCAATATCGCGCCCTTGCCGCGCGCAGGATCGTCATCCTCTTCGGGCTTTTCATCGCCCTGTGTTTCAGCATGGCCGCAGACATGGCGCTCGGTCCGGCTCGCTACACCCTCTCCGAAGTGCTTGCGACCATCGCCGATCCGGCCGCGGTGGGAAACCAGCTGCGTGTGGTCATCTGGGACATCCGCATGCCGATCGCGCTGATGGCCGTCACCGTCGGCGCGTCGCTTTCGGTGGCGGGCGCTCAGATGCAGACCATCCTGTCGAACCCGCTCGCCAGTCCGTTCACGCTCGGCATCTCGGCCGCCGCAAGCTTCGGTGCGGCGCTGGCGCTCGTCGGCGGGGTGGCGATCTTTCCGGGCGCCGTGCACTACATGGTGCCGATCAATGCCTTCATCATGGCAATGGTTGCGGCCCTTTTCATCCATTTCGCGTCGACCCTTCGCGGTGTGACGGTTGAAACGATCGTGCTGCTTGGCATCGCACTGGTCTTTACCTTCAATGCGGCGCTGTCGCTGCTCGAATACCTCGCTTCCGAACAGGCGCTTGCCGCCGTCGTCTTCTGGACCATGGGCAGCCTGACGAAGGCGACCTGGGACAAGGTCTATGTCACCGCCGCCATTCTTCTCGTTACCGTGCCGATGTTCATGCGCAATGCCTGGGCGCTGACGGCGCTCAGGCTTGGCGATGACAAGGCGGCCAGCATGGGCATCAATGTGCGCCGTCTGCGGCTGCAGACGATGCTGACGGTCAGCCTGCTGGCCGCCATTCCGGTTTCTTTCGTCGGCACAATCGGTTTTGTCGGGCTGGTGGGGCCGCACATCGCCCGCATGCTGGTGGGTGAAGATCAGCGCTTCTTCCTGCCGGGTTCGGTGATCTGCGGAGCATTACTGTTGTCTGCAACCTCGGTCATCAGCAAGATACTCATTCCCGGCGCTGTTCTGCCGATCGGCGTCATCACGGCGCTGGTGGGCGTACCTTTCTTTTTCGCGCTTATTTTCGGTAACAGGAGACGCGCATGGTAGCCCTCGCATTGAAGGATGTTGGCGCCGCCTATGGGCGCACCACGGTTCTCTCCAAGGTGGGCATCGATACGCTCGAAAGCGGTAGCGTGACGGCGGTGATCGGCCCGAATGCCGCCGGCAAGTCGACGCTTTTTAAGCGCATCGCCAGCCTGATCTCCGGTCCCGGGCTGGTGGAACTTTCCGATACCGCCCGTGGAGACCGCGCCATCTGCTACATGCCGCAGGACACCGGCGCAAACGCGGTACTGACGGTCTATGAATCCGTTCTGCTTTCCGCCAAGCAGGGCGGCGGCTGGCGCGTTCAGGATCATGAGCTGTTCGAGATCGACGCCATTCTCAAGGCGCTGAAAATCCATGACCTTGCCTTCCGCGGGCTTGGCGAATTGTCAGGCGGCCAGCGCCAGCTGGTCTCGCTGGCACAGGCGCTTGCCCGCAAGCCGGAGGTGCTGCTGATGGATGAGCCGACTTCCGCACTCGATCTCCACCGGCAGATCGAGGTTCTGGGCTTCGTCACCGAACTGGCGCAGAAGACAGGCATGATCGTTCTGATTGCTCTGCATGATCTCAACCACGCGCTGCGCTATTGCGAGAAGACGATGGTGATCGCACAGGGCGAAATGGTGGTGAGCGGCAGCACGGAAGCGGTGATAACATCCGACATGCTGCGCGAAATCTATCGCATCGATGCACGTATCGAACCCTGCTCGCAGGGCAGGCCGATGGTCATCGTCGACGGGGCAATCTGACGATGGAAGAATCCGGCTGCAAAAATTGCCGGGTTCCCTGATAACTCGGGCCATGGCCCGCGTCGGCGCACTAATTCTCGATGATGAGGATGGTACGGACAAGCTCGATGTATCCGCCTGGGGCGCAACATCGGTGGACGATTTGTTGTGGTATGATGATAATGGAAATGCCGTTATCCTCTTGGCCACAGACACGTCCGTCTCCGTCACGCTGAACGGCGTCGATGTCAATGTACTCGACGCATCGGACTTCATTTTCGCCAGCGCATCGGCGCTTGCTGCGTAAAGGAAAAACCGGCTGTGGGCTTTCAAAACCAGCAGCAGACACCGCCGCAGTCCCTCACTGCGGCGGTCGTTTTGCCCCTCAAGACTACGTTTTTCGGCCTCACGCTCGTCAGCGGTGTCGTCAACATATTGGCGCTGACGTCGCCGCTTTTCATGTTGCAGATCTATGACCGGGTACTGGCAAGCGGCAGTCTGCCGACCCTGGTCGGGCTCGCACTTCTTGCTCTCGGGCTTTATGGTTTCCAGTGCCTGCTCGATATCATCCGTGCCCGTGTCCTGATCCGTATCGGCGAAGACTTCGACTTGCGCTACTGCCGCAGAGTGCATGACGCCGTGGTGCGCCTGCCGCTCGTCAACCGCATGCCGGGTGACGGCCTTCAGCCGCTGCGTGATCTCGACAATGTACGCGGCTTTTTATCCGGCACGGGTCCGACTGCCTTTTTCGACCTGCCGTGGATGCCGCTTTATCTCGGCATATGTTTCCTGTTCCATTTCTGGATCGGTGCAACGGCGCTTGGCGGCGCTGTGCTGCTGGTCTCGCTCACAATTTTCACCAATATCTTTTCTCAAAAACCAATCCGCGACACCATGGTGGAAAACATGGTCCGCAACCGGCAGCTGGAGGCCTCCCGCCGCAACGCAGAGGTGGTGCAGGCCATGGGGCTTGGTGGCCGGCTCGGTAAACGCTGGCAAAATTCCAACGAGGCCTATCTCGCCGCCAATCGCAGGGCGGGCGATGTGGCAGGCGGCCTCGGCAATATCGCAAAATCGCTTCGGGCCGTTCTACAATCGGCAATTCTTGCTGTCGGCGCTTGGCTCGTCATCGAGCAGGAAGCCTCCGGCGGCGTGATGATCGCCAGTTCGATCATGATGGGCCGGGCACTGGCGCCTGTCGATCTCGCCATTTCCAACTGGAGGTCCTTCGCGGCGGCCCGGCAGAGCTGGGCACGGCTGAGAGAGCTTTTTTCGCAAATGCCGGCCGATGCCGCTGCCATGGCCCTGCCGAAGCCAGAGAAGGAATTACGGGTCGAGAATGTCACCATCGTTCCGCCGGGCGGAAAAAAGCCCATCGTTGCTGGGCTCGGTTTCGTCGTGACAGCGGGAAACGCGCTCGGCATCATCGGTCCGTCAGGTTCGGGCAAATCGACGCTATCGCGCATTCTCACCGGCGCGTGGATGCCTGCCGCCGGCAAGGTGCGGCTCGATGGCGCAAGCTTCGATCAGTGGGACCGGGAAGCGCTTGGCCGCCACATCGGTTATCTGCCGCAGGGCGTGGAACTTTTTGAAGGCACCATCGGGGAGAATATCGCCCGTTTCGCGGACAACCCAGATCCCGAAGCCATCATCGCTGCAGCTAGGGCTGCCGGCGCACATGAGCTGATCCTGCGTTTCGAAAAGGGGTATGACAGCGATATAGGCGAGGCGGGTTCAGCTCTCTCAGCCGGGCAGCGCCAGCGCATCGGTATGGCCCGCGCTCTTTATGGCAATCCCTTTATCGTGGTGCTGGATGAACCCAACGCCAATCTTGACGCGGAAGGCGAGGCGGCAGTGGTCCGGTCGATTGCCTCCGTCAAGGCGCGCGGTGGTATTGCCGTTGTCGTCGCCCATCGGCCAAGTGCCATCGGTGCGGTGGATTTCATCCTGATGATGGAAGAGGGAAGGATGAAGGCCTTCGGCCCGCGCGACGAGGTGCTGTCCAAGGTGCTGCGTATTCCGCAGGGGCAGGGCGGCAAAGGTTTCACCGCATCCGCGCAAACGGTCTCACCGCTGCGCGTCGTGGCCAATACCCAGGCCCGACCCGCCGGGCTGGAAGACGGCCGTGAAGAAAACAGCCGGAAGGGAGAGATGGATGTCAAAGATTGATCAGCGCAGCAGCGTTTCCCGCTCCATCCGCAAGCATCTCTTTGCGGGACTCGCCGCAAGCATTGCGCTTCTGGCCGGTGTCGGGGGCTGGGCCGCGACGACCCGTCTTGCCGGTGCAGTCGTCGCCTCCGGTCATCTGGTTGTGGATTCGTACACGAAAAAGGTCCAGCATCCGAGCGGCGGTGTCGTCGGTGAAATTCTTGTGAATGAAGGCGAGAGGGTGAAGGCCGGCGATGTGGTCATGCGTCTCGATGCGACGCAGACCCGTGCCAATCTCGCCATCGTGACCAAGCGCCTGGACGAACTGACTGCACGGATGGCCCGACTGGAAGCCGAGCGGGACGATTTGCCTGAACTCGCCTTTCCGCGGACTCTGATCGCGCGCATGGATGACCCGAATGTCGCTTCTGCCATGCGCAGTGAAACGAAGCTGTTCGAATTCCGCAAGTCCTATCGAGAGGGCAGGAAAGCGCAGCTATCCGAGCGCATCACCCAGTTCGAACATGAGATCGAAGGTCTGAAGGCGCAGGAAGTGGCCTATGATAACGGGCTTGCGGTGTTGCAGGCTGAAATTGCCTCGCAGAAATCCCTGCGCGAACAGGGTGTCGTCTCCGTGCAGCGGCTGAACAGCCTGCAGACTCAGGCCGCGACATTCGGCGGGGAGCGCGGCGAAAAAATCGCCTATCAGGCACAGACTGCGGGGCGCATCACCGAAACCAAGCTGCAAATCCTTCAGATCGATCAGGAATTGCGGACCGAGGTCGGGAGGGAACTGCGCGAAATACAGGCCCAGATGGGCGAATTCGTCGAGCGCAAGGTTGCCGCCGAAGATCAATTGAAACGCATTGATATCGTCGCGCCGCAATCCGGCACGGTGCATGAAATGGCTGTGCATACGGTAGGGGGCGTTGTAACGCCGGCCGATCCGATCATGCTGATCGTACCTGACGGAGATGACCTTGCGCTCGAGGTGCAGATCCTGCCGAAAGATATCGACCAGCTTCAGGTGGGGCAAAAGGCCATGCTGCGCATGACCGCCTTCAATCAGCGTGTCACGCCGGAGCTGGAAGGTCATGTCAGCCGCATTGCGGCGGATATCACGACAGATCAGCGCACCGGGCTCTCCTATTATCTGGCACGGATTTCCGTCCCGGTTACCGAGCGGAAGAAGCTGAACAATGCGCCGCTGGTGCCGGGCATGCCCGCCGAGGCCTTTATCCAGACCAGCGAAAGAACGGCACTGTCCTACATCGCCAAACCGCTGACGGACCAGATCAGCCGCGCCTTCCGGGAGGACTAGGATTTCGAACCCGACCTGAGGGCGTTATCCACCTTCGCCAAAACGGAAGCCGGCGAACCCTCTCGTTTGCGTCGGGATAGCCCAGACGCCGCCCGAAAATGGCGCTTTCTCAAGCCGGTCTTCGGACATGTTGTGGCAGTGTGATGTCAGGAAAAGGATGCTGAAATCAGGCCCTCCGAAGCAGGGCATCGTGGGGTGAGGGACAGGAGCCGCAATCGCGTTCGTCAGCTTGCCATCGGGCGAGAAAATGTTCAACACGCCAGCGGAAACGCCCGCGCTGTAATAGTTGCCGTTGCTATCGAGACAGCCGCCATCGGGTCTTCCTGTTTCTTCGGTCATCCGGGCCACCTGTACACCCTCATCGAAGGTGCCGTTCAGGCGGTCGAATTTTCGCCGGCGTATCCATTTCTGGACGGAATCGCTTTGCCACATGATCGATCCGTCGGCAGAAAAAGCGAGGCCGTTCGGGCATGTCAGCCCGGTCTGCATGCGCTCGGCGCTTTTTTCGGTGATCCGCCAAAGCTCGCCATGGGGCTCCATGTCCGAAAGCGGCACATTGTGCATTGTTCCCACCCAGAAAGCGCGGTCGGGGCCGATCCGTCCGTCATTCAGCCGGCACGGGATGCCTTCGGGTGCCGGAATGGAATGGAGGAGACGCGTTTTGCCGCTGTCCGGATCGAGGATGATGATGTCCATGCCACAAGTGACGATGAGTTCGCCGTTCTGGCAAAGGCCGAGACTTGAAACTGTCCTGGGGAACGGCCATTCTTGATAGACGCCGGGCTCAAGACCTGCGCACCGCACGGTCTTTCCGAGAATATCGCACCAGAAAAGCACCTGTCGCCGCTCGTCCCAGACAGGGGATTCCGCCAATGTACTCATCGTGTCGCACAGAAGTTTCGTTTGCGACATGGCAAGCGCTTGTCCGGGATTTGCCGTATTCATGATGTTCGAACCGTTGAAAAAGATGCCGCAGAATTACTCGAAATAGTCCTGGTGGTTCTCGAAGACTTGCGAAAGAATGCCGAGGACACGTCTCAGATGTTTGCGCAAATTATCGGTCGCGCGGGCTTCGTCTCCTGCCCTGATTGCGTCATATACCGCCTCATGTTCGGAAAGCAGGCGTGCCATATGCGCTTCGTCGGTTATGGCGAGTGCGCGCAGTCGATCCAGCCCCGCCTTCTCGCGGATCAGCAGGGATTCCAGTCTTTCAAGCCCCGTCGCGGCGGCAAGCGCGCTGTGGAATTGGTCGTCATGAACGCGGAAAGCCTTTCTGTCTCCATTGCGCATTGCTGCCCGCTGGCCGTTCAGGGCGTGTTCGATCTCCTGTTCCGCTTCCGCTGTCAGGCCGATCTGGCACAGCCTGCACACTGCCGCCACCTCAAGTGCCTCGCGGATGAATTGCGCGCTGCGGATGTTCTTTTCCGATAATCTCGAAACATAGGTGCCGCGGCTTGGCAGCGTCACGATCAAACCATCGTCGCGCAGACGGCTCAGCGCCTCCCGCACCGGGGTTCGGCTGGAATTGAACGACTGTCCGATTTCGTTTTCCGAGACTGCCTGACCGGGAAAAAGCTCCCGCGAAAGGATGGCGGATTTCAGCGCGGAATAAATCTGGTCCACGACCGGACGGTTAAGGTCCAGTCGCTCCATTGTCGGCACGGTGCCGCCTGTCACGGGAATTTTCGGCATATACCCTCCAGCGTTCTCATAACCGGTATACCGGAACACAAGTCTGTTGACAACCGGCATACCGGTATGCAAATGATTGCGCATTGGGAAGGAGGCTCCCGAAATGCAAAATATCAAGACCTGCGTCATCGTTGGTGCCGGAATGGTAGCGAAGACGCATGTGCTTGCCTGCGCGGCAAGCCCTGAAAAAATTCGCCTGAAAGGCGTAGTCGATGGTGGCTCCGGCCGCGCCAAGGCGCTGGCCGCCGAAGCCTCGAAAAACACCGGATATGAAGTTGCGGTTTATTCCTCAGTCGAGGAGGCGGCGCGCGATACGGATGTCGATTTCGCCATCATCGCAACACCGCCAAATGCCCGTATTGATATCGTCGGGAAACTGGCGAAAGCCGGCAAGCACATCCTGATGGAGAAGCCCGTCGCTCGCAATACGCAGGAAGCAGACGGTCTTGTTGCCCTTTGTCGCGAGGCAGGTGTTACTCTCGGCATCATCTTCCAGCACCGCATGCGGGCTGCATCGCAAAAAGCCCGTGAGCTCGTTGATGGCGGCACGCTCGGCGCACTAGGCCTCTGCGAAATCTCCGTGCCCTGGTGGCGGGCGCAATCCTATTACGACGAACCGGGTCGCGGCACGCTGGCGCGCGATGGCGGCGGCGTTCTGATCTCCCAGGCAATTCATACGATCGATCTGGCATTGAGCCTGACGGGGCCAGTGGCCCGTGTTCAGGCCATGGCTGCGACGACGCGGTTCCATCGCATGGAAACCGAAGATTATGTTTCTGCCGGACTGCGCTTCAAGAACGGTGCCGTTGGCTCGCTGGTGGCAAGCACCGCAAGTTTCCCCGGCGCTGCGGAATCGATCCTGCTGCACTTCGACAATGCCAGCCTGCGGCTCGCTTCGGGTCTGTTGCATCTCGACTGGCGCGATGGCCGGCAGGAGACTTTTGGCGGCGCGGCCGCTGGCACGGGCGGCGGCGCCGACCCCATGGCTTTCACGCATGGATGGCATCAGGGCGTCTTCGATGATTTCGCAGACGCCATCTCTTCAGGACGCGCGCCGGTCGTCACCGGTGAAGCGGCTCTTTTGTCTCACAGATTGATCGACGCGATCATCAACTCGGCCGACACCGGCAAGGAAGTGGAACTGCAGGATGAGTAAAGCAATCAAGTTCGTCGCTCTCGGGATTGAGCACCGGCACATTTTCGGCATGGCCCAGAACCTGCTGGATGCCGGCGCCGAATTTGCCGGCTGGTGGACGGAAGGCGAGCCCGATGTCGTGGAAGGCTTCGTCAAGCGCTTCCCGGATGTGCCGCGCGCAGCATCGAAAGAGGCGCTGCTGGCTGACGGCACCGTCGATCTCGTCGTGATCGCCGATATTCCCTCCAAGCGCGCCGATCTCGCGATTGCCGCCATGGAAGCCGGCAAGGATGTCATGTCCGACAAGCCCGGTTGCACCACATTCGAACAGCTCGACCGCCTGCGCCAGACGGTGGCAAAGACCAAGCGCATCTGGACCGTGGATTTCTCCGAGCGCTTCGAAGTGCCAAGCGTGACCAAGGCTGCTGAACTCGTTGCCCAGGGCGCCATCGGCCGCGTCATCCAGACTGTCGGCCTCGGCCCGCACCGCCTGAACCGCCAGATTCGCCCGAAGTGGTTCTTCGAGCGCGAAGCCTACGGTGGTATCATCACCGACATTGCCAGCCACCAGATCGACCAGTTCATGTTCTTCACCGGCTCGACCGAGGTTGAGATCGTGTCCGCCACCGTTGCCAATTACGCCAACCCGCACGATCCGGGTCTTCAGGATTTCGGCGAGGTCGTGCTGCGCGGCGACAAGGGTCACGGCTATATCCGCGTCGACTGGTATACACCGGATGCGTTGCCGACGTGGGGTGACGGCCGTCTGACCATCCTTGGCACCGAGGGTTACATCGAGCTGCGTAAATATGTTGACGTCGGCAACACCGAAGGCACTGATCGCCTCGTTCTCGTGAATGGCGACCGCTGCGAGTATATTGATGCTTCCGGTGCTGGCCTGCCCTATTTCGCCCGTATCTGCGACGATATCCGCAACCGCACCGAAACGGCAATGACGCAGGAACACGTCTTCAAGGTCTGCGACCTCTCGCTTCAGGCGCAGGCCAAGGCTGAGGGAGCCTCGAAATGATTGGTGTTGCCATCATCGGCGCCGGCATCGGCGCCCAACATCTGACCGGTTATCGGGCGCTGCCAAAGCGCTTCGTCGTCAAGGCGATCTGCGATCTCGATCTGGAGCGCGCCCACTCCGTCGCCGGCGATGATACCTCCATTCGTCTGACCACCGATCTCGATGAGGTTCTGGCCGATGAGAGCATCCAGCTGATCGACGTCTGCCTGCCGCCGCACCTGCATTTTCCGGTGACGCTGAAGGCGCATGCGGCGGGCAAGGACGTCGTCTGCGAAAAGCCGTTGGTTCGCTCTCTGGAAGAAGCCAATGCGCTGATCGACTCCGTCAAGAAGACCGGTCGCGGCGTGTTTCCCGTCTTCCAGTACCGCTTCGGACAGGCGATGCGGCAGATGCGCGCGCTCATCGATGCCGGTCTTGCCGGCAAGGCCTTCGTCGCGAGCTCGGAAGTCCATTGGAACCGTGGCGCGAGCTATTACGACATTCCCTGGCGCGGCACCTGGAAGGGTGAATGCGGCGGTGCAATCCTCGGTCATGCCATTCATGCCCATGATCTTCTCTGCCACGTCCTCGGTCCGGTCGAGGAAGTTTTCGCCATGGCCGATACGCGGGTCAACAAAATCGAAACCGAAGATTGCGCAGCACTCAGCTTCCGCATGAAAAGCGGTGCGCTCGCGACTAGCTCGGTCACGCTCGGCGCGGCCGAAGACACCTCGCGCCTTCGTTTCTGCTTCGAGGGCTTCACGGCGGAGAGCGGCACCTTGCCGTATCGTCCGGCGGAAGACACCTGGCGTTTTATCGCCCGCGCCCCGACGACACAGGATCAGATCGACGCCGTTCTGGCGACCGTAGCGGATGGCGAAAACGGCTTTGCCGGTTTTGTCGAAGCCATTGCCGACGCGATGGAAGGACGCGGCGGCAAGGAAGTGACGGTTCATGACGGCTTGCAGTCAATCGAACTCGTGACAGCCATCTACCGGTCCGTCCGGGAAGGAAAGCCGGTTCGTCTGTCCGACGCCGCCGAAGGTGAGTGGATCAAGGGCTGGGCTCCGAGCGCATCCGCAAAAGCATAATCATCTAACGGGAGGAAACCAGATGACCAGAAAATACAGCATGGCATTGGCGCTCGCCATTGGCGCGGCGTCCTTTGCCGGTGCCGCGCAGGCGGCCCAGGAAGTGCGCTTCACCTGCGCTTATGACGGTAACGGCTGCGAAATCCTGAAGGATATTCTCGCACGTTACGAAAAGCAGCATCCCGATGTGAAGATCGTCACCGATGTCGTGCCCTACAAGGCGCTGCTGGAAGGTCTGCCCGTGCAGCTCGCCGGCGGCAGCGGTCCTGACTTCGCAACCGTGACCGATCTTGGCGGTCTCAACCGCTATTATCTCGATCTGACGCCCTATGTGGACGCGAAATATTGGGAAGACAATTTCTCCAACGTGCTGAAATGGTACCGCAGCGGCCCTGACGACAAGGGCATCTACGGCATGCACACGCAGCTCACCATCACCGGCGCCTTCATCAATCGCACCCTGTTCGATCAGGCAAACGTCGCCGTTCCCGGCAAGGATGCAACGCTGGATGACTGGGCAAAGGCCGCCAATGCCGTAGCCAAGGCAACCGGCACGCCTTACCCGATGGCGATCGACCGTTCCGGCCACCGCATCGCCGGCCCGGCCATTTCTTACGGCGCGAAGATTTTCGACGCTGACGGGAAGCCGATCCTCGTCGATGAAGGCTTCACCACGTTCGTGAAGAAGTTCGTGGAGTGGAACAAGGACGGCACCATGGCGCGTGACGTCTGGGCCGGACAGGGCGGCAATACCTACCGCGACGCCGCGCAGGAATTCATCAACGGCCAGCTGGTCTATTATTATTCCGGCAGCTGGCAGACAGCGCGCTTCGACAGCCAGGTGGGCGATGCCTTTGACTGGGAAGTCGTGCCGCAGCCCTGCGGTGGCGCAGCCTGCACCGGCATGCCCGGCGGCACCGGCATCGTCGGTTTCAAGCAGACCAAAAACCCGAAGATCGTTGCCGACATCCTGAACTTCCTTGCTCAGGACGAGAACTATCTGGACTTTACGGTGCGCACCCGCAACGTTCCGGCCAACAAGTCGGTGGCTGACAAGGGCGTGACCTATACCGGTGCGACGCCTGCGACGCAGAAGGCCATGAATGCCTGGCTCGACCAGATCCCAGGTCTCAGCCCGATTGCCTACGCCTACCAGGGCTACAAGAACAACCGCGCCATGTTCAACATCTCAGTCCAGCGCATCACGCAGGCTATCGTCGGTGAAAGCACCGTTGATGAGGCCATGGCCCGTGCGAAGACGGACCTTGAGGAAGCGTTGAAACAGGCGAAGTGATCCATCGCCTTCCGGCGCGGCGCATGCCGCGCCGCGCCGGATCGAAGGAGGACCCTCATGTATAAATTTCTTGCGCCCGTCATGGGCATTGTCGAACTGCCCTTTTCCTTCCTGCAGAAGGTTCTTGGCCACAGGCGGATTGCGTGGGTGTTTCTGACGCCCAACCTGATCCTCTTTGCGGTCTTTGCCTTCCTGCCGATCCTGCTGAACATGGCCTATTCCGTGACCGGCAGCGAACACATATTGCTATCCGAGCGCCCTTCGGTGGGCGGCGAAAACTTTTCGGTCCTTCTTTCCTGTCAGAATTATCTCGACCCCAATTCCTGTGCGCGCGATCTCTTCTGGCGTTCCGTCTGGAACACGCTGTTCTTCGTCGTGCTGCAGGTGGGTTTCATGGTCGGCTTTTCGCTGATCACGGCCATCGTGCTCAACCGCGATATCCGGGCGCGCGGCTTTTTCCGTGCGGTGTTCTTCTTCCCTGTTTTGCTGTCGCCTGTCGTCGTGGCCTTGATCTGGAAGTGGATACTCCAGCGTTTCGGCGTTCTCAATGCGGCGATGGAAGGCCTGGGCCTCGGTTCGGTGGACTGGCTGCTCGAGGCCAATCTTGCCTTCGGCTGGTCGGTCTTCCTGTCGGTCTGGGCGCATATGGGTTTTTACACGCTCATTCTCCTCGCCGGCCTTCAGGCGATCCCGCGCGATGTCTACGAGGCGGCGCAGCTGGACAAGGCAAGCCCATGGCGCATCTTCCGGCGCATCACCCTGCCGCTGCTTGCGCCCACCATGCTCGTCGTTCTCGTCCTGTCGGTCATCAAGGGCGTGCAGACTTTCGATGAAGTCTTTGCCTTTACCGGCGGTGGCCCGGGTTCGGCGACGACCTTCATCATTCAATTCATCTATCAGACCGGCTTTGCCGGGACGCCCCGGAATTTCGGACTTGCGGCTGCCGCTTCGCTGCTGCTCGCCGTGGTGCTCGTGGTGCTGACCGCCCTGCAATTCCGGGCAAACAGGAGCAAGGTCGATGGCTAGGATTGGCGCATTTCTGACCCGTACCCGCGGCCGTAACGGCAAGCTGCATTGGACCGACTGGCTGTCCTACGCCTATCTCGGCGTGGCCGTGCTGATGATGTTCGGTCCTGTCGTTTGGCTGGTGCTCTCGTCGTTCAAGACGGAAGCCGATCTCCAGCGCTTTCCGCCACGGCTGCTGCCCTATAGCCAGGAAACCGTGGTGGTTGACGGGCAGCCAAATCCGCTGCCGGCCTATGTCGACAAGGATGGCCGCAAGCTCGGCATGA
Source organism: Agrobacterium sp. FDAARGOS_525 (assembly GCF_003938925.1). Taxonomy (NCBI): domain Bacteria; kingdom Pseudomonadati; phylum Pseudomonadota; class Alphaproteobacteria; order Hyphomicrobiales; family Rhizobiaceae; genus Agrobacterium; species Agrobacterium sp. FDAARGOS_525. Next base: position 566,004 of record NZ_RKIU01000004.1, on the reverse strand, counting down.
TCAGGCGTATCGGCCTCGTGGCGCAGGTGGTTGATCCCGCCAAGCCGGCGGAAGTGCTGAAGATGCAGTTCAACGAGCTGAAGCCGGCTGAAAAGGTGGCGCTCGCGACGGAAAACTACACCGAGCTTTTCCAGCGCTTCAATTTCCCGCTCTATTTCTGGAACTCGACCTTCATCACGGTCACCTCGACCATCATCATGCTGATCGTCAATTCCATGGCGGCCTTCGCGCTCTCGAAATATCAGTTCAAGGGCAGGGGCGCCGTGCTGGCGCTGGTGGTCGGTACGCTTATGATCCCGCAGACCGTCGTGCTTGTGCCGTTGTTTCTCATCACCAGCCAGCTCGGTTTGATCAACAGTCTCTGGGGCGTCATCATTCCCGGTGCGGCGACACCCACGGGCGTCTTCCTGCTGCGGCAATACATGCTGACGATACCGGACGAGATCCTCGATGCGGCGCGCATGGACAAGGCCAGCGAGTGGAAAATCTACTGGCGCATCATCCTGCCGCTCTCGGCACCCGCGCTCGCGGTTCTCGCGATCCTTGCGATCATGTGGCGCTGGAACGACTTCCTCTGGCCGCTGATCGTGCTGACCCGCAACGACAACTTCACCCTGCAGCTGGCACTTAACTCCTTCCAGGGCGAGATGACGACGGAATGGAGCAATCTTCTGGCCATGACGGTGCTGACACTCGCCCCGATCGCGCTGGTCTTCATGTTCCTGCAAAAATATATCGCCACCGGCATTGCGTCCACGGGCGGCAAATAATCCTCAGGGAGGAAATACGACAATGGCAAGTATAGAGCTTCGTCAGGTCAAAAAAACATATGGCGCCCTCGATGTGATCAAAGGCGTTGATCTCGATATCAAGCACGGCGAATTCTGCGTGTTCGTCGGCCCTTCCGGCTGTGGCAAGTCCACCCTGCTGCGCATGATCTCCGGCCTTGAAGAGTTGAGCGGCGGCGATATCGTCATCGGCGGTGATGTGGTCAATACGGTGCCGGCTGCGGACCGCGGCCTTGCGATGGTGTTCCAGTCCTACGCGCTTTATCCGCATATGACAGTGCGCGAAAACCTCTCTTTCGGGCTTGAGAATATCGGCACGCCAAAGAAGGAGATCGCCGAGAAGATCGCGCAGGTTGCCAAGATGCTGCAGATCGATCAGCTTCTCGAGCGTCGTCCCAAGGATTTGTCGGGTGGGCAGCGCCAGCGCGTCGCCATCGGCCGCGCCGTGGTGCGGGAACCTCGCGTGTTCCTCTTCGACGAACCGCTTTCCAACCTCGATGCGGAACTGCGCGTCGACATGCGCGGTGAGATTTCCAGTCTGCACCGGCGTCTCGGCAACACCATGATCTACGTCACGCATGATCAGGTGGAAGCCATGACCATGGCCGACAAGATCGCCGTTTTGCGGGCTGGTAAACTCGAACAATTTGACGTGCCGCTCGACCTTTACAACCGCCCGGCCAATCTCTTCGTGGCAGGCTTTATCGGCTCTCCGAAAATGAACTTTTTCGCAGGCGAAGTGTCTTCGGACGCGACACCTGCGCTTAAAATCGCGACGGGCGAGTTGATCCCGCTGCCACAGACCGGCTTTGCCTATAAGCCCGGCCAGAAGGTGACGCTCGGCATCCGCCCGAACCATGTGGAGCCGGGCGAGGGCGGCGCGTTGACCATGTCGGTGCGCACGGCGGAACAGCTGGGCGGGGAGTCCTATCTCTACGGTAATCTCGGTGACGGCACTCCTGTAACGTTGCATCTTTCCGGCCAGACCTCGACATCGGCGGGCGAAGTCATCCGCCTTTCGGCGCCACTTCAACACGTCCACCTTTTCGACACGACGAGCGGGCTGACGCTCCGGCAGGACTGACAGCCTTAGGCACCACCCGCAACGTAGGACCAATGACATGACCGATAAAAAACTCCGCTCCGACCGCTGGTTCGCTCCCGACGACCTGCGCAGCTTCGGCCACCGCTCGCGCATGATGCAGCTGGGCTATGCGGAGGAGGATTTTATCGGCAAACCCGTCATCGGCATCCTCAACACCTGGTCGGAGCTCAACACCTGTCATTCGCACTTTCCAGAGCGCGTGCAGGATGTGAAACGCGGCGTGTTGCAGGCTGGCGGCTTCCCCGTCGAAATGCCGTCGCTTTCCGTGGATGAGAGCTTCACCAAGCCGACATCGATGCTTTACCGGAACATGCTGGCGATGGAGACGGAAGAAATGATCCGCTCGCATCCGCTGGATGGTGTGGTGCTGATGGGCGGTTGCGACAAGACGACGCCGGGCCTCGTCATGGGTGCGATCTCGGCCGGTGTGCCGATGATCTATCTGCCCGCCGGCCCGATGCTGAGCGGAAATTATGCCGGTAAGGTGCTGGGCTCGGGTTCGGACGCCTGGAAATATTGGGATGAGCGCCGCGCAGGCAATGTCACGGACGAGGAATGGCGTGGCGTGCAGGGCGGCATTGCCCGTTCTGCCGGTGTGTGCATGACGATGGGCACGGCCTCGACCATGACGGCCATTGCCGACGCGCTCGGCATCACCCTGCCGGGTGCCTCCTCCATTCCGGCAGTCGATTCCGAACATCAGCGCATGTCTGCAGCCTGTGGCCGCCGCATTGTCGAGATGGTGTCGGAAGACCTGACACCGAACCGCATCCTTACGGCGGCAGCTTTCCGCAACGCTGCCATCGTCGCCATGGCGACGGGTTGTTCCACCAATGCCGTCGTCCACCTCATCGCCATGGCGCGCCGCGCCGGCGTGCCGATGACGCTGGATGAGCTGGACGAACTTGGCCGCGTTACACCGCTCATCGCCAATGTCCGCCCCTCCGGCAAGAACTATCTGATGCAGGACTTCTTTTACGCCGGTGGCCTGAGGGCGCTGATGAAGCAGCTGGAAAGTCGTCTCGACTGTTCCGTGCTGACAGTGACTGGCCGCAGCATGGGCGAAAACCTTGAGGGTGCAAAGGTCTACAACGACGACGTCATCCGCTCGCTGGACAATCCCGTCTATGCGGAAGGCTCTCTTGCCGTGCTGCGCGGCAATCTCTGCCCTGACGGTGCCGTCATAAAGCCCGCCGCCTGCGACCCCAAACTCCATATACATCAGGGTCCGGCGCTGGTGTTTGACAGCTACCCTGAAATGAAAGCCGCCATCGACGATGAAAATCTCGATGTGACGCCCGATCATGTGCTGGTGCTGCGCAATGCCGGTCCGCTCGGCGGCCCCGGCTTCCCGGAATGGGGCATGCTGCCCATTCCAAAGGCGCTGATCAAAAAAGGGCACCGCGATATGCTGCGCATCTCAGACGCCCGCATGTCCGGCACGTCCTACGGTGCCTGCGTACTGCATGTCGCACCGGAAAGCTTCGTTGGCGGTCCCTTGGCGCTCCTGAAAACGGGCGATATCGTCCGCCTCGACCTGCCGCAGCGTCGTCTCGACATGCTGGTCAGCGAAGAGGAAATCGCTCAGCGCCGGGCGGCATGGCAAGCGCCTGCGCCGCGTTATGAACGTGGGTACGGCTATCTCTTCTCCAAGCACGTGACGCAGGCCGACCAGGGTTGCGACTTCGACTTCCTGCAGACGGATTTTGGCCGTTCCGCCGGCGAGCCCGATATTTTCTAAGAGGCCCATCATGTTGAAGCGATTGCTCATCACCGGTGCCGGCGGCAAGCTGGGCAGCATGTTGCGCGGGCGGCTTGGCCATGTTGCCGAAACCATCCGTCTTTCTGATGTGGTTGATCTCGGTTCGCCAGCGCCTCATGAAGAGTTCGTCCACTGCGCGCTGGAGGATGAGCAGGCAGTTTACGATCTGGTCAAGGATTGCGACGGCATCGTCCATCTCGGCGGAGTTTCCGTAGAAAGGGCGTTTGATCCCATCGAGGCTGCCAATCTGCGTGGTGTCTACAATCTCTACGAGGCGGCGAGGGCGCACGGCAAACCTCGCATCCTGTTCGCGTCCAGCAACCACACGATCGGTTATTACCCGCAGGGGCAGCAACTTAGCCCTGAGACGCCTTTTCTGCCTGATGGCCTTTACGGTGTCTCGAAGATTTTTGGCGAGGCCATGGCAAGCCTCTACCATTCCAAATTCGGACAGGAGACGGCTATCGTGCGTATCGGCTCCTGTGACGAGAAACCCACGAACTGGCGCATGTTGTCGACCTGGCTCAGCTACGGTGACTTCGTCTCTCTGATAGAGGCGACCTTCCGCGTGCCAAAACTCGGCTGCCCGCTGATCTGGGGCGTTTCGGCCAATGACGACAGCTGGTGGGATAATTCCCATGTCGATTTTCTCGGCTGGCAGCGGCGCGACAATGCCGCGCGCTACCGGGCTGAAATCGAGCGCGACGTCCCGCGCCCCGGCCCCGAGGCAGCGATCGCAAAATATCAGGGTGGCGTCTTCATCGACGAGCCCATTCACAGGACTTGAAACACATCCATCCGGCCATTGCGAGGAAACAGACATGAACAATGAAACGCGCGAAAAACTGATGACGATTTCCGTCGCCACGCTAGCGACAGCGCTTTACAAGCGCGGCCTGCGAAACCAGGTCATTCAGGGCGTTCGCCCGCTGGGCTACAAGGGCAAGAACATGGTGGGCCCGGCCTTTACCCTGCGCTACATGCCGGCCCGCGAGGATCGCAACCAGCTCGTAGAATTCCGCAATCCCGCCCATCCGCAGCGTGTTGCCATCGAAACCTGCCCGCCGGGCCACGTGCTTGTCATGGACAGCCGCAAGGACGCCTCTGCCGCCTCGGCCGGCGATATTCTGGTGACGCGTCTGATGGTTCGCGGTGGTGCGGGCATCGTTTCCGATGGCGGTTTCCGGGATGCGGCCACCATTGCCGAACTGGACATTCCGGCCTACCACACCCGCCCTTCGAGCCCCACCAATCTGACCAAACACGAGGCCATCGAGATCAACGGCCCCATCGGCTGCGGCGATGCACCGGTGTTTCCCGGCGACATCATCGTGGGTGACGCCGATTGCGTCATCGTCATCCCCGCCGGCATTGCCGATGAAGTGGCGACGGAAGCGGTTGAAATGACAGCCTATGAGGATTTCGTGGTAGAGCAGGTCAAGGCCGGCCAGACGATCATCGGCCTTTACCCCTGCACCAAGGAAGAGCACCAGACGGCCTTTGCCGAATGGCGCAAGAAGAATAACCGCTGAGCCTCATAACCAGCCCAGTGCTTTCGCCGCGCGGATCGCCTCCGCGCGGCGTTTGCAATCCAGCTTGCGGAACAGGTTGCCAAGGTGAAACTTCACCGTCACTTCCGAGATGTTGAGCGTCTGAGCAATCTTCTTGTTCGACATGCCGCTGGCCAATAGCTGCAGCATCTGTGCTTCCCGTTGAGAAAGGCCGCCATGCAGCGCCCGGGCCTGCGGTGAGTTCACCGAGGCGGCGAAAATAGACAGCGCGGTGCGGACATCGGATGAGGTTTCGATGAAACTGCGGATGCGGCGATTGTTGAGAAGCGGCGAAAGGAAGACGCGTTCTTCCGACAGCACACCGTTGCAGCCAAGGCGGGTCGCCGATTCAAGCGCGGTGAGTATATGCGCGCGGGCGGCGGCGTTGTCACGGCGCTGGTGCGCGGCATAGCTCTGCCAGATTCTCAATGCGACCTTCTCGCGATTGGTGACCTTTGGATTGGCGATCATCGCATCGATTTGCCGGGAGAGATAGGCGCGGGGTGTGAACAGATGCACCGCATCGCGCAGCCAGGCCATGACATAGGCGATTTCATCACGACGTGTCAGGCGGGAGAGGTCTTCGTGGGCGCTCTCCACCCAGTTACGGCCCATGGGCATGCGAACTGCTGAAAGCGTCGCTGCGGCATCTGCCCAACGGTTGGCGTTCTGATAGGCGATGGCCGTTCTGATCTCCATCATCGCATGAAACTGCAACCCCTCCGACAGATGAATCCAGAGTCCGTCCAGAAAACCCGGGCGAACGGTCATCGGAAAATGGTCGATCAGCACCTGCGAGGCGTAATGCAGTGCAAACTGCATCAGACTCGGCCAGATTTCGGCGGCGGCGAAATGATCAAAATCATGTTCGACGAAATGCAGCAGGTCGCGCGGTTTTCCGGCCTCATAGGCAAGGCAGGCTTCCGCCAGTCGCAGCATCCGGAACTCCTGCATGGCATCATGCGGCACCTGTTCCAGCCGTGCGCGCGCCTCCTGCGCCGCCCGGCGCGCCAGAAGCACATCGCCGCTCATCAGCCGCAGCACGATCTGGTGCAGATGGATGAAGAATTCGAGCAGAGGCTGCCCGCCCATCTTGCGCAGATAGATAAGCGCGCGGGCGGCGGCCGCCTCTGCCTCGCGGAAATTGCGACGGCGGATTTCGAATTCAAGCAGCGCATTGTAATAGGCCGCCCATTTCCCGTGATCGTCCATGGGGTAATCCGCCATGAACTCGCCAAGCCGCGTTATCACCGCGTCATTGGGCGTCAGGTCCTCGGCGATCATCAGGTTCAGCCGGAAGGTGCGGGCTGCGAAGGAAAACCGCGAGCCGCGGGCTAGCACCTTCAGCGGGTCAAGGTAATCCGAGCCGAGGCTTTTGCCGAGCAGATGGCGCACGCGCTGCAATTCGCCCTGTTTCAGCAAGGCGCGGGTAACCGCGAAAAGGACGGTTTCATTGGAGGTGATCATATCCTGCGAAAACCGCATGATGATTTCGCGAAACCTGTCGACGCTGCTTCGGTAGATCAGTTCCCGCCCATGGGCGCGTTCGAGGATTTGCGCGGCATGGGTCTCGTAACCGCGATCGAGCAGCATCGCCATGGCTGCGAGCGAATGCCCTGCCTTTTCGAAGGCCGAGGCGACCTCCACCACGGCGCTGCCGGCCTGCAAGGTGGCGAGGCGTTCTCTTGCCGCGACCGTTAGGAGCCGTATCAGTGTGTGGTGATTGTCGGGTTTTCCCGTCAGAAAGGGCGGCAGAAGCATGGCCCAGTCAGCATCTGGGGCGGCGGAAGGGTTTTCGAGCCAGAAGGAAAGTTCGACGGTCTGGGCGGGCGTGAGATGGGGCAGATAGCTTTCGCGCAGATAGTCGGCGCATAACGTGTCATCCGGCAGGCGCGCCAGCGAAAGAAAGGCCGGCCATCCCGCGTAATCCTCGAGCGCCAGCCGTCGTTGCCCGGGTGGAAGGTCGTCCGCCTCATCTGGCCGCAAGGCGAGTTCTTCCGGTCCTATGGTGAGCGAGCCGTGATGCAGGATGTGACGCGCCATGCCGCTGATCCTCTGGTCCGGCCGGCAGGCGATGACGACGAAACGCACCGACTCCAGAATGGGGGCTGGCATGCGTACCGCCCTTGCAAAAACTGGAATGTCCCACAGCAGGTTGCCATTGACCGCGTTATCGCTTTGCGGCTGGTGCGTGCGGCATATCTGAGCTCCGAGCTCCTTTGCCAGCGTCTCCAGCAATACGCTTTTTCCCGCACCCGCCGGTGCGCGCAGAAACACCACGCCCGCGGTTTCGCTGGCAATGCGATTGCAGAGGTGGGGCCGGGGCAGAAGCATCATGGGAAAGGGATAGGATATCGGTTTCAAAAAACCTATACTCATTCTTTAAAAAACTATACCTTTCAGCGATTGTTCGAATGGCCATGTGGTGAAAACTTGTGCTCAGGCAACCGATGCACAAGGAACGTTCCACCGATGCAGCAACATCCGCTGGTCGCGATTTTGAACAGGCTCGGCACCTTCGTGCTGGTCATGATCGCCCTGTCCATCATGATTTTCGTGCTGGCCCGCGTGGTGCCGGGAGATCCCGCCCGCATGGCGCTGGGGCCGGCTGCAACGCAAGACCAGGTGGATGCGTTGCGCGGGCAGATGGGCCTCGACAAGCCGCTCGCCGTTCAATATCTCGATTATATCGGCAATGCATTGCATGGTGATCTGGGCTTCTCGCTGGTTTCGCAGCGCCCCGTTACAACCGATCTGGCGCAGACTGTTCCCGCGACCGTCGAGCTGGTGCTGGTCGCGGTCATCTTCATGTTCCTCGTCGCCATCCCGCTCGGCGTCATCACGGCGCATTATCGCGACCGGCCGCTGGATCATATCGGTCGCATCCTGTCGCTTACCGGGGTCACGATCCCAAGCTTTCTCTTCGCCATCACGCTGCAATTGCTGGCAGCGCGCTTTCTCTCCGGCTGGCCGATCATCGGCAGGCTCGATCATTCGCTTGGCTGGCAGGGCGGCCCCACCGGTTTCATCCTTGTCGACGGCATGCTGGCCGGACGTTTCGACGTCGTGCTCGATGCGTTGAAGCATCTCGCGCTTCCGGCCTTTGCGCTTTCCATGGCCGGCATCGGCCAGATCACCCGCATCACGCGCTCCTCTATGATCGAGAACCAGCGCAAGGACCATGTGCTGACCCTGCAAAGCTTCGGCGTGCCGGAGCGGGTCATCATCTTCCGTTACCTGCTGAAGCTCTCTTCCATCGCGCCGCTGACGATCATGGGTCTCGAATTCGCGTCGCTGATCGGCAATGCCTTCGTGATCGAGATGGTCTTCGCCTGGGGTGGTTTTGCTTCCTACGGGCTCAACGCCATCCTGCAGAAAGACCTCAACGCCGTGACCGCCGTGGTGCTGGTGGCCGGTCTGTTCTTCATCGTTGCGAACCTGATCGTGGATGTCCTGATCTCGATCATCGACCCGCGTCTGCGCCGCAAGGAGGCTCGCTGATGGCCGATATGAAAATGCTCGAACCCACTGATCGGGGCTTAAGCGCCGGTTACATGATGTGGTATCGCTTCAGCCGCAATCCGGCGGCGGTCATCGGCTCGTTGATCCTTCTGTCGGTGCTGGTACTGGCGGTCTTCGCACCCTGGCTTACGCCCTATCCGAAACATATCGGCGCGGTTGTCGATTTCCGCGCCCGCCATATGCCGCCGGATCTGGAACACTGGTTCGGCACCGACAAGGCCGGTCGCGATATCTTTTCCCGCACCATCTTCGGGCTCCGCGTCTCGCTGCTTCTCGTCATCGGCGTGCTCGGCATTTCCGTTCCGGTCGGAACTGTGCTTGGCCTGATCGCCGGTTATTTCGGCGGCTGGACCGAAAAACTCATCAGCGGCCTGACGAATGTGATGCTGGCCATGCCGCCGCTAGTCATGGCGCTCGCGGTCTCCAACCTGCTGGAACCGACACTGATGAACGCCATGATCGCGATCACGCTGCTGTGGTGGACCTGGCATGCGCGGCTGATCTATTCGGTATCGAAGTCCATCGCTTCGGAAGATTACATCGAGGCGGCACGTCTTGCCGGTGGAGGCCCGTTACACATCCTCTTCCACGAAATACTGCCCAACTGCGTTTCGGTCATTTCGGTCAAGACGACGCTCGATGCCGCCTTCGTCATTCTGTTCGGAGCGACGCTGAGCTTCCTGGGTTTCGGCGTCAAGCCGCCGACGCCTGACCTTGGATCGATGGTCGCCGACGGGCGCCAGTTCATGCCGGATTTCTGGTGGGAAGTGCTCTGCCCCGGCGCGGCCGTGCTTTACGTGACGCTGGGTTTCAATCTGCTGGGCGACGGCCTGCGCGACATGTTCGACGTGGAAAGCTAAGGCCATGACTGAACCGCTTCTCAAGGTCGAAAACCTCAACGTCACCTTCACCAATTACGGCCGCACCCGGCAGGTGCTGCGCGATGTCGCCTTCACGGTTGCCGCCGGCGAACGCGTGGCGTTGATCGGCGAAACCGGGTCGGGCAAATCCGTCACGGCCAAGGCTATCATCGGCACTTTGCCAAAAAACGCCGCGATCACATCAGGTGCCATCTTCATCGATGGCCGGGATGTGCTGTCCATGCCACGCAGGGAGCGTGAGGCCCTGAAGGGGACCGCCTTTTCACTGATCATGCAGGACCCACTCTCCTCCTTCAATCCGGTCTTCAAGATCGGCACACATCTCGATGATGTCATGCGCTTCGCCGACAAGCGCGATGGAATCAACTCGTCCAAGGCCGAGCGTCGCAACCGCATAGCTGCCGTTCTGCGCCGGGTGCAGCTTGCCGACACCGAGCGGGTGATGAACGCCTATCCGTCCGAACTTTCGGGCGGCATGCGCCAGCGCGTGTTGATCGGGCTTGCCCTGCTGCATCAGCCGAAGCTCCTGATCGCGGACGAGCCGGGCACGGCACTTGATGTGACGACGCAGGATGAAATCCTCAATCTCATCAACCAGCTGGTCGCCGAAGAAAACATGGCGCTCTTGATGATCACCCACAATCTCGGCGTCGTACGCAAGGTGGCGGATCGGGTCGTGGTCATGCATCACGGCGATATCGTCGAGACCGGACCCTGCACGCAAATCCTCCATAGCCCTGCCAAGGATTATACGCGCTCGCTTCTCGATGCCGTGCCTCCGCTTTATGGCCCGCGCGTCACCGATCTGGCGCAGAGCACGCGTTCGCCCATCGTCACCATCGAAGGGCTGAACAAGATTTATGGTCGGCGCAACGGTTATCACGCCGTGCGGGATGTGAATCTGACGCTCAAGGAAGGCGAGGTATTCGGCCTGGCCGGTGAATCCGGCTCCGGCAAAACTTCCGTCGCCCGTATGATCATGGGCCTTTCGCGCCCGACCTCCGGCAATCTTGTCATTGACGCTCCCGCGCCTGCGCGCGGCAAGCGATTGACGCAGATCGTCTATCAAAACCCGGGCACCTCGCTTAATCCGAAGCGCACGGTGAAACAGACGCTTGCCCTGCCGCTGAAATCCATCGGCATGGATGGGCAGGCGCGGGAAAACCGCATGCAGGAACTGATGGGGCTGGTGCGGCTGCCGCAATCCTATCTCGGCAAATATCCGCATGAGCTGTCCGGCGGCCAGAAGCAGCGTGTGGCGATTGCCCGGGCGTTGGCGGCCGAGCCGAAAATTCTCATCCTCGATGAGCCAACGGCCGCACTCGATGTGTCCGTGCAGAAGACGGTTATCGACCTTCTGCTGCAGCTGCGTGAGGAGCTTGGCCTGACCTATCTGATGATCTCGCACGACCTGTCGCTGATGCGCAATTTCTGTTCGCGCATCGCCATCATGCTGCGGGGCGAGATTGTCGAAGAGGGCGTGACGTCGGCGGTCTTCGCCGAACCGGCCCATCCCTATACCCGCGCCCTGATCGCGGCCATCCCCGTCGTCACCGACGAGGAAGAACGTCTCAAACCCACGGTGACCGAGGAAGAGCGCATGCGCTTCCTCGTCAAAACGACCGATTGATGAAAGAGGAGCCTGACGTGTATCGCGTTGGAATTGACGTCGGCGGCACAAATACCGATGCCGTTGTGTTGCAGGATAAGACCGTTCTGGCGGGGGTGAAGGCCTCCACGACAGAGGATGTGACGTCAGGCGTCATCGAAGCCCTGGAAAAGGTCATCGAGGCATCGGGCATAGACAGGGCGCGCATCGGTGCCGTGATGATCGGCACCACACATTTCACCAATGCGGTGATCGAGCGCCGGCATATGGACGAGGTTGCAGCCATCCGGCTCGGCCTGCCGTCCGGTGCCGGCCTGCCGCCCATGGTCGACTGGCCGGATGATCTCAAGGAAATCGTCGGCAACCACGGTTATCAGGTGCGTGGCGGTTACGAATTCGACGGTCGTGAAATCTCACCGCTCGATGAGGACGAAATCGTCCGTATCGGTGCGGATATTCGCGCCAAGGGCCTGAAGGCCGCTGCCGTCACCTGCGTTTTCAGCGGCATCAATGATGCGATGGAACTTCGGGCGAAGGAAATCCTGCAGGAGCGCTGCCCCGGCCTGCCGGTGGTGATGTCCAAGGATATCGGCCGCCATGGCCTGCTTGCACGCGAAAGTGCGGCAATCATGAATGCCAGCCTGCTGTCGCTTGCCGACCGCACGGTTGCGGCTTTCGGCGAAGCGCTGAAGGCTGCGGGCATCACCTGCCCGTTCTATATCACCCAGAACGACGGTACGCTGATGGCGGCTGATGTAGTGCGCGGTTTCCCCGTGCTTACCTTCGCTTCCGGTCCGACGAACTCCATGCGCGGTGCGGCCTTCCTCACCGGTCTCAAGGATGCCGTGGTCGTGGATGTAGGCGGCACCACGTCGGACGTCGGCTCGCTGTCCCACGGTTTCCCGCGTCAGGCCTCGACCACGGTGGATATTGGCGGCGTCCGCACCAATTTCCGCATGCCCGACGTCTTTTCCATCGGTCTCGGCGGCGGTTCGCTTGTGGTCAATGGCGATCACGGCCTGACCGTCGGGCCGAAATCCGTCGGTTACCGCGTCCGCCGCGAGGCGCTCTGCTTCGGTGGCTCGACCCTGACAGCGACCGATATCGCGGTTGCCTCCGGCAAGGCGGATGTGGGCGAGAAAAAGCTGGTTTCCAGCCTCGACAAAAAGCTCGTGGATGCGGCCGTCAACAAGATCAACGACATGCTTGAAGCCTGCGTGGAGCGCAGCCGCATCTCATCGTCACCAGTGCCGGTTATCGCCGTTGGCGGCGGTTCCATCCTGATGCCGGATCGCATCGGTGATCTTGAGGTTATCCGGCCTGAGAATTTCGCGGTGGCCAATGCCGTTGGCGCGGCCATTGCGCAGATCAGCGGTGAGACCGACCGGGTCTTCTCACTCGTCGATGGACGCACGCGCGAGAGCGCACTGGCCGAGGCAGAAGCGGAGGCCCGCGAAAAGGCGGTTGCCGCCGGCGCGATTGCCGCGACGCTCGAAGTAATCGAGCGCGAGGATATGCCGCTGGCTTACCTGCCCGGCAACGCCACCCGCATTCATGTGAAAGTTGTTGGAGAAATGGGAGCCAATCATGGCTGAGACACGCAAGCTGAAATATGACGAGGCGGCATTGCGGACGCTGACGCGTGAAGATCTCGACGCACTGGAAATCGGCGCAGGCATTCTCGGCACGGGCGGCGGCGGCAATCCGTATCTCGGGAAGCTTCTGGCGCTGGAGGCCATGAAGGCCGGCTACGAGATGAAGATTCTCGCAACCGACGCCATCGAGCCGGACGCGCTCTGCATGTCCATCGGCGGTATCGGCGCGCCCGTCGTCGGCGTCGAGCGCATTCGCGAAGGCCGTGAAGGCCTGCGTTGCCTGCGGGCGATGGAAGAGCTGATCCGCACGCCAGTTGACGCCATCGTCTGCGAGGAAATCGGCGGTTCCAATTCCATGAACCCGCTGGTGACGGCGGCGCTGGGCGGCCTGCCGATCCTCGATTGCGACGGCATGGGCCGGGCATTCCCGGAAATGCAGATGACCACCTTCTCCATCTATGGCCATAGTTCCACGCCCTCGGTGATGTGCGATCTGCACGGTAATGCCGTCATCTTCAGCCATGCCGTTTCCGAGGTCTGGCACGAGCGCATGGCGCGCGCCTGCGTCGTCTCGCAGGGCGGCGGCGCGATGCTGGCGACCGCGCCGATGCAGGCGCACTACGTGCACCAGTATGGCATTCCGAAAACCTACACCAAGGCCATTGCCATCGGTGAGGCGGTGATCCGTGCCCGCAAGCAGCAGGAAGACCCTATTGCTGCAGTCTGCGCGCTCGAAGGCGGGCGGCGCATCTTCAACGGCAAGATCACCGATCTGAAGCGCCATCTTCGCGGCGGTTTCGCCGTCGGCGATCTTACGCTCTCCGGCTTCGACGATTGCGCCGGCCAGACGGCGGGCGTCGCCATCCAGAACGAATTCCTGCTGTTTTCCCGTGACGGCAAGGTGGAAGTGACGGTTCCCGATCTGATCGTCCTGCTCGATGTCGACACCGGTTATCCGATCACCACCGAAGTGCTGCGCTACGGCCAGCGCGTGGCCGTCATCGCCATTCCCTGTCACGACCTGCTGCGCAGCGCCCGCGCGCTTGAGGTCGTTGGCCCGGCGGCCTTCGGCTATCCGGACATTCCTTTCTCACCGCTGCCCGTTCCGGTCAGCAAGGCTGCCTAACCATAAGCGGGCCCGATGACCCGCAATAAAGAGGAGAACGATAATGAAAATGCCTGTAGTTTCTTCCCGTCTCGCCGCACTGGCGCTCGGCACGGCGCTCGCGTTGCCGGTCCTGTCTTCTGCGGCCCTTGCGGAAGACAAGGTGTCGGTCGCGGTCAACACCATGCAGATATTCAGCTCGCTCGACCCGGCGAAAGTGACTGACTACACCGGCTACATGGCCATCGTGAACATGTATGACGGACTTACCACGGTGAACGCCAAGGGCGAAATCGTGCCGCATCTGGCGAAATCCTGGGAGATTTCCGCGGACGGCCTGACCTACACCTTCCACCTGCGCGACGATGCGAAGTTCCAAGACGGTACGGCAGTGAAGGCGGCCGATCTTGCCTGGTCGATCCAGCGCCTGCTCGGTATCAACAAGGGCCCGTCGAACCTCATCGTCGGCGTGCTGAAGCCTGAAAACGTGACCGCACCTGACGATGCAACCCTGGTCATGAAGATCGACCGCCAGTTCTCGCCCTTCATGGCGGCGACGCCGCTGATGATGGCGATGAACAAGACGCTGATCGAAGCCAATGCCAAGCCCGAAGACAAATGGGGCGAGGCTTATGTCGGCGAACATTCCGCCGGTTCCGGCCCCTACAAGCTCGTCAGCTACAACCGCTCCGCCGACATGGTCATCGCCCGTAACGCCGATTATTTCCTCGGCTGGACCAAGGGCAAGCCGATCGATGAAGTACGCTTCGTGCAGACCAGCGACGACGCCACCGTCAAGGCGTTGGCGGAAAAGGGTGAGCTCGGCCTTTCCTCGCACGGGCTCGGCAACGACACCTATGAATCCATCGGCCGGATGAAGGGTTACAAGCTGATCCAGACCCGCACCGCCGGCGGTTTCGTCATCAAGCTCAACACCAAGGTCTATCCGACCGACGACGTCCACGTCCGCCGCGCCATCGCCTATGCGACTGACTACAAGACGATCCAGGAAGTGATCTATCCGGGCTTCGATATGAAGGGGCCGCTCTCTGACGCGTTCAAGGACGCGCATAATGGCGATATCCAGCCGGGCGTCTACGATCTGGAAAAAGCCAAGGAAGAGCTGGCGAAGTCGAAATATGCCGGCCAGAAGATCACGCTCGTCAACAGCTATGTCGCGTCGCTCGCCTTCGAGGCGGAAGTGGCGCTGCTGTTGCAGTCCAGCCTCGAGCAGATCGGCATCACGCTCGATATCAAGCCTGAGCCGTGGAACCGTATCGTCGAGCTTTCTTCCAAGCCCGAAACAACGCCGGCATCGACGCAGGTGAACATCTCGCCGACCTATCCGTCGCCGGATTCGATGTTCTACAACCAGTATCATTCCAAGGCATCCGGCACCTGGATGTCGATGGAATGGCTGCAGAACGCGGAAATCGACGGGCTGATCGACAAGGTTCGCGCCACCACTGATGTGAACGAGCAGAACGCTACCTACAAGGAGCTGCAGACGAAGATCGTTGATCTTCAGCCTGACGTCTGGGCGGTTGCGCCGAACCGCCGTTATGCGGCGAACAAGTGCCTTCAGGGTTACGAGTTCATCCCCATGCAGAGCTGGGACTTGAACTTCTCCAACTTCCATTGGGACTGCAAGGCCGAGTGATCTTTACCTCATGAAAACCGACCCCGCCCAGATGGCGGGGTTGGCAGACTTGGAACTTCAAAGGGAAGGAGCATCGCCTGCGGCCGGAAAGGCTGCGGCATGCCCGAGGATGACGCATGATCCAGGAATTTTCCGAAGACGATATCGAACCTCTGGCCACCGGTGCCTGGATTCTGGGAACGGGGGGCGGCGGCAATCCCTATATCTCGACGCTCAATCTGCGGCGTCTCTATGCCGAGGGGCGACGGGTCAAGGTCATGGATCCCATGGCGCTTGCCGATGACGACATGGTTGCCGTCGTCTCCAAGATGGGTGCCCCGCTTGTCGGTCAGGAACGGCTGGGAGACCCCGTGCATCTTGCCCGCGCTGTCGAGGTCATGGAGGATTATCTCGGCAAGCCGTTCCGGGCGATCATGAGTGTGGAGATCGGCGGCTCCAACGCGCTCTCGTCTTTCCTCGCTGCCGCCGTCCTCGACCGGCCGGTCGTCAATGCCGACGCCATGGGACGCGCCTATCCGGAAGCGCAGATGACATCCTTCGCCATCGGCAACCTGCCGATGTTTCCGCTGTCGCTGGTCGATGGGCGCGACAATGAGGTGATCGTAACGCGGGCTGCCTCATGGAAATGGATGGAGCGTATCTCGCGTAAGGTCTGCACCGAAGTGGGCTCCACCGCCGCCACCTGCAAGGCGCCGCGCACCGGCAAGGAAGTGAAGGAGTGGGGTATTCATTATACCGTCACCAAGGCGACCGAACTCGGGCGCGCGGTGATGGAGGCGCGGGCGCGCCATGACGATCCCGTTCAGGCGGTTCTCGACCACGAGGGCGGCAAGCAGCTGTTTCGCGGCAAGGTGGTGGATGTGGCCCGCGAGACCACGGGTGGTTTCCTGCGTGGCAGCACGACCATTGAAGGCATTGATGCCGACCGTGGTTCGCTCATGGAGCTCGCATTCCAGAATGAGTGGGCCGTTGCCTTCCGCGATGGCCAGCCAGTCGCCATGACGCCGGACCTGCTTTGCCTTCTCGATACGGTTTCCGGCGGCGCCATCGGTACGGAATCGGTGCGTTACGGCCAGCGCGTGACGGTTGTCGCCCTGCTGGCACCCGAGCTTTTGACGACGCCTGCCGGCATCGCCGCCGTCGGCCCGCGCGCCTTCGGTTATGACATTGACTTCAGATCGGTATTCCCATGAAACGCATCGGTATTGACGTTGGCGGCACCAATACGGATGCCGTTTTGATCGATGGAGACACCATTGTCGCCTCCATCAAGGTTCCTACCACGCAGGATGTCCTGTCGGGCGTAAAAGCAGCGCTCGCCCATGTGTCCGGCCATGTCGGCGCGACGGATCGACCGATCGACGCGGTGATGATCGGCACCACCCATTTCACCAATGCAGTGGTGGAGCGCGCCCGGCTGGAACGGGTTGCAGCCATCCGCATCGCTCTGCCGACCGGTTCTTCGCTGCCGCCCATGTGCGACTGGCCAAAAGATTTGTACGATGCTGTCGATCCGTTGATTTTCATGGTCCATGGTGGCCATGAATATGATGGCAGCCCGCTGGTGCCGATGATTCCCGATGAAATTCGGGAGGCGGCGATGAAAATCCGCGATGCGGGCATCACTTCCATCGCCATTTCGGCAACCTTCTCGCCGTTGACAACGGAATGCGAAGTGCGGGCGGCGGAAATCGTCCGTTCGGTCATTCCCGATGCACGCATCACGCTTTCCCATACGCTTGGCCGCATCGGGCTTCTGGAGCGGGAAAACGTCGCCCTGCTGAACGCGGCACTGCAAACCCTTGGCAGGACAACCGTTCAGGCATTTTCGGATGCGTTGCGCGAAGCAGGTGTGAAGGCGCCATTCTATCTGACCCAGAATGACGGCACGGTGGCGCTCGCGGATGTCGCCGCTGCCAACCCGGTGCACAGCTTCGCTTCCGGCCCGACGAACTCAATGCGGGGTGCTGCCTTCCTCACCGGGCTAACCGATGCCATGGTGGTGGATGTCGGCGGCACGACTTCCGATATTGGCTGCCTTGTCGGCGGTTTTCCGCGGGAAGCGAACAATATCGTCCATATTGGCGGGGTGCGCACGCTCTTCCGCATGCCCGATCTTCTGCCGATTGCGCTCGGCGGCGGCACGATCGTTGATCCTGAGACGGGCAAGATCGGTCCACGCTCGGTCGGTTATCGCATCCTGACGCAGGCCCGTGTTTTCGGCGGCGATACGCTCACGACCTCGGATATTGCCGTTGCCGCGGGGCTGATCGAGATGGGTGACCGCGACCGTGTCAAAGGCCTCGATCCGGCTTTCGTGCAGGCCACACTCCAACGCATCCGTGACATGGTGGCCGACAGTTTCGACCAGATGAAGACCTCGGCGGAAGATGTGCCGCTCGTTGCCGTCGGCGGCGGGGCGTTTTTGATTCCCGAGACGGTTCCGGGTGCGTCGGAAGTGCTGCGTGTGGAAAATGCCGGCGTTGCCAATGCGCTGGGCGCGGCGATGGCGCAGGTTTCCGGCGAGGTTGACCAGGTCTTTTCCGGCCTGAGCCGCGAGGAGGCGCTTGCGAAAGCAGAGACCGAGGCGCAGAACGCGGCGATTGCTTCTGGAGCGGAGCGAGCGAGCCTGAAGACGCTTGAGGTGGAAGATATCCCGATTGCCTATCTGCCTGGCGGCGCGCGGCGGGTTCGCGTGCGGGTCATCGGCGATATCGCCTTTCATTGATGGTAAGAGGCCCTGCGGTGGGC
The DNA here is from genome assembly GCF_003938925.1 of Agrobacterium sp. FDAARGOS_525. Classification (NCBI taxonomy): domain Bacteria; kingdom Pseudomonadati; phylum Pseudomonadota; class Alphaproteobacteria; order Hyphomicrobiales; family Rhizobiaceae; genus Agrobacterium; species Agrobacterium sp. FDAARGOS_525. The sequence goes on along the minus strand of NZ_RKIU01000004.1, from coordinate 547,676 downwards.
GGGGCGACGAGGGGAGAGAACATGACGAAGATCGCACTGGCCATTCACGGTGGTTGCGGCGTTATGCCGGAAGACAGCATGACTTCAGAGGAGTGGACCGCTGCGCGCGATGATCTGGCAGCGGCGCTGCGTGCCGGTTATGGCGTATTGAAGGCTGGCGGAACCGCGCTTGAGGCGGTCGAGGCGGCGGTCGTTGTCATGGAGGACAGCCCGCATTTTAACGCAGGGCATGGCGCCGCACTGAACGAGAACGGCATCCACGAACTCGATGCCTCGATCATGGATGGTGCCACATTGGCAGCGGGCGCGATCAGCGCGTCCCGCGCCATTCGCAATCCGGTGAAAGCCGCCCGCGCACTGATGGCGGATGACCGTGCCGTCTATCTGACGGGGGAGGCGGCCGACCGCTTTGCAGAGGAAAAGGGGCTCGCGACCGAGCCGCAATCCTATTTCACGACTCAAAAGCGCCGTGAAGCACTGGCGGCGATGAAGCGCCACGCCGCCGCTGGCACGGAAGCGACGGAAAACGAGAAACACGGAACCGTGGGTGCGGTGGCGCTCGATGCGGCGGGCCATCTTGCCGCGGCCACCTCGACAGGTGGCTACACCAACAAGCCCGATGGCCGGGTGGGTGACAGCCCGGTGATCGGGGCAGGCACCTATGCACGGGATGGGGCCTGCGCGGTTTCCGGCACCGGCAAGGGCGAATTTTTCATCCGCTACGTCGTCGGTCACGAGATCGCATCCCGCGTCGCCTATCTCGGGCAGGATCTGGAGACGGCTGCTGGCAATCTCGTCCTTAAGGATCTGGCGCCCTACGATATTGGCGCGGGTCTTGTGGCTATCGATGCCGAAGGCGGGATTGCAGCGCCCTACAATACCCCCGGCATGTTCCGCGGTTGGGTTACCCCCACGGGTGATGCTTGCGTGGCCACCCATGACACCGTGTATTCGGTGGAACTGTAGGCAGTTGCCGCGTGCGGGATAAAAAACCGGTGACATGAAGCGTTATCGGCGGCAAAACGTCAGAACCGAAACCGGCTTGTCTCTTCATCCATGGTGCTGGCCTCATGAACATCAAGCAGCTCGAAGTTCTTCGTACGCTTCTTTCCACCGGCTCGACCATCGCCACGGCCAAGGCAATGGGGCTTAGCCAATCCGGTATCAGCCGGCTTCTGGCGCAGCTTGAGGCCGACCTGTCTCTGACGCTGTTTGCCCGCGACAAAGGGCGGCTCATTCCGACACCGGAGGCGGTGCTGCTTGCGCGGGATGCGGAAAACGTGCTGCTTGCGGTCGACCGCATGTCCGGTCATGCGGAAGATTTGCGGAATGGTGCGGCTGGTCCGGAAATCGTGCGCATCGGGCTGCCGAGCAGTATGTGGGAAAATTTCGCGCCCGCCATGCTGATCGACTATGTCCGGGATTTTCCCGGCGTTCGCATTGAGACTTTTTTCGAGACGACGACCGCCATCAACAAGCTTGTCGGCGAGCGGGTGATTGATCTCGGTTTCCTGCGGATGGAAGGTGAGATCGGGCCGGGCATCGACGTCGAGCGTGTCGCGACCGGCAAGAGTGTGTGCGTGGTCCGGGAGGATCATCCGCTGGCAGCGCTTGACGAAATTACCGTGAAGGACCTGCGCAACATTCCGCTCATCCTGATCGGCCGCCAGCGGCCAAATCGCATGGCGCTCGATCAGGTGTTCAAAAAGGCTGGCGTCAAACCGATGGTGAAGATCGAGACTCACACCAACAGTTCCGCCTGCGCCTATGTGGCGCACGGGTTGGGGGTAACGATCATCAGCAGTTTTTATGCCAACCTCTATCGGCACCTGCCCGTTGTCGCGCGGCCGTTCGTCCCGCAGGCGATGCAGGAGTTCGGTCTTGCCCGCGCCTCCGGGGCACCGCTCTCCATCGCTGCGCAGGCGCTGAGCGATGCCTTGAAGCGGGAAATCCAGCTCTCGCAAAAGATCGTCTGAAGCGGGATTTTGGGCGGAAGATGTCCTTGTCCTCATCGGGATGACCGCGCCGTCATTCTGCATAGAGGTATGACGTTTATGCATAATATTGCGTGATATTTCTCAATCCGTCATAGTCGCCAGCAATGAAACCGATAGAGGCGGGCTGTCATTACCTGCCATCAATCGTGGGGAACCGATGATAAGATTCATACTGAGCCGTCTTTTGATGGCGCTGCCGACGATCGCATTCGTGTCGATCACGGTGTTCGCGCTCATCCGCTTCATTCCCGGCGATCCGGCCGCCCTGATGCTGGGCGACATGGCGCAACCGGAACAGATCGAAGCCATGAGGACCGAGCTCGGCCTCGACAAGTCCATGCCGCAACAGTTCGTCATCTGGGCCGGCAATGTGGTGCAGGGCGATTTCGGTCGCTCCATCGTCAATGACGAGCCGGTGCTGCCGCTGGTCGTCTCGCGCTTTCTCGTCAGCGCCGAGATCGTCGTGGTCGCGGTGCTTCTCGCCAGCCTGATTGCGGTTCCGGCAGGCGTGATCGCCGCCTGGAAACAGAACAGCCTGACTGATCTCGCGCTGGTCGGAACGGCGACGCTGCTTCTGTCCATTCCCACGTTCTGGCTTGGCCTTCTGCTCCTTCTGTTTTTCGGCCTGAAACTCGGCTGGCTGCCGGTGCTCGGATATGTGTCGATCAGCGACAATCTCGTCGGCGGCATGCTTTATCTCGTCCTGCCCGTCATGACGCTGGTAATCCACGAAATGGGTGTTCTGATCCGCATGGCGCGCGCCTCGACGCTGGAGGTTCTGCGGCTGGATTACATCACCCACGCCCGCGCCAAGGGCCTTTCGGAAAGCGCCGTTCTCTGGCGGCACGCCTTCAAGAATGCCTTCGGTCCGACCTGGACAATGATCGGCCTCATCCTTGGCAATCTTCTCGGCGGCATCGCCGTCATCGAAACGGTGTTCACCATTCCGGGTCTCGGACGGTTGATGGTCGACAGTATTTTTGCCCGCGACTATCCGGTCATACAGGGCTGTCTGCTGTTCGTCTCGCTCTCCTATGTTCTGGTCAACCTGTTCGTCGACCTTCTCTATCCCCTCTTCGATCCGCGCGTGGTTGCCGAATGAAAAAGTTCACACTCAACGGGCTTATCGGCGGCTTTCTCATCGCCCTCCTGCTCATTACCGCCGCAACCGGCCTGTTCTGGACACCTTATGATCCAATGAAGCTCGGTTTCGCCTCGCGTCTAGCCAGTCCAAGCGCCAGCCATCTTCTCGGCACCGACGAATTCGGGCGCGATGTTTTGAGCCGCCTGATGGTCGGCGCACGTGCCAGCGTCTGGATCGGCTTCCTGACGGTCAGCTTCGCGACGATCTGCGGCACGCTGATCGGCCTTGTCAGCGGTTATGCGCGGGGCTGGGTGGATGGCGTCATCATGGCCATCAACAATGCGCTTCTCGCCTTTCCCGGCATTCTGCTGGCGCTGGGCCTGCTCGCGGTGTTCGGCGCAAACCAGTATGGCATCATCTTCGCTCTAGGTATCGCTTATACGCCATCCATGGCCCGCGTGGTGCGCGGTGCCGTGCTTTCTCTGCGTGAGCGTGAATTCATCGAGGCGTCGCTGGTGATGGGCAATGGTGAAATCTACACCATGTTCCGCCACATCCTGCCCAATTGCATCGCGCCGATCACGGTTCTTGCCACTTCCATGTTTGGCTGGGCCATTCTGTCGGAAAGCGCGCTCTCCTTCCTTGGCCTTGGTGTGCCGCCGCCGGCCCCCACCTGGGGCAACATGCTGGCCGCCGGCCGACCCTTCATCCAGCAGGCCGTGTGGCTGGGTCTTTTCCCCGGTCTCTGCATCGCGCTGACGCTGCTCGGCATCAATCTTTTGGGCGATGCCCTCCGCGACAGGCTTGACCCGCGCATGAGAGGTCTCAAATGACTGGTAATACACTTCTCACCGTCCGGGGCCTTTCGCTCGAAGTCGCCAGAACCGGCCATCGGGTGGTCAAGGATGTTTCCTTCGATATAGCCGCGGGCGAAATCTTCGGCATCGTCGGTGAAAGCGGTTCGGGTAAAACGCTCGCCACCCGCGCGCTCATCTCGCTTCTGCCACCGGCCATCGCTGTCACCGGCGGATCGATCGTCTACAAGGGGCAGGATGTGATGTCCCTGCCGGTGAAGGCGCTTCGAAATCTGCGCGGCGCGGAGATCGGCGTGGTGTTTCAGGAGCCGATGACCTCCCTCAATCCATCAATGACGATAGGCCGGCAGCTGGAAGAGGGGCTGATCCTTCACACGAAACTGTCGGGAGAAGACCGCCGCGCGAGAATTCTCGACATGCTGAGCCGGGTCGGCATCCGCGATCCCGAAGGCGCGTTGACGGCCTATCCGCATGAGTTTTCCGGCGGCATGCGCCAGCGCATCATGCTGGCCTCGGTCATGCTGTTGAAACCCGCATTGCTGATTGCCGACGAGCCGACGACGGCACTTGACGCTGTCATCCAGCGCGATGTCATGGAACTGATGGTGGAGCTGACACGTGCGGAAGGCACCGCCGTTTTGCTCATCAGCCATGATCTGCCGATGGTGGCGCGTTATACCAGCCGCATCGTGGTCATGGAAAAAGGCGCGATTGTCGAGCAGGGCCGTACCGAGGACCTGCTGGACGCGCCGCAGCACCCATATACCAAGAAGCTGCTTTCCTCTCTGCCGTTCCGTGGCGAGCCGCGCCGTATCGACACCTCCAAGGCGCCGATGGTTTCGGCCCGCGATATCGTTGTGGATTATGCCGGTCGCAAATCCCTGCTGAAGAAAGCCAAGCCAAAGCGCGCGCTGCATGGCGTCAGCATCGATATTCATGAGGGAGAGGTCGTGGCGCTCGTCGGTGGTTCCGGTTCCGGCAAGACGACGCTCGGCCGCACCATTGCCGGGCTCGTCAAGGAAAGCGAAGGGCATATCCGCTTTCAGGGCCGCGAGCGCAACGAGGACTGGAAGGATTATCGCCTGAATTGCCAGATGGTGTTTCAGGATCCCTATTCCTCGCTTGATCCGCGCATGACCATTCAGGCGCTGGTGGAGGAGGCATTGCGCCGCGTGCCTGACCTCGATCAGGCCGCCAAGCGCAAGCGGGCGCTGGAAACACTGGAGGAAGTGGGGCTCGGCGCTGACTACGCCGCCCGTTATCCGCACGAGCTTTCCGGCGGCCAGCGTCAGCGCGTGGCGATTGCCCGCGCCGTTGCCCGCCGTCCGCGGTTCCTGATCGCCGACGAACCGGTCTCGGCACTCGACGTGACGGTGCGGGCGCAGGTGCTCGATCTCTTTTCCGATCTGCAGAAACGTTACGGCTTTTCCTGCCTGTTCATCAGCCACGATCTCGGTGTGGTGGAGCAGGTGGCGGACCGTGTCGTCGTCATGCAGGACGGGCGCATCATCGAAGAGGGTGACCGCGACACGATTTTCGACAGTCCTAGAGAGGCCTATACGCGCCGGCTGCTCTCGGCCATTCCCGCCCTCGACCAGAATGAAAAGGGCGGCGTGACACTGAAATGGCGTCTGGAAGATGAAGTTTAACAGGAAGATGACAATGACAGTGGCTGCCCGACTGAATGCGATCTGTGATGCACAGCCTTTCGTGACGCGCTTCATGGTGCGCAATCTCCTGACCGGTGAAGAGATCGGCCGGGGAGAAAACGAGGAGACGCCATCGGGCAGCACCCGCAAGACGTCGATCATGATGGCAGTGCTCAAGGCCGCCAGCGAAGGGCGGATCGATCTCGACCAGCCCGTCATCTACGAAAAGCGGCTGGCGGAAGAGGTGGCGAGCGGCATGTTCCGCTACATGACCCCGGGCATCGTGATTTCGCTACGCGATGCCGTCGCCGGCATGATGGTGCTGAGCGATAATGTCTGCACCAAGATGGTGCTGGAGAGGCTGACGCTGGAAGAGGTGGACGGCTATTGCAAATCGCTCGGCATGTCCAACACCCATCATCGTTTTCTCATTCCGCCATTGGCACTGGCGGCGGACCATCCGCTTAAAACCGTCACCACAACGTCGGCGGCGGACCAGGTGTTGCTGTTGCAGACCATTCTCGATGCCCAGTCCTCGCGGCAAGCGCAGGCGAAGCTCGGATGCAGTCCGCAATTGTGCGAATGGGCGATGCAGACGCTGAAGAACCAGATTTTGCGTTATGGAATTCGCTCCCGCCTGCCGTTCGAGGCCGTGGTGGCGAGCAAGAGCGGTCGCGGCAAACGTGGTCGCATGGATGCGGGCATCGTCTACAGAAACGGCGCGCCGTCCTTCATCATCACCGCCTATACCGATGAGGTGCCGCAAACCATGCCTGACGGCACGCCGGGATACACCATCGCGCTCGAAACGATCGGCCGGCTGGCGCAGGCGTGCTGGGATGGCTTTCATCAATAACAATCAACGACAACAAAGAGGGTAGAACAGTGAAAAAACTTCTTCTCGCAGGCGTTGCCCTGCTCGTAACGGCCAACATAACCGCAGCACGCGACATCACCATTGCGCAGAGCTCGGATCTGCGCAGCAACAACCCGGGGGTGAACCGCGATGGCAATACGGATGGGGTTATCCTGCATATCGTCGAGGGTCTCGTCGGCTATAACAATGCCGGTGAGGTGAAGCCGCTTCTCGCAGAAAGCGTCGAGGTCGCCCCTGATGGCCTGACCTATACGTTCAAGCTGCGCAAGGACGTGAAATTCCACAACGGCAAGCCGCTCACCGCAGAGGATGTCGTCTGGAACTGGACGCGTTACCTGAAGCCGGAAACCAAATGGGCCTGCCTCAACGATTTCGTCGAGGGCGGCGCAGCACACGTCACTGGCGTCAAGGCCACGGACGCTTCCACTGTCGAGATCACCCTGGAAAAACCATCCGGCGTTTTCCTGGGCCTCATGTCACGGCCGGAATGCGGTTATACGGGCATGATCTCACCGGAATCGGTTGCTTCCGATGGCAGTTTCGTCAAGCCAATCGGCACGGGGCCCTTTCAGTGGGACGAGTGGAAGAAGGGCGAGTATATCCGCCTCGCCAAGTTTGCCGACTACGTTTCGCCAGCAAATGACGGCAAGCCTGACGGCATGGTCGGCTCCAAGCGGCCGCTGGCCGATGGCGTCAAGTTCATGGTCATCCCCGATGCCTCGACCGTGAAGGCGGGTCTTGAATCCGGCGTGCTCGATACGGCCGAGATTTCCCCCGATCTCATTCCGGAATTCAAGACCAACGAAAAGATGCAACTCATCGTTTCCCGCAACAACGGCAAGAACCTGTTCTACATCCAGACCCGTGACAAGGTGCTGAGCAATCCCGGCGTGCGTCGCGCCATGGCGATGGCACTCGATCTTGATGAACTGGTTGCCGCCGCATCCAACGGCACGGGCGAGGCCAACGGTTCGATGGTTTCGCAGGATTCTGTCTATTACGGTGAGACCCAGAAGAAGCGTCCGGCCTATGACATCGATGCCGCCAAGAAGGAGCTTGAGGCGGCCGGTTACAAGGGCGAACCAATCTCGATCATCGCCAACAAGCGTGGCAACGTGCCGAGCTTCCCGGCCGCTGTCATGGCGCAGGCGATGATGCAGCAGGCGGGCCTCAACGTGCAGATCGAGGTGCTGGACTATGCCACCCAGGTGGATCGCCGCCGCTCCGGCAATTATCAGGTGATCTCGCAGTCGGTCGCTCCGCGCCTCGACCCGGCGCTGATGTATGCCTTTTATGTCGGCAACAAGGACAAGAACGCTTCCCTGATGTGGGATGATCCGAAGGCGATCGAGCTGATGAAGGCCGCCTATGTTGAGGCCGACCAGACGAAACGCCAGAAGATTTTCGATGAGTTCCATGAGCTGATGCTGAAGGAAATGCCGGGTATCTTCCTCTATGACATGGTCGATGTCTGGGGCGCGACGAAGAAGCTGAAGGGCCAGCCTGTCTGGCAGTCGAACGCTCGCCTCTGGGAGGTCTCGGTCGACAACTGACCCACCCTTGCCCGCGCCGGCGGCTGACCCCGGCGCGGGCTTTCCATTATTAAGCGCGGTAATTTGGCGGTGCCTCTGCCGAAGCGCTTGCGCGTGCCCGAAAAGGGCGGAAATGCGAGGAAAAGCCATGAACCGTGATGCCGTGATGTCGATTGCCGCCGAAATCGAGGCGATGAAGCCTGATTTCACCACTTTGAGCGACAGCATCTGGGATTTTGCCGAACTCAAATTTGAAGAACGGCAATCTGCCGGCGTTCTGGCCGCCGCGCTTGAGGAAAATGGCTTTGCGGTTCGGCGCGGTGTGGCGGGCATGGAAACCGCCTTCATCGGCGAATTTGGCAGGGGCAAGCCCGTTATCGCCTTCCTCGGTGAATTCGATGCGCTGGCCGGCATGAGCCAGGTGGCTGATGTGGCGAAGGTGCAGCCGCGAGAGGAGGGCGCCACCGGCCATGGCTGTGGCCATAACCTGCTCGGCGTCGGCTCATTGATGGCCGCTATTGCGCTCGCCCGGCATCTGAAGGCCAATAACATGCCCGGCACCGTCCGGTATTACGGCTGCCCCGGCGAGGAGGGCGGTTCCGGTAAGACCTTCATGGTGCGTGCCGGCCTGTTTGACGATGTCGATGCTGCGCTGACCTGGCACCCGGCACCGTTCAACGGGGTACGCTCGACCAATAATCTGGCCGTGCTGGAATATTTTTACCGTTTCAAGGGTGTTGCGGCCCACGCTTCCAATGCAGCCCATCTCGGCCGCTCGGCGCTCGATGCCGTCGAACTCATGAATGTCGGCGTCAATTTCCTGCGCGAACACATGCCGCAGGATTGCCGCGTACATTATGCAATCACTGACACTGGCGGCAAGGCGGCCAATGTGGTGCAGGCCAAGGCGGAAGTCCTTTATCTGATCCGCGCCCCGGAAATGCGTCAGGCGCTTGATCTCGCCGCGCGGGTGGACAAGGTGGCGCGCGGTGCGGCACTGATGACCGAGACCGAGGTGGAGATCGTCTTTGATACCGCCTCCACCAATCTGCTGCCCAACATCGCGCTGGAAACGGCGATGCATGAAAACATGGTGGCGCTTGGCCCCGTCGCTTTCGACGAAGCGGATATCGCTTTTGCCAAACGCATCCAGGATACTTTTACTGACGAGGCGATCAAAAGCAGCATCCGGCTCTACCAGATAAAGGGTGATGTCTTTTCCAACCGTAAGATCGACGGCTCGACGCCCCTGCATCTCGGCCTGCGGGATTTCGAGGGGCATTCGCATTTTCGGGCCGGCTCCACCGATGTCGGTGACGTCAGCTGGGTGACACCGACCGCACAATGCTGGACACCCGCCTGGGCGATCGGAACCAATCCGCATACCTGGCAGGTGGTGGCACAAGGCAAAACTCCTGCCGCCCATAAGGCCATGGTGCATGCCGCCAAAACGCTTGCAGCGACAGGTCTTTCACTGATGACAACGCCGGAACTGCTCGCCAATGCCAGGAAGGAATGGCAGGAAAAGACGGAAGGCAGCAAATATGTATGCCCGATTCCCGCCGATGTCATGCCGGGCTCCCACCGGTAAGGCGCTACGCACCTCCTTTTGCCGCTGCCCGTGCCGCCATATTTCCAGAGGCGGCACGGAAGATCCCCTGACTGTTTCGAGCGGAAGAAAAGCTGATGCGCCGCCGGCCTTCTCCAAGGAGAGCCAGTGGATGCCGGTTTGGAATAAATCTTCCATCACGGCCGAGTTCTCCCGATTTCGAGCCGTAAACCATAATTTCAACGGCTTATGGACCCGGCCTCCCGGTTGGGAACGAGGCCGAGCGAGCCTCTGCATCTTCCACGGCTATGCGATCCGGAAGGCGCTTTCTCCGCAATTTCCCATCATCACAGCCTTGTGCACCACTCCGCTGCGGGGCTGCGAAGAAAACATTGACGTTCGAACCAAAAATGGAATAAATATATCGAACAGGCAGAAAATCGGTTTCATTATTCCGTTTTCTGATGTGAGGAGGTTGCGGCGGGCTTTCGGGTTCGTCTCCGGCTGGGAGAGGCGGCGCCGGACGCCACGGAGGAGAAAAACAATGAAGAAATTTATCATCGGCGCAGCTATGTCTGTGCTTCTCGGCACGGCGGCCCATGCGGAGACCGTAGGTGTCTCGATGGCGCTGTTTGACGACAACTTCCTGACCGTGCTGCGCAATGGCATGCAGGATTATTCCAAGGAGCTGAAGGGCGTCACCCTGCAGGTCGAGGATGCGCAGAACGACGTCGCCAAGCAGCAGAGCCAGATCCAGAACTTCATCGCTTCCAAGGTCGACGCGATCATCGTCAACCCTGTGGACACGGATGCGACAGCGGCCATGTCCAAGCTCGCAGCCGACGCCAAGATTCCGCTCGTTTACGTCAACCGCCAGCCGGTGAACGTCGACAGCCTGCCGGACGGACAGGCGTTTGTCGCCTCCGACGAAACGGTGGCTGGTACGCTTGAGGCGAAAGAGGTTTGCCGCCTCCTCGGTGGCAAGGGCAATGCCGTCATCATGATGGGCGAGCTCTCGAACCAGGCGGCGCGCATGCGCACGCAGTCTGCGAAGGATGTCTTGAAGACCGACGAATGCAAAGGCATTTCCGTGGTTGAAGAGCAGACTGCCAACTGGCAGCGCACGCAGGGTTCCGACCTCGTGACCAACTGGCTGTCGAGCGGCATCGAGTTCAACGCCGTCATCGCCAATAACGACGAAATGGCGATCGGCGCGATTCAGTCTCTGAAGGCTGCTGGCAAGGACATGAAGGATTATGTCGTCGCCGGTGTAGACGCCACGCAGGATGCTCTCGCCGCCATGCAGGCGGGCGATCTCGACGCCACGGTCTTCCAGGATGCGGCAGGCCAGGGCAAGGGCGCACTTGATGCCGCGCTGAAGCTCGTCAAGGGCGAGAAGGTCGAGAAGAAGGTTTACATCCCCTTCCAGCTCGTCACGCCTGAAAACGTCAAGGACTACGTGGCCAAGAACTAGTGGCCGCCTTCCGGCATCTGCGCCCGTTCAGATTGATATTGGAGGCAGATGCCGGTTCCCGACGGCGCCGAACAAGCTTCGGCGCATGAGGGGATCGTGATTGAATTCCAGTGAATTCAAAGTGTTGCAGCGCCCTGCATGTTGTGGTCGACATGGCGCTGTAAGCCTCCCCGGAGGCAAGGTGCGCCATTGGGCGAAGCCTGTTTCCGGTCAATTTTGTCTATTGTGGAGGATGAGATGGTCGTCAGTCCATCGACAATGGCCGCCGTGCGCGCCAGCGGCGCCGTGCCGAATGCGGAATACCTTCTCGCCGTCGAAGGCATACGCAAGGAATTTCCCGGCGTGGTGGCGCTCGATGATGTGCAGTTCAAGCTAAAGCGCGGCACCGTGCACGCGCTGATGGGCGAGAACGGCGCTGGAAAATCGACGCTGATGAAGATTCTGGCTGGCATCTACCAGCCAGACAGCGGCGAAATCCGCCTGAAAGGCGCCGATATTCGTCTCGATTCCCCGCTTGATGCGTTGGAAAACGGCATTGCCATGATCCATCAGGAATTGAACCTGATGGCTTACATGACGGTCGCGGAAAATATCTGGATCAGGCGGGAACCCAAGAACCGGCTGGGCCTTATCGACCATGGCGAGATGTACCGCCGTACCGAAGCCCTGCTGGATCGCCTCGGTATCGATCTCGATCCGGAAACGCGGGTCGGTGAGCTTTCCGTCGCCAGCCGTCAGATGGTCGAGATCGCCAAGGCGGTTTCCTACGATTCCGACGTTCTCATTATGGATGAGCCGACATCCGCGCTGACGGAGCGCGAGGTGGAGCATCTCTTCCGCATCATTCGCGATCTCAGGGAACGCGGTATCGGCATCGTCTACATCACCCACAAGATGAACGAGCTGTTCGAAATCGCCGACGAGTTCTCTGTTTTCCGAGACGGGAAATATATCGGCACGCATGCCTCTACCGATGTAACGCGTGACGACATCATCCGTATGATGGTGGGCCGCGAGATCACGCAGATGTTCCCGAAGGAAGAGGTTCCTATCGGCGACGTTGTCCTGTCGGTCAAAAACCTGACGCTTGATGGCGTGTTCCACGATATTTCCTTCGACGTTCGCGCCGGTGAAATTCTCGGCGTCGCGGGCCTGGTCGGTTCCGGTCGTTCCAATGTTGCAGAGACAGTCTTCGGTGTGACGCCCGCGTCTTCAGGGACGATCAGCATCGATGGCAAACCCGTTTCAGTCACCAGCCCGACGGAAGCCATTCGTCATCGCATGGCGTTTCTGACCGAGGATCGCAAGGACACGGGATGTCTGCTGATCCTGAATATTCTGGAAAATATGCAGATCGCGGTTCTGCAGGACAAATATTTCGCCAATGGTTTCGTGCAGGAAAACGCGTTGTCGGACGCCTGCGAGGAAATGTGCCGCAAGCTGAGGGTGAAAACTCCGCATCTTTACGAGCGCATCGAAAATCTTTCGGGCGGCAACCAGCAGAAAGTGTTGATCGGTCGCTGGATGCTGACCAAGCCGCGCATTCTGATCCTCGATGAGCCGACGCGCGGCATCGATGTGGGCGCCAAGGCAGAAATTCACAAGCTCGTTTGTGAGATGGCGCGCCAGGGCGTCGCCGTCATCATGATTTCCTCCGAAATGCCGGAGGTTCTGGGAATGAGCGACCGCATCATGGTCATGCATGAAGGTCGGGTGACCGGCTTCCTTGATAGAAGTGAAGCCACGCAGGTTAAGGTGATGGATCTCGCATCGCGGTGAGGCGCGCCGGGATTTCTCGAGGAGGAACAGATATGAATAGCAACGCCGCCGCCACTCCGGAGCTGGATGCCAAATCCGGACGCAAACCGCACCGGCGCATACCGCCGGAGGCCAATATTTTCTTCATTCTGATCGGCATAGCGCTGATTTACGAGATTCTCGGCTGGATATTCATCGGCCAGAGCTTCCTGATGAACCAGCAGCGACTGACCATCATGATCCTGCAGGTCTCCGTGATCGGCATCATAGCCGTAGGTGTTACGCAGGTCATCATTACCGGCGGCATCGATCTGTCCTCCGGGTCGGTCGTCGGCCTCACGGCGATGTTGTCCGCCAGCATGGCCCAGTCCTCAACCTGGCCGCGGGCACTTTATCCCGGGCTCACCGACCTGCCGTTCATCATCCCGCTTGCTGTCGGCATTCTCGCCGGCATGTTGGCCGGTTTCATCAATGGGCAGCTCATCGCCCGCACGAAAATCCCGCCCTTCATTGCCACTCTCGGCATGATGGTGACCGCGCGCGGCATTTCCAAGTGGTATACGAAGGGTCAGCCGATCTCCGGCCTGACCGACGGTTTCAATTTCATTGGCACAGGCATCTGGCCAGTCGTGGTGTTCCTGCTCGTGGCAATCATTTTCCACGTCGCGCTGCGTTACACCCGCTATGGCAAGTTCACATATGCAATCGGTGCGAATGAGCAGGCTGCACGTGTATCCGGTATCAATATCGAGGCACATCTGATCAAGGTCTATGCCATTGCCGGAATGCTCGCCGGTCTCGCCGGTGTTGTCACCGCTGCCCGCGCTCAGACCGCGCAGGCCGGCATGGGCGTGATGTATGAGCTTGACGCCATCGCCGCGGCCGTCATCGGCGGCACCTCGCTATCCGGCGGCGCCGGCCGCATCACCGGAACGGTAATCGGTACGATCATTCTCGGCGTCATGACATCGGGCTTCACCTTCCTCCGAGTGGACGCCTACTATCAGGAGATCGTCAAAGGTCTCATCATCGTGGCGGCCGTCGTCGCTGACGTCTACCGGCAGAAGAAACGCGCCAAGCGTTAAATCCTCCTCCCAGACCTTGGGGCAGGCCTTCAGGCTTGCCCCTTTTTTGTGTCCTCATGCGGCGAGGGGATCAGCAGCGGCTCATGCTTTGCTGTTTCGATAGTCGTGGACGGCTTTGCCGAAGGCCTCGAACAGGGCGCGGGAGGGCGCGTCCGTCTCGGCCCAGTATTCCGGATGCCATTGCACCCCGACAGCAAATCCTTTTGCGTCAATGACAGACACCGCCTCTATTGTGCCATCGGCGGCCGTCGCCTCCACCTGCAGGCGCGGCGCGGTTTCGGCAATGGCCTGCCTGTGCAGCGAGTTGATCTGGATTTCGCCCGACATGCCGAGATGCTGTGCAATGCAGGAGCCTTCGCGCACATGCACAGGCTGGCGGATGGCAAAGGCGACGTCGCGGTCGTCATGTTCCGGCTTGCGGTGGTCCCATATGCCCGGGTGCTCCTGAATTTCGGACGCCAGCGTTCCGCCCAGCGCCACATTCAGTTCCTGTATTCCTCGGCAGATGGCCAGCATCGGAATGCCGCGCTCGATCGCACGGCGGATGAGCGGCAGGCTGGTGGCATCGCGGGCCTGGTCGAACGGGCCGTCGCTCTCCTTCGCCTCCTTTCCGTAGAGGGAAGGGTGCACATTGGTGGCGGAGCCGGAGACGAGCAGGCCATCCACCCGGTCGAGAATGGCGTCCACGTCGTGTCCGTCCTCAAAGGCCGGCACGATGAAGGACATGACACCAGCCACTTTCAGGGCGGCGGAAACATACTGGTTCTGCGCGGCGTGCCAGTCGGCTCCGGTAAAATGCCTTATGTCGGCGGGGACGGCGATGATGGGTTTTGGCATGGCGGCTCCGGAACGATTCTTCGAAATATGTGCGACCGCCGGCGAACCAAGTCAAGCATGCCTTTGCCTCCTGCTGATCCGGCATGCGCCTAAAGTATAAGGCGATGCCGAGATATTTCAGTTGAATATAAAATGCGAAGAAAATTCCCGGAAACACGGCGTTTTTCCGCGATTAATTCTTGGTGCGGGTGCTTGTCAGTCGGGCGATAACCGTGCTTACTTCGCTACAATGCCTGAACAGCAAAGAGGGGAATTCAAAGCTGCAGGCAGCGTTCATATCTGGGAGGATATAGATGGATCGCCGTTCCTTTATGAAAAAAGGTGCGCTCGCGGGAGCTGCCACTGCAGCCCTTGCCGCGCCCGCCATTGCGCAGCAGAATACCAAGATCAACTGGCGCCTGACGTCGTCATTTCCGAAATCGCTTGATACGATCTATGGCGGTGCCGAGGATATTGCGAAGCACGTCGCTGCCGCCACCGACGGCAATTTTACCATCCAGCCCTTTGCCGCCGGGGAAATCGTTCCCGGCTTGCAGGCGGCCGATGCCGTATCGTCAGGCACTGTGGAAATGTGCCATACCTGCTCCTATTATTATGTCGGCAAGGATCCGACCTTCGCGATCGGGACGGCGATACCCTTTGGTCTGAATGCTCGCCTGACCAATTCGTGGTTCTATGAAGGCAACGGCAACAAACTGCTCAATGAATTCTACGCCAAACATAACCTCTACGGCATGATTTCGGGCAATACCGGCGCGCAGATGGGAGGCTGGTTCCGTAAGGAGATCAACACGGTTGACGATTTCAAAGGCGTCAAGATGCGCATTGCCGGCCTTGCCGGCAAAGTGGTTGAAAAGCTTGGTGTCGTGCCGCAGCAGATCGCCGGAGGTGATATCTATCCGGCGCTGGAAAAGGGCACCATCGACGCCGCCGAGTGGGTCGGCCCTTATGACGACCACAAGCTCGGCTTCCAGAAGGTCGCAAAGTACTATTATTATCCGGCCTTCTGGGAAGGCGGCCCGGTCATTCATTCCTTTGTCAATCTGGACAAGTGGAACAGCCTGCCCAAGAACTACCAGACGGCGCTGCAGGACGCCTGCGCCTTCGCCAATACCAGCATGATGGCGAAATACGACGCCAAAAATCCGATTGCCATCAAGCAGCTCGTTTCTGAAGGCGCGGTACTCAGACCCTTCAGCCAGGAAATTCTGGAAGCGTGCTATAAGGCGGCCCTTGAGGTATACGCCAATATTTCGGCTTCCAATCCGGACTTCAAGAAGATTTACGAGGACCAGGTCGCCTTCAAGCGCGAAGGCTATCTGTGGATGCAGCTGGCGGAATACACCTTCGATACTTTCATGATGATCCAGCAGCGTAACGGCAAGCTCTGATTATTCAGTAACGGCGGCGGACCGGGCAAAGGCCTCGGAGATTTCGGTCTCCGGGGTTTTTGTTGTGCGGGTACCCTCATGCATTCGACAACAAAGGATTGGTTTATGATCGGGTCCTTCAGAGCACAATCGCAGGATGGGCGACCAGCCGGACTGCCGGCTGAGATCGGCGCCCCCAGCCCCGGCCATTGGTCTCAATTGTGGCCGTGACGCGATGTGGAAAACGCTGAGCGTTGCATTCGTCATCAAGAAGAACCGGACAGGCAGTATAGTGACTGCCCGGGTCCGTTTCTAAAGAGAATGAAGGAAAGGTGGGGGCGTACCCGTCTTCGCAATCACAGGCGTTTCCGCGCCCCTACAGGATGCCTGTCAAGGCCCGATCTTCGGCGGCTCGCCCAGATTTGGCATGCCCGGCATTCCTCCTGGCTGGCCTCCTGGCAAGCCGAAATTGCGCATGGTGTTGCCACCCTGATTACCGAAGGCGGGCACCTCGATCTTGATGGAGTTCAGATCGACGTCGGGAGCCTTGTCTATCCAGTAGGTGACGGATTCCGGCCAGAATATCACGATGGCGACGAGGATGAGCTGCATGCCGAGCCAGGGAATGGCGCCCATGTAGATATCCGATGTCTTGACGGTGCGCGGCGCGATGGAACGCAGGTAGAACAATGCAAATCCGAAAGGCGGGTGCATGAAGCTTGTCTGCATGTTGATGCAGATCAGCACGCCGAACCAGATGAGGTCAATGCCGAGCGACTGGGCTATCGGCGCCAGCATTGGAATGACGATGAAGGCAATTTCGAAGAAATCCAGGAAGAAGGCGAGGAAGAAGATGAAGATATTGACGAAGATCAGGAAGCCGATAGGACCGCCCGGAATGCCCGACAACATGTGCTCGATCCAAAGCGAACCATCCATGCCTTGGAAAACGAGCGAAAAGCAGGTCGCGCCGACCAGGATGAACACCACCATCGACGTGATGTGCATGGTGGAATGCATTCCCTGCTTGACGAGGTCCCAGCTGAGCCGCCGATGTGCCGCCGCCAGCGCCATCGCGCCGACAACGCCGAGCGCTCCGGCTTCCGTCGGTGTTGCCAGGCCGAGAAAGATGGTGCCGAGCACGAGGAAGATGAGCACGATGGAGGGGATCATGCCCGCCAGCACACGCAACACCAGCGCCCGGTTAAGCTCACCGCGCGCCTCCGGCGGCAAAGCCGGAAGATCCTTCGGCCGCACGATCGACATCAGCAGGATGAAGAGCATGAAGATCGCCACCTGCAGGATCGACGGACCGATCGCGCCGAGATACATGTCGCCCACGGATTTACCGAGCTGGTCGGCAAGGACGATCAGCACCAGCGAGGGCGGAATGACCTGTGTGATCGTGCCCGAGGCGGCGATGACGCCGGTGGCAAGTCGCGGATTATAGCCGTATTTCAGCATGATGGGCAGCGAGATGACGCCCATGGTGATGACCGAGGCCGCAACCGTGCCGGTGATCGCGCCCAGGATCGCGCCGACAATGATGACGGCATAGGCAAGTCCGCCCGGTATAGCGCCGAAAAGCTTCCCCGTTCCTTCGAGCAGGTCTTCCGCAAGGCCGCAACGCTCCAGAATAGCGCCCATGAAGGTGAAGAAGGGTATGGCCAGCAGAAGGTCGTTCGAAACGATGCCGAAGATGCGCAGGGGCAGGGCCTGAAGAAAAGCCGGTGAAAAATGCTCGGTGAAGATGCCGATGACGCCAAAAACGAGGCCGACGGTGGCAAGCGAGAAAGCCACCGGAAATCCGTAAAGCATGAAGATAATCATGCCGATGAACATCAGTGGCGGAAGAATACCGTATTCAAACATGGGAATATCCTGAAGGTTCAGATCGGCGCGATCATTGCAGGGGTTTTTCGTACTTCGTATCGAGCGCATAAAGCCCGTTGAGGGCGCCTATGCGCTTGATGAGTTCGGAAAACCCCTGAAGAACCAGAAGGGCGAAACCGGCGAAGATGATGACTTTCACGGGCCAGCGGATCAGGCCGCCGGCATTGGAAGACATTTCGCCCTGATTCCAGGACAGCGTGAACATGGGCCAGGACAGCCAGGCTAGATAAAGGCAGCCGGGCAGCAGGAACAGCACAATGCCGATAATATCCACCCAGATGCGGCTGCGTGGCGAAATCGCACCATAGATGATGTCGACCCGAACATGCTCGTTCATGCGCAGCGTATAGGAAGCGCCGATCAGCACGATGAAGGCGAACATGTACCACTGGATTTCGAGCCAGCCGTTGGAGCTGTAGTTCAAGGCGTAACGGACCATCGCGTTACCGGCGCTGACGAGGCAGCAGATGAGCACGAGATAACCGGCGACCTTGCCCAGTGCCTCGCTCGCAGAATCTATCAACGCACTTATTTTTAAAAGCGATTTCATGACTTTCCCCTCTTCCCTTGCCGGGCCCTTTGCGGGTTTATGGCGGAGAGCAAAGCCCGATACCCCTGCAACGGCCGCGCCTCCACGCGCGTCCGCACCCATCGGTTCCGGAGTTCCTCCCCACAGAATCCGTGTATGGGCAGGCGGTTCGAAAAGCAACCGAAACCGCACGCAAAGAGCAAGAACGGTGGCCCTTTTCAACTATTAACGAAAGAATGTTGCCGGAAGGCAAGTATTGTCCTTGAGAGCCGGTCCGACGGATGGCGGCGTGACACTTTCGTGCGGAACGCATTGCGCTTTTCGACCACTTCATGTTACCTCTGGCACCGGAGAATCCGGCATGGCCCGTGATCGTCCGCGGGGCAGATTTCCCCGCAGGACGGGAATGACGGATGGAGCAAAGGGGAAGTGGAATGAGCGAACACCATACAGGTCCGGTCGAACTTGGCGCTGAAATGAACTACGCCGAACACGAAAAGACCTATAACGGTTTTCTGGCCTTGACCAAATACGGCACGATGATGCTGTGCGTGCTGATGCTGGCCATGGTTGCCGGTTTTTTCACATCCGCGGGCTTCCTTGGCGGTCTCGTTGTCTTTCTCGTTCTGTCGGCGGCCGGGTTCGTTCTGCTGCGCTGATCGAACCGTTTGTGAGCTGTTGCCCTTACGGGTAAGTGTTCTGCCGGACAACCGGGAAGGCCGGGCATGAAACGCCTTTTATCCTGTCTGCTTCTGTTGATTGCGGTTGCATGTCCCGTCTCCGCGCGTGATCTCTCTCCTGCCGAGCAGGAGAGGCTGCGTGCCCAGATCGAGCGTTTCAGCACCGCCCTGAATGCGCAGGATTTCGAAACGGTCGGCAAGACTGTGCCGCCGAAAATCTTCGAGTTCATCGCCAGTGATGCGGGTGTCACCGTGGAGCAGTTGCGGAGCGCCTTGACGGCGCAGATGCAGATGGCGCTCGCGGCGGTCAAGATAACCGAATTCACCATGGACGCGCAGGCGATCAGCCTGACTGAGACGCCGGATGGCACGCCCTATGCGCTCATTCCGACAAAAACCGTGATGGAAACCGGCGGTCAGACCATAGAGGCGAAGTCCCACACGCTGGCGCTGATCGACGGTTCGGACTGGTATTTGCTCCGGGTGAGCGATCAGCAGCAGGTGACCATCCTGCGAAAGGTCTACCCGTCCTTCGCGACAGTGGAATTCCCTGACGATTCCACGCAGACGGTGAAATAACCCGTATTGCTGGCGAGGCCGGGCCCTGGCGTCGCCAGTGCTACCCCATTTCAGGAAAACCGTCCCGGGCGGAAGGGATCGACCGAGATGGACGTTTCGTCGCCGTTTGCCATCTGCGTCACCAGCCGGGCTGTGGCTGCCGACTGGGTCAACCCCAAATGACCGTGGCCGAAGGCGTAGATAACGGAGGGTGTCGTCCGCGCGGTGCCAATGACGGGAAGACAGTCCGGCATGGAGGGGCGGAACCCCATCCATTGCCGTCCGCCTTCCAGTTTGAGGCCGGGAAGGAAACGTTCCGCTTTTTTCAACATGGCTTCCGCGCGGCGGAAGTTCGGCTTCAGTTCCAGCCCGCCGAGTTCGACGGCGCCGCCGACGCGGATGCCAGTCGACAAGGGGGTCACAACGAAGCCGTGGTCGTTGAAATAAAGCTGGCGTGTCAGGTTGAAAGCACCGACAGGCAGGGTCGTGTTGTATCCTCGTTCCGTTTCCAGCTGCACGATGTTGCCAAGCGTCGCCGCAAGTTTTTTGGACCATGCTCCACAGGCGATCACCACTTTGTCGGCGTCGATCTTGTCGCCGTTCTCCAGCGTGACGATCGTACTTTCGCCCACTGCGTCGACACGCTGAGCTTCGCCTTTGCGAAGGCTGGCTCCGCGTGAGATCACAAGATCAAATATGGCGCGGGTGAAATCATAGGGATCGGAGACCTGCAGGCCATCCGCCGAAAACACCGCATGGCGGAACTGCGGCGCCAGACCCGGCTGCAGCTCTTCGATTTCGTTGCGGTCAACGCGCTGGAATGCGAAGCCGGCTTTTTCCTTTTCGTCCCAATCCCTACGGGCGGCGTTGAGGCTCGCCTCGCTATCATAGATATCAAGCGTGCCGGTTTTTGAGATGAAGGACGAGAGCTCGGGCATGGCAGCGATGTGGGCCATTTCGATGGCCGCCAGCCGGTTGATTTCCATGAGTGATTTCAGCCCATGACGGAAACTGCGTTCGGCGCTGGCGCGCCAGAAACGCCAAAGCCACGGGGCGATCTTCGGTGCATAGGCCGGCGGCACGCTGAGAGGTCCGAGCGGATCAAAAAGCCAGCGCGGGGCTTTTTTCATGAGACCGGGCGCGGGAATGGGGATGATTTCCGGAAAGGCCAATATACCGGCATTACCGGAACTCGCACCGCGGGAGATATCGCCACGCTCAAGAAGCACGACATCACGCCCGGCATTCTGCAGATAAAGCGCTGCCATGGAACCGATAATGCCGGTGCCGACCACCAGCACGTCGCATTTCAGGGTTTTGGTCATCGGCGCTCCTGCAATACAAAACTCTCAAGCCCGCCATAACAATGAATGCAGAGGGTATGAAAGGTCGCATCACGCTGCGGCGATAGAAATATCAGCACTGTGGCAAATAAGCGGTTCCCGGTGGGGAGGCCGCCATGCACATCAGTGCGTTTTGCCCATCGGCTAGGTCGCGGCTCAGATAGTTATGAGCCATTATTAATCGCTATTTAACAGTGTCTGGCTAGTTTCGCGTGCAGTCAGGCCCATCCATGTTCATCCCTTCTCATTCGGAGGGGCAGTGGGTCTGCACAGCGGTTAATTTGGGGGTTTTAAAGGCATGTCTCACTTTTCCAAACTCGGTCTGGATGCATCTGCGGTACTTGACGCCCTGAACCGTTCGCAGGCCATCATCGAATTCGATCTGACCGGGAAAATTCTGAAGGCGAACGACAATTTCTGCAAAGCGGTGGGTTATCAGCAGTCCGAAATCATCGGACGGCACCACAGCATGTTTGTCGCTCCCGAAGAGGCTGCCAATGCGGAATACAAGTCGTTCTGGGCGAAACTCTCGCGCGGCGAATATGATCAGGGTCAATATCGGCGCCGGGCAAAAAACGGCGACGAAATCTGGATCGAAGCTTCCTATAATCCCGTCTTTCGTTTCGGCAAACCTTACAAGATCGTCAAGGTTGCAACCGATATCACCGTGATCAAGCGCAAGAGCATGGAAGATGACGGCAAGCTGGCCGCTCTCTCCCGCGCGCAGGCCATGATCGAATTTACACCAGATGGGAAGATCCTCAGCGCCAACGAGAATTTCCTCGCGGCGCTTGGTTACACGGCGCAGGAAATTGTAGGCAAGCATCATTCGATGTTCTGTGAGCCAGCTTATGCCCAGTCCCAGGAATATCGTGATTTCTGGCAGGAGCTGAGGAGCGGCCGTTTCTCTGCCGGGCAGTTCATGCGGCTCGGCAAGGACGGCAAACGCGTTTTCATCCAGGCGTCCTATAATCCGATACTGGATGAGCGGGGCCGTGTCTTGAAGGTGGCGAAGTTTGCCTTCGACGTGACGGACCGCATGCATGCGGTGGAGGAGCTTGGCGCGGCGCTTGAGCGGCTCTCCCAATGCAACATCCGCGTCACGCTGGACAAACCCTTCGTGGGTGAATTTGAGAGCCTGAGGCGCGATTTCAACAAGTCCATCGCGGAATTCCAGAAGACGCTGGAAAATGTTCTCGGCCAGACGGGCGATCTGACCCGCAGCAGCCAGGAAGTCAGCGAGGCTTCCGTCAATCTGGCCGAACGTTCGCGCGAGCAGGCCGTAGCGCTGGAAGAAACCTCTGCGGCACTGGAGGAAATCACGGCGACGGTTCGTTCATCCACGGAAAACATGAAAGAGACCCGCAAGCTGGTTCAGAGTGCACGCACATCCACCGCGGCCTCGACCGAGGTCGTTGAGCGCACGGTCAATGCCATGCAGCGCATCGAGACAGCATCGCGGGAAATCAGTCAGATCATCGGTGTTATCGATGAGATCGCCTTCCAGACCAACCTGCTGGCGCTGAATGCGGGCGTGGAAGCCGCCCGCGCGGGTGAAGCCGGCAAGGGCTTTGCCGTGGTGGCGCAGGAGGTCCGCGAGCTTGCGCAGCGTTCCGCTGGTGCCGCCAAGGAAATCAAGGCGCTGATCAACAATTCCGGCAGCGAGGTCCTCGAAGGGGTAAGGCTCGTGGGTGAAACGGGCGAAGCGCTGAAGCAGATCGACGCGCTGGTCAGGCATATTGACGGCAACGTTGACATGATCGCCAAGGCAGCGGACGAGCAGGCTGTCGGCATCAGTGAGATCAACAAGGCGGTCAACCGGCTGGACCGGATGACGCAGGAAAACGCCGCCATGAGCGCACGCACCACCGTAATCAGCACCACTCTCGCGCAGGGTGCGGATGCATTGGCCCAGCTTGTCAGCCTGTTCAAACTGAACCGCCGCACGGTTCAGCGTGAGGATGGTGCCTCTATACGGTCTGATTTTTCGACTGCTGCTCGGCACGATCAGGAGGTCGGGCGCGCAGCAGCATGAAGGGAGCCGGCTTTCGCCGGCCCCGCTTATTGCTGATCATCAATTGAGGCGGATGCCCTTGATAGGGCACCTGCGCACGGTTATCCCCGCAAGGCCGGGCGCGTGATGCCGAGGTGGTCGCGCAATGTGGAGCCCTCATATTCCCGGCGGAACAGGCCGCGTTCCTGCAAGAGAGGTACCACCTCGCGATTAAACTCCTCCAGACCGCCGGGGAAGAAGGGCGGCATGACGTTGAAGCCATCGGCTGCGCCGTTTTCGAACCATTGCTGCATCCTGTCGGCAACATCGCTCGCCGTTCCCATGACGATATGGTGGCCACGGCCGGCCGCGACGCGCAGCGCCAGTTCTCGGATCGTGAGCTTTTCGCGCCGTGCCAGCTCGGTCAGCAACTCGGCGCGGCTGCGCAACTGGTCGGAGATGGGAAGTTCGGGCAACGGGCCGTCGAGATCATAGTCGGCCAGGCTGTGGCCGATGCGCTCTTCGAGCAGCGGCATCGCGCTCTTGATGTCCGTCCAGCGGTTCAGTTCCTTCAGCTTTTCACTCGCCTCCTCGAAACTCCTGCCGATGATCGGCATGAAGCCGGGCATCACGGCAACGCTGGCCGGATCGCGGCCGAATTTTTCGACGCGCGCCTTGAGGCTCGTGTAGAAAGCCTGCGCTTCGGAAATCGCCTGTTGGGCGGTGAAGACGATATCGGCGGTGCGTGCGGCGAGATCCTGACCCGGCCCGGAGGAACCGGCCTGGATGAGAACCGGATGGCCCTGCGGCGAGCGCGGAATGTTGAGCGGTCCCTTGACGGTGAAATATTTGCCTTCGTGGTTGAGAACATGGACTTTCTCGGGATCGACGTAGCGGCCCGCCTGCTTGTCCTTGATGAAGGCGTCGTCATCCCAGCTGTCCCAAAGGCCGCGAACGACGTTCACATATTCTTCCGCCACCGCATAACGCTCGTCATGCTCGGGGTGGTCCTTGGAGAAATTCGCTGCCGTCCGTGCG
This sequence comes from Agrobacterium sp. FDAARGOS_525, assembly GCF_003938925.1. Lineage (NCBI taxonomy): Bacteria > Pseudomonadati > Pseudomonadota > Alphaproteobacteria > Hyphomicrobiales > Rhizobiaceae > Agrobacterium > Agrobacterium sp. FDAARGOS_525. The sequence goes on along the minus strand of NZ_RKIU01000004.1, from coordinate 523,615 downwards.
TAAGAGGTGGTGACAATGTTCCAGGCCGCTCGACCATGGCTTAAATGGTCTATGGAGGCGAAGGCGCGAGCGGTGTGATAGGGCTCGCCATAGGTGGTGGAGGCGGTTGCGGCCAGCCCGATCTTCTCCGTCACCATTGCCAGCGCGGCAAGCAAGGTCAACGGCTCGAAACGTGCGATCATCGAAGGATGGGCGTCGACGCCGCTGGTCAGCCCGTCGGCGAGAAATACCATGTCGAACTTCGCCGCTTCGGCCATTTTCGTCACGCGGGTGAGCAGATCGAGGTTTTCGCTGCCGGCCTCCGCATCGGGGTGACGCCAGCCGGAAACGTGGTGTCCGGCACCCTGCAGGAAAAGGCCGAGATGCATCTGTCTTTTGCGGGTCGTGGTGGTCATGGGAATCATGCCTTCATGTCAGTCGAGTTATATTGGCGATACCAGAAGCATTTCGAGCTTCCTGAGGTCGGCTGCGGTTTTCATGGACCGCACCAAGCCCGGGATACCGGCGAATTTTTCATTGCCGCCGGTCGCGTCGGCAAATTTTTCGGCCGGGTCATCAATGCCGGGAAGCCCGTCGACGCGGCGCGATAGCACCGTACCATCCTTCTTCGTGACATCTATCACCACGAAACGGGTGGTTGGGTCTGGCGACAGGCGGCGAGCGGTCTCGTCATGCCGGCGCGAGACTTTCGCGGAAAGACCGAGCAGGTCGGCGCGTGCCGGGCGTTCGTCGAAATGGCTGATTCCCAGTGACCCATCCGTCAGCGCCGCAGCGAAGACATATTCGGGGCTGAAGCGCGCGTCTATGCCGGTTGCGGGCGTGGCAGGGCCGACAAGCGCGGCATCGCCGCCGGGCGGGAAGGTGATGGTGACTGCCTCGATTTCTTCCGGCTGCAGCTCATGGGTGCTGCGCAGCGCCAGCGCGCCCACGGCGACGGGGTGTGCCGCGGTACAACACGGGAAGGCCTTGAGGGTCAGGCCCGGCGAGACGATCTGCCAGGGTGCGCCCCAGCCGGAGAGAACACGCTTCGGCTGCTCGGCGCCGAAGGCGAAGGCCGAATAAAAGCCGATGGAATTTTCCAGAAAATCCGGCGCGCCCTGAAAGCCGGATCGTGCCAGCCGTGCTGCAGTGAGGCCGGCACGCGTGGCAAGCCCCGCATGGAGCGGCTTGGCGTCATAACCGAATTGCAGGCGAAGCCCGGCCGATTGCGTGGCGGCGAGGCCGAGCGCCACGGCGGTTGTCTGCGGATCGAATTTCAGGAGATGAGCGATCGCCGCCGCGGCACCCATGGGGCCAAGTGTGGCGGTGGCGTGGAAACCATTTTCGTAATGTCTGGTGCCGAGCGACAGGCCAATGCGGGCCATGGTTTCCAGCCCGACGATATAGGCGGCGATGAATGCATCCGCCGTCGAGCCTTCCTCGACCGCAACAGCCAGCAGGGCTGGAACAATGGCGACGGTGGGGTGGCCGCGCACACTGCCATGGACGTCGTCGTAATCAAGCACGTGACCGGCATGGCCGTTGATAAGGGCGGCGGTGAAGGCATCCGTACGCAGATCGTGGCCGACGATGCCGGCTGCGCCTTGCGTGCCTGACGTGAAGGTGTCGATCAGGATTTTCGTGCTCCTGTCGGCAGCGCCGCCCAGCACGCAGGCAAAGAAATCGATCAGTGCCGTGCGGGCAATGGTGACCGCCTCTTCATCGTGTAGCGGATCGGAAGCGGCAATGGCTCCTGCAAGACGAAGTGTGAGTTTTTCCTCCGCGACCATGGCATCAGATCCCTTCGCCGTCATTCACGCGCGCGCCTTGTCCGCCGAGACCCTTGACGAAGGCGTTGATGCGCGGATTGGTCGACTTGTAGAATATGTGCTCCGGCGTGCCCTGATCGACGATCAGGCCGTTTTCGGTGAAGACAATTTTGTCGCTGATTTCTTCGGCAAAGCGCATTTCGTGGGTAACGAGAATGCTCGTCATGCCGTCGTTGACGAGGTCGCGGATGACGGCGAGCACTTCCCCAACCGTTTCGGGATCGAGTGCCGAGGTGACCTCATCGAACAGCACCAGCTCCGGCCGCATGGCGAGCGCGCGGGCGATCGCCACGCGCTGCTGCTGGCCGCCGGAAAGCTGGCCGGGATAGGCGTCGACCTTCTGGGACAGGCGGACCTTTTCCAGCAATTCGCGGGCATGGCGCTCCGCTTCCGTTTTTGGCGTACCAAGTATTTTGATCGGCGCGATGGTGATGTTTTCCATCACCGTCAGATGCGGGAAGAGGTTGAACTGCTGGAACACGATGCCGATCCGCTTGCGCAGCGCGATGCGCTCGGCCTCGGTTTTAAGCTGGTCTACTCGCGTGCCGCCAACGGTGATCTTGCCCGATTGCGGAATGAGCAGGCCGTTGATGCAGCGCAGGATGGTGGATTTGCCGGAGCCGGAAGGGCCGATGATGGAGACGGCGTCCCCCTTGTTGACGGTGAGATCAATGCCTTTCAGGACCTGGTTGTCACCAAAAGCAAGATGGATTGCTTCGAGTTCAACAAGCGGCTGGGCGTTTTGGGCGATGGATACGGACATGGCTTGTTCCAATCAGCGGGAAGCGAAGCGCCGCTCGAGGCGCTGCGTGAAACGGGAGACGGGATAGCAGAACAGGAAGAACGCCATCAGAACGGTGAGATAGACCACCACGGTGAAATCGTTGCGCTGCACGGCGGTGCTGGCGTCGGTCGCGGCGTGAAGAAGCTCATGCACGCCGACCAGCGAGGCGAGCGCCGTGCCCATGGTGATCGATGCGTAGAGGTTCATCCACGGCGGCAGGGAGCGTTTTATGCATTGCGGCAGGATGATCCAGCGCAGGGTCTGGTTGCGCGAAAAGCCCAGGCCCTGAGCGGCTTCCCATTGCGCTGTCGGAATGGACTGGATGGCGCCGCGGGTGATTTCGGCGATATGGGCGCTGGCGGGAATGGCAAGGCCCACAACCGCCTTGATCCAGTCCGGAAAAGGAATGTAGTTGCCAAAGGCCACGATCTCGAAGGGGAAGATGTAAGTCGCGGCAAAGATCAGCACCAGATGCGGGGCATTGCGGAAAATCTGCACATAGGTCAGTGCCGGTGCGCGAACCAGACGGTAGGGCGCAAGCTCCATGATGCCGAGAAGAACGCCGATAAATGTGCCGATGGCGATCGCCAGAATGCTTATCAGCACATTCATGGCGAAACCCTTGGCGAGATAGGGCAGCCATTCCAGCAGCACCTGGCCGAGCGACGGATCGAGGACCAGCCACAGGATGACGGCAACCAAGACGCCCAGCAGCAGAATGGTGCCGAAAGGCGGCTTCTTCACCGCCCGTGTTGGAGAAACCACCGCACTCATTGACCGAACCCCGGAACCGCAAGACGCCGTTCAAGCCAGAGACCGGCCCTTGCGACGATGAAATTGATGACGCTGAAGAAAACGAGGATAACGATCATCAGCTCGACCACATTGTCGCGCTGCGTCCAGATCAGGATGGAGGCATAGGTGATCTCACCCACGGCGATTGCAGAGCCGACCGTGGTGAGCTTCACCAGATTGACGAGATTGTTGATGATGGAGGGCAGCGCTGTGCGGATCGCCAGCGGAAACTCCACATAACGCAGAATCTCGAAGGAACTGAAACCGATTGCACGCGCTGCCTCGATTGTGGTGCCGGGCACCGCCTCGATGCCGCCGCGCAGCGCTTCGGCATGGAAGGCGGCAATGTGCAGTCCCGTGACCGCAACGACCCAGAAAAACGGCGTCAGCGGATTGTTCTGCGCGCCACCCAGCGCATTGGAAATCAGCATGTTGAGCACGAGGAAACCGCACATCAGCTGTACCAGCGTCGGCGTGTTGCGCGTCAGTTCCACATAGGCGCGCACGGGACCGGCGAGCCAGGTCTTCCCGGAAGTGAGCATTGCCGCGAAAATGAAGCCGAAGACGAGGCTGAGCGGCAAGGTGACGGCAACGAGGATCAGCGTCATCTTCATGCCGTCGAGCCAGATCTGAACCTCATAGCCGCTGTTCAGAAAATCATAGTTAAGGCCAAGATGCGCGGCCAGTTCTATGAAGCGCGCTGTAAATGAATCCTGCATTGGAAATCCATGCTGTTATTGCGGGTGCCGCCACGCGGGCGGCGCCAGAATGGCCTGCCATTATAAAACAGAAAAGAACGGCAGGTGAACCGGCCGTTCCTGATGATCATGGGAACCATCTCTATGCCATCGTCCTCACCACGTTGCGGCGTGACGGGGGATGACAGGAAAGCCCTGCGCCTGACCTTTACTGCGCGGCGGACAGCTTCTTCTGCTGTTCTTCCATATAGCCGATGCTCGGCAGACGGTTTGCCTTGGCGAATTCCAGCATCTTGCCGGAAGCGTGCAATTCCTTGACGATCTTGTCGAGAGCCGCCTGCGTGTCGCTTTCACCCTTGCGCAGCCAGATCACGGAATCCGACGGTATGAGATCTGTGGGGATGAGGATGCCGTAATCCTTCCACTCATCAGCGCGGTCCTGAAGCATCAGGCTCAGCGTGCCGTTGACGTGAACGGACACATCGCAATTGCCACCCTTCAGCGCCAGCAGCGATTCCGGCTGGCTGGGCAGAGCCTTTACCTGCGCGCCATATTGCTCGATCAGCGGCTGAGTGTAGTTGGAACCTTGAGACACGCAGGCGATCTTGCCTTTCAGGTCGGACCAGTCCTTGATGCCAGAGTCTTTTCGACCGATGGCGGCGCCGCCCTGACGGTCATAGGGGGTGGGCACGTAGTCGAGCGTTTTCGCACGTTCTTCGGTGTACTGCATGTTGGCGATAAGAATATCGACCTTTCCCTGCTGCAGGAACTGCACGCGGTTTGGCGGGGTCACAGTCTCAGTCACCAGTTCAACGCCGAGACCTGCGGCGAGCGCCTTGGCGACGTCGATGTTGAGGCCCTTCTGCTCCTGCGTTTTTGGATCGATAAAACCAAAAGGCGCGCCGGAAAGAATGACGCCGACGGTGAGCTTGCCGCGACCCTTGATGCGGTCAAGCGTTGCATCCGCGTGAGCGGTGGTTGCCAGCGAGGCGATGACAACGGTTCCGGCGATGAGTTTCGCGGCAAACTTGGGGAGGGAGAAGGCCATGGGTATTTCCTTTTGCTTATGGCTGGAACCTACATGACGGACTTGCAGAGAGCGAGAATTGGCATTGCGCAAAGAATACTATGAGTAGAAACGAGTTCCAATAATGTTGTCAGGCAGAAAAAATATCCTAATAATTTGAAATCGTAGAATCTTGTTCTTTAGGTTTTAGTGGTGTGCGGCTTGTTTCAACCAAGAGGCGAGAAGCAAGCCGCACTGCCTTTCAATTATCGTCCGGCATTATAGGCCGCGATTGCTGCCATGTTGACGATATCGCTGTCCTTGGCCCCCATCGAGGTTATCTGCACCGACTTGTCGAGGCCGACGAGGAGAGGGCCGATGACGGTCGCACCGCCCAGTTCCTGCAGCATCTTGGTGGAGATGGAGGCAGAATGGATGGCGGGCATGACCAGCACATTGGCGGGGCCGGAAAGGCGCGCGAAGGGATACTGGCTCTGCATGCGGTGATGGTTCAGCGCCACATCCGCCGACATTTCGCCATCGACCTCGAAATTGACGTTGCGCTTGTCGAGAATTTTCACCGCCTCGCGCACCTTGTCGGAGCGTTCGCCGACCGGCTGGCCGAAGGTGGAATAAGCGAGCATGGCAACGCGCGGCTCGTAACCGAAACGGCGGGCGAGGCCGGCTGCCTCCTCGGCGATATCGGCGAGGTCCTCGGCATTCGGCATGTCGTGCACGGCCGTGTCGGCCACGAAGACGGTGCGGTTGCGGGAGACAACGAGGGACACGCCGATGACGCGATGGCCGGGCTTGGTGTTGATGCAACGGCGGATATCTTCCAGCGCCGTCGAATAATTGCGCGTCACGCCCGTCACCACCGCGTCCGCATCGCCCATCGCCACCATGCAGGCGGCGAAGTGGTTGCGGTCGTTGTGGATCAGGCGCTGCACGTCGCGCAGCAGGAAGCCGCCGCGCTGCAGCCGCGCATAGAGGTAATCGATATAGGCATCGACCCGGCTGGAGAGGCGGGCATTGGTGATTTCGATATTGGCGCGGTCGAGATCGATCCCGGCACGCTCGGCATTGGCCATGATGATATCGTCACGGCCGAGCAGGATGGCGGTGCCAAGCCCTTGAGCGGTAAACGAAATCGCCGCGCGCATGACCTGTTCTTCTTCCGCTTCGGCAAAGACCACGCGCTTGGGCGAACGACGCACACGCTCGTAAAGGCGCTGCGTGGTCGAGGCCATCGGATCACGACGGGCCGAAAGCTCGCGGGCATAGGCGTCGAGATCGGGAATTACGCGCTGGGCGACGCCGGTTTCGATAGCGGCTTTTGCCACTGCGACAGGAATGGCGGAGATCAGGCGCGGATCGAACGGGACCGGAATGATATATTGCGGTCCGAAACGCGGGCGGTTGCCCTGATAGGCGGCGGCCACATCGTCAGGCACGTCTTCGCGGGCCAGATCCGCCAGCGCCTGCGCGGCGGCGATCTTCATGGCATCGTTGATCTGGCGGGCACGCACATCGAGCGCGCCGCGGAAGATATAGGGGAAGCCGAGGACGTTGTTGACCTGGTTCGGATAGTCGGAACGTCCCGTCGCCATGATGGCGTCATCGCGGATGCGGGACACTTCTTCCGGGGTGATTTCCGGGTCGGGATTGGCCATTGCAAAGATAATCGGCTTCGGCGCCATGGAGCGGATCATTTCTTCGCTGAACGCGCCCTTCTGTGAGAGGCCGAACACCACGTCAGCACCCTTCATGGCTTCCGCCAGCGTGCGATTGTCGGTTTTCACCGCATGCGCGGATTTCCATTGGTTCATGCCCTCGGTGCGGCCCTGATAGATGACGCCCTTGGTATCACAGAGGGTGATGTTTTCCGGGTTGAAACCCATGGCCTTGATGAGGTCCATGCATGCGATTGCGGCCGCACCCGCGCCGTTGCAGACCAGCTTGGTGGTCTTGAAGTCACGTCCGGTCAGTTCGATGGCGTTGATGAGGCCGGCGGCGGCAATAATGGCGGTGCCGTGCTGGTCGTCATGGAATACGGGAATATCCATCAATTCGCGCAGGCGGCTTTCGATGATGAAACATTCCGGCGCCTTGATGTCTTCCAGATTGATGCCGCCGAAGGAGGGGCCGAGGTAACGCACGCAATTGATGAACTCATCGGCGTCTTCGGTATCGACCTCGAGATCGATGGAATCGACATCGGCGAAACGCTTGAAGAGGACCGACTTGCCTTCCATGACCGGCTTCGAGGCCAGCGCGCCGAGATTGCCCAGCCCGAGGATCGCGGTGCCGTTGGAGATGACGGCCACCATGTTGCCGCGTGTCGTATAATCGTAAGCGGTCGCCGGATTTTCGGCGATGGCTTTCACCGGCACCGCCACGCCGGGCGAATAGGCGAGCGACAGATCCCGCTGTGTTGCCATCGGCTTCGTCGGGGTGATTTCCAGCTTGCCCGGCCTGCCTTCCGCGTGGAAATCCAGGGCTTCCTGATCCGTAACCGATGTTCTTGTGCTGGCGGGCTTGGTCGTGTCGGACATGGGCTGTGTGTGCTTTCGTGTCTATAACAATGTAAAAATATCCGCCGTTGTTATTGTATTTTTCGCGCGCCTGCCAAGCCTTGAATGTTGTTCAGTGCAGCAAATTTAAGCGGGATGAAATTTGCGGCCGATTCAATCGATTAATTCCGCGTCCTGCTTGTCAAAGGCTCAGTCTGTAGGCTCGGCGGGCCATATTCACGAAGGCTTCGACATGCAGGGCAAGCGCGCCGCGCCTGACGAGCAGTACGCAGTCGGACCATGCCTCCGCGCTATCGAGTGACACGGCGGCAGTGCCCCTTGCGGAAAGCACCGTGCTTTCCGGCAGGATGGAAATGCCCGCACCGGCCTCCACGAGCGCGAGAATCGTATTGACGTTGGCGATGCGCATGCCAACTTGCGGCGTGCAGCCGGCATCTTCGAAAAGCGAAAGCGCGCTGCTGCTGAGGCCGAGGCCAATCTCGTCAACCGGCAGCAGCAGTTTTTCGTGCAGGATATCGCTGACGGAAACCTGCGGGCGCTTGGCGAGTACGTGACGTTCCGGCAAAGCGACGCAAAGCCTCGAGCGGTCGAACGGCATGGTTCGCAAGGTCTGCGGCAGCGTGGGAAGAGGCGCGCGGATGAAGGCAACGTCGGTCTCGCGGGTCGTCACCTGCTCGATCAGCTGTTCCATTGTCATGCCGGGCAACAGTTCAAGCGTCACGTCTGGGTGCTCGTCACCATAGCGGGTAATGAGCGCGGGTAGTTTACGCTCGGCCATGACACTGGTGCCGTAACCGATGCGCAGCGTGCCAAGCTGGCCGCGGCGGATCTGCTGCGCCCTTTCCAGCGCACTTTTGGTGCGTGCAAGGATTTCTTCCGCCTCGATGAGCATGGACTGACCGGCCGGGGTAAGTTCCACACCGCGATTGATGCGGTGAAAGAGCTTGAAGCCCAGATTTTCCTCCAGCTGTCGAATGCGCTGGGTGACGGCGGGCTGGGCAATGCCGAGCTGCAGGGCAGCGGCACGAAAGTTCCTCGCCCTTGCCGCTTCCACGAATATCGTGAGTTGACGAATATCCATCGGGAGATTTCTTTGTTTTGTCGGGTGTGATGTGATATAAGCATAGCTTATCGAAATTGCCCAGCTTGCGCATTGTCATCTTGTCGCAGGCGACGTTATACCGCAGCCAGTGTTTCGATCGTCTTTGCCGCTTTGCAGGCTTTGATGGGAGAAACCGGGGAGGATTTGTTCAAGCATCTTGCCCGCCGTCCATGGGGCCGGCGGTTACCTGCAGTGAATGGGTCACGCATGACAGTCACGACGGAAGTCTTCCCCACCATTGTTCCCCATTCAGCCGCGCCGCCATCGGCGCATCTTCGCCTGGCCATTGCGGCCGCAGGCTGTCCCGGCTTCGCCGGACGCTGAACAATCACCGGGCTTCAGCCTTTTGGGGCAGCTCTTCTAACCGGACATTCTTTCATGGGTAATCCAGCAACTTCTTTATCGCTCCCAGCCAGATTGTGGCTGTTGGTGCTCGGCGCTGTCATCGTTGCCGCAGGCCTGTTCTTCGCCATTGGCGGCGGCCAGCTTGTGGCCCTCGGCGGCAGCCTCTATTTCGTCACGGCGGGCATCGCGCTCATCGTCTCGGGCCTGCTCATCCTGCTGCGCAAGCCTGCCGGTGCTGTTCTCTTCGGCCTTGTCTTCGTCCTCACCGGCATCTGGGCGGTGTGGGAAGCCGGATTGCACTTCTGGCCGCTCATTTCACGCCTTCTCGCGATGGGCGTCGGTGCCATTGTCGTTGCGCTCTCCTATCCTCTCTTGCGTCGCGCGGCCGGCAAGGCTCCGGCATACGGCGCCTCTTTCGCCATTGCCGCCATTCTCGCCATCGCCACCGGCGCGGGTTTTGCCGGCATGTTCGTGCCGCACCCCACCGTCGCCTTCAATGGTGAACCGGCAGCCCTGACGCCTGTCACACCGGAAACGGAGCAGAAGAACTGGGAACATTACGGCAATACATCTGGCGGCAGCCGCTTTGTTGCTCTCGATGAAATCACGCGCGACAACGTCAAGAACCTCGAAGTCGCCTGGACCTACCACACCGGCGATACCCCGATCAGCCCCGGCGCGAATGGTGCGGAAGATCAGGAAACGCCGCTGCAGGTTGGCGACACCGTGTTCCTGTGCACGCCGCATAACAATGTCATCGCTCTTGATGCAGATACCGGCGCAGAAAAGTGGAAGACGGAAATCAACGCGAAATCTTCCGTCTGGATGCGTTGCCGCGGTCTAGCCTATTTCGACGCCAAGGCGCCGCTGAAGCAGCCGACCGCACCGGGCTCCACGCCGGTTACCCCGGCGGTGGTGGCCGAGGGCGCGCTTTGCCAGCGCCGCATTCTGATGAACACCATCAATGCGGAACTGATAGCGCTCGATGCCGACACCGGCGCGTTTTGCCCTGATTTCGGCACCAATGGCCGCGTCGACCTGAAGATCGGTCTCGGCGATGCACCGGACCCGCAATATGTGTTGACCTCCGCACCTACGCTTGCCGGCACGACTGTCGTTGTCGGCGGCCGTATCGCCGACAACGTTCAGGTCGATATGCCCGGCGGTGTGATGCGCGGTTTCGATGTGGTGACGGGCTCGCTTCGCTGGGCCTTCGACCCTGGCAACCCTGATATTACCGGACTTCCGCCCGAGGGACAGACCTACACGCGTTCCACACCCAACGTCTGGGCGTCCATGTCCTATGATCCGGAGCTGAACACCGTCTTCATGCCGGTCGGCAGCCCTTCGGTGGACTTGTACGGCGCAACTCGCACACCGCTCGACCATAAATATGGTGCTTCGATGCTGGCGCTCGATGCCACCACCGGTCGCGAAAAATGGGTCTACCAGACGGTTCATAACGACCTCTGGGACTTCGACGTGCCGATGCAGCCGAGCTTCGTCGATTTCCCGAAAGCGGATGGAACCACTGTTCCAGCACTGGTTTTCGGCACCAAGGCGGCGCAGATCTATGTTCTCGACCGGGCGACAGGCCAGCCGCTGACCAAGGTTGAAGAAGTGCCGGTCAAGCCCGCCAATATTCCGAACGAGCGCTACGCGCCGACACAGCCACGCTCGGTCGGCATGCCGCAGATCGGTGCGCAGACCCTGACGGAAGCGGACATGTGGGGCGCGACCCCGTTTGACCAGCTTCTTTGCCGCATTGCCTTCAAGGGTATGCGTTATGAGGGCCTCTATACGGCGCCGGGCACGGACCTCTCCCTGTCGTTCCCGGGCTCGCTCGGCGGCATGAACTGGGGCGGTCTTTCGACGGACCCGACCACGAACACGATCTTCGTCAACGACATGCGCCTCGGTCTCTGGATCCAGATGCAGGAAGCGGCACCGACCAAGGCTGTCGCGAGTGGCGGCGAAAGCGTCAACACCGGCATGGGCGTCGTTCCCATGAAGGGCACGCCCTATGCGGTGAACAAGAACCGTTTCCTGTCGGCTCTCGGTATACCCTGCCAGGCCCCGCCCTATGGCACGATGACCGCTATCGACATGAAGACCCAGAAGATCAAGTGGCAGGTGCCCGTGGGCACTGTCGAGGATACCGGTCCGCTCGGCATCAAGATGGGCCTTCCGATCCCGATCGGCATGCCCACGCTCGGCGGCACGTTGGCCACGCAGGGCGGTCTCGTCTTCATCGCCGGCACGCAGGATTATTATCTGCGCGCTTTCGATACGGCGACCGGCAAGGAAGTCTGGAAGGCCCGCCTTCCGGTCGGCAGCCAGGGCGGCCCGATGAGCTACAAGTCTCCGAAGACCGGCAAGCAATATATCGTCATCTCAGCTGGCGGCGCACGCCAGTCTCCTGACCGTGGCGACTATGTCATCGCCTATGCATTGCCGGGCTGACGCTTGCGTCACGCCTCACTTGAAGTCGGCCCCGGGAGCAATCCCGGGGTTTTTATTTGCTCTGCATCGATCCGCGCGAAGAAATCGAGCGGAACCTCACCTGTCGCGTGGCGTTAGGAAAGCGTGCCGGGGCAGACACCCAGCCGTTCACCAAGCTTTCACAAGGGGGATTTATGAACTTGCGCTTGTCCGCCCGTGAACCGATGATGGCGGTATTGGGAAATATGTATATTGTCCGGCGCGCCGGGAAATTTTTTGACGTTGGAAAGGTTTTATTGTGAAGGAACAATCTCGAAAGATCACGCCGGTTCTTCTGGCCGGTGGTGCTGGCTCCCGACTTTGGCCGGTCTCGCGCGATCAGTTGCCCAAGCAGTTTCAGCCGCTGGTCGGCAATCTTTCGACCTATCAGCAGACCCTGCAGCGGGTGGGTGACGAAACGCTTTATTCCGAGCCACTTGTCATCACCAACGAGGATTTCCGTTTTTTTGCCCGCCGTCAGGCGGAGGAGATCGATCTGCCGGCCACCGTGGTGCTTGAGCCCGCCCGCCGTGACAGCGCAGCCGCCATGGCCGCCGCCGCCGTGCTGGCCGAGCGTCGCGAGCCCGGATGCCTGGTTCTGGCGCTTGCTGCCGACCATGTGGTGCTCGATGCCGACAAGTTTTCCGATGCCGTGAAACTCGGCGCCAAAGCCGCCGATCAGGGCAATATCGTCGTCTTCGGCCTGGTGCCGACGGAGCCGCGCACCTCCTATGGTTACATCAAGCCGGGCGAGGCGATTGATGGTGAAAAGGATCTGAGCAAGGTCGAGGCCTTCGTGGAGAAGCCTGACATGAAGACGGCGATCTCCTATCTCGAAAAAGGCTATCTCTGGAATTCCGGAAACTTCCTGTTCCGCTCCGACGTGATGATTGCCGAACTGGAGGCCTTTGCGCCGGAAATTCTGGCCGCGGTAACGCAGTCCGTCGAGCAATATGAAAGCGACCTCGGTTTCGTGCGTCTGCATCAGGAAAGCTTCGAAGCCTCGCCCAAGAATTCCATCGACTATGCCGTGATTGAGAAGACCAGGCGCATGGCTGTCGTGCACGGCCATTTTCGCTGGTCGGATATCGGCAGCTGGGACGCGATCTGGGAGATCGCCGACAAACACAGCAATGACAATGCGCTGGAAGGTAACGGCGTCTTCATCGATTCCGAAGGCTGCCTCATCCATTCGACGCAATTGCTGACGACGGTGGTGGGCGCGAAGGACATGGTGGTGGTGGCCACCAAGGATGCGGTTCTGGTGGTGCCGAAGAACCGGGTGCAGGACGTGAAGGGTCTGGTGGAGACGCTGAAGGACGGCGAACATGCGCCACAGACGCAGACCCACAAGCGCGTTTACCGGCCTTGGGGTTACATCGAGCACATGTATGTGGATGAGCGTTATCGGGTCGGTCATATCACCGTCGATCCTGGCCACCGCATCTCGTTCCAGAAACACTATCACCGCTCGGAACACTGGATCGTCGTCAAGGGAACGGCCACCGTGACGATTGGTGACGAGACCCGGCTGCTGACGGAAAACCAGTCGGTCTATATCCCGATCGGCCAGCCGCACCGTCTTGCCAATGAGGGGCAGATCCCGCTCGAACTGGTCGAAATCCAGACCGGAGCCTATATTGGTGAGGACGATGTCATCCGCATCGAGGACGATTACAAGAGGCAATAGGCGTTACCTACGCCAAGAGAATAAGCAAAGCGGACGTCTGCCCGCTTCGCCTTTTGGTTCAGGCCGCCAGTGCATTTATACAATGGGCAAAGCCATGAGAGAGAATTGCCGCCTCCAGTCCCCGGCGCCAAAATAGCCATCCGAAGATGAGTCCGGGAATAAAATTCCCGGTCAGCACTGCAAGCACGAGTGCCGGCCGGGGCTGCGCGGCAATGGTAAACAGAAACGGCAGATGAGCAGCGGCGAACAGAGCGGCAGCGATCACGATGGCAGCGCACATTATGAACGCTCGAACCTGCCCGCCTCCTGTAGAGCGCCAGAGAATCCACGCGAAAAACGACATCATGCCCCATCGCGTCAATAGCTCTTCGGTGACGCCGCCATAGAGAAGCCGGGTGGCGAGGGGAATGTCAAATCTGGTCATATTTGCCATGGTTGCTGCATCTGTGACCAAGGGCAGGATCGCCGACGAATAGACGATCATCACAATGGCAACGGCAACACCCGCAGCAAGTGCAGGAGGCACTTGTTTTCGCAGTACCGCACGCGGATCGCCGCCCGTCAGCCAGCTATCGATCAAAGGCGCATGGAGCCCGATTTTTGCGGCGAGGGCTTGGCCGGTGGCGACCGAGGCGACGGTCAGGACTGCTGGTTGGAGGAGTATCAACAGGCGCATCGCCATTGAAACCTGCTGCCCCGGTATGAGCTGCTCAAACGCGGCGAGTAAGAGCGATGCGACACCGATCAATCCGATGATCAGGAGAATATGCCAGCGTTTCATTGTCTCTTGCACCTGTTTCTTGCTGCGCAGGGTTTTTAAACCAGTGGCATTGCGTGTGGATTACGGCGCGCAAGCCCCTCTACGGTCCGCCTGTCAGGCGAATTTTGCCATCCTTCGAGACGCCGCTGAATGCAGTAACGAGATTCGTATTTTAGGCGGTTGCCTAATCAAAAATCTTCGCATACGTTCCAACTGCAACGTTTCAGTGAGGGAGGAGACTCATGCGAATGCGTGTTATTTCTGCGGCTTTTCTGGCCAGCGTGATGATTCCGGCGGGCTTTGCCGGGGCCACTGATCTCGAGGTGACCCATTGGTGGACATCGGGCGGCGAAGCCGCAGCGGTGGCCGAACTGGCCAAGGCTTTCGACGCGACCGGCAATAAATGGGTGGACGGCGCGATTGCCGGTTCGGGCGGCACGGCCCGGCCGATCATGATCAGCCGCATCACCGGCGGCGATCCGATGGGCGCCACCCAGTTCAACCACGGCCGGCAGGCGGAAGAACTGGTGCAGGCCGGCCTGATGCGGGACCTGTCCGACGTTGCCGAAAAAGGTAAGTGGAAAGAGGTCATCAAGCCGGCGAGCCTGCTCGACAGCTGCACCATCGACGGCAAGATTTATTGCGCGCCGGTCAATATCCATTCGTGGCAATGGCTGTGGCTTTCCAATGCGGCTTTCAAGAAAGCGGGCGTCGAAGTTCCGAAGAACTGGACGGAATTTGTTGCGGCAGCGCCGGCGCTGAAAAAGGCCGGTATCCAGCCGCTCGCGCTTGGCGGCCAGGCATGGCAGGCGAACGGCCTGTTCGACACGCTGACGCTTTCGATCGGCGGAAAGGACCTTTATCAGAAGGTCTATGGCGACAAGGATGCCGAAGCGGCGGCAGGTCCTGAAATGGCAAAGATTTTCGCGGCTGCCGTCGAGGCGCGCGACATGGCCAAGGGCACCAATGTTCAGGACTGGAACCAGGCCACCAACATGGTCATCACCGGCAAGGCCGGCGGCCAGATCATGGGCGACTGGGCCCAGGGTGAATTCCAGCTTGCCAACCAGAAAGCCGGCACTGATTATTCCTGCCTTCCTGGCCTTGGCCTGAGTGAATACCTGACCACGGGTGGCGACGCCTTTTATTTCCCCGTTTTGAAGGACGAGGCGAAAACCAAGGCGCAGGATGTTCTTGCCGCGACCATCGTTGATCCGAAAACGCAGGTTGCCTTCAACCTGAAGAAAGGCTCGCTGCCGATCCGCGGCGACGTCGACCTGAATGCAGCCAATGACTGCATGAAAAAGGGTCTGGCAATTCTGGCCAAGGGCAATGCGCTGACCAGCACCGACCAGCTGATTTCCGCCGATACGCAGAAACAGAAGGAAGATCTGATGGCGGAATTCTTCGCGGGCTCGATGTCGGCGGAAGACGGGCAGAAGCGTTTGGCGGACATTATCGGTTCGGCTGACTGATCGTAATCTCTTCGGATCGGGAGCGGTTCGTCGCTCCCCTTCCAACGTCCGGGCTGTGCCAGGATAACAGGCAATGGCCGGAGTTTCTCGCGGCGAGCCGCGTGCTCGGCCGTCGACTGTAACGTTACAGGAGGAGGTAACATGGCAGGTCAAGCGCGCTCACGGAGGCCCAACCAGCTTTTCCGCAATCTCAATTCGAAGATTGCCTCCATTCCGATGATACTGACGGCCGTGGTGATCTTTCTTGGCGGCACGGTCTGGACGGTGGTTTATTCCTTCACCAATTCCAAGCTTCTGCCGCGGGCGAACTTCATCGGTTTCGATCAATATGAGCGGCTGTGGGCCGCGCCGCGCTGGATCGTCTCAATCCAGAATCTGGCGATTTACGGCATCCTGTCGCTAATTTTCAGCCTTGTCATCGGCTTCGTGCTGGCGGCGTTGATGGATCAGAAAATACGTTTTGAAAACGCGTTCCGCACCATCTTCCTGTATCCTTTCGCTTTGTCCTTCATCGTTACCGGCCTCGTCTGGCAGTGGCTGCTGAACCCGGAATTTGGCATCCAGTCCGTTGTCCGTTCGCTTGGCTGGGAAAGCTTCACGTTCGACCCGCTCTACAATTCCGAGATCGTTATCTATGGCATTCTGATCGCGGCGCTCTGGCAGGGCACGGGGCTCGTCATGTGCCTGATGCTGGCCGGTCTTCGTGGCATTGATGAAGACATCTGGAAGGCGACGCGCGTTGACGGCATTCCGATGTGGAAAACCTACACCCTCATCATCATACCGATGATGCGTCCCGTCTTCATCACCACGCTCGTCATCATCGCCAGCGGCATCGTCAAGGTCTACGACCTCGTGGTGGCGCAGACAAGCGGCGGGCCGGGCATCGCGTCCGAGGTCCCGGCAAAATATGTCTATGACTACATGTTCCAGGCGCAGAATCTGGGGCAGGGCTTTGCCGCCTCTACTATGATGCTCCTGACGGTTGCGATCATCATCATTCCATGGGCCTACCTTGAATTCGGAGGCAAGAAACGTGGCTAATCTCAGCACATTGAACACGGTTGTTGCCGCCAACGATGCGGTTTCCAATGAGCTCTCCGGCCCGCGCGGCAAGAAGCCAAGGAAAACCTTTTCCCGCCGCAACATCATTCTCTACGGCACATTGTTCGTGGCTGCCGCCTATTACCTGCTGCCGCTATACGTGATGGTCGTTACCTCGCTGAAGGGCATGCCGGAAATCCGGCTCGGAAACATTTTCGCACCGCCGGTGGAGATTACCTTCGAGCCTTGGGTCAAGGCTTGGGCGAATGCCTGTACAGGGCTGAATTGCGACGGGCTTTCGCGGGGCTTCTGGAACTCCGTACGCATCCTCGTGCCGTCGGTCGTCATCTCCATCATCGTCGCCTCCGTCAGTGGCTATGCCATGGCGAACTGGAAGTTCAAGGGATCGGAGTTGTTCTTCTCCATCCTCATCATCGGCGCCTTCATTCCCTATCAGGTGATGATTTACCCGATCGTTATCGTGCTTCGCGAACTGGGCATTTACGGCACACTGAGCGGCCTCGTCATCGTTCACACCATCTTCGGCATGCCGATCCTGACGCTGCTTTTCCGCAACTATTTCGCCTCGCTGCCGGAGGAACTCTTCAAGGCGGCGCGGATCGATGGTGCCAATTTCTGGCAGATTTATTTCCGCATCATGCTGCCCATGTCACTGCCGATCTTCGTGGTGGCGATGATCCTGCAGGTGACCGGCATCTGGAACGACTTCCTGTTCGGCGTGGTGTTCACGCGGCCGGAATATTACCCGATGACGGTGCAGCTCAATAACATCGTCAACTCCGTGCAGGGCGTGAAGGAATACAACGTCAACATGGCCGCAACCCTTTTGACCGGGGCCGTGCCGCTGATCGTCTATTTCCTCTCCGGCAGGCTTTTCGTCCGCGGCATTGCTGCAGGCGCAGTAAAAGGTTGAGCTATATGAACAAAAGCGTTTCCATCCGCGATCTTTCGCTGTCCTTCGGCGCCGTTACCGTGCTGAAAGACCTCAATCTCGATATTTACGACGGCGAATTTCTCGTGCTGCTCGGCTCTTCCGGCTGCGGCAAGTCGACCCTTCTCAACTGCATCGCCGGCCTTCTGGAGCCGACCGACGGACAGATATTCATCAAGGACCGTAACGTTACCTGGGAAGAACCGAAGGATCGTGGCATCGGCATGGTGTTTCAGTCCTATGCGCTCTATCCGCAAATGACGGTGGAAAAGAACCTTTCCTTCGGCCTTCAGGTCGCCAAAGTGCCGAAAGAGGAGATTGACCGCCGCGTCAAAAGGGCAGCCGGCATCTTGCAGATCGAGCCGCTGCTGAAACGCAAGCCAGCCGAACTTTCCGGCGGTCAACGCCAGCGCGTGGCGATCGGCCGGGCACTGGTGCGGGATGTGGATGTCTTTCTGTTCGATGAACCGCTCTCCAACCTCGATGCCAAGCTGCGCTCGGAGCTTCGCGTCGAAATCAAGCGGCTGCACCAGTCGCTGAAGAACACCATGATCTATGTGACGCATGACCAGATCGAGGCGCTGACGCTGGCTGATCGCATCGCCATCATGAAAAGCGGCGTCATCCAGCAGCTGGCTGACCCTGTCACCATCTACAACAAGCCAAGGAACCTGTTCGTCGCAGGCTTCATCGGCTCGCCCTCGATGAATTTCCTGCGCGGCGAGCTGATCGAAAAAGACGGCAAGGTGGTCTTCACCACCAATGGCGTGACTTTCGCACTGGACGGTTATCATGCGGAAACGCCGCTTGTCGCCGGTCGCGCGGTGGTTCTGGGCGTTCGCCCCGAACATGTGCGCGTTGATGCCGATATCGTCGGCGGGGAGGTGCACGAGGCGATCGTCGATATCGAAGAGCCGATGGGCGCCGACAATCTGATCTGGCTTAAACATGCCGGGCATACCATGTCCGTGCGCGTTGGCGGCCACAGACGGTTTTCACCCGGCACCAAGGTGCGCCTTGGCCTCGACATGACCATGGCCTCGCTGTTCGACGCGCAAAGCGAGGAACGGCTCTAAAGGGCGCTGACCACTCCCACACATTCCCAAGACCCACATCTCTATGGAGGAGACAATGACAGAACTCGGTTTTCAGCTTTACAGCGCCCGTAATTTTCAACCCTTTTCCGATATTCTGAAGAAGCTCTCAGCGGCAGGTTACAAACACGTGGAAGGTTACGGCGCCATGTATGCTTCGCTGGATGAAGCCGGCCTGAAAGGTCTGCGTGCCGAACTGGACGCCAACGGCCTGACCATGCCCACCGGTCATTTCGGTCTCGATCTTCTTGAAGGCGATCCCAAAAAGGCGCTGAATATCGCCAGCGCTCTGGGTGTGGAAGCGATCTATTGCCCTTACCTGATGCCCGACCAGCGCCCTAACGACGCTGCCGGCTGGTTCGCCTTTGGCAAGCGCCTGCAGGAAGCCGGAAAGCCCTTCGTGGATGCCGGGCTGGTCTTCGGTTGGCATAACCACGACTTCGAGTTCAAGGCGCTTGCCGATGGCTCAACGCCGCAGGAGCAGATATTTGCCGGTGGCCCCGACCTGAAATGGGAGGCGGATATCGCCTGGATTATCAGGGGCAATGCCGATCCGCTCGCCTGGATCGAAAGCTACGGCAAGCGCATCACCGCCGTGCACGTGAAGGACATCGCGCCCGCAGGGGAGAATAAGGACGAAGACGGTTGGACCGATGTCGGCCACGGCACGGTGGACTGGAAAGGCCTCGTCGCAGCGCTGAAGACGAAATCCGCCACGAAACATTTCGTGGTCGAACACGACAACCCGAAGGATATCGATCGGCTGATTACCCGTTCTATCGCGTCGTTCAAAACCTATTAAGTCTCAGATTTCGGAGTTTCATCATGGCCAGAGATCTTGGCGTCGGCATCATCGGATGCGGCAATATCTCGTCTGCTTATTTTTCGCTGGCACCGCTCTTCAAGGGCATAAAGGTGCTGGCCTGCGCCGACCTCAACCGCAATGCAGCGGAACTGAGAGCGGAAGAATTCGGTGTTGTCGCGCAGTCCATCGAGGAATTGCTCGCCAACCCGGAAATCGACGTGGTGGTGAACCTTACAATCCCCGCCGCGCATTTTCCGGTATCGAAAGCCATTCTCGAGGCCGGTAAGCACGTCTATTCGGAAAAGCCGCTGGTGCTGTCGCTGGAAGAGGGTGAGGAACTGCGGCGCATCGCCCGCGAGAAGAACCTCTCCGTCGGCTGCGCACCGGACACCTTCCTCGGCGGCGCGCATCAGCTTGCCCGGCAATATATCGATGACGGCAAGGTCGGCCGCATTACGTCGGGCACATGCCATGTGATGAGCCCCGGCATGGAAATGTGGCATCCCAATCCTGGCTTCTTTTTCCTCAAGGGCGGCGGGCCGATCCTCGATCTCGGTCCGTATTACATCGCCAATCTTATCAACCTCATTGGCCCGGTAAAGCGCGTCGGCGCGTTGACAAGCATGGCAAATCCGACCCGTACGGTGACCAGCCAGCCGCTGAACGGCGAGATCATCCCTGTCGAGACCCCGACAAATATCCATGCCCTACTGGAATTCGTGAATGGTGCGACGATCACGCTTTCGGCGAGCTGGGATGTCTGGTCGCATCGTCATGCCAATATGGAACTCTATGGCACGGAAGGCTCGATCTACGTGCCGGATCCGAATTTCTTCGGCGGTGTTGTCGAAGCCAGCGGTCGCGACAAGAATATCCAGCCGCTGGAAGACTGGGCTCACCCCTTTGGCATCGCCAATCAGGAAAGCCCGAACGGCCCGCGTGCAAATTACCGCACGGCCGGTCTTGCCGATATGGCGATTGCCATTCTGGAGGGGCGCGACGCGCGCTGCTCGCTGGATCGTTCCCTGCACGGTATCGACGTGATGACGTCGATCCTGAAGTCCGGCGAAGAGGGCCGTTTCATCGAGATGACGACGACCTGCACGCAGCCGGCCGCGCTCGGCATTGAGGAGGCGCAGGCGTTGCTGCGCTGAGGATGGAAGATCATTCCTTGAAAAGCGGTGAAGGTAACTTTGCCGCTTTTCGTGATTTCAGCTAGGGCCTTCACAAATTCCCCGCTTTGCTTTAAAGCCGCCCCTGTAATCCGGTCGCAGCCCACCCGGTCAAAACAAGGGATCCCAACTTATGAAAACCATCGTCATCTGCTCCGGCGGATTGGACTCCGTTTCGCTTGCGCATAAAATCGCCGCGGAACATGAACTTTTAGCTCTCGTCTCCTTCGATTATGGCCAGCGCCACAGGAAGGAACTGGATTTTGCCGCCGATTGCGCCAGACGGCTCGGCGTGCCGCATCATGTTATCGACATCAGAACCATCGGCGCGCATCTCACCGGTTCCGCACTGACCGACGATGTGGAGGTGCCTGATGGCCACTACGCCGAAGAGACCATGCGCTCCACCGTGGTGCCGAACCGCAATGCCATCATGCTCACCATCGCTTTCGGCCTGGCTGCCGCGCAACAGGCGGAAGCAGTGGCGATTGCCGTTCATGGCGGCGATCACTTCATCTACCCGGATTGCCGGCCGGGCTTCATTGACAGCTTCAACGCCATGCAGGCGCATGCGCTTGAAGGTTATGCTGATGTGAAACTTTTTGCGCCCTACGTCACCGTTTCCAAGGCGGCCATCGTGACCGATGGCGCGAAATATGGAACGCCCTTCGGTGAAACATGGTCCTGTTACAAGGGCGGCTTGCGTCACTGCGGCCGCTGCGGCACCTGCGTGGAGCGGCGCGAAGCCTTCCATCTTGCCGGCGTCACCGATCCGACAGACTATGAGGACCCGGATTTCTGGGTGGCCGCGACCCATGCTTTTGCGGCGCAGGAGGTGCGTTGATGTTCCGCATCACCAAGGAATTTCACTTTTCCGCCTCGCACCAGTTGAAAAGCCTGCCGTCGGATCACCAGTGCAATCGGCTGCACGGGCATAATTACATCGTCGAAGTGGAACTGTCAGGCGAAGAGCTGAACGAGCACGGTTTCGTGCGCGACTATCACGAGCTCGCACCGTTGAAGCGCTATATCGACGATCATTTTGATCACCGTCACCTGAATGATGTCCTCGGCCATGACCGGGTCACGGCGGAATGCCTGGCGAAGCATTTCTATGACTGGTGCAAGGATCGTCTGCCTGAAACCAGTGCCATCCGCGTTAGCGAAACCGCCAAGACCTGGGCAGAATACCGGCCATGACGGCGGCCCGACAAAAGAGTGCAGCGAAGGACACCACGATCCGCATCAGTGAAATCTTCGGCCCGACCATTCAGGGCGAAGGTCTGCTGATCGGTCTGCCGACGGTTTTCGTTCGCACTGGCGGCTGCGACTATCGCTGTTCCTGGTGCGATACGCTGCACGCGGTCGATAGCGATTATCGCGACACGTGGAAACCGGTGCCGGTCGATGCAATCTGGCAGGAGGTGCGGCGGCTTTCCGGTGGCGTACCGCTGACGGTCTCGCTGTCTGGCGGCAATCCGGCCATCCAGCCGCTTGGGTCGCTGATCGCAAAAGGGCACGGTGAAGGCTATCGTTTCGCGCTGGAAACGCAGGGCAGTATCGCCAAAGACTGGTTTGCCGATCTCGACCATCTGGTTCTGAGCCCCAAGCCGCCATCAAGCGGCATGGGAACGGACTGGCAGGCTTTCGAAGACTGTCTTGCCGCTGCCGGCGAGGGGCCGCAGGTGGCCCTGAAGATCGTGGTCTTTGACGATGCGGATTACGCCTATGCCAAAGCGGCATCCGCGCGTTTCCCGCATTTGCCGGTTTACCTCCAGCCCGGCAACCACACCCCGCCGCCGCCGGATGATGACGATGCGCGTGTCGATATCGATGGTGTAATGGAGCGGATGTTGTGGCTGGTGGATAAGGTTAGCGAAGATCGCTGGTTTTCCGCCCGCGTGCTGCCGCAGCTGCATGTGTTGTTATGGGGGAACAAGCGCGGGGTGTGAAGTTGCGTGGGAGTGAAATTCCACGCTTTAGCTTGCGTCCTCAAGAAGCGCACGATGTATTGAGCGAGTGTAAGCCGCTTGTTTCTTCTCCCCGTGGGGGAGACGTCCGCGGCAGCGGGATGAGGGGTCTCCGAAATCCGGCAATGTTGCCCCTCATCCGACCCTTCGGGCCACCTTCTCCCCTCGGGGAGAAGAAACCTGCGGCAAAGTGATGCCGCAGGTTGTTCTCTCACATCAAGCCGAAACGGCCAACTCGCGTCTCTCCCGATCCGCAATGATCGACAGATCGAGTACCTTCTGCAGATTGGCGGCGTGGCGGAAGTCGGGATCGGCGACGCCGCCTTCCATCACGGCCTTGGCGAATTTTTCGTAGTTCGTCGGCACGGGATCGACATCGATCGTCTTCCAGATCGCCTTTTCCACATCCTCGCCGATGCAGGCACGCAGGCTGGAATAGTCGGGCGTGTGAATGACTTCGAGTGCGCCCTTGTCGCCGTGGATGCGCAAACGAAGTTCGTTGAGGTGGCCCGTCGCCCAGCGGCTGGCATGAATGACGCCCATGGCGCCGTTTTCCAGTTCGGCCGTCATGGTGAAGCTGTCATTTGCATCCAGATCGTAAGCGCCGATCTTGTTGCCCTCATATTTGTCGAAGGTCTTCAGCCGAGTGAAGATCCGTTGCACATCGCTGCCTGCGCCATAAGAGGCGAAGTCAAGTATGTGGATGCCGACATCACCCAGCACGCCGTTCGAGCCATGCTTGGTGGAAAGCCGCCACAACCACTTGCTCTCCGTCATCCAGTCGCCCCAGGCCTTGGAAACGAGCCAGCTCTGGAGATAGGAGGCTTCCAGATGGCGAACCTTGCCGATCTTGCCGGCCAGCACCATCTCGCGCGCCGCCTGCAAGGGGGCGACGTTGCGATAGGTGAGATTGACCATGGCAACGAGGCCGGCCTTTTCGGCCGCGTCGGCCATTTCGGCGGCATTCGCGTAGTTTTCCGCCAGCGGTTTTTCGCAGAAAACGTGCTTGCCCGCCGCAAGCAGCTTCAGGCTCGTGGGGTGATGGATGGCATCGGGCGTGACATTCGCCGCCGCATCGAATTCACCCCAGGCAATGGCGTCATCCAGCGAAGTGAAAGAGAGCGGGATGTTATGGCGCAGCGCAAAGGCCCGTGCCACCACGTCGTCCACATCCACCGCCGCAACCAGTTCGACGCCGGGGATCTGAGAGAAATATGTGGCATGGTTGTTGGCCATGCCACCGGTTCCGAGAATGAGAAGTCTCATGCCAGTATCTCCAAGCCCTTACCTGTAACCTGCTTCGCCTGCCTTATGCAGCTTGGGACCACGTTCCTCGATAGGCTCGAGCGCCTTATCGACGGGAACATTCGGCGCGTCGTGAATACTCTTCAGAGCGCCGACCGGATTATAGGCCCATTTTACAGAATTGCTGATGACCTTCTGCACATTGGCGTCGTGATAGGTCGGATAAGTTTCATGGCCAGGGCGGAAATAGAAGATATTGCCGGCACCACGACGCCAGGTGAGACCCGAACGGAAAACCTCACCGCCCTGGAACCAGGAGATGAAGACGGTCTCGAGCGGCTCCGGTACGGAAAACTGCTCGCCATACATCTCCTCGTTTTCCAGCTCGAAATGCTCGGGCAGGCCGGCGGCGATCGGGTGGCGGGGATTGATGGTCCACAGGCGTTCGCGTTCGCCCGCCTCGCGCCATTTCAACGCGCACGGCGTACCCATCAGGCGCTTGAACGGCTTGGAGAAGTGGCCGGAATGCAGGACGATCAGGCCCATGCCTTCCCAGACGCGCTTGGCGACGCGCTCCACAATGTCATCCTGAACTGCGCCGTGGTCCTTGTGGCCCCACCAGACGAGAACGTCGGTCTTGTCGAGACGCTCCTGTGAAAGGCCGTGCTCCGGCTCCTGCAGCGTGGCGGTGGTGGCGTTAATCTCGGGATTTTGGTTCAGCGCATCGGCGATGGTGTTGTGCATGCCGTTTGGATAGATCGAACGCACCGTCTCATTGATGTGTTCGTGAATATTTTCGCCCCATACAACGGTGTTGATGGTCATTCTCATGCTCCTTGGTGAAAGCCGGCTACTTGGGTTGTCCCGGCGGAAGTTAGGTTCAGGCGGCGCCGCGAGCGGGGTTGCGGGCAATGGCCCGGCCCTCGGCGTCAAAACGGTGGATCTGCGCCGTATCCGGCACGATGGTGATACGCTCGCCCGCCTTGCGGCCGGTCACGCCCTCTTCACGTACGACAACGGGCTCGCCGGCGCCGATCTCGACATAGATGTAGCTGTCCGATCCGAGCATTTCCGAATGCACGATTTCTCCACTCCAACCGCTGCCGTCGCTGGCGATGGTGATATGTTCCGGCCGGACACCGATCGTTTTTGCGCCTTCTGATTCCGCATACTTGCCTGCCAGGAAGTTCATCTTCGGCGAGCCGATGAAGCCGGCGACGAAGGTGTTGACAGGACTTTCGTAAAGCTCGAGCGGCGTGCCGATCTGCTCGACCCGACCGTCGCGCAGGACGCAGATGCGGTCGGCGAGTGTCATCGCCTCCACCTGATCGTGGGTGACGTAGATCATCGTCGTGTCATGCATCGAGCGATGCAGCTTGGCGATCTCGAGACGCGTGGCCACGCGCAGCGCCGCATCGAGGTTGGAGAGCGGCTCGTCAAACAGGAAGACCTTCGGATCGCGCACGATGGCGCGGCCGATGGCGACACGCTGGCGCTGGCCGCCAGAAAGCTGCTTCGGCAGGCGCTCCAGATAGGGCGTGAGCTGCAGCATCTCCGCTGCCGCTTCGACGCGCTTCTTGCGCTGTTCTTTGTCTGCGCCAGACAACTTCATGCCGAAAGCCATGTTTTCGAACACGGTCATGTGCGGATATAGCGCGTAGGACTGGAAGACCATGGCGACGCCGCGTTTGGCGGGCGGCAGGCGGTTTACTGTCTCACCGTCGAAGGAGAGCGTGCCGCCGGTGATTTCTTCCAGCCCGCATATGAGGCGTAGCAGCGTGGACTTGCCACAGCCTGAAGGGCCGACAAAAACCATGAATTCGCCGGAGCGGATATCCATGTCGATGCCCTTGATGACATCGAAGGCGCCAAAGGATTTGCGAAGATCGCGCAATTGAATGGTGGTCATGATGTTTCTCCTAGCCTTTGACGCCGCCGGCCGTGAGGCCGGAGATGATGCGTCGCTGGAAGATCAGAACGAGGACGACGAGGGGCGCGGTAACGATGACGGACGCGGCCATGATCGTTCCCCAGGGAATTTCGAACTGTGAGCCGCCCGACAGCAGCGCGATGGCGACCGGCACCGTGCGCTGCTCGTTCGATGAGGTGAAAGTGAGCGCGAAGAGGAACTCGTTCCATGCCGCGATGAAGGCGAGGAGCCCCGTCGTGACGAGCGCAGGCCACATCAAAGGCATGAACACCTGTGTGATGATGACCCAGGGCGATGCGCCGTCAACGATGGCTGCTTCCTCGATTTCGATCGGCAGGTCGCGCATGAAGGTTGTCAGGACCCAAACCGTGAAAGGCAGGGTGAAGATCATATAAGAAAAGATCAGCGCCAAGGGCGTGTTGAAGATGCCTGCCCAGCGGATCAGTTCAAACAGGCCGGCGAGAACGGCAATCTGCGGGAACATCGAAACCGACAGAATGGTGAGCAGCAGCAATGCGCGGCCCCGGAAGCGGACGCGAGCAAGCGCATAGGACGCGGTGACCGCCAGAAACAGCGACAGGATGACGACGGATGATGCAACAAGCAACGAATTGCCGAGATTGCGCAGGAACGTGCCGTTGCCAATGACGAAACTGTAATTGGTGAGCGAAAATTCGCGCGGCCAGTAATTAACCTGGAACAACGCCGAGCCCGATTTCAGACTGGTCAGGATCGCATAATAAAACGGGAATACCGAAATCACCATGATGACGGCGACCAGCGCATAAAAGGCGGTGGTCTTCAGGATGCTGGGCAAGGTCATCGCTGGGCTCCATCGGTGTTGACACGCCCGAGCCACATATAGATGACCGTGATCGAGGCGATGATGAGGAACAGCATGGTGGAGGCGGCGGCGCCATAGGCGAACTTGTCGAAATCGAACAGATTCTCGCGCGCCAGCACCGACATGGTGCGGGTCTGGGCATTATTCGGCGTCAGGATGTAGATGAGGTCGAAAACGCGCATCGCATCCAGCATACGGAAGATGACGGCGACCATCAGGGCAGGGCGGATCATCGGCAGGGTAACGCGGAAGAACACCTTCACGGGGTGGATGCCATCCACCTTGGCCGCTTCATACATGTCCTTCGGCACCATTTGCAGACCGGCGAGAATGAGCAGCGCCATGAAGGGCGTGGTCTTCCAGATGTCGACGATAAGCACGGCGATCATCGCGGTCTCGGGGTTGGCGGTCCAGGCGATCTTGTTGGAGATCAGGCCTAGATTAAGGAACAGGTCATTCAAGATGCCGAACTGGTCGTTCAGCATCCACGCCCACATTTGCGCAGAGACGATGGTGGGAATGGCCCATGGCACAAGAATGGCAGCGCGCACGAGGCCGCGTCCCTTGAATTCGGCATTCAGCACCAGAGCGACGATGAGGCCGAGCACGGTTTCGAGGCTGACCGAGACGATGGTGAATTTCAGCGTGTTGAGAACCGCCCCCCACCATGCGGGATCGGCAAGCAGGCCTCGATAGATCGTGCGGCCGCTGCTGAGCGTGATCCAGGTGAGATAGTTCTTGAGGCCGACGAATTGTGCTCCCTCCAGATTGGTGAGCGAGGCGTCGGTGAGGCTGAACCACACGGTGCGCACGAGCGGCCAGCCCGCCACCAGCGCCAGCACGAGAAATGTGGGGGCAAGGAACAGCCAGGCGGATTTCAAGCGTTCTGACTGTAGATCGGAACCTGTGCCGGATGCCGTGACCGGTCTTTGAAGGGCGATGTCGTTCATGGGGATATCTCGCGGTTGGGGCGCGGGAGTCGATCAGGCGAGACCGTTCCCGCGCGGGCCGGATTACCAGCCGTTGCCTTTGAGATCGGTCAGTTCAACCTCGAGAAGCTCAAGATTTTCAGCGGCCGTGCCGTTGCCGGAGAGCGTGTTGTGGACCGCACCCCAGAACTTGGCCGAAACCTCGTTATATTTCACCTTGGCCGAGGCGGAAGGACGCGGGACGGCGGTCTGGAAGATCGGCTTCCATGTCGGCATGAAGGGCTGCGCGGCCGCAACATCCTTGTCGTCGTAAAGCGAAGCGATCGTCGGCATGTTGGAAAGCTGAACGGCGCGCATCTTCTGGGTTTCCTTGGATGCGATAAACTTCACGAGCTCAATGGCAGCTTCCTGGTTGGCTGAATATTTGGATACGGCGAGATTCCAACCGCCGAGCGTTGAAGCCGGTGCCTCGCCCTCGGCGCCAGCCGGGAGCGGTGTTACGCCGAACTTGCCCTTGATGGCGCTGTCGTCGCCATTGCCGAGCGCGTAAGCGTAGGGCCAATTGCGCATGAAGACGGAGTTGCCGGTTTGCCAGACGCCGCGCGCTTCCTCTTCCTTGTAGGCAAGCACGCCCTGCGGCGCGATGGTGCCGACCCATCCCTTGGCAGTTTCGATGGCGGCAGCAGCCTTTTCATTGTTGACGGAGATATCGCCATTGCTTTCGACGATATGGCCGCCGCCGGCGGAAGCAATCCATTCCAGGGCATTGCAGGTGAGGCCTTCATAGGCGCTGCCCTGGAAGACAAAACCCCAGAGGTCCTTCTGGCCCGCTTCACGCTCCTTGTCCTGGATTTCCTTCGCGGTTTCGCTCAGCTCCTTCCAGGTTTTCGGCGGTTGCTTGCCGTATTTTTCGAGCAGGTCCTTGCGATAGAACAACGCGGGCGCGTCTGTGAACATCGGCATGGCGACGAGTTTGCCGTCCACGGTTTGCGATGCGACGATGGAGGGGAAATGATCTCCGATGACATCCTTGGTCGCCGCGGTCAGGTCCACGAACTGGTCGGCAAGCTGCGGCGCCCAGATAACGTCCGTCTGGTAGACATCGACATCCTTGTTACCCGCGGCAAGCCACAGCCGGTACTGGCTGAACTGCTCGCTGGAGGATGATGGCATGGTGACGAGATTGACCTTGTGGCCGGTTTGTTTTTCGAAAGCCGCAATGCGTTCTTTGAAGAATGCGACGTTCTTGCCGGTGGAATTGGCGGCGATGGAAATCTCGGCCGCCTGCGCGGAAACGGCGGTGGAAAGTACGCTGCCGCACAGGAACAAAGTCTTCATGGAAATATTCATTGTCAAACTCCTCCGTTGACGCTCCCGATTGTCCTCAAAATTGAAAGCGCTTTTGACTAAAAGGAAGCTCGCAAAAGCCGGGCAATCTGTCAATACTCTTTCTAATCGAGCGAAAATCGGGCGTTTTTGCCTGCAAATTTTCACCATTTGCCTTTCAAGATGATGGACTGTAAGGTTTCAGGCGGGAGAAATTGAAATCGTTTTCAATTTTTGTCGACTTGAAAAATCCGCAGCGGCGACGCATGCAGGGGGCGAATTGGCAAAAAAACATGAAGCTCAAGGAATTCGCAGAAAAGGTTGGCCTATCGCCCACCACCGTTAGCAGAGCGCTGGGCGGCTATCCCGAAGTGCGTGAGGAAACGCGTCAGCGGGTCATGCAGGCTGCGCTCAAATACGGGTATTTGCCGAATGCCAACGCGGTGCGGTTGGCAACCGGCAGGGCCGGCGCTATCGGTGTCGTTATGGGCCGGTCGGGCGGAGGACATTTCTTTTCGGAATTCATGGGCGGCATGGCCACCCGGCTGGAACGGGAAGAGACCGACATTCTCGTCAGCGTGACAGTTGACAACAATCTCGATGAGGAGCTGGCTATTTTCAGCCGGCTGGCGGCGAGCGGTCGTGTGGATGGCATTATCGTGCACTCACCGCGTCCGGAGGATGAGCGTATCGCGCTGCTCAACCGGCTCGGCGTACCCTTCATCGTGCACGGGCGCTCAAAGACACCCTTCGAACATGCCTGGCTCGATATCGACAACCATGATGTGACCTATCGCCCGACGATCCATTTTCTCGAGCGCGGCCACCGTCGTATAGCCCTCATCAATGGGCCGGTCGGACGAACCTTCGTACGGGATCGTGAACAGGGTTTCCGCGAGGCGCTGGCTACCCACGGCATTACGCCCGATCCGCGCTTCATGATGAATGAGCACTTCAGCGAAGAGACCGCGTTCCGCTTCGCCCGTTCGCTGCTGGAGCAGACACCGCGCCCGACAGCCTTTGTTGCGGGTGCCATGATGACGGCACAGGGCGTCTACCGTGCTGCGACCCAGATGGGGCTGACAATCGGCAAGGATGTTTCCGTCATCGCCCATGACGATGTGTTTCCTTACCTCACGCCTGAAAGCATGATGCCGCCGCTTTCCACCACCCGCTCGCCCATGCGCATGGCAGGAATAAGGGTGACGGACCTTCTTCTGCAGATCATCGGCGGTCGCCCCATCCGCGAGGTTCAGGAACTGTGGCCTGTGGAGCTGATTTTGCGAGAATCGGTCGGCCCTGCCTGAGCTTTGGGCCATAGCTCACTGATTCCACTCCATTTTGTGAACGCCGATTGAGAACGTTCGCCTTTAGTCATCTATACGACAGCATCGTCTCATGTATAATCGGAAGGGTATCGGGTTCATGGAACAGAGACCCGGACCGGCGCGTTGAGGGACGTGTCGATGGAGGACGATGGATGTTTGAATTTCTAAAACCGCAACAGCAGCCTGTAATCGATGACGTCGAGGCGACCGGCACCTATGCCGATGCGTTGCTCAACGTAACGAGCCCGGAATTGACACGTTCCACGGCCCGCGAACACGGGCATGAAGCCCATTCACGCGATTATTGTGAAAATCGCGACATTTCCCGTGGCGCTCTCGGTTTTGCCTGAGCGATCACGAAATCTTCCTCGAAAAAAGAACGGACGGACCGCGCCTGCGTTTCCTTCCTACGACCCGCAGGGCGGCGCAACGTGATCCAGAGGACCTTCCCGGCTTTATGACCGATGGGCGAACTGGGTGTTGCGTCGTCTGAGTGGCGGCGTTGCAACGCAGTGTCGCGATAGATCAAGAGCAGCGACTTCCGTGAGGTCCGCCGCGCTGACATCAGGAGACCGCAATGACGACAATTCCGGTTGAGCCCTATCCGGAACCGCCGATGCCGGTTCCACCCCAGCCCGACATCCCCCCGATCAAAGAGCCGGAGCCCGATCGTTTGCCGGACGAGGTGCCCACACCCAATCCCGACGAAAACGACGAGCCCCCGAAGGTGTTTTAGGCCGGATCGGGTGACTCGAATTTTTTGCTCACAAAAGGTGAGTGCGCGAGTCCGAAACGCCAAGGATAATCGATCGCTCGGCTGATGCCGATGCGCCTGCCGATGCTGATGGCGGTTGCCGTTTTCGGCAGCTGCAGGAAAAAAGGTGGCGCCTCGAGCGCGGCGCCGTCCATTTCTCCCGTGATGGCCATTGCCTGGCAAAGCCTTCCCGGGCCGGAGCATAGGAGTCTGAGTTTGTCAGTTCCCCGTCGCAGTTTCATCATGTCGATACCGGTTCGCGGTTCGATCGCGCGAAGAAGCACGGCTGAACCCGGGGAACAGACGAAGTTGGCGCACCAGTGAATGCCGTATGACCGGTAGACGTAGAGACGTCCGGCCGGCCCAAACATTGCCCGGTTGCGCGGGGTTTTCCCATTGAAACTGTGCGACGCCGGATCATCTCGATGATAAGCTTCGGTCTCGACGATGACGCCGCCGGTGTTGCCGACGCGAAATTCCGCTCCGATGAGCGCGCGGGCCACATCCACTGCGTCGCGAAGGAAAAAACTCTTGTCCATTTCCGGACCAAAGACCTGATTCATCGGAACCCCTTCCACGCTATGTCGTTCTGAAGTGAGCTTTTACTCATTTCCCGCATCGGCCTTGTCGATGAATTCCAGCCGGAGGGCATGTCATGCAACTTTCGACGACTTATGTAAAACGCAATGACGGATCTATCTCCGTCGAGTTTGCCGGCAGCGACGGCGATCACGTTTCGGTTCGCCTTGCCCATGGCCTGGAAGGGATCGACGACGCGGAAGCGATTAAACGGGCGAGCGCCGTGATGGTCCAACTCACCGCATTTGGAACGCGCCAGGGTGCCGACGCACCCTCGCAATTTTCCCGCCTTGGAACGGCTCAGAATGATGGAACGCGCGATCAGGGTGAGCGCGTGCAGGCGAGCGCCCGGACCGCGAGGGACCGTGACGTTCTGGAGGAGGAGCTGGAAGAGGGGCTGGAGGACAGCTTTCCGGCCAGTGATCCCGTCTCGGCGACCGTTACCTCCATCGCCTCGCGAAAAGGGGGGCTGTGACATTGACTGTTCGTAAAGTCGCTCTCGTGACCGGGGCCGGTTCAGGTATCGGACGCGCCGCCGCCCTTCATCTCTCCACCCAGGGTTTTTCGCTCGGGCTGCTCGGGCGCACGCAATCCGAACTGGAGGACGTTGCCGACGACATTACCGCTCGTTCCGGCGCCTCGAAAATTCTCATCGCCGACGTGTCGGATGAGGAGGCCATGCGGAGCGCCGTTGCAGCGCTGGTGGAGGATTTTGGCCGCCTTGACGTCGTGGTGGCCAATGCTGGCGTCAACGGTGTCTGGGCGCCTATCGATGAACTCAAACCCTCGGAGTGGGACGACACGATACGCATCAATCTCCGCGGCACCTATCTCACGGTTCATGCCAGCGTGCCACATCTGAAGGCGGCAGGCGGCGGTTCCATCGTCATTGTCTCCTCGATCAACGGCACGCGCACCTTCACTTCGCCCGGCGCGACCGCCTATTCGGTCACAAAGGCAGGGCAGCTTGCCATGGCCCAGCAACTGGCGCTGGAGCTTGGGCGGCACCGCATCCGCGTCAACGCAGTGTGCCCGGGTGCGATCAAAACGGCAATCGACGAGAATACGAAGATACGCGCACGGGAAAAAACCGAGGTGCCGGTTCGCTTCCCCGCGGGAGATATTCCGGTGACGGGCGGTGTGGCGGGAACGAGCGAGGATGTCGCCGAGCTGATCGGTTTTCTCGCCTCCGATGCGTCCCGCCACGTGACCGGCACACCGGTCTGGATCGATGGCGGCCAGGGGCTTCTCCGCTAGATGCTTCTCCGGCGTCATACCCGGAGACCATCACGGGCTTGTGTCCCTATGATTAACGAAAGGGTAACGTCTGTTCACGAGACTTTGTCTATGGATGAGGTTGCCGTGTTGTGGCCACCTTCGATAGTTAAGCGTCTGCCGGAAAGGCGGGCAAATCAGGCGGGCAGAAATATCCATGGGTATGCAGGCTGTGCTGAACTTCGCGGTGGCGGGGTTGCGGCAAAAGTTCAAGACGGGGGCAAAACTGGCTGCGGTCATCGCGATCGGCGGTAGCCTTGCCGCGTGCACCTCAATGGGTCTCGACAGCGTGAAAAAAGACCCGCCGAAGCTGTCGTCCAAGATGATTGCGCAGATGTCAGCCAAAAGCATGCGTCCGGAAAGCCCGGTTCTCGTTCGCATCTTCAAGCAGGAGAGCGAGCTCGAGGTCTGGAAGATCGACAAGACCGGCAATTATGCGTTGCTGAAGACATATCCCATGTGTCGCTGGTCCGGAAAACTCGGGCCGAAGATGAAAACGGGAGACCGTCAGGCGCCGGAGGGTTTTTATCATGTCTCGGCCGGCATGTTGAACCCGAATTCGCAATATTACGTCTCATTCAATCTCGGTTACCCCAACCGGCTGGAATCCGCGCTCGGCTATACAGGCGAGGCGCTGATGGTGCACGGCGCCTGTTCGTCTTCCGGCTGCTACGCGATGACAGACGCGCAGGTGGGTGAGATCTATGCCATTGTCGCGCGTGCGCTGCAGGGTGGGCAGGACCGCTTCCAGGTCCAGGCCTATCCCTTCCGCATGACCGCAAGGAACATGGTGGCGCACCGGAACGACCCCAACATGCCCTTCTGGAAGACGCTGAAGGAAGGTTACGATTATTTCGAGGTGACGCGGCGCCAGCCCAAGGTCTCCGTCTGCGGCCGCCGTTATGTCTTCAATAGTGAATTTGCCGAAGGCGAGCCTGCCGATCCGCTGGCAGCATGCCCGCCGGCCGTCAACCAGAATGACCCGCTGGTGGCATCGAGGCTGGCCGAGGAGCAACAAAAACTTGCCGCGGCGATGAGCGAGGGAACTTCCGCCCCCCTCAGCGCGTATGTAGACGGCGGCATGCATCCGAGCTTCCGGGCCATACTGAAATCGAGCGGCGCCAAGGCAATGGCTTCGCAGGTTTCCGGCACGAAGTACCCTATAAGCCGCCCCGAGGCGGCGCTGGCAGATCCCTTTGCCAGTGTGAGATGACGTAAATGAGGTTTTTCAATTGAACGAGACGATGACGACCCGGCGGGGTTTCCTGCTTGGAGCAGGCGGTTTGGCACTTGCCGGACTTGCGGGTTGCAACACCACGGCACGTGAAACCGCGAGGCCGGCCGCTCCCGCGGAAGATCCGATGTACGCGCTGATGTACGGCCCGAAACCGGACGAGCAGTTCCCGCTGCCGGAAATTCCCTATAAGCGCATTCCGCGCCAGTTCCTGCGGCAGATGGTGGCGAACCCGACCGGCGAGCGCCCCGGCGTGATCGTGGTCGATACTGCCAACCATTTCCTTTATCTGACCTACGAAAACGGGCAGGCCATGCGTTACGGCGTGGGTCTTGGCCGCGCAGGCTTCGAGTGGTCGGGCCGCGGCGTCATCCAGTACAAGCGGCAATGGCCGCGCTGGACACCGCCAGACGAAATGATCGCCCGTCAGCCGGAGCTGGAGCCTTATAGCAGCCGCAATGGCGGCATGGAGCCGGGCCTCAAGAATCCGCTCGGTGCGCGTGCACTTTATATCTTCAAGGATGGCAAGGACACGATCTATCGTCTGCACGGCTCGCCCGAATGGTGGACAATTGGCAAATCCGTGTCTTCGGGCTGCGTTCGCCTGCTGAACCAGGACATAGTCGATCTCTACAATCGCGTGCCAGATGGGACGCCGATTGTGGTGACAGCGCTCGGTCCCGCACAGCAGGGTGTGCCGATTGGTCAGGAAGGCGTGCCTGTCGCGCAATATGGCAATGGCGCGGTCGGTGACGGTTTGTCACAGCCGATGCAGACCTACTGACCAAAGAGAGAGGTGGGCCGCCGGCAACGGCGGCTCAACCGCGTTGGGCGGTCCGCTGTCGGTATCATTCATGGCGTTGTACCTCCCAGGTAAACGACGCAGCACGTTACCGGTGCCCCGCCGGAACAGCGGGGCTTAGCCAGGGAATGTGTTCTGGCACAGCCCTCTAGCCGACTGCGCGGCTCATGGGCAACATTTCATCGAAATGGACCGGACCCGCCATAACCAGCGGCATGCTCGCCTCAAGGCAGGCGGAGATGAATGCTTCCCGTGCCACTTCCGCGGCTTCGAGCCTGGACAGCGCGGCGCGGCATTTTTGCACGGCGCGCTTATAGCGTTCACCACGGCGAAGCGGCCATTCGTTTTCCAGAAAATCCAGGGCGTCGTAAACGCTGAGAAACGATCTCTCAAGGCCGCATTGCATGCGCACCCGAACAGGCGCTCTAAACAAAACTTCCGGGCTGTTCATCTTTACCTCCAATCTTAAACAACCAGATCAAGAAGCCTGAAAAATATTGGAGCGGCGGCGCCCCGGATCAAGATCGGACACACAAATTTTCGCTGCGCCGATAAGCGTCGGCACCTAGCGTTGTTCTTTATCCTCCCTGTGCGGACAGCGCTTCATCATTTTGTCGATGGCCGCCCTATCACCTGCAAACCGTTCAAACAGTTCTGCCGCCTGCACCAAGCCCAACGCATATACTTCCTGAATCTGTTCGATAGTGTAGTTCCGGGTGTTCGCATCGTTCATTTTTCAGCCGTCCTTCTTGCGATGAACGCGCGGAGGATTGTGAAGTTCTGCTGCCGGGATCCGGCCTGAAGAATTTCGCCGGCGCGCCGCCTGATCAAATCGCACGTCCGGGTGCGAGCCTAGCCGTGTCGCGCCAGCTTCTCCCTCACACAAAGATCACCAGCAGCCATCTATCGTCAGTTTTTGTCGAGGCCCTGGGCCATTTCCAGATGATGCTGGAGCGCCGGTAGAGTTTTTGCCGCCCACGCCTTAAGCTCCGGATTATCGCCGCCTTCGGCGTAGCGCTTGAAAAGATCAACGGCGTCTTCATGCGCATCGACCTGATCATCGATATATTCTTCGTTGAACTCGTTACCGTCGAGTTTTGCGAGGTCGTCCACTTCTTCCTTGTGATCATCTGTCAGAGCGGTGACCGGTGTCCCGTTCACCTTGCCGCCGGATAACAGGGTTTTCAGTTCCGAACTGGTTTTCTCATGCTCGGTGATCATTTGCTGCGCAAAGGCTTTGGTTTCCTCGTTCCCTTTGGTGAGGGCGAGTTTGCTTGATTCAATTTCGAAGATATCGCTTGCCGAGGCCTGCAAGATGAAATCCTCGGTTTTTGGCGCGACGCCAAGTGCGGAATTGACGCCGGTGGATTCCGTCGCGGATTGCGCCAAAGCAGTTCCGGCGACGAGTGCGAACGCGAGGGAAAGAATGGTCTTCATTGTTGAGCCTCCTGATGGTTGAGGCTCCACCAACCGTGATGGGCAAGAAATGTTCCTCGGGGCGAAAGAAAAGCCCGCTTGAACGGCGTTGCCGGTTGCCGGAGTTGACGCATCGCCTCGGGATAATGTCCATGCGAGGCGGGCACTCTATACGGGCCAGAATTCAGGGGTCGACTTCGATCCGAATGATGCTATGGTTCATACATTGCCATCAACCGAATTCGTAGGCGGTGGCAACTGAGGGTTACTATGTGCTCCCGCCTGCTTTTTGCGGAGATGCACATATGTTGTCTCCGTCAAATTTCGAATATTGTCTGCTACGACGAATTCTCGTTCGTTGGGCCGCCCGTTTCACATCAGATGAGACGTTGCAGGCCAAACTCGTGGAAAAGACGATACGCAAAACTCTTCAGGATTTTCTGCTGAAGGATGATGGTGCAGCCATCGACCTCGAGTTGCTCGCGACGATGCGCCGGTTGGCGTTATGCGAGTTTGGTGTGAAAAGAGATCAGCAAAATCAGGCGCCGCCGGTTGACGTGGCCGAAGGACGCGGCGCATCTCCGCAATAGCGGTATTTCCGCAGCTATATCTCTCCGATTGCGCCATAGGGCGGTACGGAGAACGGTGGCCGGATATCGGCAGTTGACCGCAATTTTCTTTCTTTTCCGTTGGCGGGAATGTTTTTTCCTTTCCGCGATGCAATAGAGCGGTTATTTCCGCGTCAGAAAACGCGCACTTTGCTAGATGTGCGCAGCTATTGACATGACCCGGACCCTTTGATGACGACTGACGTTCCCTGCGCATTGGCGGTTGACGATATCCACAAGAGCTTTGGTTCTCACGAGGTTCTGAAAGGTATTTCGCTCAAGGCGCACAAAGGGGACGTCATTTCCGTCATTGGCTCCTCAGGCTCCGGCAAGAGCACCTTCCTCAGATGCATCAACTTCCTCGAAGTTCCGGATCGTGGGCGCGTTATCGTGAATGGCGAGGAAGTGGCCGTGAAGTACGGTCGGGACGGCAATGCCATGCCGCAGAGCTGGCGCCAGGTGGAGCGTTTGCGCACCGGTCTTGGCATGGTCTTTCAGAATTTCAATCTATGGGCCCACCGCACTGTACTTGAGAACATCATAGAAGCCCCGGTGCATGTGATGGGCGTGAAACGTGCGGAAGCCATCGAGAAGGCTGAAGCGCTGCTGCACAAGGTCGGGCTTTACGCGAAGAAGGATGCTTATCCGGCGTTCCTGTCCGGCGGTCAGCAGCAGAGGGCAGCCATAGCCCGCGCGCTCTGCGTGGAGCCGGCGGTGATGTTGTTCGACGAACCCACCTCGGCACTGGACCCGGAGCTGGTCGGCGAGGTGTTGAAGGTGATCCGTGATCTCGCCGAGGAAGGCCGCACCATGCTTCTGGTGACACATGAGATGCGTTTTGCGCGCGATGTGTCGAGCCATGTCATGTTCCTGCATCAAGGCCGCGTGGAAGAAGAAGGACCGCCGGAACGGGTCTTCGGCAATCCTCTGAGTGCGAGGTGCCGGGAATTCACCGGCGCGCTCGCGAGCTGATTTTTTCGTAACAGGAGATTTAAATGAAATTCTTCGCCTCAATGCTGGCCGGTGCGGCTTTCGCGCTGTCCGCTTTCTCCGCCAGCGCAGACGTCCGCTTCGGCGTCATGAACGAAAGCTATCCGCCTTTCTTCGCGCAGGACGCCAGCGGCAAGTGGCAGGGCTGGGAAATCGACCTGATGGATGCCGTCTGCGCCGAGATGAAGGAGAAATGCTCCATCGTCGCGCTATCCTGGGACGGTCTCATTCCCGCGCTTGAGAGCAAGAAATTCGATGTGATCTGGTCTTCCATGTCCAACACGCAGGAGCGCCAGAAGGTGATTGGCTTCACCGACAAATATTACAATACCCCGAGCAAGCTGATCGGGGCCAAGGACGGAAAGCCGGGGGCAACGGCTGAAGACGTGAAAGGCAAGACCATCGGTATCCAGGTCGCCACCATTCAGTCTGCCTATTATGCAAAGTATTTCAAGGATGTAGCCGACGAAAAAACCTACCAGACGCTGGATGAGGCGTTTCAGGATCTGGCTGCGGGTCGTATCGATTACGTCTTTGGTGACTCACTTGTTCTTGACACGTTCCTGAAAAGCGATGCCGGCAAGGATTGCTGCGCGGATGCCGGCAATGTGGCTGACGACCCGGAAATCCTCGGACTTGGCGTTTCAGGTGGCGTACGCAAGGACGACACCGAACTGAAGCAGAAGCTGAACGCCGCCATCGCCGCCGTCCGCGCCAGCGGCAAATATGATGAGATCACCAGGAAGTACTTCAGCTTCGATATCTACGGCGCGAAGTAATCCGGGTCGGGTTCGGCAGATGGCAAGCCTGGATACAATGTTGCAGCTTCTGTCACCCTATCCTCCGGGATGGGGTGGTACCCTGTTGACGGGTGCTGCAGCGACGCTTGCCATCTCGGCCGGGGCCTATCTCATCGGCATCGTCATCGGCATGGCGGGCGCCTTGGGCAAGCTTTCGGGCAACCGCGGGCTCGAAACCGTCCTCAATCTCTACACCACGCTCATCCGCTCCGTGCCGGAACTGATCCTGATTGTCGGGCTTTATTATGCCGGAACCGACGGGCTCAATCGCCTGCTGCAGCTGGCCGGATTGCCGGTGCTCGAAGTCAACGGCTTCATAGCAGCAGTGGCGGTTCTGGGCTTCGTGCAGGGCGCCTACATGACGGAAGTGCTGCGCGGGGCGATAATGGCGATCCCCAACGGCCAGATCGAAGCGGCGAGGGCTTTCGGCATGTCTCCCCTCCTGCGGTTTCGCCGTGTCGTTCTGCCGGCGCTTTTGCCCAATGCTCTGCCGGGGCTTTCCAACCTGTGGCTCGCCGTCACCAAGGACAGTGCGCTTGTCGCCGTTGTGGGGTATCAGGAACTGGCGCTCGCGACCCGGCTCGCCGGTGCAAGTACCAAGCAGTATTTCCTGTTCTTCATGGCTGCGGCCCTGATGTATCTGGCGATCACCCTCGTCTCCAATGTCATCTTCAGGCAGATCGAACGGCACGTGCGCCGTGGTCAGCCCAGTCTGGCGTGAGGGAGATTGGCGATGGATTTTTCCTGGGTCGGGAAATACTGGCCGCTTCTT
Organism: Agrobacterium sp. FDAARGOS_525; assembly: GCF_003938925.1. NCBI lineage: Bacteria > Pseudomonadati > Pseudomonadota > Alphaproteobacteria > Hyphomicrobiales > Rhizobiaceae > Agrobacterium > Agrobacterium sp. FDAARGOS_525. Next base: position 484,268 of record NZ_RKIU01000004.1, on the reverse strand, counting down.
CTCTCCGGAGCATGGCAGACGATCGCCCTGCTCGTGATCTCCGTCTGCTGCGGTTTCGTTCTCGCCATCGGACTTGCCTTCGCGCAGGTCAGCGGCGGCCGAATGACCCGGATTCTCGCGCGTGGTTATTGCACCTTTTTTCGGGGCACGCCGCTGCTGATACAGCTCTGGCTGCTCTATTACGGCGTGGGGTCGCTCTTGCCCATGGTGCCGGGGCTGCGGCAAAGCTTTCTGTGGCCGGTGCTGCGCGAAGGTTTCTTTTTTGCGGCGGTCAGCTTCACGCTGAACTACGCAGCCTATGAAGCCGAAGTTCTTCGTGGTGCGTTGCTGGGCGTTCCAAAAGGCGAACTCGAGGCGGGCAGGGCCTTCGGCATGAGCCGCTTCACACTGGCGCGCCGCATCTGGCTGCCGCGCGCGATCCGCGCGGCGCTGCCGACGATCGCGGGTGAAGTGGTGATGCAGCTGAAAGCCACGCCGCTTGCGTTCACGGTGACAGTCATGGATCTTTACGCCGTCGCCTACAAGGTGCGGCAGGACACCTTGCTGGTCTACGAGCCGCTTTTCGTCGTGACGATTTTTTATCTCATCCTCACCGCCATCATTGCCCGCTGCTTCGGTTTCATCGAGGCGCAGGTGCCGGTGCGCCGATAGCCTATCAAGGAGTTCTCATGAGCGATATTCGTATTCTGGACGGTGGCATGAGCCGTGAATTGCAGCGGCTGGGCGCTGAACTGAAGCAGCCCGAGTGGTCGGCGCTCGCGCTCATCAACGCCCCGGACATCGTCCGCCAGGTGCATGCGGAATTCATCGAGGCCGGCGCGGATGTGGTGACCACCAATTCCTATGCGCTGGTCCCTTTTCATATCGGCGAAGACCGGTTCAACAAAGAAGGTGCTTCACTGATCGCCCTTTCCGGTCGCCTGGCGCGTGAAGCGGCGGATGCTTCGAAGCGTAATGTGGCCGTGGCCGGCTCGCTTCCTCCGATCTTTGGCTCCTACGAGCCAGGAAATTTCGATCCCTCTCGCGTTCAGGACTATCTGAAGGTGCTGGTCGAAAATCTTCAGCCACATGTGGATGTCTGGCTTGGAGAGACCCTGAGCCTTGTCGCTGAGGGTGAGGCGGTGCGGCAGGCGGTAGCCGAGACGGGCAAGCCTTTCTGGATTTCCTTCACGCTGAACGACGAACCCGCTCAGGTGAACGGTGCGGAGCCCAAGCTGCGTTCCGGCGAGACCGTGCGCTCCGCCGCCGAATGGGCCGCCGGATCAGGTGCCACAGCGCTGCTCTTCAACTGCAGCAAGCCGGAAGTGATGAGGGCTGCCGTGGAAACCGCAGCCGCCGTCTTCAAGGAAAAGGGTGTTGCTCTGGATATTGGCGTCTATGCCAATGCCTTCGAAGGCGAACAGGGCGACTCCGCCGCCAATGAGGGGCTGCACGGCACGAGAGCGGATCTGACCGATGATGTCTATTCCCGCTTCGCCTGCTCCTGGGCAGATGCGGGGGCCACCCTGATCGGTGGCTGCTGCGGTATTGGCGCTGCGCATATCCATACGGTTGCCGATACGCTTCGCCGGCGCGGCGCTGGCAGAACGATCTGAAAAGAGAGCCCCCTTGTCGAAAAGGTGCATGCCATCGCCAGCCACCTGGCCAAGCTCAAGCGCCGGTCCCGGCCGCATGGTGATCTGACAGGGCACATATGGGCGTCCCACGGGCGAGGGCGGCCTTGCGCTCGATTCAGGAACATTCCATGTTACTGGTAGAAAAGTGAAAAAGGCTGCAATTTAGATTGCAGCCTTCTTGGTAAATCCAGTTATTCCGCTCTTTTCAGCGCGTCGCCGAGAATGGAGACGATGTCGTCGAAGTGAGATTTTTCGGCGATCAGCGGCGGTGAAAGAGCAATGATGTCGCCGGTGACGCGAATGAGCAGGCCACGTTCGAAGCAATCCACAAAGACATCATAGGCACGGGCGCCGATCGCGCCGTCGCGCGGCTGGAGTTCTATGCCGGCGATGAAGCCTATGGTGCGGATGTCGATGACGTTGGGCGAGCCCTTGAGCGAATGAATGGCATCGTGCCAGGCGTCCTGCAATTCGGAGGCGCGGGTGAAGAGGCCCTCGTCGCGATAGATGTCCAGCGTTGCGATGCCTGCCGCGCAGGCGACGGGGTGGCCGGAATAGGTATAGCCATGGAACAGTTCTATCTGGCTTTCGGGGCCATGCATCAAGGCATCATGAACCTTGCGGCTGGTGAAGACCGCACCCATGGGGATAGCTCCGTTTGTGAGCCCTTTCGCCGTGGTGACGATATCGGGCGTCACGCCGAAGTAATTGCTGGCGAAGGATGAGCCCATGCGTCCGAAACCGGTGATGACCTCATCGAAGATCAGCAGAATGCCGTACTTGTCGCAGATGGCGCGCAGGCGTTCCAGATAGCCTTTCGGTGGCACGAGGACACCGGTGGAGCCCGCCACGGGTTCCACGATGCAGGCGGCGATGGTTTCCGCACCGTGCAGGGCGACCAACCGTTCCAGATCGTCCGCGAGCTCGGCGCCGTGCTCTGGCTGGCCCCTGACGAAGCTGTTCTTCGTAAGATCGTGGGTGTGACGCAGATGGTCGGCGGGGATTTGCGGGAAGACGCGGCGGTTGTTGACGAGGCCGCCCACGGAAATGCCGCCGAAACCGACACCGTGATACCCGCGTTCGCGGCCGATGAGGCGGCTGCGCGTCCCCTGGCCAATGGCGCGCTGATAGGCGATCGCGATTTTGAGCGCGGTATCGACCGATTCCGATCCCGAACCAGTGTAGAAGACGCGGTCCAGTTTGCCGCCTTCCGGGCCGGGGGCGATTTCCGCCAGCCGTTCGGCAAATTCGAATGCGACCGGGTGACCCATCTGGAATGAAGGTGCGTAGTCCATAGTGGAAAGCTGATGCTTCACTGCGGAGGCAATCTGCTGGCGTCCGTGGCCGGCATTAACGCACCAGAGGCCAGCCGTTCCATCGAGAACCTGACGGCCATCATTGCTGGTGTAATACATGCCTTCGGCGCTCGCCAGCAGACGGGGATTGGCCTTGAACTGCCGGTTGGCGGTAAAAGGCATCCAGTAGCTGTCAAGCGATGTGGAATTAGATCGGCTCGGGTTGTCCATCACGGTTCTCCTGTTCGTGGCCGACGATTGAAAGCTATTTTCTTCACCGAACAAGCCCTTTTCTCCATGTGGCGAAGTGATTGAAAATACTGTAGGCGTGAAGATGGGTTTTCGATATTTCGAACAACGGCAACGGGGGCGACGGGATGTCGGTGGATATAGGGGGACGTTTGCGCCATCTGCGGCTGCGTCACAATATTTCCCAACGGGAACTGGCAAGGCGTGCTGGTGTCACTAATTCTACGATTTCCCTGATCGAATCTAACACCTCGAACCCGTCCGTGGGCGCGCTGAAACGCATTCTCGATGGCATACCGATAGGGTTGGCCGAATTTTTCGCCTTTGAGCCGGAGACGAGCCGTAAGGCTTTTTATCGGGCGGACGAGCTGGTTGAAATTGGCAAGGGCCCCATCTCGTTTCGCCAGGTGGGCGAGAATGTCTTCGGCCGCAGCCTGCAGATACTGAAAGAGTGCTACCAGCCCGGCGCCGATACCGGCAAGGTGCCCTTGGTCCATGATGGCGAAGAAGGCGGCATTATCCTTTCAGGGCGACTGGAAGTGACGGTGGACGAGGAGAGGCGGGTGCTCGGCCCGGGTGATGCCTATTATTTCGAAAGCCGAAGGCCACATCGCTTCCGCTGCGTCGGACCGGTGGCCTGTGAGGTCATCAGCGCCTGCACACCACCAACCTTCTGATTCCCCCAAAATTGGGGCCTGGAACCACCTTCAGGACAGGCGCGGAGGGCTGCGTTCAAAAAAAGTGGCCGTTAGCTATGCGGTTTTTGCGTGGCTGCCATGACAATAATGCAGTTTCTCGCCACTCTTTTGCCGCCTTTGCCGCCTTTTAGCGATTTTTCTATCGCTTTTTCTTGGCGAGGTGCAGGTAGGGCGCAAAAAAATCCCAGCCGATATGTCAAATTTTATATGCATTGCCACAATCTTGCTGCGCCGCAAAAAAATTTAATAGTCTGTCATATGCCGCGCTGTTCTTAACGTTCCTGTCTCATCTCGCCAAGTTATAAGAAACACATAAGAAAAGGCTATCGCTCCCACAAAAACCAATACATGCGACGGCGTCACCCATGCTCTCAAGACATGGCCTCCAGCACATTTGTTGCTTTTTTATGCAACCGTTAATATTGCCCGGACGTTGATCGGCCGCTCACGCAAGAAATCGCATAGACGGTTATGGGCAATGTGCCTTACAAAAAATCCATTAGCATCAAATTCCGAACACAGACTTGTTATCTCCTTTAGACGGAAAGACGCGCCTCCGGGCACCGACCAATCGCAAAACATAAATGGAGTTCTCTCTATGAAGTCCGCGACCCAATCGGCTGAACAGACACTCAGCAGCTCCGAAGATTTCGATGTCAGTTTCCCTATCGGGGGCATCGCAAAACGCAGCTTCGATATGACATCGGCTGCTCTTGCGCTGCTCATCTTCAGCCCGATATTCCTGCTGATCGCCGTTCTGGTGAAGATGTCCGACCCCGGTCCGATCTTTTATGGTCACCGTCGTGTGGGACATAATGGCCGCTATTTCCATTGCCTGAAATTCAGGACGATGGCGATGAACGGCGATGAGATCCTGCGCCAATATCTTGCCGCCAATCCGGAAGCCGCCGAGGAATGGCGGGCTACCCGCAAGCTCAAGAACGATCCGCGTGTTACCGCCGTTGGCGCCGTGCTGCGCAAGCTCTCCCTTGATGAACTGCCGCAGCTCATTAACATCCTTCGTGGTGAAATGAGTGTGGTTGGCCCGCGTCCCGTCGTGGACGAGGAGCTGAGCTACTATGAAAGCGCTGCCGCCTATTATCTCAGCACCCGCCCGGGTCTGACCGGCCTGTGGCAGATCAGCGGCCGTAACGACGTGTCTTACAAGACCCGCGTTGCCTTCGACACACAATATGTCCAGAACTGGTCGATGCGGCAGGATGTCTTCATCATCGTCAAGACCATTCCCGCCGTGTGCCTGTCACGCGGAAGCTACTGAAAACCGATATTGAGTTCGGCTATATCGATCTTCGCTTCGACACGCACCCCGACCGGGATCCCAAGTCCGGTCTTCGGGTGCGTCATTGGTGCTAATCATACCGGCCGCTTCTTGCGGCGCCGCCTTGCCGGTCGCGCGACGGCCTGATCGCCTGTATGGCGATCCGCTAACAGGGAGTTTCCCGATGAACGGCTTTTCCGCCGCCCACCGCCCGTTTGTGGCCCTCGTTCTTGCTGCTACCGTCGCTTTTTCCGCGCCGCTTTCCACAATGGCTGCGGATGGCGCTCAATATAAGCTCGGTACCGCGGACAAACTGCGTATCCGCGTTGCCGAATGGCAACCGGCCGACGGCAGCATCCGCAACTGGGACGTCATCAACGGCGACTATTCCGTCGGGCCATCCGGTACGCTGTCCTTGCCCTTCATCGGTCAGCTCGACGTCGCAGGCAAAACGCCTTCCGAGGTGAGCGACCAGATCGGCGCTCAGCTTCAGAGCAAGTTCGCCCTCCGCAACCTGCCTTCGGCCTCCGTAGAGATCGCCCAGTTCCGGCCGATCTTTCTGAGTGGCGATGTGCAGACACCGGGTGAATATCCCTATGCCCCCAACATCACGGTGCTGAAAGCTGTCAGTCTTGCAGGCGGCTTGCGAAGGTCCGACGCCGGACAGCGTTTTGCGCGCGACTTCATCAATGCACGTGGTGATGCCGCCGTTTATGATAACCAGCGGGCAAGGCTGCTTGCCCGCCAGGCGCGGTTGATCGCCGAGGTAAAGGGCGATCAGACGATTACCAAGACGCCGGAGATGGAAAAGATCGCCGAGATCGACACGCTTCTCGCCAGCGAAAGCGCGCTGATGAAATCGCGGACTGAGCGTTATACACTTCAGCTCAAGGCGCTGACGGACTTGCACGCGCTTTTGCAGAGCGAAGTCGAATCCCTGAAGAAAAAGTCGGAAACGCAAAACCGGCAGCTTCAACTCGCCAATGAAGACCGCGACCGCGTCAACAGGCTGAACGAGCAAGGCCTTGCCTTGTCGCAGCGGCGCATTTCGGCAGAAGAACGTGCGGCCGAGGTGGAATCCACCCTCCTCGATATCGACACGCAGTCGCTGCGCGCCAAACAGGATATCAACAAGGCAACCCAGGACGAGATCAACCTGCGCAACGACTGGGTGGCGCAGCGCTCCAAGGAGTTGCAGGACACGGAAGCGGAACTCGACAAGCTCAATCTGCAGCTGACCACGAGCCGCGAATTGATGTCGGAGGCACTGGCGCAATCGGCCGAGGCGATCCGCTTCGATCCATCGGGTAAGTCCGCGACGATCAGCTATGTCGTGGTACGTGAGGAAAACGGCAAGCCGAAGGAGCTGAAGGTCGATGAAAATGCCTTGCTTCAGCCCGGCGACGTCATCAAGGTCTCTTCCGAAATCCTGATGCAGTGAGGTTTCAATGCGGATCGCCAAATCGGCGCTGATCGATCCCGAACGCAATGAGATTTATGGGATGACGGCCGTTGCGCTGTCATTCTTCGTTTTCGCCTATTCGTCGCGTTTCGGGCAAATCTCGGTTCTGGCCTATTATGGCATGTGGTTGCCGCTGGTGGTGGTCGACTACCGGCGCGTGCTCGGCAATTATCCGCGTTACCTGTGGATTTTCGGCTTCGGCATTCTTACCGTCCTGTCCAGCTTCTGGTCGGAAGCCGTATCTGTAACCATGCGCGCCTCCATCCAATACATAACCCATATCGTTTGCGCGCTGGTTGCCATGCGCGTGATTTCCATCCGGACGCTGACGCGGGGCGCTCTGATTGGCATCGGCGTCGTCCTGCTCTATTCGCTTCTGTTCGGCATCTATCTTTTTGACGCGCTTGATGGGACCTACAGTTTCGTCGGTGCCTTCTCATCCAAAAACCAGCTCGGTTTCTATGCCTCGCTGGGCGTCATTTCTGCTGCCTCGTCTGTGCTGGTACTCAAGCAAAGGGGCATCTGGCTGCCGATTGCAGGCGTGACGGGACTCTTGTCTGCCTACAGTCTCATCGCATCGCAATCTGCCACCTCCGCCATCACCACCGCGGCCGTTGTCGCCCTCATCATCGGTTTTATCCCGATCGGGATGCTTTCGCCCGCAAACCGTAAAATGATGTTTTTTGCTCTCGGCGGTCTCGGCGCGCTGCTTGCGGTGGCTTCGCTGCAGTTCGGTCTGTTAGATTCCATTCTCGGTATCTTCGGCAAGGATTCGACGCTGACCGGCCGAACCTATCTCTGGCAGCAGGGCATAGAGGCTGCAAAGCAGGCTCCGATCCTGGGGGTCGGCTACCAGGGATTCTGGGTCGCGGGTTTTGCCGATGCCGAACGGTTGTGGAACGACTTCTTCATCACCGGCCGCAGCGGCTTCCATTTCCACAATACCTATATCGAGACAGTGGTGGAAAACGGCTTTGTCGGCATGATCCTGCTGGGCATGGTGCTTTACGGCACGCTGCTGGGACATCTGAGATCGGTGCTGATGCGTCGAAGCGACCCGCAGGGCGTTATCCTTTTTGCGATTTGCGCGCTGTTCGTGGTGCGATCCTTCGTGGAGATTGACATCATCTTTCCCTATCAGATCGGTTCGTTCCTGCTTTATTTCGCGGCCGGAAAACTTTGCCTTCCGGTAAAGGCGGCGCGGAACGGTGAGACTCACCCCGCGATCGGCATGAGGCTGCAGACCAGACCCTAGAGATAATCCGCCGAGACATGTGGACTGGCGTGGATGAAGCTCCACATGTCCTTGCTGACCTCGACAATGTCGGCGATTGATTTTTCGAGCTGGCCGATTTCCTTTTCGTCCATCCGCTCGACCTTGCCGTAGCGGACCTGGCTGTCATCTTCCACCAGACGCATCAGCTGAGTGCTGGCGATATCGCCCTTTTCGTCAAAAGAATAGATGCAGTGATTGTATTTGTTGCGCGTCTTCGCTTCCCTCTTCAGCCGCGCCATGATGGAGAGGACAGTCTTCCGGTCCTTCGCGTCGGTGGAGGGAAGCTTTGCCAGGCGTTCGATGAGATCCATGCGCGCCCGTGTGGTGTTGAGGGTGAGGAACACCACGATGGCAGCCTCCTTGTCCACTTTCAAAAGGTGGACGATCAGATAGATCATCAGGCTCTCGGTGTTGGTCCACACATAGTTCAGCCTGCCGACCAGCAGCAATACATCCGACATCGCCGCCATGACGCTTCTCCCGCCCCGACAAAACATCCTTCGACATCATATGCCGACTGTCGCGGAAAAGACAGTGTAGGTTACTGATATTTATTCATCTTTCCTTGAAAGCACGGGACATGCTGTCAGCGATCGGCTTGGTCAGATATTCAAAGAAAGTGCGCTCCGAAGTCTGGATCAATACGTCGGCCGGCATGCCCGGCACTGGGCGGAAATTATGGACCTTGGCGATTTCCTCATCGGGCACCTGCACGCGCACGATATAAACATCCTTGACCTGCAGACCGGCGTTCTCCTCGATGCTGTCGGCGGAAACGTAAAAAACCTTGCCGTTCAGGACCGGCGTGGTGCGGCGGTTGAGCGCCGAAAGACGGATCGCTGCCGTCTGCCCCTCGTGCAGTTGGTCAATCGAGGTTCTGAGCACCTGCGCCTCCAGGATCAGCGGAACATGGGCCGGCAGGATTTCCATGATCGGCTTGCCCGTCGTGATGACGCCGCCGGGCGTGTGATAATAAGCGCGCACGACAGTTCCGTTGACGGGGGAGCGGATGACGGTGCGCTCCAGCACCTCGGCGGCCCCACGGACCTGTTCGCGCACGCTGTCAAGATCGGACTCCGCCGTCTCCAGCGCGTCAAGCGCCGCCTGCTTGTTGGCGTTGACCGCAATGATCGCTTCCTGCTTGAATTTGGCGATCTCCGCTTCGCTCTGGTTCATTTCGCCGCTCAGACGGGCAATGTCCCCCATCGCATCGGCAATGGCGCGCTCCAGCGCCAGCATGTCGGTCTTGCGGATGACACCATCCTTGGCGAGCCTCTCCTTGGAATCGCGTTCCTGCGTGAGAAGCGCGAGTTGCCGGTCGAAGGACTGCTTTTGCCCGTCATAACCCGCATAACGAAACTCCAGCGACCTGATGTTCTTCTCGATCAGGTTCAACTGCTCTTCGAGCTTGATGAGTTTGCTGTGGAACACGATGTTCTGGCTCTGGATGATGGCGTTGATATCCGGATCGCCGGCTTCCTTCATGACGATGTCGGGCACCTTGAAGCTCTTTGCGCCCTGCGCTTCGGCGCGCAGGCGCGTGACGATGGTCTCAAGCCTGAGCCGCCGCAGCTGCAACATGCGTTCGTTGGCGAGCGCCGTCGTCTTGTCGAGTGTGAGCAGCACGTCGCCTACCTTGACCGTGTCGCCTTCGCTGACCATCATCTCCTTGATGATGCCACCTTCCAGATGCTGCACGACCTTGTTATTGCCGGTGGCAACGAAGCTGCCCTGGGCGATGATGGCGGAGGAGAGGGGCGCGGTGCCAGCCCAGTAGCCGAACCCGCCGAAGGAGGCGAGCAGCACGGCAAGACCGATCGAGCTGTGCAGGCGGATTGAGCGCGGCACCTCGCTGTACCATTCCAGCTGACCCTGTGGTTTGACTTCGGCAATGGCGTTCTTTTTCCTGAACATGACGATCCTCAACCCTCGATCTGCGGAGACTGGCTGGCCTGGCGGCCATTGCCGGAGAGCGCTTTCAGCACGTCCATCCTTTCGCCGAACATGGCGACCGACCCGTCCTTCAGCACCATGATCTTGTCGACGCATTGCAGAAGCGCGGGCCGCTGGGTGATTGTGACAGTGGTGATGCCCTGTCTTTTGGCGTGCAGCAGCGCCTTGGCCAGGGCCTGCTCACCCTGGGTGTCGAGGTTTGAGTTCGGTTCGTCCAGCACCACGAATTTGGGGTCGCCGAAGAAGGCCCGAGCAAGTGCGATGCGCTGTTTCTGCCCGCCGGAAAGCGGTGCGCCATCGGCGGCGACCACGGTTTCATAACCCTGCGGGAAACCGGCAATCAACTCGTGAACGTCGGCCAGCACTGCGGCCTCATAGATTTGCCTGTCCTCTATATCGTCGCGCATGCGGCAGATATTGGCCTTGATGGTGCCCGGGAACAGCTGGACGTCCTGTGGCAGATAACCGATACTTTCCCCGAACTGCCGCTGGTCCCAGTTGCGCAGATCCATGAGATCGAGGCGGACATTGCCCGATGTAGGCAGGATGGAGCCGACCAGCATTTTGCCGAGTGTCGTTTTGCCAGAGCCGGAATTGCCGATGATGGCAAGCGATTCGCCCTTTTTCAGCGAAAAGGAGATACCGTTCAGGATCACTTTCTTCTGCGGCGGCGGTACGAAGAGAATGCGCTCAACATCCAGGCGTCCCTCCGGATTGGGAAGGCGCAGGCGTGGGAAATTGAGCGGTGAGCTGATGAGGAGCTGCTTGATGCGGCCATAGGAGGCGGCCGATTTGTTGAACTGGTGCCAGCCCTCGATCGCTCCTTCAATGGGCGCGAGCGCACGGCCCGAGACGATGGAGGCCGCAATCACCATGCCGCCTGTCAGCTCGCCGGAGAGCGAAAGATGCGCGCCCCAGCCGAGAAGCGCAACCTGTGTGATCATACGCGCGGCTTTGGACACGCCAGAGAACATGATGTTGCGATCCTGTGCGGCCACATGCGATTTCAGCGAGCCCGCCGTTTCGCGGCCCCACATTTTCACCGCTTCGGGGATCATGGCGAGCGCATTGATGATCTGCGAATTGCGCGACATGGAATCGAGATGGAAATTGGCGCGGCTCAGATAACCCGAGGCTTCGGAGAATTGCCGTGCGGTGAAGCGCTGGTTCAGCCAGGCGATGGTGAACAGCACGGCGCAGCAGACCATGATGATAATACCGAGATGCGGATGGACCAGATAAACCACCACGATGAAGAGCGGCATCAGCGGCGCATCGAGAAAAGCGATAAGGGTTCCCGAGGTGAGGAATGAGCGCAATTGCTGTAAATCCTGCAATATCTGGTAATCCTTGCCGCTGCCATGCAGGGAGGCGCGTGCGGCGGCAGACAGGATGGGAGCGCCGAGCTGGACCTCGAGCTCCACAGCGGTACGCATCAGGATGAAGCGGCGGATGGCATCCATGAAAGCCTGCAGCAGTACCGCTCCAAGAACCGCGACCGTCAGCATCACGAGCGTATCCATCGAGCGGCTCGTCAGCACGCGGTCCGAAATCTGAAACAGATAAAGCGGTATGGCGAGAAGCAGGACGTTGATGGCGACGGTGAACAGCATCACCACAATCATGTTGCGGCGCACCGCGGCGATGCCCTTGGCAAGGCTTGCGGCGAAATTGATCGGTTCGCTGCGTTTATGAAAGCCGCTCTGGCTGCTGCCACCGCCGCCGCCACCGCCGCCATTGCCCGTTGGTTCCTTGCCATCGCCGCCACCGCCCGTCGCCGGGCGGCGTTCGTTTTCACGGATCGGACCGTCATTGTTGTCGATAGTCTTGACGAAGGGGAGGTCGGGAGCGCTCTTTAGTTCTGCATTGTCGATCTTGGCTTTGGGGGTAGGTTGCGACGCGGGGTGTGGCTCCTGTTGCGGTGCCGGATTTCCCGCTGGCCTATCCCGCAATGTGTTGGATTGCGGTGTCGTCGGCGAGGGCGGTAGCGCCACCTCCGGAGAGGGCGGGGTTGCCCTAGCGATCTGTTCCGCACCCGACAACTGGCGAAGGTTCTCTACGGCTTCATTGATAGCTGAAATACAGGCGTCCGTCAGCTTGCTGTCTTCCGCGTCCTGATCCAGCGGTAAATCCAGCGAGCGTCCATCCGCAATCGTTCTTCTTGAAATATGATCCATTTTTATCGGTCCCCTCGGTGATCTTGCGGCTTTTGCGGTTACACAGGCGGAACTACCGCCGGCAAAACCTATGCGGTGACCGCTTGCATGACGTCGGATGAGTGGGCATTGGACCACGACAGGTCGTGCCCGGCATTGATGACGCCGTCGGATTCGTTTTCGATGGTGGCGGGATCGTCGTGAAGGAAAGCGATGACCTCGTTCGCAAGTTGACCCGGTTGCGCCGGCTGCGACGTATCGTTTTCGATGATGCCGCCCTGTATCAGAATGGCGTCGGAATAAACGCCGCCGGCAACATAGGTGGTGGAACCGAAGCTGTCGTAATCAATGATCTGCGCGAGATTGATGACGGCATTGCTGCCGGTATCGATATGGACGTCGGCATTCTCGTTGTTTTCGAGTACCTTGGCCGCGGCCTGGGTAACGTCGTCGGAATCGCCGAGCACACTCACCTGCTTGATGATGCTGACATCGTAGAGATTGCCGGTGATGTAGAGCACGTTCAGTCCCTGATAGCCGGCGAAATTGACGTCATGGGCAAGCGCATCCGGCATGTTGGGATCGCGCTCGTTGATGGCGTTCACCGTCTGGTTCATATAGTCCGGCATGGTTTCGAAACGGTCGTTGCTGCCGACATTGTGAATGGCGGCGTCGTTCCACAGCAGGTTATTGCCGGTTTGGATGGTGGCGCCTTCCGGCGCATCGGAGTTGGCGCGCGCCCAGTCATTGTCGTAGAGCACGGCGATCTGGCTGATGATGTTCATGTCCAGCACATTGCCGCCGACGATGATCAGATCGTATTGCATGCCGATGCCGAGGAAATTCGCAATGTTGAGCGCGGCGTTGCCGCCTGTCAGCAGGCTGACGGCGGCGCCCGAGGTCGTTATCGTCATCGTGTCGTTGTCGCTGACGAACTGGTATTGCTCGATCCAGTGCACGAAGGAAACGTCTCCTTCCAGCACGCTAACGCGCCAGGCGGTCGGAAATATCGGCGGTTCGCCGTTTTCCTGACTGCTGTTTTCCGTGTTTTCGGCACCCGGATAGACGCTGCGCTCGAAGCTGGCGATATTGAAGGCCGCCGTCGCCGCCTGATCTTCCGACCGTGTGAAAACGGAGTCGATCTCGTCCCGGTCGCTATAGATATAGGCCTGGGTGATCGCGTCGATCTGATGATAGTCGCCCATGACGGCGGTTACCGACGTCATGACGCCGGTATTGACCAGCGTAGCGATGTTGGCGACGACATTCGCGCTTGCGGCTACATCGAGGCTGTTGCCGGCAGGGCTGTCCTCATGCAGCGAAACATCGCTCTTTTCCGGCTCTTCCGCGGGCTTGGCGATACCGCGATCGGGCATGTAGTCGTCGAGCATCGGCTTTTCGCTGGCTATCGAGCCGTTGATGTAAAGCCCGTCGATGTCATTGCCGGCCAGAACGAAATCCTGATCCGCACCGGTGCCGAGCGACGTCACATCGTTTTCGCGGGCATGGTCGATATAGTCGTGCGCGGATTTGGCGAGCGCCTGCAGGGCGTCGTAACTGTCGGTGCGCTGGAAACCGGCGAAAGGCGTGAAGACGGACGCTTCGTTGTAGAATTCGACTGTACGTTCAGTGACGAAGCTGGTGTCGCGGGCCACGTTGGGGCCGTCCGTCATATTCAGATAATCATCGTCCTGAAGAATATTCACCTGCGCGACATGGGCGACAACCGAGCCTGGGCCGGTATGAATTACCAGCTCACGTTCGTCCTCGAAGGAAAGGCGACCTGGAAAGCGGAAATTCGCAGCGGAAATATCGACTGGTATCGAATTCGCAAACTGCTGCATGTCATGTTCGACCGTGCGTGCGAAATGCGGCGGCAGATAATCGAAGTCGTAATAGCCTGCATGGTACTTGACGCCAGGATCGTAGTCCTGAAGTGCGACGTCATAGTTCTTGTCGAGCAGCCTTGCTGCTTCCTCTTCCGGCAGTTGCTCAGGCCCGGAACGTGCGGGGCCTTCACTATAGTTGTTTCGCAGACGCGCTTCTTCGGCCATCGTGTCGAACAGGCCGATGAAATGCGCGATCATGTCTGAAATCTTGTCGATATGCATTGGAGGTCCCTCCCCGATCATTGCGGTACGTCACAGATGTCGGGCGGCACACGTCTTGGAAGCGGTGCTTCTTTGTCGCCAGGCCTGTCTATGAACCGCAAACTGCACCGGCGGACGCCGGTGCAGCTCTTTTCGTCAAGAGATGGTTGTCAGGAGTGATCCTCACCGACGTCCGAGACACTGGAGTTGCCCCCTGTGACCGTGACGTCAACGGCATTGGAGAGCATGTTGGCGCCCTGCACCAGCTCCAGATGGAAGCCGGAATTTGCAAGGATTGCCGATGCGTCGGCCGTGCTGGTGCCTGCTGCGTCGTCGCCGGCCTTGAGATCCCATCCCTTGCCGTCGATGCCTTCTGCGCCATAGGCGTCGCCTGCATTGGCGCTCAGGTGGTTTTCAGCGCCACCGTTCTGCATCTTGATGTCGTAAGCCTCATCCTGATCCGCCAGGTGATTGGCCTGCACGAGGCTGAAGCCCGTGTCGTTGCCGTCACCGTTGAGCGAGTCGTTGAGGATGCTGTCGACATCCAGGGTAAAGGAGAAGTCGTCACCCAGATTGAAGGTGAGGTCTCCGCCGGCGATGCCGAGATTGCCGACATCCTTGACGCCCGTAATGTTGCCGAAATCGTCATCCGACTTGTAGAAACTGTCCGAGGAGTTGAAGCTGCCGGAGGTCGATGTTGTCGTGGTGGTGGTGTCGTTGTCGGAATAGGTGAAGGTCTTGTTGTCCGAATCCGTCACCGTTTTCACATTGGTGTCGTTGTCGCTGTACGACTTGCTTTCATAGCTCCAGTCGTAATCGGTCTTGATGTCGGTGTTGGTTTCGGTGCTCGTCTTGGTCGTCGTGTCGTTATCGCTGTACGACTTGCTGTCATAGCTCCAGTCATAGTCGTTATCGCGATTGTCACCATTGCCGACTGCAACATCGATCTTGGCATCAACATCCACATTGGTGCTGTTGTCGCTATTGTCGTTGTTGCGGTTCTCACCGTTCGCGGTGCCGACGTTGCTGTCTTCCACCTTGGCGTCATTGGTAGACGTGTTGGCAAAACCATCGGAAAGCGCGCCGATCTTGGTGATATCGTCGTCGCTGCCAGCGGATTTATGATCATAACCCATTTCGATTTCCTCCGAAAAAGCTCGGAGCAGCTTTCGAAATCCCTCTCATCTCAAACGGGATTTTTTCGCGCTTGCTCCGGATAGCATGAAGATTGATGTTTTGCAGATGGACTCGGTTACTCATCATCTGCGGTTCGGTATTGGCCCGTGGACGGGCTCTTTTTGTTCAGCCCTTGTGCGCTACTCGATAAAAACGGCGCACAAATCCGTTCCTCGCTCCAGCAGGGGAGCGCGGTGGCTTCGTCTTTTCGCATGCATGTTTTCTTGAAAAGGGTCCGGCGCTCTCAAACACACGTCAAGGCCGGGAGTGTCTTTCCATCAGCCGCCGTTCAGCGACGGTCAGACTGTGCCGCAGAAAAATTGCGCTTCCTAGATATCAATTTGGGCTAAACCTATCGGCGTTCCACCCGGATATATACGTCGCCAGCGGTTGTCTTGGGCATCGTTCGCCGGTTCATTCTCGAAAAAACACCGCTTCGGCAGGGCAGAGCGGCTCTTTCATTAAACATGGTTTATTTCGGTGGAGAGATGCTCTCATCCCGAAAAGGCACAGGCTTTGGCATGTGCAGCAGGCGAGCTATGTTGAGAGATATCAACTGAAAGTTACATTTCGTCGGAACGCAAAACCAGCACGAAAGCATTTCCGATATATTTGTTTTTACGCCGGTTCCCGGATCACTGATTCTGATCCGGCTTAACCTATTTTGTATGTCAATTGTAAAAAATAACCCGTTTGGGCCATTTATTTACACAGCTTTTCGTATTAGCGTGTACGAATTAACGGGTGATTAATAATAGTTGACATGACATGAAGCGGAGAATCGCCCCCAAGTTTTAAGGGGTGGGTCGCCGGGCGGATGACAGACTGCGCAACCAAAAGAAAGTAATGCGTAAGCGCTTGAGGGAGGCGTCAATGTTCATGGGAACGTCAGATTATGCGGCAAAACAAAAAAACGCCGTTACACATATAAATGGAACTTTATTGATCGTAGCGGATCCGGACCTGTTTTCCGAGTGCCTCATGGAGGCGTTGGGCAAAAAGTTCCCTACATTCTCCGTGGTAAGCGTGACATCGTCGGCAACGATTGACGATGATTACGGCGCCGATGTCCGGCTCGTATTGCCCTATCGCCTGGCGGGCGAGCGGCTTCACAGCGTATTGTCGGCGATCCGTGAAAAACATCCTGAAGCGCCGATTGCGCTCGTCGTGGAAACGATCGACAAAATTGAAGAGCCTCTGAAGCGGCTGGTGGGAATGCGCATCATCGATGGTGTGCTGCCGCTCAATCTCCGGCTCGACGTCTTCATGGCGGCGGTCGACCTGCTCATGAAGGGTGGGGAGCATTTCCCGGCGGCCCTTCTCGGCAAGCTTACGCCCTATTCCGCCGCAGCCGGCGGTAAAAGCGTGCAGAACAGCGCTGTCATCGCCAACCGTGCCGACGCCCTTGCCGAGAGCAGGAGCGACATGGCGACGCTGACGACGCGGGAGGTGCAAATCCTCGACCTGTTATGCAAGGGTACGCAGAACAAGATCATTGCCGACCGGCTTCATCTCTCCGAGAACACGGTGAAGGTCCACGTTCGCAACATCTACAAGAAGATGAATGTTCGCAACCGCACGGAGGCGGCGTCGCGTTTCTTCAACAAGGATGAAGGCGCGACTTTCTCCGGCTGGAAGAACTGAGCGTCGAGCTGCCAGAGGCAGCCCGGACGTTATGCAGGAGGTTCAGGGCCTGAGGAAGCAGCGGGACTTTTGCCCAAATCCGCTCGGCGAGCAGATATAGGGAGAAGAGCCCGAGTAGGAAGGTCGCGATACTGTCGGAGTGTCCGAAGCATCTGCAACAAGCGTAACGGCTGCGTTGCCGGTTTTTTGATAGCCATAGGCCGCCTTCGCCGGCGTGACGCGGCTCTTGATCGTAGTCGGGCTGGCCGATGCGGTCGTGAGAACGGCGTCTTCGACGACGGAACATGAAGCGGTCGCGAAAGTGAAAGTCAAAAGTGCGCCGGCAACGAGCGCAAGACGACATTGACGGACTGTTTTGCCGCCACGGAAATAAGGCATTTCATTCATCATGTGTGTCCCCTGAAATCGACTGCCTGTCGCATCTCGCCGGGCGGTTTTGTTCCCGGTGGACCGAGCCTTACAAAACCAGGATAGCCCCGACTGGTTGAGCGAAGCTTGCGCTAATGCTCAATAAGAAAGGCATAATGGAGGCGTAGTTAAAAAGTATTAAATCAATGGGCTATTTTGAGTAATTTTGGGTGATCAATTGTAATATTTCGATAAATTGAAGTTGACCTGCTTTTGCCTGCGCTTATCATGAAAGTGGAAATTTATCGGATGTGAATATTAAAACCTCAGGAAGAAGAAAAAATAGAGGGATGATATTCAGATTGCGTCAAATGGAGAGTTTAATTCACTTAGTTGAATCGGCTGTGCTGATTCACCGTGGGGAGGTGTGTGTTATGCGTAATTTCGTTCCCAACGAACATGATAACGGCGTTACCATTTACTCAGATTGGAAACCCGGGCAACGGGTACTCGTTAATGGTGGCGCCGGTTTCCTGGGCTCCCATCTCTGCGAGCGGTTGCTGAGCAGCGGTCACGAGGTGATCTGTCTCGATGATCTTTCGACCGGCCGTACCGCGAATGTGGAGCATTTGCGGAACAATAAGCGGTTTCTGATGGTCGAGCACGATGTGCGCAAACCCTATGACATCGATGTTTCGCTGATCTTCAACTTTGCCTCTCCGGCTTCGCCGCCTGATTATCAGCGCGATCCCGTCGGTACCCTTCTCACCAATGTACTCGGCGCAGTCAATGTGCTGGAAGTCGCGCGCAGATGCGGTGCCACCGTGGTGCAGTCCTCGACCTCGGAAGTCTATGGCGATCCCCACGTCAATCCGCAACCGGAAACCTATTTCGGCAATGTAAATACAATCGGGCCGCGCGCCTGCTACGATGAAGGGAAACGCAGCGCGGAAACGCTGTTTTTCGATTATCACCGCACTTTCGGTGTCGATATCAAGGTCGGACGCATTTTCAACACTTACGGGCCGCGTATGCGCCCTGACGACGGCCGTGTGGTTTCGAACTTCATCGTCCAGGCGCTGAAGGGGGACGACATCACCATTTACGGTGATGGCAGCCAGACCCGTTCTTTCTGCTATGTCGATGACCTGATCGATGGCTTCCTGCGCTTCTCGGCCAAGCCGAAAGAATGCACCGGGCCGATCAATCTCGGTAATCCCGCAGAAATTCCGGTGCGGCAGCTGGCCGACATTGTTATCCGGATGACAGGTTCTCGCTCGCGCATCGTCCATCTGCCTGCCGCGATCGATGATCCGCAGCAGCGTCGTCCGGATATTTCGCGGGCAAACGAGCTGCTGAAATGGCAGCCGCGTGTACCGCTCGAAATCGGCCTTGAAAGAACGATCGTCTATTTCGATGCGTTGCTGGCGGGCCGGAAAGTGGCGGAGGCCGTATGAGATGCCCCGCACAATCCTCGTCACGGGCGGGGCCGGATTCATAGGCAGCCACATCTGCAAGGCGCTGGCGCAATCCGGCTTCAAGCCCATAGCTTATGACAATCTATCGACCGGTCACGCGGATTCGGTCCGCTGGGGTCCCTTTATCGAAGGCGACATTCTGGATCGTGGTCTCCTGAAAGCCACGCTCCAGGAATTCTCGCCAGCCTTCGTTATTCATTGTGCCGCCAACGCTTATGTCGGCGAGTCCGTCGAGGATCCACGCAAATACTACCGCAACAATGTCGGCGGCAGTCTTTCGCTGCTGGACGCCTGTCTTGACCAGAATATCGGCGGACTGGTGTTTTCGTCCAGTTGCGCCACCTATGGCGTGCCGCCGCAACTGCCCATCCGTGAGGAGACGGCACAGACGCCGGTCAATCCTTACGGCCGCACCAAGCTGATCTTCGAGATGGCGCTAGACGATTATGCCGCGGCCTATGGTCTGCGTTTCGTTGCACTGCGTTATTTCAATGCCGCCGGTGCGGACCCGGATGGCGAGCTTTGCGAACGTCATGAACCGGAGACGCATCTGATTCCCCGTGCGCTGATGGCCGCTGCTGCAAGACTGCCGCAACTCGATGTGTTCGGTGCCGATTACGATACCAGTGACGGTACCTGCATTCGCGATTATATCCATGTCAGTGACCTGGCCGATGCCCATGTCGCCGCCGTCAACTATCTTGCCGATGGCGGCGAGACGTTGCGTGTCAATCTCGGCTCCGGTCACGGCACATCGGTCGGTGACATCATTCGGGCAATCCATCGCGTGACGGGGCAGGAAGTCCCTGTTCATTTCGGCGCACGGCGCGCAGGAGACCCTCCGGCGCTGTTTGCCGATATAGAACGCGCAAGGCAGACGCTCGGCTTTGCGCCCAGACGCTCCGATATAGACACTATCATCCGCACGGCCGGTCCCGGTTTTGGACTGGAGGTGCTGTCATGACGATGCGCTCCACGCCCTCAGTCGCATCCCCCCGCGCCGCTGCAGGCGTGTTGCGGATGCTGCCGGTTTTCACAGGCTGGAACCGCCTTGCCTACCTGCTTGGCATCGGTGGCTGGCTGGTGACGCTCGCCTATTTCTGGATCTGGTGGCTCGATCGAGATCGCGTCATCGACTGGCCCTACTACTCCGTGGTCACGTTGGCGCTGGCGTGGATCACGCTTCTGCCATCCTATTTCATCTTCATATTTCTCAACGCGAGGGTTGTTGACCGGCGCTCGCCTCTGCCGCGGGGCAGGGTGGCGATGGTGGTCACCAAAGCGCCGTCGGAACCTTTCGCGGTAGTGGAAAAGACACTGCTGGCCATGCTGGAGCAGAAGGGTCTGGAGTTCGACGTCTGGCTTGCCGATGAAGCCCCGGATGCGGAAACGTTGAAATGGTGTGGCGCGCACGGCGTTTTCGTTTCCACCCGACAGGGCATTGCCGAGTATCACCGCAAGACCTGGCCGCGGCGCACGCGCTGCAAAGAGGGCAATCTCGCCTATTTTTACGACCGTTACGGTTACGAGCGTTATGATTTTGTCGCCCAGTTCGATGCGGACCACGTGCCGGAACCCGACTATCTGAGCGAGGTAATCCGTCCCTTTGCCGATCCGAGGATTGGATATGTGTCCGCCCCAAGCATTTGCGACGCCAATGCCAATGAAAGCTGGGCCGCACGCGGCAGGCTTTATGCCGAGGCAAGCCTGCATGGTGCGCTCCAGCTGGGATACAATAATGGCTGGGCGCCGCTTTGCATCGGCTCGCATTACGCCGTGCGCACGAAGGCTCTTAGGGAGGTGGGCGGCCTCGGGCCGGAGCTTGCCGAAGATCATTCCACCACTCTTTTGATGAATGCCGGCGGCTGGCGTGGCGTCCACGCCGTCAATGCTATCGCCCATGGCGACGGGCCGGTGACCTTTGCCGATCTTATCGTGCAGGAATTCCAGTGGTCGCGCAGCCTTATGACCATTCTGCTGCAGTATTCACGGCATTACGTGCCGAAGCTGCCCGCGCGACTGAAGTTCCAGTTCCTGTTTTCGCAACTCTGGTATCCGCTGTTCTCCGGCTTCATGGCTCTAATGTTCGTGCTTCCGGCCGTGGCGCTGGTGAGAGGCCATGTGCTGGTCAACGCATCCTATCCGGCGTTTCTGGCGCATTTCCTTCCGGTTTCGCTGATCATGATCGTGTTTGCTTTCTTCTGGCGGGCCACGGACGCGTTCCGTCCGCATGATGCGAAGCTTTTCAGCTGGGAGGCCATGGTGTTCCTGTTCCTGCGCTGGCCATGGTCGCTGATGGGTGTGCTGGCGGCCATACGTGACACGATCCGTGGCGATTTCGTCGATTTCCGCATCACGCCCAAGGGCACGCAGGCAAAACCGCCGCTGCCGCGGCGGGTAGTCGCACCATACATGGTCCTCGCGGCGCTCAGCCTTCTTGCCATGGTTCTGGCGCCGCGCCAAAACGGCGCGGAGGGGTTCTTTATCTTCGCTGCCATCAATGTGGCGATCTATGCGGGCCTGTCGGTGTTCCTGCTCATCCGCCATGCACTGGAAAACGGTTTGCCGAAGCTGCCGGCGCTGCGCGGCGGCGCAAGTGCTGCCGCCTGTTCCTTGCTGCTGGTGGCGGGAAGTGCTGCGGAACTTAGCTCCCATGCGATTGGTGGGCTGGAAGCTCTCTCGCATGGACAACCCTATGTCAGTTTTACCGAAACACGGTTCACGGTCGCAGGTGCGGGCGCGGAAGGTGCGAGGTCGGTGCGTCTGAAACTGCGCATTGCACTGCCTGGACTGCGCGGGCCGGAGGAAATGCAGGCAGAACCAATCGTTGCGCCGCCGCCGGCGGTGGCAACCGGAGAGATCATGCTGGCCGACAATAGGGTCGGACAATGAAGGAGGAGGCTGTGATGAAAACAACAATAAGCACATGCGGATTCTCCGCTTTCGTACTCTGTCTTGCGGTGGTCGCGCCAAGCGTCGTCCATGCTGCAGGCGGCACGAAGACGCCGAAGCCGCTCAGAACCAGCGAGGTCGTGGAGATGTATTTCGACAAGACCTGGAAATGGGATACGGGCGGCGGGCGCTTCATCGCCGACGGCCGTAAATTCATCGCTGCAACGGAAGAAAAAGGCAAGAAGTCCATCGGTGAAGGCCGCTGGACCGTCGATGCCAATGGCACATTGTGCATGCGCGCCACATGGAAAGCCGAGGCGGGAAGCGGCAAGGCCGATACCTGCTTCGACCATGGTCGCATCGGCAATGTGCTCTACCAGCGCAAACAGGGCGGGCAATGGTACGTGTTCCGGCACAACCCTCCACGCCCTGGCGATGAATTCCTCAAGCTCGTCCGCAAGGACGATGTCACGCCGCAGATCGCCGCCTACGACAAGGCGATGACGGCAACAAGGTAAGGAGTAAGGTGTCATGCAGATAACAAGACGAACACTTCTGTTCGCGAGTGGTGCCGCCGCAGCCTTTACCGCCGGAATGTATCCGGTGCTCAAGCTCGACGCGCAAGGGGTCGCCCCCATGACCTCGACGGGCATGAAGACACTTGCCGACAAAAGACCGACATTGCATGCGGACGGAATACGTTTCGGCGCATATGATCCGCACGGCGATTTCACCGGCCAGTCCGGGGTGGCGACGGAACACCTGTTCTTGCCCTGGGAAGACGTGGATCTCGATAGTCTCGCACTTGCGGATGCCTATGCCCTGGAGCGCAAGCGCAATGTGATGATCACGGTCGAACCCTGGTCGTGGGACGTCAACTGGCGCCTCTCTTCAGACGAGTTGCGCCGCAAGGTTCTGAGTGGCGATTACGATAAGAACATGCAGGCAATCGCCGCACGCATGTCGGCAATGAAGAGCCCGCTGATCCTGCGCTGGGGACAGGAAATGGAAGACACGACCGGCCGCTTCTCGTGGTCGGGCTGGAACCCGCGTGATTACATCACCGCCTACAAGCGCGTGGTGGATATGACGCGCAAGGCGGTTCCGGGTGTGAAAGTGATGTGGTCACCGAAAGGTCTGGATGGTTTGCGGGCCTATTATCCCGGTGACAATTACGCCGATCTGGTCGGTCTGTCGGTGTTCGGTCTCGAGGATTACGACAAGATCGAATATGGCGCGCCGAAGACCTTCACGGATCTGCTGCGCAAGGGCTACGGACTCGTCGAGACCTTCGACAAGCCAGTCTGGGTCGCCGAACTGGGTTATGAAGGCAGCGATTCCTATGTTCGTCCGTGGATGAACGACGTGACGCTGAAGCAGGCGGATTTTCCAAAGCTGGAAGAAGTCGTCTACTTCAATGACAAGGACGTTCATGCCTGGCCGCACAATCTCGGCAGACCTGACTGGCGCGTGGTGCGTCCGGCCAAGGTTTGACCGGTATCAAAACCGGCGAGCGGCGATGTCGCTCGCCGGTACGCGACGTTCCTCACCCTGCTGCCAGCACCGCCTCTGCCTCATAGATGGCGCAGACGATGTGGTAAAACGTGCTTGCCGGCGCCGGTTCGTCGAGCATCGGCCGGTCCGCCGGCCATTTGTCGAACCACAGGCCCTTGACCGGCGTGTCAAGGAAAGGCTGCAGCGCGCCGATGGCGCTCAGACCAGAGGCAAGGTAACGCTGCCGCTCCTCGCCATCAGTCACACTGGCAAGCCGCACCGCCGCCTTCAGCCATTCCGTCTGCGGCCATAGTCGCGCAAGCCCGTCACGCATCGAAAAATCGTCGTAAAGGCTCATTACCGCCACCTTCCGGCGCGGGCAGATGCCGTAGGCCTCGCCGATCTCGAACAGGCGTTTTGCCTTCCTGATCGCTTCTTCGTTTCCACGCAGGCTGCCCCAGCGCACCAGAAGCCAGGCCCATTCGAACTGGTGGCCCGGCTCCATGATCCGGCCCTTCTCCCCCTCGTAGGGCGTCCAGTCATGGGCGAAGAATTCGCGCAGGCCGCCATTGCCGTCATCGATGAAGCGGGAAAGTGCGAGGCCGGCAATCTCGTCCGCCAGCGCCGACCACGGGCCGTCACGATCCTGTTCTTCCCAGGCCAGCATCGCTTCGAAAAGATGCATATGCGGATTGGAGCAAAGCGGTGTGCGCGGCGGGTTCGCCTCCTCGAAGCCGGCGATGGGATGTCTGTAGTCGCGCTCGAGAATGGCAAGGATTTCGAGCGCGCGGCTGCGCATCTCATTCCTCCGCTCGGGAAGGATCGCAGCTGTCTGTGCTGCGGCGAAAAGCGCAAAAGCCTGGTTGTAGAGATCGAAGGAGGGGTCGATCAGTTTTCCGGTCTGGTCGGCCAGGTTGCCGTAAAGGCCGTTTTCAAGGCGATAGACCTTCTCGAACCAGGACAGCCCGTGCAACACTGCGTCTTTCCAGGGTCCGTGCCAGCCATGCTGGCCGGCGGCGGCATAACAATAAGCCTGGCGCGGCTGGACGCGGGCGCGGCGGTCATCGGAAAAAACCGGTTTCGCATCCTGACCGAGACGCTCGTAAAAGCCGCCATCCGGCCGGGCTGACCCCGCCTCCCACCACAATGGCAGGGCGTCCTCATCCAGCCATTTGCGTAATGTTCCGATCTCCTCGGCAAGTGTCTGCGCGATACTCGGAAATTGCACGGTCATGCGGTAACTCTCTGTTTTTACAGTTGAATAAATTGAGACCAATAAAAATACGTAACTATGGAGGCAAATAGACCATGTGGCATATTGCGCTGCAACCGCAAAAATTATCGATCTGACGCAAAGCCAACCCGCAGCGGCGTGATTGGTTCCACCTTTTTTCCCCTCGCCAACGGCAGCGAAAAAGCGATTCGCAGGCCATAAACTATCAGAAATTACAACGGAAATTTGCGATTGCTTATTCGCAGTCCTCACGTATTTCGTAACAATGGTCTGGTCATTGGTGATTCGGTTTCCTTTCAATCTGGGCGGCGTCGGGGAAAAAAAGGGGCGAAGGGCAGTGAAATTTTCTGCCTATACTTCATTGCTGTTTTCCATTGCGGTTCTTTCTGGCTGCAATACTCCCGCGGGCGTTCGGTCGTTCGGCGGGACGCAGCTTCTGTCCCCCTCCGAAGCGCTGATTTTTCCGCCGCCTAGCGGTCCCGAAATCGTTACCGTCGTCAGCCGCACTTATTCCAACGCCGTGGCGCAGCAGGTCATATTGCGTTCCGAGGCTGCTACGCCGGGACAGAATTATCTCAAGGCGGAGTTCTTCGGTCCGCAGCAGGCGGGTGATACAGATCTCGATTCCCTGGCGTTCACCGGTTTCAGGGCTTCCTCCCTTGCACGGGAAATCCGTGCGGAATTTCCCGGTGAAACCATCGCCATGTCGGCAAATTACCTGCAGAACAGTTACGGCGCGTTTTCCTATGCCGCTGGCAAGGGACGTGGTGAGGATACCTGCCTTTATGGTTGGCAGGATATACGTTCCCCCGAAAGCATGCGGCAGGATTTCCGCAATCTGGGGCGCATCAAGGTGCGGCTACGCCTCTGTCAATCCGGCGCAAGCATCGAGCGGCTTCTGGCGGTGATGTATAATTATACCATCACCGGGACTTATGCCTCGCCAAGCTGGAACCCCTATGGCACGCCGCAGGCGGTGGACAAAAATCTCGGCCGTCCCGGCAATCCGGTCTATCCGATAAAGTCGGAAGAGGTGCCGATGCGACCCGGCGGCGAGGTGACCGCCAGCGTGCCGGTCCGGCCGGTTCGTCGTACGGCGGCCACTGCCCCGGTCCAGCCGGAACAACAGCCGCTGCCGCCCGTTGCAGCAGTTAACATTCCTTCGCCGGTATCGGCGGGTACGTCGGGTCAGCCTGCGGTGACGGCCCCGCGCGCCGCCGGCGGTGGGGCAGTCACAGGCCAACAGCAATCATCGCGCGTACCTGAGGTGTCCATTCCCTCGCCATCGTGCCTTTCCGGTTCGGGGGCGGGCCAGGGATGCAGATGATGGCGGGGACGAGAGCGGAGATTCCGGGCCGAAATTCCGGATGGGGACGAGAACGGAAAGTTTCTGGATGAACAAGGCCATCACAATCATTGTCTGGTTGCTTGTGTCGCTTTGCGTTCTGGCCATCATCACGATGCCGGTCAGCTTGCAGACCCACCTGGTCGCAACGGCAATCTCGCTTATTCTCCTCGCAACGATCAAGGGCTTCAACGGGCAGGGGGTCTGGCGGCTGGTGGCGCTCGGTTTCGGTACGGCCATCGTGCTTCGTTACGTCTACTGGCGCACGACAAGCACGTTGCCGCCCGTCAATCAGCTTGAGAACTTCATTCCCGGTTTTCTGCTCTATCTGGCGGAAATGTATAGCGTGGTGATGCTGGCGCTCAGCCTTGTCATCGTGTCCATGCCGCTGCCGTCTCGCAAGACCAGGCCCGGCTCGCCCACATACCGTCCGACAGTGGATGTCTTCGTGCCCAGTTACAACGAGGATGCGGAGCTTCTGGCCAATACGCTGGCGGCGGCCAAGAACATGGATTATCCGGCAGACCGCTTCACGGTCTGGCTGCTGGACGACGGGGGCTCGGTGCAGAAGCGCAATGCCGCCAATATTGTCGAAGCGCAGGCCGCGCAGCGCCGCCATGAAGAGCTGAAGAAGCTCTGCGAAGACCTCGACGTGCGTTATCTGACGCGCGAGCGCAATGTCCACGCCAAGGCCGGAAATCTCAATAACGGCCTTGCCCATTCGACTGGCGAACTCGTCACGGTCTTCGACGCCGACCACGCGCCCGCGCGCGACTTCCTGCTGGAAACCGTTGGTTATTTCGAAGAAGACCCGCGGCTGTTCCTAGTGCAGACGCCGCATTTCTTCGTCAATCCCGATCCGATCGAGCGCAATCTACGAACCTTCGAGACGATGCCGAGCGAAAATGAGATGTTTTACGGCATCATCCAGCGCGGTCTCGACAAGTGGAACGGCGCCTTCTTCTGCGGTTCCGCCGCCGTGCTGCGGCGCGAGGCCCTGCAGGATACCGAAGGTTTCAGCGGTGTCAGCATCACGGAAGATTGTGAAACGGCCCTCGCACTGCATTCCCGCGGCTGGAACAGCATCTATGTGGACAAGCCCCTGATTGCCGGGCTGCAGCCGGCCACTTTCGCAAGCTTCATCGGTCAGCGCAGCCGCTGGGCGCAGGGCATGATGCAGATCCTGATTTTCCGTCAGCCCCTGTTCAAGCGTGGCCTCACATTCACGCAGCGCCTCTGCTACATGTCCTCGACGCTGTTCTGGCTATTTCCGTTTCCGCGCACGATCTTCCTGTTTGCGCCGCTGTTCTATCTTTTCTTCGACCTGCAGATATTTGTGGCCTCGGGCGGCGAGTTTCTGGCCTATACGGCCGCCTACATGCTCGTGAACCTCATGATGCAGAACTATCTCTACGGCAGTTTCCGCTGGCCGTGGATATCGGAACTCTACGAATATGTGCAGACGGTTCACCTCCTGCCCGCCGTCGTTTCAGTGATCTTCAATCCGGGCAAGCCAACCTTCAAGGTCACGGCGAAGGATGAATCCATCGCTGAGGCGCGGCTCTCGGAAATCAGCCGGCCGTTCTTCGTGATTTTCGGATTGCTGGTGGTGGCGATGATCTTTGCCGTCTGGCGTATCTACAGCGAGCCCTACAAGGCGGATGTCACGCTCGTGGTCGGCGGCTGGAACCTGCTGAACCTCATCTTCGCCGGTTGCGCGCTGGGGGTCGTTTCTGAACGCGGCGACAAGTCCGCCTCGCGGCGCATCACCGTGAAGCGGCGCTGCGAGGTCAAGCTTGAGGGCAGCGACACCTGGGTGCCGGCCTCCATCGACAATGTTTCCGTCCACGGTCTGCTCATCAATCTATTCGATAACGCAACCACGGTCGAAAAAGGCGAGACTGCGATCGTCAGGGTCAAACCCCACAGCGAGGGCGTGCCGGAAACGATGCCTCTCAATATTGTGCGGACGGTGCGAGGCGAGGGGTTCATTTCGATCGGCTGCACCTTCTCCCCACAGCGGGCCGTCGATCACCGCCTTATCGCCGACCTGATTTTTGCCAATTCCGAGCAATGGAGCGAGTTTCAGCGTGTGCGACGCAGGAACCCCGGCCTCATTCGCGGTACGGCGACCTTCCTGGCAATATCGCTCTTCCAGACGCAGCGTGGTCTCTTTTATCTGGCGCGCGCGCTGCGGCCGGGTTCCAAGGCCGTCAAACCTGCTGGAGCCGTAAAATGACCGGGCGCGGACCTATCAGGCAGTCGCTGACAGTGATGATCTGGGGTGTAGTCGCGACGAGCGCCATTGCGCAGTCATCCCCCTTCGACATGTCCCCGGAAAGGCCGGCCCAGACCGCGCCAAAGCCCGCGGAGCCGCCCGCCATTTCTCCGGTGGAACCGCGTCGTGAGCAGGAGGTCCGGACGCCAGCGCAGCCACCTGTTCCGCCACCCTTCACGGCTCAGCCTGCGCCTTCCCCCGACGTGACGGCCCAACCGCCGCCGGTTCCACCGGTGACCGTGCCCGCGCGCCGGGAAAGCATCTCACCCGGTTCCATGCGCGCCTCGTCTTCTTCAGCGGATGGCCGTCGCCGCTATATCCTTCCCTATGAAAAGCTCAGCCTTTCGGGGGAAATGGACCGGCGGCAATGGAGTATCTATCTGACGCCAGAGCAGGTGAATGCAGCCGTATCGCTGAATGTCGGTTATCAGAACGCGATCGTTGTTGCTCCGGAAAGCTCGAACTTTCAGGTCAGCGTGAACAATGTCGGGCTTGGTGCAGCGCGTATCGAGGCGCCGGACAGTCAGGGGAATATTTCCCTTAAAATTCCGCCCGGTGTCCTTCAGGTCGGCGCGAATGTCGTGTCGCTCGGGGTGCAGCAGCGCCA
Organism: Agrobacterium sp. FDAARGOS_525; assembly: GCF_003938925.1. Lineage (NCBI taxonomy): Bacteria > Pseudomonadati > Pseudomonadota > Alphaproteobacteria > Hyphomicrobiales > Rhizobiaceae > Agrobacterium > Agrobacterium sp. FDAARGOS_525. The sequence goes on along the minus strand of NZ_RKIU01000004.1, from coordinate 455,698 downwards.
CAGAACAGATTGCACGATCCAGTCCACTTACGATCTATGGACCGATGTCGATCCGGCAAATACCTTCATAGGCTTTAACGCCGATGTTGCGGGCAGTTTCGCCAACATCGACGACATCCAGGCGACCGGACCGGATGGCAAGGCGACGACGTCGATCGAAATCGTGGCACCGGCGCTCGGCAATCCGGCATTTGCGGATTCTCTCCTGCGTCTTTCGCAGGCGCTGGCGCTCAGAACCCAGATGCCGAACCAGACGGTCCGTTTTGTGACGGCCCCTCCCGTCGAACGGAAAGCGGGAACGCTTTCGGTCCTCGTAGGCACCGCTCGAGAAATCGCCGGCATGGCCGGAACTTTGCCACCTGAAGCATCAGCGGGCGCTTTCGCAGGCTTCGGCAGCGCCGTCGCGGGCGGAGCGTCGCCGCTTCTCGTCACCGGTCCGACCCCCCAGGCGGTGCAAGCGGCGATAGAGACGCTGTTTTCCTCGATCTCGCGAACACCGGGCGCTCAGCGAGCCACTTTTTCGACGCGCAGCTGGCACGCACCCGATGTGCCACTGATCATGTCGGACCGTCGGATCGCGCTTTCGGAACTCGGTATCGAAAGCAGCGAGTTCAGCGGCCGGCGTTTCCGCAATGAATTTTACATCGGCATGCCCGCCGATTTTTATGCGTCGGCCTATGGCGAAGCGTCGCTTCTCCTGGATGCAGCCTATTCCTCGCAGGTGCTGCCCGGCAGCCATGTCGACATCTATGTCAATGACCAGATCGCCTCCACCGTGCCTATCTCCAATAATGGCGGGGGTATTTTCAGACATCTGCCGATCAATGTGACAATGCGGCACTTCAAGCCGGGTCCGAACAAGGTGACCATTGAAGCGGTGTTGATGACGGCGCAGGATCAGGCCTGCGCACCGGGTGCGCCAGCGAGCGCAACGCCCCGTTTTGCATTGTTCGACACATCGGAAATTCATATTCCGGACTATGCGCAGATTGGTCGCAAACCCGATCTCGCTGCTATGGCTGGCGCCGGGCAGCCCTACCGCACTGGGACTACTCCCGTCGCCCTGTCTCTTGATCGTTTTGACACGGACACGATGTCCGCGGCGGCTACGCTCATCAGCCGGCTGGCGAGCGTGGCGGGGCATCCGATCGACATTGAGACCGTCGCGTCGCCACTGGTAATCGGCGACCGGGACGCGTTGTTCGTTGGTACGATCTCACAATTTCCGCAGGCTTTGATCAGCCAGTTCAATCTCGTTCCCTCCAGCCAGATCTCCTGGAAAGTGGGAGCCGGTGTTCAGCAGCCTGCCCAAAACAGTGAAAACCTCTTTAATGACTGGCGTGAACGGGTCGACGGCGGCATCTGGGAAGGACAGGTTTCGTCCTTTGAGGAATGGATGAAGCGCAACTTCGACCTGAGTTCGGATACATTGCGCTTCCTGCCTGCAGCCGAGCAGCCCTATGCGCCGCCTGCCAATGTTTCCTTCATGCTGGCCCAGGGACTGAGCCCCTCAGGTGAAGGGGTTTGGACGCTCGCAACCGCGCCAAGTTCAGGAGAGCTTTTGGGGGGCATGGCGGCGATGACGCGTGAAAACCGGTGGGGTGGCGTCACGGGGCGTGTCGCCGCTTACGACGCAGGTGCTGAAAAAATCGAGACTGTCGAAGTGGAACGGCCATATCTTTATAGCACGCGGCCATTTTCCTTCTCGAACTTCAGGCTGATTGCGGCCAACTGGCTGTCTTCTAACGTTCTCTCCTATTCATTGGCCTTCATTGGGTTCGTGTCGCTCCTCGGTCTCGCGACATTTGCCATGCTGCGCATGATGGGGCGACATCGATGAAGAGCGGAATTTCGAAACTGGCCGGTGTTGTCGTCCTTTCCATCATGACGTTGCTGACAGCCGTTTCAGCGGGCCGCACCGCGTCGATCCCGCCGGAGGCATGGTCGGCCTATAAGAGTGCGTTTCTCGATCCCGGTGGCCGCATCATCGATACGGGCAACGGCAATATCAGCCACAGCGAGGGTCAGGGTTATGGCATGTGGCTTGCCGTGTTGTCCGACAGCCTCGCCGATTTCGAGCTGATCTGGAGTTTCACACGCACCGAACTGCTGGTGCGGGATGACGGACTATCCGCCTGGAAATGGGATCCGCGCACACGTCCGCATGTGACCGATATCAACAACGCTACGGATGGCGATATCCTGATCGCCTATGCGCTGGCGCTGGCTGCCGGGCAATGGAATCGGCAGGATTACGCCGAGGCATCCACAGCCATGGCATCCGCCATCCTCAAAAAAAACGTGGTTGAGCGCGCAGGGCGTACGTTGCTCCTGCCGGCTGCAACCGGTTTTGGCGAGGGAGACCGAGATGACGGTCCGGTGGTTAATCCGTCGTATCTGATATTCGAGGCCTTCCCGGTTCTCAATCTCGTCGCGCCGTCGCCGCTCTGGAAAGCGGTAGCCGATGACGGGGTGACGCAGATTGGTGCCTTTGCCTTTGGCGAGAGGAAACTACCGGCCGACTGGGTATCAGTGCGGACGCGAGCCCAGCCGGCATCGGGTTTCCCGCCGGAGTTCGGTTACAATGCGGTGCGCATTCCGCTTTATCTCTCTCGGGCGAATATGGGCTCGCCCGAGCTGCTCAACCGGCTGAAGAACGGCATGACGCTGGAAAGCGGTGCGGCCGGCACTTTCGATCTGAAGAGCGGAGCGGTCAAGGATGTGCTGTCGGATCCAGGCTATCGCATCATTCCGGCACTTGCGGCCTGTGTCGCAGGCGGGGCCGCCGTTCCGGAAGAACTGAAGAGCTTTCAGCCAACACTTTATTATCCTTCCACATTGCATCTTCTGGCATTGTCGTTTCTGGCAAGAAATAACGGGGAATGCCGATGAACAAGCCTCTATCGACTTCGGCCCTCATCCTGCTTCTAGTCGCGCTTGCCGCCTTCCACTGGCGTGACAGCATTCTCGGTCGCGTGTCGGACGTCCACACCTCCGCGGTGGGGGACAATCGCGCCGCGCAGCGGATATCTCCTGCGGCAAATCCGGCGCAAATCAACGCTTTCGTCAAGAATCGCGAGATGGCGCAGTTAGCGCAGTCCTCGACTCCGCCGGTAACGGTGCCGGCAACCGAGCCGCGACCGTTGCCACAGACCGGCGCCCAGACAATGCAAACACAGACGGCGCAGGCGCCTGCCGCGCGCGTGGCGGAGGCGGCGTCGGGTGATATGCCGGAAGTCGATCTCAGTGCATTGCGCTATTTCGCCGCGAGAGGCGATACGCAACGCCTTCAGGCCGAAATCGCGCGACTTCGCACGCTTTATCCAAACTGGACGCCACCGGCTGATCCGCTTGCTGTTCCGGAAAATGGCGATGCGAAGCTCGATGCCATGTGGCAGCTTTATACCGACGGCCGTTATGCCGAGGTCAGGAAAGCGATTGCCGACCGCCAGCAGACAGAGCCTGGCTGGCAGCCGCCGGACAACCTGACCGGCATGCTGTCTCTGGCCGAGGCGCGTCAGCGCCTCATCAACGCGTCTGACCTTAAGCAATATGCGACGGTGGTGGATACGGCCGCCAATAATTCCGGTCTGCTGACCTGCAGCGAGGTCGACGTTCTGTGGCGGGTTGCCGATGCCTTTGCCAATACGGACAGGATGGCACGGGCGCGCGACGCCTATCTCTACATTCTCAACAATTGCACTGTCGCAAGTGATAGGCTCGCCACCGTGCAAAAGGCATCCGCGCTGCTGCCGGCGGAAATGATGGGTGAGCTTCTGGCCAAGGAAAAGCCCGGCGCCGATGGACAGCTGGAATTCGAGCCGGTCAAGAACGATCTCGCGCGCCAGTTCGTGGCGAAGGCAGGAGAGAAAGAGGGGATCACCGTCCCTTCTGCCTATCTGATGCGGCTTGAACGGCTTGCCGAAACGGAAAAGCGCGCAAGCGACGCGCTGCTGCTCGGCTGGTACAATATTCGCCAGAAAAATATGGCGGAGGCCGAAAAGTGGTTCCGCAAGGCGCGAGAGGAAGAGGACAGCGCGTCGGCCTCGCAAGGGCTGGCGCTGGCGCTGATCGACCGCAACGAGCCGCGTGAAGCCGAGGACGTCATGTACAAATGGCGCGCGACATCCGACGATGCGCTCGCAACCTATCTTGCCGCAACCGCCAATCTTCTCGCGCTGGAGCCGCCCGTGGTGCTGCCGCCGGATGTACTGCAGCGCATTGCAGCGGAAACCGTTGCGCGCAAGGACGCGGCGACGGCACAACAGTTCGGCTGGTATTCGCTTGCGTTCCGTCAGAGCCAGCTCGCCTTGCAATGGTTCAGCACTGCGCTTGGCTGGAAAGCGGATGATGAGCCGTCTGCCTATGGCGTGGCACTGAGCTATCACGACCTGCGCAACCTCGCTGGCCTGCGGGGCATTCAGCAGCAATGGGCGGGTCGCTCGCAGCGTATTGCCGATGTGGGTACCGCACGCATGGTAGACCAGTCCAGCCAGCCGGCAGTGGCGGTAACCGCGCCGCCTCTCGCCACCGCCCCGCAGCAGACAGCGCCCGTGCCTCAGACGGCGCAGGGAGGGACGGTGACCTATGTTCAACCCGTCGTCCAGGCGCCTGAACCGTCACGCAAGCAGGCGAGACTGTCTTCGCCAGCGCAAAGAGCAAACAACACGGCTTCGCGTCCACGCTCTTGTGCCGCCTATCCTGATCCGCAGCGATTGACGCCGCAGCAGGCGCTCGATCTCGGCTGGTGCCTGATGGAGACGAATAGACCGGCCGAGGCGCTGAAAGCTTTTGAAGCCGCCATTGCCGGCGGCCAGTCGAGTGTCAAAAGCGATGCGGCCTATGGTCAGAGCCTCGCCTATCTGCGCATGGGGCTGACGGATCATGCTGCGGTCTCGGCGACGAAATCGCGCATGGATCGTCCGCGAGCCACGGAGCTGCAGGTTTCGATCCTTGCCGATCGCGCGGTTTCCGCCTTCCAGTCGAAACGTTACGCCGAAACGCTTCTGCTCCTCGACCAACGGGCCCGGCTGGCTGACGAGCGTGCTGATCTGATGGTGCTGCGCGGTTACTCCTATCTCGCCATGCGCCGTTATGGGGAAGCCGCCCAGATATTCGAAAGCCTCGCCTCCATCGGCAATCGCGATGGCATCAGGGGGCTCGCGGCAGTGCGCGCCGCCCGGCCGAGCAACGGTCCGCAAGGCGGTTGACAGCGGCCGGCGTGCAGCCAGCCACGGTTTATTTCCCGTCAGTGAGATTACGAATGAGGCGCATGAAGATGCGCGCACCGATACCGACCAGTGCGTCCGGAAAGTCGTAATCGGGGTCGTGCAGATTGGGATAGTCACGGCCTGCGCCGAGAAAGAACATCGCCGACGACGAGACGCCACGGAAACGGCCGAAATCCTCGGAAGCGCGCATGGGCAGACCTTCAGAACCGTGGGAGATTTTCTCGTCGTCCAGCGCCTGCCGGATATGATCGACGGCGTCCGGGGCGTTTTCGCAATGCAGGAAAATATCGTCATAGGTGATATTGAGCGCCAGCCACTCTTCGTCTGCCACCCTTTTTGCGAGCGTCTCCGCGGCGTTGCACAGGTTTTCCATCCGGTCGTCGGTCAGCGTTCTGAGTGTCGCCCAGATTTCCGCGTCAGCCGGGGAAATGCCGAAGGCCGCTTCCCCCATGATCGCGTGGGTGATCGTCACCATCGAAAAATCCGGTGCCGGCGGAAAACCGGAACCGAGATCGCTCAGGGACGGCATCAGCCTGGCAATCGCCCGCATGGGCGAAATGCCGTGTTCCGGTGAGGAGGCATGTGCCGTCTTGCCCGCTAACGTGATTTTGATGCCGCGCGATGCGCAATTGACCGGCCCTTCCACCACGCTGACATGGCCGAAGGGCAGGCCGGGGAGGTTGTGAAGTGAAAATGAATAGTCCGGTTTTATCTCCGCAAAGCGTGGATCGGCAATAACGGCGGCTGCGCCCGCACCGGTTTCCTCCGCCGGCTGAAAGAGAAGAATGACCCGTCCTGTCTCCGGCCGCTGGCGGGCAAGGCCAAGCGCCAGTGCCGTCAGAATGGTGGAGTGGCCGTCGTGACCGCACAGATGGCCTTTTCCATCGACGCTCGAACGATATTCAACTTCACCCTTTTCGTGGATAGGCAGCGCGTCGATTTCCGAGCGGATCAGAACCGAGGGGCCGCTTCTTCCGCTGTCATAGACGGCCGCCACGCCATGGCCGCCGAGGCCGGCAAGAAGCCGGTCAGGTGGTGCCTGCTCAAGAAAGGCACGGACGCGGCGGGCGGTTTCTTTCTCCTCTCCGGAAATTTCCGGATGGCGATGCAAATCGTGGCGAAGCTCGATGAGATCGAGCATGTCCTTATTTGTCAGAAACATCAAAATTCCCTGCAGGTCGGTCGGCTTTTTGCTGCCGCAACTTACAGATCATTGTCTTCAATGCAAAACCTTTGGCGGGTGCCAGCGCTTGCCCGCCGTTTTCGGTTTGACGGTGAGCGGGATGACATCGGCAGGGAGTGGGATCTTTGTTTTCGTCAGCTCCAGCCGCGCAAGCGCGGCCCGCGCCTTCTCCGCATATTCGAGATGTTGGGCCTCGTCCGAATGATAATGCTGCAATCTTTCAAGGATTTCGGCGCCTTCCATCTTTCTTTCGGCGGCGATGAGAGCAACGGCGCATTTGTAGAGCGCTTCGCGGTGGAACGGCGCGCGATTGGTGACCTGGCGGAAGGCCTCGGATGCCTCGTGATAATGCTGCTGCGCCAGCCGTGCCTCACCGATGCGAAGCCAAAGCAGAACCGGGTCCTGGCCGCTGGCGAGAAGCGCCAGGAAGGCGATCTCCGCCTCCCGGAACTCGCCCCGATCAAGAGACAGGTTGGCCAGCCCGAATTGGGCGCCGGAATGACCAGGCGCTGCGGCAAGCACCTGGCTGAAGGCGATGCTTGCGGCAGCCTTCCTGCCCGCCTTGTAAAATTTGAGTCCCTGTTCGTAGACAAATCGGATACTGCGCGGGTGAAGCGTGCCGCCCAGATTATCACCCGAGCGGGTGCGAAACAGCGTGCAGCTCAGCTTCTGCTCCTCCGGCCCGAAAAAATATTTATAGGGCTCGTTGCCACGCAGGAAGTCGTAGGTCTTGAAACCGTGCTCGATTGCCCTCCGGATGCAATGCCCGTGCAGCACGAGGCCGGGGGAAGGCGTCTTCCAGTTCTCGTCGCGGCCGGTGATGTAGAACATTACAGATTTTTTCCGGCGATCGATGATGTTGGCGAGTGCGCCAAGCGGCTGGTCGCCGAACCACAGCACAGGTACCTCTAGATCACCGCGAATATGGACATCCATCAGCATCTGGCGGGTCGCGCCGATCAGGAGCTCGGTGCGTTCCTTGCCCTTATGTGGCGCCCAGCGGATGCGCCAGAAATCGAAGAGGATGTCCATGTCCCGCTTGATGGTGTCTTTCGTCGCGAAGCTGATGCGATATTCGTCCCCGCCCTCGACCTTTCTCATGAAACGCCTGAGCTTTTGCCGGGTCTGGCTGCTCATGTGGCTTTCAAGATACCCCTCAAACGTGTCCGGCAGGGTCACGACCGGGCAGATGCAATTGTTGATGTTGTAGGGGTTGGTCGGCATATTGTCGCGGAACATGACGAGCGGGCCCTGAAGCGCCCTGATCATGGCATCGCGCCGTTCCGGCGGGCCTGAAAGATAATCGAGTTTCAGCTCGGTCCAGTTCTGTTGTCTTATATAGGCGCAGAAACCGGCGACTGCGTGATCTTCATAGTCCGGCAGGGTGATGAAACCAGTATAATCCGCGGCAGCATTGCCGGCCATGACGATGCTGTCGTGAAAGCGGCCGGTTTTCTTATCCGGTTCGGTGACGATGCGCAGCGGAAAAAACGCCACATAGGGCGAGCCTTCCGAACGTTCCCTCAGAGCCAGAACGAACCAGCGCCTGCGGCGCGGCATGTAATCGCGCAGCCAGCCCCAGGAGAGAAAATGCCGGGCATGGGGATCGGCCATGAACACCGATTCCCAGTTTTCCCGAACCGCCTCGAAGCCGGCGTCGGTGTCAATGATGTCGATGCGCATGTGTCCCCCTCCCAATACAGATCACACATTCGGGAGGTTTCATTTTATGGGCAAATGATCCGCTTCAAATATTCCCTTCGGGTGAAACCCCTGCATCAAATGGGATTAGCCCGCGAGCGGCCTTGCTTCGCCCACCGCGACAAAAAAGCCCTTGTCACCCGGCCGAAGCGCTCTAACATGCGTGTTGAATGCGAGGCCGGCTCAACGATCCGCATGGCACAGGAGTTCTCTATGGCTGTTCCTTACATGCTTCTGACCGGTGCCAGCCGGGGAATTGGGCATGCCACCGTCAAGCTGTTTCAGGAAAAGGGCTGGAGGATCCTGACCGTTTCGCGGCAACCCTTTTCCGAGGAATGCCGCTGGCCCTCCGCACGCGAGAGCCATATCCAGGCCGATCTGGAAGACCTGTCGCGCGTAGAAGACCTGGCAGATGAGGTGCGTTCACGCCTCCCGGAAGGAAAGCTTGCGGCACTTGTCAACAATGCCGGAATTTCGCCTAAGGGCGAAGGCGGAAGCCGCCTTGGTGTGATGGATACGACGGCGGATATCTGGACGCGGGTGCTCAATGTCAATCTCGTCTCGACAGCGCTGCTCGCCCGCGCGCTCCTGCCGGAGCTGGAGGCGGCGAAAGGCTCGATCGTCAATGTCACCTCCATCGTCGGTTCGCGGGTTCACCCCTTCGCCGGTGTTGCTTATGCCACGTCGAAGGCGGCACTAGCCGCACTGACGCGCGAACTGGCGCATGAATTCGGTCCGCGGGGCGTTCGCGCCAACGCGATTGCGCCGGGGGAAATCAATACTGCCATTCTGTCTCCGGGTACGGCCGAGCTGGTGGATGCCCAGGTTCCGCTCGGGCGGCTCGGCACCACGGCGGAGGTGGCGCAGACAATCCTTTTTCTCTGCTCGGAACAGTCCAGCTACATCAACGGCGCGGAAATCCACATCAATGGCGGACAGCACGTCTGACGCCTCAGTCAATCAACCGAAACGGAGCCATTATCGATGACCATCCTGCCGAATTCCGTCGAGGCACGCGATATCGCCTATCAGATGCATCCCAATGTCAATCTGCGCAAATTCGAAAAGACCGGTGGCCTGGTGATTGAAAGCGGCGAGGGCATCTATGTCACCGACAGCAGTGGCAAGCGATATATCGAGGCGATGGCGGGACTGTGGTCGGTGGCGCTCGGTTTTGGTGAACAGCGGCTGGTGGAAGCGGCGACAAAGCAGATGCAGAAGCTGCCCTATTACCACACCTTCTCCTACAAGACGCATAGCCCGTCCGTCGATCTCGCCGAACTGCTGATCGAGCTTTCGCCGGTGCCGATGTCGAAAGTTCATTTCACCTCCTCCGGCTCGGAAGCCAACGATCTGGTCGCCAAGATGGTCTGGTATCGTTCGAATGCGCTGGGCAAGAAGGAAAAGAAAAAGATCATAGGCCGCATCAAGGGTTATCATGGCGTGACCATTGCGTCGGCCTCGATCACCGGCTTGCCGCGCAACCATGAGAGTTTCGATCTGCCGCTGGACCGCATGCTGCATACGGCCTGCCCCTCCTATGTGCATTTCGGGAAGGAGGGCGAAAGTGAGGCGGATTTCACCGCGCGTATCCTCGGGGAGTTGGAGGATCTGATCCTTCGCGAAGGTCCCGAAACCATCGCCGCCTTCTGGGGCGAGCCGGTAATGGGCGCCGGTGGCGTTCTCCTGCCACCGGAGGGCTATTGGGAAGGCGTCCAGGCGATCCTGAAGAAATACGACATCCTGCTTGTGGTGGACGAGGTCATCTGCGGTTTTGGCCGCACGGGCAAGATGTTCGCCTGCGAGACCTACGGTATCAAGCCGGACGTGCTTGTGGTCTCAAAGCAGATTTCGTCGTCCTACATGCCGCTTTCGGCGATCATCATGAATGACAATTTCTACCAGCCTATCGCCGATGAGTCCGACCGTATCGGATCGTTCGGCCATGGCTACACCGCCTCCGGCCACCCGGTCGCAACGGCTGTAGGGCTGGAAAACCTGAAGATCATTCAGGAACGCGATCTGGTCGGCAATGTCGCGCGGCTCGAAGGCAGGTTCCTCGATCATCTGAAGGCACTTGCGGATCACCCGCTCATTCATTCCTCGCGCGGTATCGGCCTCATCGGCGCGCTGGAGGTGAAGCCATGGGAAGGCATGAAGCCGGGCGATACGACGTTTGCCCTTGCCGCCGCGATTGAGGAGGAGGGTGTCATAACCCGGCCAATCGGTGAATCCATCTGTTTCTGCCCGCCGCTGATTATTACCGCGGAGCAACTGGATGAGCTGTTTGCTGGCGTGAGGCGCGGTCTCGACAAGGTTGCGGCCGCCCGAGGCTGAAAATTTTGGCAATTGTGCCGGCCGGTTGATCCGGCCGACCTATCCCCGGTAGGCCACAAGCACCGCACCGCAGGCGATCAGCACGACGCCGAGCCAGTTAGGCAGCGAAAGCCTTTCGCCCAAAAACAGCACTGCAAAGACGGCGACAAAGACGACACTGAGCTTGTCGATGGGTGCGACTCGGGCGGCGTCGCCGATTTTCAGCGCCCGGAAATAGCATATCCAGGATGCGCCGGTTGCCAGACCGGAGAGCACGAGGAAGGCCCAGGTTTTCCCCGAGATGGTGGAAGGCTGCTGCCAGTTGCCGGTGATATAAACCATCAGGCCTGCGGCAGCGAGAATAACGATGGTTCGGATGAAAGTGGCGAAATCGGAATTGACGTTTTCGATGCCGATCTTGGCGAAAATGGCAGTCAGAGCCGCGAATGCCGCCGATAACAGGGCCCAGAACTGCCACGCCAGGAAAATGTTTCTCATATGGGCCACTCCATTCATCGCAACGGTTCTTGTTTGATCTGGCCTACAGCATCGCCGGTCCGATAAAAACTGTTTTCCGAGACCTGCTTGAACGACAAAGGCCGACACATCGAGATGACGCGCCGGCCTTCATGCGAGGCCTGTCCGGACGAGGCCGGGCAGGCAGGACCTTGGGAGGTCGTATTACTCTGCCGGCTGCACCGAGGCCGGAAGCTGATCCACATCGCCGATGCCGGTGAATTCTTCCTTGCCGCTGAGCACGCGGGCAAGCTGGTCCTGGTCCAGTTCGCCTTCCCAGCGGGCGACGACGATGGTGGCGACCGCATTGCCGACGAAGTTGGTGAGCGCGCGGCATTCCGACATGAAGCGGTCGATGCCGAGGATCAGCGCCATGCCGGCGACCGGAACCGAAGGCACGACGGAGAGCGTGGCCGCGAGCGTGATGAAGCCTGCACCGGTAATGCCGGCGGCACCCTTGGAGGAGAGCATGGCGACGAGCAGCAGCAGAATCTGTTCGCCGAAGGAGAGGTGAATGCCGGTCGCCTGCGCGATGAAGAGGGCTGCCAGCGTCATGTAGATGTTGGTGCCGTCAAGGTTGAAGGAGTAACCGGTCGGAATGACGAGGCCAACGACGGAGCGCTTGCAGCCGGCCTTTTCCATCTTGCTCATCAGGCCCGGCAGGGCAGCCTCGGAAGACGAGGTACCGAGAACCAGCAGCAGTTCTTCCTTGATATAGCGGATCAGCGCGACGATGGAGAAGCCGTTATAGCGGCAGACGGCGCCGAGGACCACGAACACGAACAGGAAGGACGTGACGTAGAAAGTGCCGATCAGCATCGCAAGATTGGTGACGGACGAGATGCCGTATTTGCCGATGGTGAAGGCCATGGCGCCGAAAGCACCAATCGGGGCGGCCTTCATCAGAATCGCGACCAGCTTGAAAATCGGATACATCAGGGCGTGCATGAAATCGGTGACCGGCTTGCCCTTTTCGCCGACGACGCCGAGCGCGATACCGAAGAGCACCGAGAAGAACAGCACCTGCAGGATATCGCCGCTGGCGAATGCGCCGACGATGGTCGTCGGGATGATGTTCATTAGGAAGCCGGTGATGGTCTGCTCATGGGCCTTGTCGGCGTAGGTCGCGACGGCCTTGGCATCCAGCGTTGCCGGATCGATGTTCATGCCCGCGCCGGGCTGCACGGTGTTGGCGACGATGAGGCCGACGATAAGCGCAAGGGTGGAGAATACGAGGAAGTAGATCATAGCCTTGCCAGCCACGCGGCCAACCTTCTTCATGTCGTTCATGCCGGCAATGCCGGTTGCGACAGTGAGGAAGATGACGGGCGCGATGATCATCTTGACGAGGCGGATGAAGCCGTCGCCGAGCGGCTTCAGTTCTTCACCGAAGGCCGGGTAGAAATGGCCGAGTGCGATACCGGCTATGATGGCCACCAGAACCTGAAAATACAGATGCTTGTAGAATGGCAATTTGGCGTGGCCCGCGGCCACGGCTGTCGTATCGATCATGTTTTTTCCTCCTCGGCCTCACCCTGCCTTGATTGGCCTCCCGGGATCGCCGTGTCGTTGACGGCTTCGCGCCGATTGCGGAGTCATGTGCAATACGCATGCCAGACTTGATTATTTGCCGTAACTGACTGATTCAAAAAGTTCTTTTTTGGAGGGATAGAAGGCACGGCAGTTGACTGTGCGGAATTCCGGACAAAAACTCTTGCGGTCTGTGCGTAAATCCGCACAATTGGCCCATGAACCAGATAGAGAATTCACTCCATTCTCAGGCGAAGCGACGGGCGCAATGGCTGGCGCTCGCGGGGCTTTGGCTGCTTATCGGTTTCGGCATGCTGCTTGTCGCCGATGAATTTGCCCGCCATCAGGCCCTGCGTGCGGCGGGTTCCGAGGCCTCCACCGATGCGGAACTGAAGATCGCCCTTTTGAATGTTGCGCTGGAGCGGCCGCGGGCCATTCCGCTGGTTCTTTCCGGCGATCCCGATCTTGCCGTCGCTCTCGATGGCGGTGGCTCTTCGGCTCTTGATCGGCTTAATCGAAAGCTTGAAGGGCTTATCGAAGGAACCCAGTCCTCTGTTATTTACGTGACCGGGCCGACCGGCCTGACCATCGCGTCGAGCAACTGGCGGCAGGCGGACAGCTTTGTGGGTTCCAACTATGCCTTCCGCGAGTATTTTCAGGCGGCGATGAAGACTGGTATGTCCGAACATTATGCGCTCGGCAATGTCAGTCGCCGGCCAGGTCTCTATATCTCCCGCCGGATCGATGCGGCTGATGGCCGGCCGCTTGGCGTCGTGATTGCCAAGGTCGAGTTCAACCGGCTGGAAGCGGACTGGAATATCGGAGGCAAGCCGGTCTATGTCGTCGACAGAAACGGTGTCGTGCTGATGACGAGCGTGCCGGAGTGGCGCTTCAAGACAGTCGCGGCCATCGACGAGGCGCGACGAAACACCATTTCCGAAAGCCTGCAATTCGGCAATGAGGCGCTGGCGACGCTGCCTTTCCGAACGGCTCGATCACTGGGCGACGGTGTTCCGCTCATCCACGTTGATGAGCCGGGGCGCGAACGCGGCGATTATCTTCGGCTGGAAATACCGGTGCCGACGACATCCTGGACCCTGCATTATCTTCAGCCCGTCGCACCCGCTTTGAATGCCGCCATCCGCGAGGGCAGGGCGGTGGCGCTGGCGACGCTCATGCCGCTGATTGCGCTTTCGGCGCTGTGGCTGTGGCGCAGGCACAAGGCTCTGAAAGAAAAGGAAGAAGAACAAAGGGCCCGCGCCGAGCTTGAACTGAAGGTACAGGAGAGAACCCGCGATCTGACGAAGACGCGCGATCATCTTCAGGCGGAAATCGCCCTGCACGAAAAGACCACCGGGGAGTTGCGCAATGTCCAGCATGAGCTGGTGCAGGCCAACCGCCTTTCCATTCTTGGGCAGGTGGCGGCTGGCGTGGCCCATGAGATAAACCAGCCTGTGGCGACAATCCGCGCCTTTGCCGATAATGCGCGCACTCTGCTGAAGCGTGAACGTCTGGCTGAAGCCAGTGAAAATCTTGAGGACATTGCCGCCCTTACCGAGCGTATCGGCACGATTACCAGCGATCTGAAGATACTCGCGCGCAAGGGCCGAACCGGCGCTGAACCTGTCAGTGTTCGAACCGTCATCGAAGGCGCGGTGATGCTGCTGCGCAGCCGTTTTTCCGGTCAGATGGACGCGCTCGATATTGTCTTGCCCGATCAGGATCTAAAAGTGCTCGGCAGCCGCATCCGGCTGGAGCAAATCCTCATCAATCTTCTGCAAAACGCGCTGGAAGCGACTGAAGCGATTGATACGGCCCGGGTGGAGGTACGTGTTCGCGAAGAGGGCGACGCGGTTGTAATCTCGGTTGGCGACAATGGCGGGGGCATTCCGGAAGACATACGTGCCCAGCTTTTTTCACCCTTCAATACCTCCAAGGAGGGCGGTCTCGGCCTTGGCCTTGTCATCTCAAACGATATCGCTTCGGACTATGGCGGGCGCATTGAGGTGACGAGTGGCGAGGCAGGCACGTGTTTTTCCGTATATCTGAAGCGAGCATGACATGACGGCGGATGGTACTATATTTCTGGTCGATGACGACTCGCAGCTGCGCAAGGCGATGGTGCAGACGCTGGAGCTAGACGGGCTGCCGGTCACTTCCTTTTCCCGAGCCGAGCAGGCGCTTGCAGCTTTGAGTGAAGATTTCGACGGCGTCGTTATCACTGATGTGCGCATGCCAGGCATGACCGGGCTGGAATTTTTCGACCATGTCCGCAAGATCGATGCGGACTTGCCTGTCATCCTCATTACCGGCCATGGCGATGTACCCATGGCCGTTGATGCGCTCCACAACGGCGCCTATGACTTCATAGCCAAGCCGTTTCCCGCCGAACGGATGGTGGAAAGCGCCCGCAGAGCCCTCGAAAAACGCCGCCTCGTGCTGGAAAATCGCGCGCTTCGCCGGGCAGCCGGGCAGGCGGAGGACGACCTGCCGCTGATCGGGCAGACACCCGCCATGGAGCGCTTGCGCATGACGCTCAGGCATATTGCCGATACGGATGTCGATGTGCTGGTGGCCGGCGAAACGGGCAGCGGCAAGGAAGTGGTGGCAACGGCCCTTCATCGCTGGAGCAAGAAGCGCGCCAAGGGCAATTTCGTCGCGCTGAATTGTGGTGCGCTACCGGAAACGGTGATCGAAAGCGAGCTTTTCGGCCATGAGCCGGGGGCATTTACCGGGGCACAGAAAAAACGTGTCGGCCGCATCGAACATTCAAGTGGTGGCACGTTGTTCCTGGACGAGATCGAAAGCATGCCGCTTGCCGTGCAGGTGAAAATGCTGCGTGTGCTGGAAATGCGCGAGGTTTCGCCGCTTGGTTCAAACGAGGAGCGACCTGTCGATATCCGCGTGGTTGCGGCGGCCAAGGTTGACCTTGGCGATCCGGCCGAACGCGGCGCGTTTCGTGAGGACCTTTATTACCGGCTGAATGTCGTCACATTGTCGATACCGCCGCTTCGTGAACGCAGGGCGGATATTCCACTCCTGTTTTCCCACTTCGTCACCAAGGCAGCCAACCGCTTCAACATGCCGGTGCCGCAGATCGGCGCCGGGGTTTCCCGTCGTCTCAACGATCATGATTGGCCTGGCAATGTCCGGGAACTCGGCCATTTTGCCGAGAGGGTGGTTCTGGGGCTTGAGACGGAATTGGCGGCCACATCTGTTCTGCAGTCAGAAATCCCGGCTTCCGGCACCTTGCCGGAGCGTATGGACGAGATCGAGGCGCGCATTATCCGCGAGACACTGGAGCAATCCAATGGCGACGTTGCGGAAACCATCGCCACGCTCGGTATCGCCCGCAAGACCTTTTACGACAAGCTGCAACGCCATGGTATCAACCGGGCGGACTATGTGAAGAACGGCGCGGCCTGAAACTGCGCAGAGGACGACTTATGGCGACAGAGCGAAGTCATCCTGCTCCGACCCCTACTGAAAAGCCGCAGACTTTTCCGTCTGCGGCCTGGCAATAATCGCAGCAATTGCGGCAACGGCCGTCGTTCAGCCTGCTACGCAGAAATGACGCTGACCGTCATAATCCGTGTAGGTGCCGGTGCGGGAATTGAAGCTGCGGTAACGCTGCGAGCAATAATCGTACCAGGCGTTGGTCCACGGCTCGATGGTGCGATAGGTCTGGCGCTGATTATAGACGGGGCGGCTGTCGTAAACCGGCTGGGCGCGATAGACCGGCGCAGGGCGATAAACCGGCTGCGGTGCTGGCCGGTAGTAACGATAGTCCGGCTCTTCATAGACATAGCTCGGCTCATAGGCCTGATAACGGCGCGGTGCCGGATCGATATAGACCCGTTCCTCCTCCACCGGTGCCGGGCGGGAAAGGGCGGAACCAACGGCAACACCGGCGGCAAGGCCAAGCACACCTCCCAGAAGCGCCGCGTCGCGGCGGTCGTGGCGGTCCCAGTCACCGGCGGATGCGCTGTTGAAGGGAGCGATGGTTGCGGCGGCGACGGCGATAGCCATAACGGTTTTAGCTGCAAAGGACGACATGGTGTTTTTCCATCCAGGTGGCAGGGTGCTGCCAGTTGCAAATTCGATGGTTAAGGAAATACAGCCCGCCTGCTGAACGGTCGCTGAATGAATTGTGGCAGACCGGCTGTCTCCCACAATTCCCGTTTGCCTGCGTCCCACGCTTCGCGCTAAAACTCGGGAGCAAACAGGACGCGCCCATGAGCCTTGCCCACATAACCGTATCTCCCGATTCATCGCATGAGGATCGTGCCCAGGCCATTCGAGACACTTTGCGCGACGCCATTGTCGATCGCCGGCTGGCGCCGGGAACGAAATTGTCGGAATCGGAAGTGGGAACGTTGTTCGATGTCAGCCGCACGGTGGTGCGCGCGGCGCTGCAGATGCTTGCCTATGAGGGCCTCGTGAAGGCCGAGCGCAATCGGGGCGCTTTCGTTTCCAATCCGACGCCCGACGAGGCGCGGCAGGTATTTGCGTCCCGCCGGCTGATCGAGCCCGGCGTCGTTGACGCGGCAATTGAAAAAATCACGCCTGCGGCGGTAAAAAAGCTGCGGGAACATCTGTTGGAGGAGAGCAGGCATCAGCAGGAACGCGGGCCGAGCGCACGGCGGGCCGAAATCAAGGCCTCGGGTGATTTTCACCTGATGCTGGCGTCAATTGCCGGCAATGCCATCCTGGAAAAATTCATGGATGAACTGGTTGCGCGCTCATCGCTGGTCATCGCGCTCTATGGGCGCTCCGGCGTATCGAGCTGCGGTCATAACGAACATGCCGATCTTCTGGATGCGCTGGAGGCGAAGGATGCGGCAAGGGCCCGGGCGCTGATGCTGCAACATCTCAATCATATAGAGGCCGATCTTGACCTTCGTACCAAGGAAGGTCTAGCCCTTAGGGACGCTCTTGCGCTTTAGGATATCGGTGTATCGGCCCTCACACGACGTGCGAGGGCGATATCAGCGGAAACCGCGGCGTGCCGGTCATGCCGCGTAGCGGCTGATTGCCAGATCGTGGGTGTCGATCTCGGGCGTCGCACCGCTGATCATGTCCGCAAGGACGCGCGCGGAGCCACAGGACATGGTCCAGCCGAGCGTGCCGTGGCCGGTGTTGAGGTAAAGGTTGCTGTAGCGGGTGGCACCGATGACAGGCGTACCATCCGGCGTCATCGGGCGCAGGCCACACCAGAATTTAGCCTGCGACTGATCGCCCGCGCCGCCGAACAGGTCTTCCACCGAATGGGCAAGCGTTGCCTGCCGCGCTGCGGGCAAGTCCTTGCTGAAGCCGGCGATTTCCGCCATTCCGCCAGCACGGATGCGCGAACCGAGCCGGGTGATCGCGACCTTGAACGTTTCATCCATCACCGTGGAGACGGGTGCCCGTTCCTCTTTCACAATCGGCACCGTGATGGAGTAACCCTTGACCGGGTAGACCGGCAGGGTCAGACCGAGCTGACGCAGGAACTGCGGAGAGTAGCTGCCAAGCGCGGCGACAAAAATATCCGCTTCCACAAGCCCGCGGGTGGTCTCCACCGCCTTGACGCGTCCTGCCTCAACGATGGGGCGCATGATCCCCGTGTCGTACAGGAAGGTAACGCCCGCTTCTTCCGCCATGCGGGCAAGCTCGGTGGTGAACATGTAGCAGTCACCGGTCTCGTCGCCAGGCAGGCGCAGCCCGCCGACGATCTTTTCCTTCGATGGCGAGAGGCCGGGTTCCACGGCGGCGCAGCCGTCGCGGTCGAGAATTTCGAAAGGCACGCCGCCCGCCGTCAGCACGTCCACGTCCTTGCCGATGGCGTCAAACTGCTTTTGTGTGCGGAATACCTCCAGCGTGCCCTGCATGCGCTGGTCATACTGGACGCCTGTCTCTTCCCGCAGTGCCATCAGGCAGTCGCGGCTATATTCCGCGACGCGCACCATGCGGCTCTTGTTGATGGCATAACGCGCCGAGGTGCAGTTGCGCAGCATCTGGCTCATCCAGCGCCAGGCCGCCGGATCGACCGTCGGGCGAATGATCAGCGGTGCATGTTTCATGAACAGCCATTTCATGGCCTTGACCGGAATGCCCGGCGCGGCCCAGGGCGAAGAATAGCCGGGGGAAACCTCACCCGCATTGGCAAAGCTGGTCTCGAGCGCTGCAGCCGGCTGCCGGTCGATCACCGTCACCTTGTGCCCGGCTTTGGCCAGATACCAGGCGGATGTCACGCCGACGACGCCGGCTCCGAGGATAGTGACGTTCATGATCGTCTCACTTGTGATTGACTGATGTTGAAGCAAAGGCCGGGGTTTCGTCCGGCTGAATATAGGTACGGCGATAACGACGGCCGAGGCCGGTCAGGATTTCGTAGGCGATCGTGCCTGCATCGTCCGCGATGTCTTCAAGCGTTTGCTCGGGGCCGATCATCTGCACGAAACTGCCTTGGGTCAATGTTCCCTCGGGCAGGGCGGATATGTCCAGAATGATGCTGTCCATCGAAACGCGCCCCGCAATCGGCAGGCGCACGCCATCATACCATGCCGCGCCGCGATTGCTGAGCGAGCGCGGCAGGCCGTCGGCATAACCGGCGGCGATGGTCGCAAGACGCGTGGAGCCGGACGCTTCGAAGGAACCGCCGTAACCAACCAGCGAACCGGCGGGAACGGTGCGGGTCTGGATCACGGCGAGATCGAGGCGAACGACCGGCTTCATCGGGTTCGGGCGGTCGGCAGAGGGTGCGCCGCCGTAAAGCGCGATGCCGGGGCGCAGCAGGTGGTTGTGGTACTCACGACCCAGAAAAATACCTCCGGAGTTGGAAAAACAGACCGGGACATCAGGAAACGCAATCGTGGCCTGCCGCATCGCCGACAGCTGTGCCGCATTGCATGCATGGCCCGGTTCGTCGGCGCAGGCGAGGTGGCTCATGACAAAGGCGATGTCGATACCATCGAGCAGTTGCGGCTGGGAAGTGAGGGTTTCCAGCTCTTTGGGGGGAAGGCCGAGGCGGCACATGCCGGTATCGATCTGTACGGCGGCTGCAAGTTTCCTGCCGAGCGTCTTGGCATGGGCCGCCCATTGGGCGATCTGCTCCAGCGAATTGAGAACCGGTGTGATCGCCATGGCGGCGCAGGAGGTCTCATTGCCGGGTTGAAGGCCGTTGAGGACGAAGATCCGCGCCTCGGCGGGAAGACGCAGCCGGAGCGCCAGCGCCTCGTCAATATGAGCGACGAAGAAATGGCGACACCCCGCATCGAACAGGGTTTGCGAGACCATATCGGCACCGAGGCCGTATGCATCGGCCTTGACGACCGCCGCCGTCTGGCATGCAGGCGCCATCGCCGCAAGTGCCAGATAATTGTCGCGCAATGCGCCGAGATCGATGGTCAGATGGCCGCTCGCACCACCGGCTGCCTGCTGGCGGCTGATCTGCATGTCCATAGTCGCTCACCCTCATTTTTATCTTATGAGAGTATTGCAACGATTATCGAATTTCTTGGCGATTATTCGAAGGAAATGCGATAGAATTGGCAATCGCGCAATTTTCTTTTGCTAGTTGGAATTTTCTATGTCGTCACTCGATGCAACCGACCGCCATATCATCCGGCTGCTTCGGCTCAACGCCCGCATCAGCAACACAAAGCTTGCTGCAGAGGTCGGGCTTTCGCCATCCGCGTGCTTGCGTCGCGTCGATATTCTCGAACGGGAAGGGATCATCCGCGGTTACACGGCGCTTACCAGCGGCCTCGCTGGCGGTGAGGTGATTTCAGTCATCGTGCAGATCACGCTCGACCGGCAGACGGAGGATTTTCTCAACCGTTTCGAGAATGCGGTGCGGCGATATCCGGAAATCCGCGAATGTTATCTCATGACCGGCGGTTCGGATTATTTCCTGCGTTGCGAGGCAGAAAGTGCGGGGGATTTCGAGCGCATCCATAAGGAGATACTCTCGAAGCTGCCGGGGGTCTCGCGTATTCATTCGAGTTTCGCGATCCGGAATGTGCTGGCGACGCCGAAGGCGAGGTAGTGTCGAGTGTGGGGCTTCATCCCCACCACCGATAAAAATGATGCACCGGCCCCCGCCCATGTCCAACGGCAAGGCTCCGCCCCGCATCGAGCGCCCCATTCAAATAATCCTTCGCCAGCTCCACAGCCTCCAGCAACTCGCTTCCCCTCGCAAGATGAGCCGTGATCGCCGCCGCCAGCGTGCAGCCGGTGCCGTGATCGTTCTTCGTCTCTACGCGTGCAGCGGAAAGCGCCTGCATGGTGCCATCTGCAAACAGATAGTCCGTGCTGTCAGGCCCCCCACCATGACCGCCCTTGATGAGCACCGCTTTCGCGCCCACTTTCAGGATCGCCTCGGCCTGATGATTGATGTCCGTTTTCGTATCCGCTATCGGCGTGCCGGTTAAAAGCGCCGCTTCCGGCAGGTTCGGCGTAACGATGGTCGCGATTGGCAGAAGCTCGCGCCGTAATGTCTCGATGGCGTCCTCTTGCAGCAAACGGTCGCCTGACGTCGCTACCATGACTGGATCCAGCACCACGGGCTGCGATTGCCGCCGGAGCCGCTCCGCTATGGCTGCAATGGTTTCGATACGGGAAACCATGCCGATCTTCACCGCATTGACGGTGAGATCGGAAAACACCGCATCCATCTGCGCGATGATGGTGGTCACCGAAATATCCTCGACCGCAGTTACGCCTCTGGTGTTCTGTGCGGTGATGGCGGTGATGACGCTGGCGCCATAGGCGCCGAGCGCGGAGAATGTCTTGAGGTCGGCCTGTATGCCTGCACCGCCGCCGCTGTCGGATCCGGCAATGGTCAACGCAATTGATGTCATGGCTGTCTCGCTTTCAGGGTGGCATCGATTGCGGAGCGGAACTCCTTGGTCGCGCCGGCAATATCCGCCGCGCGGAAGATGGCGGAAATCACCGCGACTCCATCCGCACCGGCGGCAATGACAGAGGGGACGCGGGAAAGATCGATGCCGGCGATGGCGCCCACCGGCATGTCCGGCCGCCATTCCCCCAGCAGGCCACGGAGTGTCGAAAATCCATCTATACCGACAGGCTTGTCCGGGTTGACCTTTGAAACCGTGTCGAACACACCGCCGATGCAGGCGTAATCGGCGGGCATGGAGGCTGCCCGCTCGGCGTCGGCGCGGTTCTTGACCGTGAGGCCGATGATCGCCTTTTCGCCAAGAATGCGCCGAGCGGTTCTGGCGTCCATATCGTCGGCGCCAAGATGCACTCCATCTGCGCCCGAGGCGAGCGCAACATCCACCCGGTCATTGATGACGAGCGGCACGCCGGTGCCGGCGATGGCCTCGTGGATGGCGCGGGCGTTTTCGATCATCTCCCGTGTCGAGCCGTGCTTGTCGCGATATTGCAGGATGGTCGCGCCATTAAGTGCAGCCGCCAGAGCAAGCTCGGAGAGAGGCGCGACATCACCGAGGCTCGCATCCACAAGCGCGTTGAGGCGGTAATCAACCTTGTTCATTCTCGATCCTCGCATGATTGATGATATCCTCGCCGGTAATCGCCGAAAGCGCGTCCAGGAATGCCGGTTCGAACGTGCCGGGACCTCTGGCACAGGACGCGGCCAGTTCGGCGGAGACGCCGGTGACGGCAAGGGCGGACGCCGCTGCTGCCAAAGCATCCTGTTCCACCGCCATGAAAGCAGCGATGACGCCCCCCGAGAGGCAGCCCGTACCCGTTACCTTAGCCATCCAGGGATGGCCGTTTACGATCCTGACGCGTCGCGTCGCGTCGCTCAGGTGATCTACCGGCCCGGTCTCGATCCTGATTGCATCTGGCACCTCGCCGATCAGGCTCATTTCGGCACGGTTGCCACGCACGATCGCGGGAGAGAGAGTGATGAGCTCACGCGCGAAGGCCAGCCGGGATGGAGAATAGTCACAATGCACGGGGTCGACGATCCAGGGCTTGCCTGAGGCGTTGGCGATCTCCACTGCCAGCAGGATAACCTTGCGCCGCTCCGCATCCAGCGTGCCGAGATTGATGGTCAGCGCATCCGCCTTGGCAACGAAGCTTTCGATTTCCTCCAGCGACGTGGTCATGGAGGGAATGCCGCCGACAACGGTAATCCCGTCGGCGGTGAATTTTTGCACCACGGTATTCATAAGGCAATGTACGCGCGGACGCGCCTGTCTGACTTTTTCAAGGATTTCGGCGGCCTGCGTGGTCGTGGGGAAAGGGATGGTCATGGCTGCTGTAGCTCCACGGCGATTTCGTCCGCCGCCGGCGCCTGCTTGATGAGCTGCATTTCCTGCATGAAGGCGCCAAAACGCGCATAGCGGGCGCGGTCGAGCGCGGCAGGGCGCTTGGCAAAACGCGGCAATGTGTCGAAGAAAGCCTGCTTGTTCAGTGCGTCATCGAGATTGGGATAGGCCTTGATGAAGAGCTGCCAGGATTCCTGCGGGTGATTGGTGATGAAAATAGCGGCCTGTTCCACGGCGGAGAGGAAACGCGGCAGGCGGCTGTCCGTTGCGAGATCGCGATGGGTGACGAAGATCAGTTCGTCATAGGCCGGAACACCATGTTCCTCCGGAAAGAAGGATCGGCCTTCGTGGCCCTCGAGCTTCATCTGCGTCAGTTCGAAATTGCGGAAACCGCCGAGCGTGGCGTCCACCTTGCCGGCGATGAGCGATGGCGACAGGGAGAAATTGACGTTGATGAGTTCCACATCGTCTTTCGTCAGACCGTCCTTTTCCAGCATGCGCTTCAGCATGGCATCCTCGAAGCCGGATACGGAAAAACCGACTTTCTTGCCCTTCAGGTCCTTCAGGCTTTTGATCGGTCCGTCAGCCAGCACGGTGACGGTGTTTAGCGGCGTTTCGACCAGTGTGCCGAAACGAACGAGCGGCAGGCCGGCATCGTGGTCGAGATAGAGGTTGGGCTGGTAGTGCACGCCGATATCGGCCTGTTTTGCCGAAACGAGGCGCGGCACGGCGGAAGGATCTGCCGGCGGAACAAGTTCAACTTCGAGCCCCGCATCCGCAAAAAGGCCCCGCTCTTTCGCTATGACCATCGGCGCATGGTCGGGGTTCACGAACCATTCCAGCAATACCGTAAGGCTGTCGGCCGCCTGTGACGGAACGGGGGCAAATATGCTTGCCGCCGCGACGACGAAAGAAAGAAGAGTTCGCTTCATGATGCTGAAAGTCTCCGTAAATACCCGAAAGGAATGGTGTGTTCTGTTTCCCTGGCCCAGGGCGCCAGATGGGCGGTGGCGCGATCCACCGCCAGTCGCAGCAGCACCGCCATGATGGCGAGTATCGCCATGGCGGCGAACATCGTGTCGGTCTGCATGCGGGCGTTTGACTGGATCATCACGAATCCAAGCCCTGCCGATGCGCCAACCCATTCGCCAATGACAGCGCCCAGCGGTGCGAGGGGTGCGGCCACCCGCAGGCCGGAGATAAGCGAAGGCAGCGCCAGTGGCACGCGCAACCGGGTGAGAACCTGCCAGTGGCTTGCCTGCGTCAGCGAGGCGGCATCGAGAATGGCGCGATCCGTCCTGTTGAGGCCATCGGTGAAGGAGGAGGCGACGGGAAAGAAGATGATGATCGCCGTCATCACCGCTTTCGAGGCCATGCCGAAGCCGAACCAGAGGACGAGGATGGGCGCCAGCACGAAGACCGGAAAGGCCTGCAAAACCAGAACCATCGGCCAGACGAGGCGACCGAGACGGGGGATTGCCGCGATGGTGAAAGCCACGAGAATACCGACCAGGACGCCGGCCGTCAGTCCAACGGCCATTTCGAGAAATGTAACCATGGCCTGCCCCAACATGAAACCGGGCCGGCGCAGGAAGGCCGCGGCGACATCGGCCGGCGCCGGCAGGATATAACGGGGTGGCGAGAACAGCCATGTGCCTGCCTGCCAGAGAGCAAGCAGGAGACCGACACCGTTCAACGCATGGGCGGCACGCATGAGCCGGACCTCAGACGCAGACGCACCGGGCGCGACGGACAAAAACTTTCAGCATCATCATTCGGTCTCCACACGTGACAATCGCGGAGATCAGGACAAAGCGGAGAAGAGAAAGGGCAGCGCCTCAAAGGCGCAACAGTTTCCGTTCCTACGCCGGCATGATCCGGATCAGGTTCAAGGGTCCGGCTCAACGCCATCTCAGCACCGTCTGGTGCTCCCCTCGGAATGGGTCGGAAACTGTCGTTTTTTTAGCTGGCTGTCAACGGCTCAGATGGTGCGGAGCTGTTCAAACAGGGTGACGTTGCCACTATCGGCGCGGTAGAAAACCGCGGGCCGGCCGAGTGGTGCTTCCACGGTAACCTCGTTTCCACCGCGATGATGCACACCGCTCCACAGATGTACCCACTGGCCATCGCCCGGAAGATAGAGAGTGCGTTGCGTTTCTCCCGCTTTCCAGACAGGAGCCACCAGCATGTCGGGGCCATAGAGATAGCTGTCCTGAATGGCGTAAGTCTGCCGGTCATTCTCGAAATGCAGGAAAAGCGGGCGTTGCACCGGAAGCCCCGTTCTGGCCGCTTCGGCGGAGAGCGATTTCAGATAGGGGGCAAGTGTGACATAAACTGTCGTCATACGGGCGAAATGGGCAAGAACCCCTTCATCCTGATCGATCTGCAGATTGTCACGCGGGCGGTTGCCCTCATGGGTGCGCATGACCGGCGTGAAGGCGGCCATCTCCGTCCAGCGCATGATAAGTTCCGCGGTGCGGACATTGCCGAACAGGCTGGTGTAACCGCCGATGTCGGAATGGTGATAGGCATTGCCCATGAGGCCGGAGGAGAGCGCACCGCAAATGACAGTGACAAGTCCATCATGACGGGAGAAGTCGACAGACTGGTCACCGCCCCAGATCAGCGGACAATGGGCCTGCACGCCGGTGAAACCGGCCCGCATGAAGAACAGTGCTTCGCCGGTCTTGTCGCGGCTTTCGACGGCTTTTGCATTGACCTCGGCCCACAGGGTGGGCCATGCATTGTGCATCAGCTTTGCGTCGACACCGTTGGAGAGCGTTATATCGATCGGCAGATATTCGCCGAAATCAGCCATCCACCCGGAAAGGCCGAAATCCAGCATGTTCTTGCCGATGATTTCTTCGGCAAACCAGTCGGCGGCAGCCGGATTGGTGAAATCGACGACGCCGCAATCGAACTCGCCGAAATCCACCAGGGCCGTTTTTCCTTCCGCATCCGTTGCGAAATAACCGGCCTGTTCGGCCACCGGGAAAAGCGGGCCGTCAACGCAGAGATAGGGGTTCACGTAACCCAGGAAGCGTATGCCTTGATCGGCAAGCTCGGCGATCTTCTGGCGCAGATGCGGATAACGGGTTTCGTTCGCCTGCCAGTCCCAGAACAGGCGTGCGCCAAAGGATGTCTGGCGAAGCCCCACCCAGTCCTCACACCACAGGCCCGACACGAGCGTTCCGGCTGCGCGGATTTTCTCCAGCCGCGCAAACGAATTGACGCCATCCTTTAATCCAATGATCGCGCCATTATAGATCCATTCCGGCAATTGCGGCTGCCGTCCAAACCGTAGGGACAGCGCGGAGACGATATCGGTGAAACTGTCGCCGGCGAAAAATTCGATCTTTTCAGGGATGGCCCAGATTTCGATCTCGTGGAAATCGCCATTGCGGAAATCGAAGACCGAATAGGCGCTCGTTTCCACATGCAGCGCGTATCTACGCGACGAGAGATAGGTCGGCTGCGGATAGTTGGTGTTGTAATAATCACCGCCTGCCTTGCCGTTGACGTCAGACTTGAAGGTGATTTCGGTGGTCTTGTCGCGGCCAACGCCGGGCTCGGAGGTCCAGAGCGGAAAGCGCCGTCCGCGCATGTCGAAATAGGACATCTGCTCGCCGCCGCCCCAGACATGCTCGTCCGTTTCCGCAAAGACGCGCAGCCAGAGACGGTTGATGGTCTTGTCCAGCGCCGTCAGCAGGATGGCATTGCTTTCGAGTGTCAGGCGAAGGCGAGGGGTCTGTCCCGGTGCGGAGGAAAGCGTGACGCTATCGCCGCTGATCTCGGCGTGGCGCAGGGCAGTTCGTTCGACGACGTAGTCTTCGATATCGAAATTGCCGCGATACATATCCATCCGTTCCTTGCCGAAACCGGCGAAGAAGGCCGGCTCGTCGGGCGAATGGGAAAGGATGGTGCGGTTGCCGATCGCAAGCGTAAATCCATCGTGGGTCTTTTCGAAATGCATGACTTAACCTTTTAGCCCTTGAGACCGCCGGCGGTGAGGCCAGAGACAACCCGTTCCTGGAAGATGACGATGAGGATCGCGACCGGCACGATGCCAACCACCAACGCTGCCGAAATAACCGGCCAGGGGAAAGCGAACTCCCCCTGATAAAGCTGGATGCCAACGGGCAGCGTGCGCAGCGCAGGGTTGGAATTGAAGGAGAGCGCCAGCAGGAACTCGTCCCAGGCATTCACGAAGGCAAGGATGCCTGCGGTGAAGACGCCCGGCGCGCAAAGCGGCACGACGACCTTGAACAGCGCGCCGATGCGGGTGCAGCCATCGATCATGGCAGCGTTTTCGAGATCGCGCGGAATACTTTCGAAGAAGGAAACCAGCATCAGCGTGCACACCGGCAGTGAAAGCACCGTGTAGGGCAGGATCAGCGCCGTCCAGCTGTTGAGCAGATTGAGCGCCCGCATGATTTCGAACAGCGGCACAAGCAGCGTCACCAGCGGAAAGGTGGAAACGGCGATGATGAGCGACAGGATAAGCGCCCGGTATTTAAGGTTCAGCCGCGCCAGCGCGTAAGCCGCCAACACCGAAATCAGGATGGTCAGTGCCGTGGAAAGCAGCGCCACCATGAAGCTGTTGAACAGGAAGAGGTGCAGCGGCTGATCCGAAAAGGCCTGCATGTAGTTGGCGAGCGTCGGCGCGTGTGGAAACCAGGTGATCGGCTTGACAGTCAGTTCCGCCTCGGTTTTCAGCGAGGTGAAGAGGATCCAGATAGCCGGGAAAAGGCCATTTACGAGAAGAATGGAGGCCGCGATGAAGCGCAGCGGCTTGCCAGAGAAGAAGGACGACAGACCGGAAGAGGTGGCGACGGTGCTCATGGGATCAGTCCTTCGTCCTGATGATACGGAGGTAAACGGCGGTGACGCACATGGAAAGCGCAAACATCATGACCGCTAAGGCCGAACCGTAACCGAGATCGAGGAAGGAGACGGTGTTCTGGTGGATATACATGGCAAGCGTCGTGGTGGATGTGCCGGGGCCGCCGCCGGTCATCATGTAAGGAATATCAAAGGTCTGTAGCGCCGTGATCGTGCGGAAGATGAGGGCGACGATAATCGATGGCTTCAGAAGCGGCAGGGTGATTTCGAAGAACTGCCTGATCTTGCCGGCGCCATCCACATCCGCTGCCTCGTAAAGCGAGCGCGGGATGGTCTGCAACCCGGCGAGGATCATGAGCGCCATGAAGGAGGAGGTCTTCCAGATGATCGTCAGGCAGATCGCGGCAAAGGCCCAGTTCGGTGAGTTGAACCAGATGATGCCTTCAAAGCCCAGCCGGTTCAGCACGTCGTTGACCACACCATATTCATAATGAAAGAACCACGCGAAGATGAGACCTGCAAAGGAGAGCGGCAGCGCCCAGGGGATGAGAAGGGAAAGCCGCATTGGCCACTGCATGGAGAAAGGCAGGTTGGCGAGCAATGCGAGGCCAAGGCCCATGAACAGTGCGCCGGGCACGGTGATCAGCGTAATCAGCACCGTATTCCAGGTCGTTTCCCAGAAAATCGGATCGTCGAACATCGCCGTGTAATTTTCAAAGCCGATGAATTCCGCCGGCAGGCCCGAGGTCAGCGACAGGCTGAAGAAGCTCGTATAGACGAGCCGCGCCACCGGATAAACGATGATGAGCGAAAGCAGGATCGCCGCCGGCGCGAGCAGCAGCACGGCCAGCGACCGGTCGCCGAGATCGAGCCACCGCGTCCAGCGCGGCTGCGGTTTCTCGTCCACCCGAACCATGGTTCTTTCCGGCATTGTCACGTCTGCCACTCCCGCAACTGGATTCACGTCATCGTCTCCCGGTCGGACCGGTTTATGTCCGGCCCGTTTCGCGCCCTTGAGGCGCCTTTCATCCTGTCAGTCGAAACGGCCGGAAGGGGCGCGGTGCACACGCCGCCTTCCGGCCCGAAGCTTATCGCAGAACGCGCCGCAGACGGCTTTCCATCTGCTTTGCGCCATCCTCCGGCGTCATGACACCGGCGAGCACACCGTTGACCGTGGTGCGGATGGTCTCGCTGACCTCGTTGTAACGCGGCGTCACCGGACGGGCCTTTGCTGTTTCGACGACCGGCAGGGCATCCGCGAACCACGGGATTGCCTTGGTCACGTCGGCATCCTTGTAGAGAGCGGCGTAGGTGGGCAGGAGCGCTGCATTGATGGCCATGAACTTCGATACATCCTGACTGGAGAGATATTCGACAAGCTTCTTGGCTTCATCCTGCTGTTTGGAATAGGCGGACACGCCGAATTCCCATCCGCCGAGGCAGGTCGTCTGCTCACCGCCTTTGACGGCGGGAAGGCGGGCGACGCCGACCTTGTCGCTCACCTGCGATTCCTTGCCCTGGAAATGGGTCCAGGCATAGGACCAGTTGACGGCAAAGAGAACCTTGCCGGCCTGGAACTCCTTGCGGGTGTCGTCGGTCGCCACCTCCGAAATGTTCTTCTTGGAAATGCCTTCGTCGACAAAACTCTTCCAGAGCTTCAGCGAATCCACCGCCGCCTTGTTGTCGAAGTTCAGCTTGCCGTTTTCAACCAGCGACTTGCCTTCGCTCCAGTAGGGCAAAAGGAAGGTGCAGACCGCGCCTTCGATCGCCTTGCCCTGGAAGGACAGGCCCTGAAGCTCCGGGTTCTTTTCGCCTTCCATGACCTTCTTGGACGCTTCCTTCAGCTCCTCCCAGGTGGTCGGCGGCTTGATGCCGTATTTATCCAGCAGGTCCTTGCGGTAATAGAGGAACATGGAGTCGGCGAAGGCTGGCAACGCCACGATCTTGCCGTCCACCGTGTTGGCTTCGGCATAGGTCGGCAGGTAGGCGGACATGTCCTTGCCGGCAAAATCGCTGGTCCAGCCGGCTGTTGCAAATTGCGCGGGACGGATGACGTCGAGCATCAATACGTCGAGGCTCGAATCCTTGGCCGACATCACAGTGTTGAGATATTGCGCCTGCATTTCCGAGGTGTTGCCGCCGGTCTCAATGACCACCTTCACGCCCGGCGTCTTCGCCTCATATTGATCGAGCGCCTTGCGCCAGACATCCGGCTGATGCTGGCTGGAAACGAAGATCTTCAGCTCGGCATCGGCAAAGGCCTGACCTGATAAAGCGAGCACCGTTGCGCAGAGCGCTGCGCCCATGAAGGCTTTTCCCCGGATAGTTTTGAATGTCATGTGTTCCTCCCGTTATTCATCCTTGGCCGTAGCATTTTGCCCGGCAATCAGTGGATCGAGCGCTCCGTTGTTGCGTCGAAAAGATGGACCTTGGACGGATCGACCCCGATCCGCAGTTCCTCGTTCGGTGTTGGCCGAAGCTGTGGCGGCATCCGTGCGGTCAGCGCCGCGTCGCCGAGGCTGAAATGGACGAGCGTGTCCGAGCCCAGTGGCTCCACCACCTGCACCTTTACGGCAAGCTGGCTGTCGAGGCTCTCGGCAGTACCAAAATGCTCCGGGCGAATGCCGACGATGACTTCACGACCTTCAAGACCCGTTTCGCGCGATGGCCGAATGGATGCCATCGGCAGGAAATTCCCGTCCGAGAATGTCAGCTGGTCGCCATTCACCTTGGCTCGCGCGAAATTCATGGCGGGCGCACCGACGAAACCGCCGACGAACACGCTTTCCGGGCGGTTATAAACCTCATCCGGCGTGCCGACCTGTTCGATATCACCTCCGCGCAGGATGACGATGCGGTCCGCCAGCGTCATCGCCTCCACCTGGTCATGGGTGACATAGATGATGGTGGTGCCCAGCTGCTGGTGCAGGCGCTTGATTTCCGTGCGTACCTGTCCGCGGAGTTTAGCGTCGAGGTTGGAGAGCGGCTCATCGAACAGGAAGACCTGCGGGCGGCGAACGATGGCGCGCCCCATGGCCACACGCTGACGCTGGCCGCCGGAAAGCTGTCCGGGCCGCCTGTCGAGAAGGTGCTCGATGCCGAGCATCTTTGCCGCCTCATCGATGCTGGCATTGGCCTGCGAAGCGCTGACACCGCGCACCTTAAGGCTGAAGCCCATGTTTTCGCGCACCGTCTTGTGCGGATAAAGCGCATAGTCCTGAAACACCATGGCAATGTCGCGCTCGCGCGGCGGCAGCCGGTTGACGACACGGTCGCCGATCTTCACCTCGCCACCAGTAATGCTCTCCAGCCCTGCGACCATGCGCAACGTCGTTGATTTGCCGCAGCCGGAAGGGCCGACAAATACGACGAATTCGCCATCGTTGATTTCAAGGTCGATGCCCTTGACGATGCGAAGCGCACCGTAACTCTTGTCCAGCTTGCGCAGGCTGACTGAAGCCATATTTTCCTCCTCACGACCGGCACGCCCGAAATTTCAATGGACGCAATAGCCGGTATCAACCTTCAAGTTCCCCGTACTGCATCTTCGAAAATCGAGCCCGATTGTCTGGCAATAACGTGGGGTGGCGAAGCGCCTGTCTCCCTGAGGTCGTGATATTACCTTTCACCAAAAGGAAATCAATAGTGTATCAATTTTATTTCTGACAGAAATCAAAAACTACTAAGTCATTGATTAAAAGAAATATATCCGCAAAATCGCCCGCTGGCGGGCAGTGGTTGGCTTGCCTGCCGTCAAATTCCGTCACTCTTGTAGATCACGCGAATTTTGCGCAGTCTCAACGTATGCGAGAAACGTAGCGCGCCACGGTATGGTCAAACCAGGTCCAGGAAACTTCTGCCACCGCACCATCCTGCGCCTGGCTGAGACGCAGGACGCGGGGCACGGATGCGCCTGCTTTCTGGCCGAACGCTTCGGGCGTCCATTCGGGCACTTCACCGAGATCGACGCGATCCTCCGCCTTCGATATCCAGAGGTTGAGGCGAGTGCGGTAATAGAGGTAGAGAGATTCCGACATGTTTTCGATGGAGATCGTGTCAACATAGGAACCATCAAGCCAGATTTCCTCGATGGCGGCCGGTTTGCCGGCGATGCGCCGCAGACGACGAATCCTGTGTCCTTCGGAGGAAGTGCCAAAAGAGGGCAGATCGGCGGGCTTCGCTAGCCGGGTCACATCCAGAACCTCCGCTGTCGGCAGGCCGCCCCCCTCGATCAGTTCAAGCCGGAAGAAAGCGTAGACGCTTTGCGGATCGCTGACCGCGCGGATGTAGTTGCCGGAACCCTGTACGCGCTCCAGAAGGCCGCGCTCCTGCAATTCGGCGAGCGCCTTGCGTAGCGTACCGACGGCGATGCCGAGATCGGCAGCCATATCGCGCTCCGGCGCAAGCTTCTCGCCGTCGATCAGCCGCCCTGCTGACACCTCGCGCACCAGCATTTCGGCGATCTGCAGATACATGGGCAAACTGCCACCAGTGTGTCTCATATGCCGTTTCCTCCACCCGAAACAAAAATTGATACATCATTGATTTACATATTTCTTGATGTTATGCAAGAACAACGAGAGCGGCCCTGAGGAGGAATTGCATGACCGTCGTACCCGTTACATCCGCTGATCTCGATGCTGCCGAGGTCTCCTGGTTTTCCGCTTTGTGTTCCGATGATTACGCCTATCTCGGCGTGCCGGATGGAAGCCTGCGTTCCAGCTTCGAACATTGCTCGGATATCGTCAAAAAAGCCGAGGAACTTGGTTTCCGCAACATTCTCTGCCCGTCGTCCTATCAGGTGGGGCAGGATACGCTGAGCTTTGTCGCCGGCTGTGCGACGATCAGCGACCGTATCAATTTCCTTGCCGCTATCCGCTGTGGCGAAATGCAGCCGATCATGCTGGCGCGTACGGTTGCCACGCTCGACCACATGCTGAAAGGCCGCCTGACCCTCAATGTCATCAGCTCGGACTTCCCGGGCGAAGTCGCCGACAGCGCCTTTCGTTACAAGCGCAGCCACGAGGTCGTCGAGATTTTGCGGCAGGCCTGGACCCGCGACACCATCGACCACGACGGCGAAATCTACCAGTTCAAGGGCGTATCGACCGAGCCGGCGAGACCCTACCAGCAGAATGGCGGCCCGCTTCTTTATTTCGGCGGTTATTCTCCAGATGCCCTTGAGCTCTGTGGCGCACAATGCGACGTCTATCTGATGTGGCCGGAGACGAAGGACCAGCTGGCGGACCGCATGCGCGCCGCCAACGAGCGCGCTTCCGCCCATGGCCGCACGCTGGATTATGGTCTGCGCGTCCATATGGTGGTGCGCGATACTGAAAAGGAAGCCCGAGAATATGCCGAACATCTGGTATCCAAGCTCGATGATGAATACGGCCAGCTGATCCGCAACCGCGCCCACGATAGCGGTTCACTCGGCGTGTCGCATCAGGCACGGGCCCGTGAACTCGCTGACAAGTTCGGTTATGTCGAACCCAATCTGTGGACCGGCATCGGCCGGGCGCGCTCCGGCTGCGGTGCAGCACTTGTCGGCTCGACGGATCAGGTTCTTTCGGCGCTGGAGGATTACCAGAAGATGGGTATCCGCGCCTTCATCCTGTCCGGTTATCCGCATCTCGACGAGGCGGAACATTTCGGCACCAAGGTGTTGCCGCAGATGAAAACCTGCTCCCTGCCGCATGCCTATGGCCGGGTGCCTTCTGAAACGCCAGCGACGCCGCTCGGCAACGGGGAACGCCACTGATGGAACGTATCGCTCTTTCTGACACACTCGAACTCAGCCGCATTGTTTACGGCAAGTGGCGCATTGGTGACGATGCAGACACCTCGCCGGCGCATGTACAGGCGAAGATCGAGGCCTGCCTCGCACAGGGCATCACAACCATGGATCAGGCCGATATCTATGGCGGATACACGGCAGAAGCCATTCTTGGCGCCGGATTGAAAGCCGCGCCAGGACTGCGCGACAAAATCGAAATCGTCACCAAATGCGGCATCGTCGCCCCGGCCGGCCGTCATGCTGCCGCCCGCGTCAAGCATTACGACACGACCGCGGTCCACATCAACGCGTCGGTGGAAGCGTCGCTGCGCGATATGGGAACGGATCACGTCGATCTGCTGCTCATTCACCGCCCCGACCCGCTGATCGACGCGGAAGAAACCGGCAAGGCACTTGATGCCTTGGTGGCGTCGGGCAAGGTCAAGGCGGTTGGCGTCTCCAATTTCCGCCCGTGGGATTTTTCGCTGCTGCAATCGGCCATGAGCAACCGGCTGGTGACGAACCAGATCGAAATGAGCCTGCTTGCCACCGATTCCTTCACGAATGGCGATCTCGCCTACCTGCAGAAAAAGCGCATTTCGCCCATGGCCTGGTCGCCGCTCGGTGGCGGTTCGCTGTTCTCCGGCGCGCATGGCGGCACCATGGCTGCCCTGCAGCGCGTCGGCAAGGAACAGGGCGTCGACGCGACGGCCGTCGCGATCGCATGGCTGCTGCGCCATCCGGCAAAGATCGTGCCCGTGCTTGGGACCAACAATCTCGAACGCATCAAAACCGCTGCCGATGCGCTTCGCGTAACGATGGACCGCCAGACATGGTTTGAACTCTACACCCTTGCGATTGGAAAAGAGGTGGCGTGATGACAGTTGCAGAGGCGATCAAGATGCCCAATGAACATGTATTCGTTCCCGGCGGCGAAAACAGCCGCAGCTTTCGCAACGCGCTCGGCGCTTTCACCACCGGTGTTACTGTGGTAACAGCCACGACTCCGGAAGGCCCGATTGGCATGACGGTCAACAGCTTCGCATCCGTCTCGCTCGATCCGCCGCTGGTGCTGTGGTCACCTGCGAAAAGCTCGTCGCGTTATCAGGCCTTCAGCGGCGCGACCCATTTCGCCATTCATGTGCTGAGCGCCGATCAGGACGTGCTGAGCGCCCGCTTCACCCGCAACGGCCGTGCTTTCGATGATCTTGACTGGGAATTGAACGATGAAGGTGTACCGGTCATCCCCGGAACGCTGGCCCGTTTTGAGTGCAGGCAGGCGGCGGCG
This sequence comes from Agrobacterium sp. FDAARGOS_525, assembly GCF_003938925.1. Taxonomy (NCBI): domain Bacteria; kingdom Pseudomonadati; phylum Pseudomonadota; class Alphaproteobacteria; order Hyphomicrobiales; family Rhizobiaceae; genus Agrobacterium; species Agrobacterium sp. FDAARGOS_525. The sequence goes on along the minus strand of NZ_RKIU01000004.1, from coordinate 421,071 downwards.
CATGATGCGGGCGATCACACTATCATCGTCGGCGAGGTGTTGCGCGCTGCCCATCGGGATGGTGATCCGCTGTGCTTTTCGGGTGGAGCCTTCGGACGGTTCGCCCGGCAGTAATCCTGCGATGTCATAAGCGCTTAATGCAAGATATCAGCTGCAGCCGCCCACTTTTCACGGCACTCATCCAGCGTTCAAAGTAAACCCCTGTCCTCGTGACGTTATAGCTGGCGCTGACTTTCTAAAATGGCTTAATGCACTTGGTTGGGTGAAGAAATGATTCGCCGAATCATGGATATAGTGCGGCGCTCATTAGGGAAGTTTGAATGTCCGGTTGTTTCTGCCTCTTTTTGGATGGGGAAACCTCTCCGGAAAGTATTGCATGCAGGAAAGCTGCCGGGCGCCTTTCGGTGTTCGGCACAGGCTGGTTTTTGTCGATTCTTCTTTCCGTTAGCCTTGGTCAGAGTGCTTGTGCGGAAAACTTGAACTGGACCGGCGCTGGGGGCGGCAGTTGGTCTGCCTCGACGAACTGGGCGCCGTCAGCCCGCGTGCCCGATGCCGGCGATGACGTGTTGATCAACAGCGATGGCCCGGTTGTCGTGACCAACACATCTGCCACGGCCAATTCCGTCACGGTCGGGCAAGTTTCGTCCGGTACTTTGGTTATCAATGGGAGCCTGTTATCAAATTCGCTCAGCCTTGGCGTCGCCGCGGGAATCGGTGGTACCCTCACGTTCTCGGGCGCGACCCTGCAAAACCAGGGTCTCTTATCGGTCGGCGGTAACGGCATCGGTACCCTCTCCCTGTTACATGGCAGCGCGGTCTCGACCGGGACCGTCTACATCGGCGAAGGGGCAACAGGGAACGGTTTCCTGACACTCGACAATTCGTCCAGTCTCGTTACGGCAGGCACGATCTTTGTGGGATACGGCGGCGGGTCCGCGCCCTCCGGCGGCGGAAACGGCGAGCTTAAAATTCTTGCCGGAAGCACGGTAGACAGCCAAAGGGCCATTCTGGGCGAGGGGGCTGGAACCGAAGGTGCCACGCTTATATCGGGCGCCGGCAGCCGCTGGACGGTTGCAGCCGACACCGTCATCGGCAATGCCGGTGTCAGCACACTCACGGTGACGGGCGGCGGAAAACTCCTCAGCGGAACGACAACCGTCATTGCCAATCTTTATTCCGCATCGGGAAGCGAAGTCACTCTTACCCGGCTCGGCTCTTCACTGGAAACCGGTCAATTGATCGTTGGAAATGAGGGCAGTGCTCGCCTGACTGTCGAGGCGGCGGCATCAGCGACCAGCGACAGCGCCATCATCGGACGCCATTCCACCTCCGTTGCGACGGTGACCGGCGACGGGTCCACCTGGGTCGCGGGCGATCTTCAGATCGGTGGCGATGTCGCCGACCCCGGCGGGGCTTCCGGTAACGGAACCTTGAATGTGACCGCCGGTGGCAAGGTTAATAGCACCGCCGCCCGGCTCGGCACTGTTGCCGGTGCGACCGGGGCAGCCATTATCGATGGCGAGGGATCGGCCTGGACTGTCGGCAGTGGCGGCCTTGCGATCGGCGATGCCGGCACCGGATCGTTGGCCGTAACGGGTGGCGGCATCGTCGGCAGTCAAGCCGTCGTACTCGGCAACAGTGCCGCCAGTACCGGCTCCGCCCGGATTTCCGGCGTTGGCAGCACGTTGCGCAGCGAGGGTGACATCATCGTCGGTCGCGGTGGCAACGCCATGATGTCGGTTGAAGCAGGGGGGGCTGTCGAGAGTAGAAACGGTGTCGTCGCTGCGCTCGGCGGTTCGTCGTCATCGGTCACTGTTACCGGCGGTGGCTCCAGCTGGACGATGACCGGTACCTTGATCGCCGGTTATCAGGACACGGCTTCGGCCGAGGTTACAGCCAGCGCCGGCGGAAATATCCGGGCAGGGGAGGTGGTCCTGGGAGATCTCTCGCGCTCATCGGGAACGATGACCATCACGGGTGCCAGCTCGAATGTAACGGCTTACGTCGATAGCGGGCTTGGGGCTTCCGGCCGCATGACGGTCGGACAATCCGGTTCCGGCGGTTTGACTGTGACGAATGGTGCGTCGCTCAATGCCTATCTGTTTTCCGTGGGTTCTTCGGCGGGGTCTGATGGGGCCGTCCTCGTCAACGGCATCGGCTCCCGCGTCTCCGTTGGCGACACCTTGGTCATCGGCGCTGCGGGGAACGGCAGCGTTGAAGTAACCGGCGGCGCAGCGCTCGCGGCGCCTACCATCCTCATTGCGTCGTCTGCTGGTTCGGCTGGCGTCCTGAATGTCGGCGCAGCTTCCGGACAAACGGCCCGTTCGGCCGGCACCATTGACGCTCAGGCGATCAGCTTTGGAGCCGGCGCTGGCCGGATCGTTTTCAATCACTCGCAGACGGCGTACCTCGTCAAAGCCGATATTTCGGGAGCGGGCAGCGTTGTTGCTGAAAATGGCGTGACGACGCTTGCTGGAAACAACAGCTATTCCGGCGGCACCACGATATCTGGCGGTACGTTGAAGGGAATCGCGGGAAGTTTTGGCTCCGGCGAGATCGCCAATGACGCGGCGCTGGTCGTGGATGGCGCCGGCAGGCTTTCGAATGCGATTCACGGCACGGGCAGTTTCGAAAAGACTGGCGCAGGCAACCTCGAACTCTCGGCCGTCAGCACTTATCTGGGTCCGACGACAGTCTCAGGCGGAAAGCTGAGCGTCAATGGCTCGTTGGCGAGCGCGGTTTCAGTGGTCGACGGCGCGGCGCTCGGCGGTACGGGTACGGTTGCCGGCCTTTCCATCGGTCCGGGCGGGACGCTGGCTCCGGGTAACCCGCTTGGAACGTTGACATCGACAGGCGACGCTACATTCGCTGCGGGCGGCAAATATGCGGTTGATATAGATACCGCCGGGAATTCCGACAGGCTTGCTGTGAACGGTACCGTAACAATCGCCAATGATGTAACCCTCGTCGTCACGCCGCTGACGAACCGATCTGCTTTCAGTCTGAATACGCGCTACCAGATACTCACTGCGACGGGTGGCATAACCGGCGCTTTTTCCCGCATCGATGAGAGCTTTGCCTATCTGACCGCTACCATCGCAAAGAGCGACGACACTGGCACCGCTTATCTGTCGTTCAGCCCGGCATCGTCGGCCCCCGGATTTCTTGCCGCGCAAGCGACCACGGCCAATGCGCGAGCCGCGGCCAACGCCGTTGAGTCCCTCGGAGAAAATGCAGCCCTGTATCAGTCTGCCATTTTCCTTCAGGGCGGTGAAACGCAACTGGCATTTTCGCAGCTTGCCGGAGAAATCCACCCGTCTGTTGCCATGACCTTGATCAATCGCAGCAGCCAAACCCGGGACGTCATTCTAGAACGGCTGCGCCGCGCTTTCGACAGCATCGATGCGCGGCCAATCATGCCCGTCGCTTTTGTGAAGGACGACGGGGGCCTCTTGTTCGAGGAAGAAGGATCGCCGAGCTTCTGGACCAGCGGTTTGGGATCGCGTGGACGTGTTGATGGCGATGGCAATGGCTCATCGGTTGATAGCAAGGGCGGCGGCATTCTGTTCGGACTTGATGGTGAGCTAGGGAAAAGTTGGCGCGCTGGTGTGGCGGGCGGTTACAGTCACGAGAGGATCGAGCAGAAGACATTTGCTGCTTCAGCAGAGGTCGACAGTTATTTTGTGGCTGCTTATGCGGGCACGATGATCGGGCCTGCGTCTCTGCGGTTTGGGGCGATCCATGCTTTTCAGGATATGGATACGCGCCGCTCGGTCTCTTTCTCGACACTGAGCGAAAACCTCTCCGCCAGCTATGGTGGCTCGACGTCGCAGGTCTTTGCCGAAGCAGCCTGGCGTTTCGATTTTGATCTGACCCATGTCGAGCCCTATGCCAACATCGCCTACGTAAACAGCCGCACCGGAGATTTTGGCGAAAAAGGCGGGATCGCCGCAGTATCCTCAGCATCGGCACGCTACGATCAGCTTTACACGACGCTCGGCGCGCGCATCACGAGGGATGTCGCGCTGGAAGGCATGCTTGGCCGCGCAATGTTCGATCTCGCCTGGCGTCACAATTATGGCGACACTGACATGAACGGCAGCCTTTTCTACGAAGGCGGCGAGGCGTTTTCGGTCGTGAGCACGAGAGGTTCGCGAGACGCAGCAACACTTAATCTGGGGCTAAGCTACGATCTCACGCCATCGGCTACGTTGACATTCCGTTATGGTGCAGTTTTCGGCGCTGGGCTGCTAGATCAGTCCGCTGCCGCCGAACTTGGGGTTCGCTTTTGATGCAGTGTAAAAAGACGCGTTGCGCAAGTGCCATGGCTGCCACTCTGCTGTTCGTCGCAAGTTCTCTCGACAGCGCAGCTGCGCAGGAGACGTCGCAAGGCGCGGTATCCTTCCACGAGGCCCACGGAAGCTGGCAGCTTGCCTGCGCTGGACCCGAAAATAACGATGAGCCAGATAGAGCGTCTGGCGCGACGCAGGAAATCAAGCGGACATGCGCGATAGCTCAGGTCCAATTGGAGGAAAAGACCCACAAACTCGCCGTTTCCGTGGAGTTCCGGCTCGCCGGTGAAAAAGCACCGGGGAAACTTGCGGGCACGATGGTTCTGCCCTTCGGTCTAGCCGTGACCAAGCTCTTTTCCGTCAAATCGGGAAATATGCGCTTGCAGGAGGTGCAGGTCAGCACTTGCTTACCGGTTGGCTGCGTTGTTTCCTTCTCGCCCTTTGTCGAGCTGGTCTCGGCGCTGAAGGCGGAACAGACACTGACGATAGAGGCACCCGATCTGCAGGGTCGCATTGTCTCGTTCCAGCTGCAGGGCAAAGGGTTTCCGGAGGCGTTGAAACGCCTTGAGGAAGTGCGTTAGGCCGCTACGGAATCCGGCTCAGGTTTCGCGCCCTGTTCCTGCTTTTGCGCATGGGGCTCGACATTTTTCTTGCGGGAGAGAAGCCCTGTCAGGAAGCGGCCGAGGCGGTCCATTTCCACGAAGATGACAGGCGTGATGAACAATGTCAGCAATTGCGAGACGATGAGACCACCGACCACCGCGATGCCGAGCGGTTGGCGCAGTTCTGAACTGGCGCCCGAGCCGAGGGCGATGGGAAGGGCGCCAAGCAATGCGCAGAATGTTGTCATCATGATCGGGCGGAACCGGCGCACGCAGGCTTCGTGAATGGCGGTTGCGGGTGGTTCCGCTTTTTCGCGCATCAGTTCCACCGCCACGTCGATCATCATGATCGCGTTTTTCTTGACGATGCCGATAAGCATCAATAGCCCGATCAGGGCGATGATGGAGAAATCCATGCCCATAACCTTCAGCGCCACAAGGGCGCCGAAGGCCGCTGCCGGCAGACCGGAAAGAATGGTCAGCGGGTGGATGAAGCTCTCATAGAGAACGCCGAGAACGACATAGATGGTGAGCACCGCCGCCAGAATGAGGATTCCGGTGTTCCCCTGGCTCTGCTGGAAGATTGCCGCCGTGCCGCCATAGCTGGTGAAGACATCCTGCGGCAGGCCTATCGTGGTCTTGAGCTGGTCGATCCGACTTGTGGCGTCGGAGAGTGCCACACCATCCGGCAGGTTGAAGGAGATGGTGGTGGAGACGAGCTGGCCCGTCTGATTGATGGTAACAGGCGCCTGCGTCCGGGTGAGAGCAGCGAAGTTGGAAAGCGGCACCAGTACGCCCGTTTTGGCCGAAAGAATATTGATGTCACTCAGGAAATCGTCATTCCACGGCTTCGAGCTGTCGAACTCGACAATGACGTCGTAGCTGTCGCCGGTCGACTGTATCTGTGCGGCGGTGTAACCGCCGAAGGACATTTCCAGTGTCTTGCGCAGCTGATCATTGGTAATCCCGAAGGCAGCGGCTTTTTCCGAATCGACCGAAATCGTGGCGGCGATGGCGCCGTTTTGGGCATCCGAGGTGACTGACGTGAAGGTATGGTCGCGGCGCATCGCCTCCATCAGCTTATTCGACCATTCATTGGTGATATCAGCGTTCAAGCCCTGCACCACGAGCTGATATTGGCTGGCGGAGCTGCGCCCGCCGAAACGCAGGCTCTGCTGCGGGTTGATATAGGTGCGGATGCCCGCGACTTTCGAGCTGGCCTGGCCCAGTTCCGTCAGAACCTGGCTCAGAGGTGCACGCTCCTCCTTGAGCTTGAGTTCGACAAACATCGAGCCGTTGTTCAGCGGATTGCGCGAATTGCCGCCAACGATGGATGTAACGTGGACCACGGCCGGATTCTTGCGGATCTGATCGGCAACCTGCGCCTGGAGATCGCGCATCGCCGTGTAGGAAATATCCTCTCGCGCCTGCGTCGAAACCGAAAGACGGCCGATGTCTTCCTGGGGGAAGAAGCTGGAGGGCAGCACTTCGAATAGATAAAGAGATGCCGCGACCGAGGCGAGAAATGACGCCAAAACAATACGGCGATGGGAAAGGCACCAGCTCACGGCGTTTCCATAGGCGCGAAGCGTCCGCTCGAAGCCGGCATCGAACCAGCGGATGATCGCCGGTGGCCGGGAGGAGTGGCCGGAAAGGCGCGAGGCGAGCATTGGCGTGACCGTCAGCGATACCAGAGCCGAGGCCATGATGGCGAGCGTGACGACCATGCCGAATTCATTAAAGAGCCTGCCGATCACCCCGCCCATCAACAGAATGGGGATGAAGACGGCGACAAGCGAAATCGACATGGAGAGGATGGTGCTGCTGACTTCCGCTGCACCCTGCAGCGCGGCTTCCCGCATCGGCAGCCCCTCTTCGTGCAGGCGCAATATGTTTTCCAGCATGACGATGGCATCGTCCACCACAAGACCTACTGACAGGGTGAGCCCAAGCAGGGAGATATTGTCGATGCTGTAACCCAGCACATACATCGCGCCGAAAGCCGTGATCAGCGACAACGGCACGGCAAGACCCGGAATGACGGTTGCCGTCAGATGCCCGGTGAAGAGGTAGATTACTGCCACCACCAGCCCGATGGTCAGGAACAGGGTAAACTGAACGTCGGAAATCGCGTCCTTGATCGCGGTCGAGGCGTCGTTCATCACGTTGATGTTGACGGAAGGCGGCAATTGCTGGTGAAGCGCCGGCAGCTTGGCCTTGATGGCGTCCACGACATCGACGGTGTTGGCATCCGGCTGCCGCTGAACGGCGAGAACGATGGCCTGTTCGCCGTCGAACCAGCTGCCCGCATTGGTGTTGTCAATGCTGTCGGTGACGTTAGCGATATCACCGAGGTGAATGGGTGCACCGTTGTTCGTCGATACGACCAGCGAACGGAAGGCGGCTGCGTTCGTGCGCTGGGTATCGGCCTCGATCGTCAGGCGCTGATTATCGTTCTGCAGTGCGCCGACGGGAACCTGATTGTTCGCCTGGGCAATGGCGGTGGTGACCGTATCGACGCCGAGGCCTCTTGCCTGAAGCTGCGCCGGATCCAGCCCAATGCGCACGGCATAGGTCTGCGCACCGTAGATACTCACCTGCGCCACGCCGGAAATGGTGGAAAGGAGCGGTGAGATAATGTTCTCGGCGATTTCATCGACCTTACTGGTGGGCATTTCCTTGCTGTTGACCGCAAGCAAGAGTACCGGGGCGTCGGCCGGGTTCGTTTTGCGATAGCTGGGGGTCGTCGTCATATTGCTCGGCAACTGCCGTTGCGCGCGGGAAATTGCGGCCTGCACGTCGGCAGCGGCCGCGTCGATATCGCGGTTGAGATCGAACTGAAGCACGATCGAGCTGTTGCCAAGCGTATTGGTGGCGCTGATCTCGCTAACGCCGGGAATTGTCTCGAACTGCTTGACCAGTGGCGTGGTGACCGAGGTGGCCATGGTTTGCGGGGAGGCGCCGGAGAGTGATGACGACACGTTGATCGTCGGAAAATCCACCTTCGGCAAGGCCGCGACCGGGAGCAAACGGAAACCGGCAAGGCCTGCCAGAACGAGGCCGATGGCGAGAAGCGTGGTGGCGACGGGCCTGTTGATGCAAAAATTCGGGATCATTGGCGGTCAGCCTTTTCCTGCGGAATATTGGCGGCCAGATTGCCTGCCGCCCCGCCCTTGTCGGAAAATTGCTCGATCACGAGCTGGCCGTCGGCGAGTTCCGACTGGCCCTCGACGATGATATGCTCTCCGCCATTAAGGCCGCGCGCAATGGCGGTGAGGTCGCCGTTCGAACGCGCGACCTCAACTGGCGTCATATGAGCATGATGATCGCCGTCGACCGTGTAGACAAAATTGCCCTTCGGTCCGGGTCTCACAGCGACCGTCGGTACGACGACCATTTCGTCTTCGGAAACAAAATGCGCGGTGACGTTGACGGACTGACCGGGCCACAAAAGGCCGCGGTCGTTCTTGAACTCCGCCTTTGCCAGCACTGTGCCGGAGGTCTGGTCCACAGTGTTGTCGTAAAAACGCAGTATGCCGCGCATCGCCTCGCCGCCGGTCGCCGCAGGGTCGACATCAACTGCCGTGTCTTTCGCTACGCCTTCGCGCAATTGCGGCAGATAGCGTTGAGAGAGCCGGAAACTGACCGAGATGGGGTCGTATTTCGTGATCGTCACGATATTCACGCCGGCACTAAGGTAAGCCCCCGGGCTGACGCTGATATCACCCAGTCTCCCATCGAAGGGAGCACGGATTTCCATATGTTCCAATGCTACCTGATCGGACGCAAGCGTTGCGCGGTCGGCATCGATCTTGGCGCTGGCGCTGTCCCGCGCCGCTCTGGCCTGATCCAGCACCTGCTGTGACTCGGCGCTCTGCTTGACGAGGTTGGCGGCACGCTGAAAAGCGGCTTCAGTCTGTTCAAGTGTCGCCTGGTCGGCGGCGATATTCGCCTTGTCCTTGTCGACCGCCGCACGGGCAATTCGATCGTCCATCTTGAGGATCAGATCGCCCGCCTTGATGTGCTGGCCGTCCTTTGCCTCGATTTCGGTGACGAGGCCGGCCTGGAGCGGTGCGATATTGGTGATGTCGGCTGCTACCGCCCACCCTGTTGCCGCCGCGTCCATTGGCAGCGTCGCCTTACTGACCGAAATGGTGCTGATGGTCGGTGGTCCGCCATTGCGCCGCCCACCGCCCTGCCGTTGCCCCTGTTGTGCGCCTGGCTGGCCATTGCGGGAGGATTGCGGTTTTGCATTTGCAGTCGTCTCTGCGGTTGCGGTCTCTGCCTGCGGTGGAATGCTGGCAAATTGTTTCAGATAGGGAATTTGATCGAGCGGCAGGCGGTCCTTGAAATACCACGCGCCGGCGGCTGCGATGGCAAGAACGCTGAGGGCGGTCCAGAAACGTTTCATCTGACGGTTCCGCGTAATGAAGGCGATACATGTTTCCCGACATGTGCGGCAAGCCTTGGGAGCAGCTTTCCTCCACAAGACACCCAATACGCTGCGAAATCACCTTAAACTTTTGTAATGGCAGTAACCGTGTGCGGGGGGCGTTTGCTCTGCCGTACAGGGGCTGAAGCGGATCGCTCTCGCATGCAACCCCGCCATTGCGTATATTCTTCGCGCCGGTTGGCACGGGAAAAGACCGCCTCGTTTCCGGGGCGGCCTTTTGCGCGATGCGATACGCCGGAGGTCAGAAAGCCCGGATGGCGTTGCGGGTGGCCAGCACATCTTCAGCAACATTGCCTGTGGTGGCGGGCACGGAGCCGACGAGATCCAGGAATTTGTAGAGTTCGGTGGCCTGCGAGTTCGTGACATAGATGATGTCGCGATCCTGCATCGGGAATTTCGTGCTGGCAAAGAAGGTCGAGGGATCGCGCAGATTGGCACGGAAAATGACCGGAACGTCCTGGCCAGCGAATTTGGACGTGTTGATGCCGAGCTTCACGAGAAGATCGCGCTTGACGATGCGGTAGACGTAGACTTGGGCGGGATCTGCACGGGAGTCGAGCAATCCGCCCGCCTTGCCAAGGGCGTCCGAGAGCTTGAGATCGGCGTCCTCGAACTCGAAACGGCCGTTGAGGCCGGAAGCGCCGAAGGCGAGATAAGTGCGGCGCTCCCGCTCCACCATGATGGTGTCGCCCGGCACCACATAGATGTTTTCCGAAGGCGTGCTGACAAGGTGATTATAGTTGACGCGGGCCGTTTTCCCGCGCCGAATGAGCGTGACATAGGACTCTATGTTGGGAGCACTCAGGCCTTTCGCGTACGAGATGACGTCAAGAACGCGATCACCCGCTTCCGACAGCTGCACCTTTGTCGGCTCTTTGACGTCGCCCAGAACCGAGGCCTGTGCAGAGCGGCTGGAAATCTTGGTGATCAGAACCTGCGGCTCGATGGCGCGATTTGCCAGGCGCTCCTCGATTTCACTCTGCACATCCTCGACATTGCGGCCGGTTGCGCGGATCTTGCCGGCATAGGGAACGCTGATATTGCCTTCCCGGTCGACCGTCTGGTTGGGCAGGCTGATGAAGTTACCCGGGCGACTGCCTGCATCGTTTGGAATGAACAGGCCGCCCGCCTGGCTTTCGAAAATCGCAACCTGGACTACGTCGCCGACACCCATCGGCAATGCCGGAACGCCGCCCTTGCCACCACCGAAGCTGCCGAGCAAGGTGGTCGTGGTGGTATCACCGACATAGTTAAGGACGGAGCTGTTGATGTCGATAAGCGCATAATCCACGCCTGCGGTCTTTTTCTTGTCCTTTGATCCGAATTTTACGGAGGCGTTGGATTCGATTGTGGCTGCGTCGGGGCCAGATGCCGCTGTGACAGTGCAGCCTGCCAGAGCCGCAGAGGCGAGCAGAATCGAAACATTCAATAAACGCATTTGGTCCTCAAATGAATATCGTCCGAAAGCGGGAAAAACGGACACGTATAGGTTTTTAAAAAATGATCACTTCGTAAATAACGCCGGCACAGAAAATCTCATCCGGTTTGCATTACCTAAATTGATGTTTCCGTCTCGGACCGCGCCTATTTAGATAACGCGGCAATATTTGACTGGTCGGCATAATTACTTTGATCGCTGCATTCCGCTAGTGCAGTTTTGTCACTATATGTGATTTTTTGCAATTGATCAGGGATTATTACAAGCGGCTGTTTTTAAAGGGCGTTTTCATTTTTTTGATATAGTGTTTTCTCAAAGAAAAAATTTTAGCTGATTATGAAGTCACTTTCATCACCGGACTCGGGATTTTACTTTCATTATCGCGTGGACATCTGTTGCTCTGTAGAGCTGGTGGTACGTCGCTGATGTGCAGAGGCGGGCAGAGCCACCCATTCATGTATGCCGAAACGTATTGTGGCCATTTGAACGAGCGCAGGCAACGCAACGCCCACAATCGTTATGGTTGCTGTCAAGCTTGCCATGTCAGTTACGTGGAGTAACTTGGTCGCGACGGCCCGGCCGAAACCGATAGCAATAATATGCATTACGTAAATTCCGACGGATAATTGGCCGATTGTCTTGAGTGTTGATGCAATTGCGTTTTCGCGAATAACCAGCGCCTGCGAAATAGCAACAGTCATCACTATTCCGAGGATGGCCGACAGGAATGGAAGCCGTTCAGGAACCTCAATTTTCCAGGAGAAATAGGCGGCAATCAAAAAGGCTGCCAAGATCCCCATGAACGAGCGCGTCGTGTATCGCATCTGCTGGAAGTCGTATTGTTTAGCGGCGATGCCGAGTGTGAAATAGAGAAACCCGTAGGCAACGTCCAATTGGACCCACTGGTTCTGGATATAAAACAAACCGAACAGTATGAGTGCGAATGCCACCCGGAGGAAGACGGGTACCCAACTCAATGAATAGGAGGCAAGGTGGCAGAAAAAGAGCGAGTAGAGAAACCAGAAGGGACTTATTGGGCTCCACAGGATTTCCAGGACTCTGTTTAGATCGATGATCGTGTTTGTAAGGCCCAATCGCCCCATCATCACCATCAGACTTCCATGGAGAACTGACCAGAAGAAATAGGGGTAGACGATATTTTTTCCAAGCTTGCCAAAAAAGCGCCCTGGGGCGGTAGCCTGTCCGGAGAAGAATAATCCCGACAAGAAGAAAAAAAACGGCATATGGAAGGTGTAGATAGCATAGTCGCAAAAACCCATAAGGCTGAAGTGCGGCGGTGCTCCGGAGCCGTTAAGACCTCTCTCCGCGTGGCCAAAAACAACGAGAATTATACAGAGACCTTTGGCGACATCATAAATATTATCTCGCGGCTTTTGTGGTTTCATTTATGCGCTCGATAGAGGTTCCCGGGGGTGGATGTTGGTTGAGGGCGTGCCCTAGTCACGCCCGTTCAGCGAGCGCGAAATTGACGGTGTCGGCAAATTCTCTCAGGAAACGTTCGCGGGAGAAACGGGCGGCATTGTCGATGCAGGCGGTCTTGTCGAAGCGGTCGGAATTGTCGACGAACTCCTGCACAGCGCCGCAGATCGCTTCAGGCGTCTGTTCGCGGAAATAAAGGCCCGTGGGCTGGTTGGAGCCGCCGAGCGGTATGACGGTTTCCAGCACGCCGCCCTTGCCATAAGCGATCACTGGTGTGCCCAGAGCCTGGGATTCGACGGGCACGATGCCGAAGTCGTCTTCCGCCGCAAAGATGAATGCCTTGGCTTCCGCCATGTATCTGTGAAGCTCCTCATTGCCGACAAAACCCAGGATTTCGATATTGGGAGTTGCGATATCGCGAATGCGCTTCATGTCCGGGCCGTCTCCGATGACAACGAGGCGCCTGTCGGGCATTTTGGCGAAGGCTTCGACGATCAGATGCACTTTTTTGTAGGGCACCAGCCGTGATGCAGTGACGAAATAATCGCCCTTGCGGTCAGAGGGAGAGAGGTGGGAGGTATCCACCGGGGGATAGATCACCGTGGAATCCCGCCCATAACACTTGCGCACCCGGTTGCGGATGAATTTGGAATTGACGGTCATCAGGTCGACACCGTTGGCGGTGCGGATGTCCCACATGCGGATATAATGAAGGATGGCGCGGGCGATCCACGAGGCGAAGCCGTGCGTCAGCCGCGTTTCCTTGAGGTATTGATGCTGAAGATCCCACGCATAACGGATGGGGCTGTGGATATAGGAAACGTGAAACTGGCCCGGCCCGGTGATGACGCCTTTGGCGACCGCATAGCTTGAGGAAATGACGAGATCATAACCGCTCAGATCGAATTGCTCGATGGCGAGCGGCATCAGCGGCAGGTAAGAGCGATATTTCTTCCGGGCGAAGGGCAGCTTCTGGATGAAGGAGGTATTCACCGGGCGGCCGCCGAGAAAGCCGCGATCACGCTCGCTCATGAAATCGACGAGGCAAAAAAGATCTGCCTGAGGATAGATTTCGAGAAGGTTGTGAAGGACCTTTCAGCCCCACCCCTATCGGTGAGCCAGTCATGGACGATCGCCGTCTTCATAGTTTCCTCAATAATATCAACGTAATGAAAATTTGTAATCCGACCTGGAAATAAGCCGGCAGTAACGAATATCAATCTTGCCTTCACCCGCAAAAGCGCGGCTGCGAAGACGAAACAATGAGAAAATAATATGGACGCAGGGTTATGTCTGTCGGAATCCTGTCCTGCTCCGTCTCTTGAATAGCATCTTGTTCGCAGATGCGAAATATCCCGCTTCCTAATTTCCTGACATCTGCGCCGACCCGGCGTCTGGCTGTGGCTCCCGAAAGCGCCCCGGGCGGGCGGTGCGTGCCAAAATGCGTCCCCTTCGGTCTGGTAATCATTCCTCCTCGCTTCAAGGTTATTGACAAGGCGTCACAGCAAGATATTCTGTTATAAAGATGCATATAACATAATAATGGAACAAAGAAGAGCTGGGAGCTTGACCATGAGACGTAAAATTGCATTTCTCGCCACCGCCGCGTTGTTGCTTGCACCGGGTGTGATGATGGCCCAGGAAAAGGGCGGCGTGATCAATGTCGCCACCATCGGCGAGCCGCCGACATTGGACCCCATGGCGTCTACCGCCGATCTCGTCGGCATCGTCACACAGCATATTTTCGAAACGCTCTATACTTTCGACAAGGGCTGGAAGGTGACGCCGCTGCTGGCGGAAAGCCTGCCCGAGATCAGCGCAGATGGCAAAACCTACACGATCAAGCTCAGACAAGGCATCAAGTTCCATGACGGCAGCGACATGACGTCTGAAGATGTCGTCGCCTCGCTCGGACGCTGGATGAAGATCGCCTCGCGCGGCAAGCAGGCCGCCGGCTTTATCGAGAATATCTCTGCACCCGACGCCGGTACGGTGGCGATCACCCTCAAGCAGCCCTATGCCCCGCTCACCTCGCTGCTCGCGTTCAACAATTCCGCGGCGATCATCCTGCCGGCCGAAAAGCAGGCGGAGCCGATGGCCGAATTCATCGGCACCGGCCCCTATATGCTGAAGGAACGCAAGGCCGACCAGTATATCCAGCTCGTGCGCTTCGATGGCTACAAGTCCCGCGGCGGCGAAAGCGACGGTTACGGCGGTGCGCGCCATCAATATCTCGATGAAATCCGCTTCGTTCCGGTGCCTGATCCGAACACCCGCGTCGAAGCCGCCGTTTCCGGCCAATACGACTATGTCGATTCCATTCCTGTGGAATCCTTCGAGAAGGTGAAGTCGTCCTCCGCCTCGCAGCCGTTGATGCTGAAGCCCTTCGGCTATCCGGTCTTCGTTTTCAACACCAAGGAGGGACTGTCCTCAAAGCTTGAGGTTCGCAAGGCGGTGACGGAAGCGCTGAACATGGAAGACATGCTCGCGGCGGCTTTCGGCAGCACGGATTTCTACGCGCTCGACGGCGCTTATTATCCCGACAACTTCTCCTGGCATTCAGAAGAAGGTGTCGAGGGCAACTATAATGTCGGCAATCCGGAAGCCGCCGCCGAAAAGCTGAAGGCGGCCGGTTACAATGGTGAGCCGCTGCGCATCCTTACCAGCCGCCAGTATGAGTTCCATTACAAGATGGCGCAGGTTGCTGCAGAATATCTAAAACTGGCCGGTTTCAAGGTGGATATGCAGGTGGTGGATTGGGCGACGCTGACACAGCGCCGCGCTGACCCGAAGCTCTGGGATATTTATATCAGCCACAGCCCGTTCCTGCCGGAACCGGCGCTGATGGGCGCGCTTTCCACGAGCTCGCCGGGCTGGTGGGATACGCCGGCACGCAAGGCTGCGGTTGATGCCTTCACTGCCGAAGTCGATCCGGATAAACGCATCGCTCTCTGGGCCGACGTGCAGAAGACGATCTATGCCGAGCTGCCGCTTCTCAAGATCGGTGACTTCAATGCCGTGGCGGCGAAGTCCAACAAGCTGGAAGGCGTCGATCCTGCTCCGTGGCCGTATTTCTGGAATGCCTCGGTCACAAAATAAAGCCAGGACGGCAATCGGGTGCCGGGCTGCCGGCACCCTTCAGCAGCTTCGCTTCAACTATCGCGCATAAGTGGTCCGCCACTTTTGCGATCGGGAGCCCTTATTCGTGATACGGTATATCTTCCAGAGACTTGCGGGAATGATCGTGGTGATGTTCCTCGTCGTCACCATCGTTTTCGTCATCCTGCGCGTCACGCCCGGAGACCCGGCCGCCGTGATGCTGGGGCCGGATGCCTCGGCACAGGACATTGCGGAACTGCGCACCCGCCTCGGCCTCGATCAGTCGCTTGGGGTGCAATATGTCTACTATATCGGCCAATTGCTGAAGGGCGATCTCGGCCAGTCGATCTTTCTCATATGCCTGTCGGATCAGCCCTGCTGGATCGGGCCGAACCGACCTTTTTCCTGACAATCTTTTCACTGCTGATCGCCAGCGTCATCGCTCTCCCGATCGGCATCTATGCTGCCTACCGGCGCGGTTCGTTCGTGGACCAGGCCGCAACGACGGTCGCGATGCTGGCGGCGAGCATTCCGAGCTTCTGGCTCGGTCTCATCCTCATGCAGGTCTTCGCCGTCAGGCTCGATATGTTCCCCGTATCGGGTTATGGCGGGCCGGGGTCGAGTTTCGTCGAGCGCATGTATCATCTGACGTTGCCGGCTATCGCGCTCGGCCTCGTGTCCTCCGCCCTCATTCTGCGCTTCACCCGCGCCTCTATGCTGGATGTCCTCGGTGACGACTATGTCCGCACCGCGCGCGCCAAGGGCGTCAAGGAGCGTCGGGTGGTGATGAAACATGCGCTGAAGAATGCGCTTATACCCATCCTCACCGTGCTTGGCCTCACCGCCGCCGTGCTGATTTCGGGCGCGGTGGTAACGGAGACGGTCTTTGGCTTGCCGGGGGTCGGAAATCTCGTCGTCTCGGCGGTACTCCGGCGTGATTATCCGGTCATCCAAGGCGCGCTTCTCGTTATCGCCGGGCTCTACGTGCTCATCAATTTTGCAATCGACATGCTCTACCTGCTGGTCGATCCGAGGGTTCGCTACTGATGGCCGATATCGTTTCCACCGTTCCCCCGGCACGCAACCCGACCGTCCTGTTCATTCGGCGTCTCCTGAAGCGCAAGACAGTCGCCGCCGGCCTGCTCGTGCTGCTTGTCTTCGTGCTGCTTGCGGTTTTCGCGCCGATGATAGCGCCGTACTCGCCCTCAAAACTGTCGATCGTGAACCGCCTGAAGCCGCCGAGCGAACTCTATTGGTTCGGCACCGATGAGTTTGGTCGCGACGTCTTTTCCCGTACCATATACGCCGGAAGACTGTCTCTTCTGGTCGGGGCCGCCGTGGTGGCGCTTTCGGCGCTGATTGGCATAACGCTCGGCCTGCTTGCCGGTTTCTTCCAGAAACTGGATACGCCGATCGCGCGGCTGATCGATGCGATGATGGCGTTTCCTGATATTCTGCTGGCGATTGCGCTGGTGGCGGCTCTCGGCCCGTCGCTGACGACTGTCATCATCGCGCTCGCCGTCGTTTATTCGCCGCGCCTTGCCCGCATCGTGCGCGCCTCGACGCTGGTAATTCGCGAGTTGCCCTATGTGGAGGCGGCAAAGGCGCTCGGCATTTCCACTTTCCACATCATGACGCGGCATGTCCTGCGCAATCTCGTCTCGCCAATCCTCGTGCAATGCACCTTTCTTTTTGCCAGCGCCATGCTGGCGGAGGCCGGCCTGTCGTTTCTGGGACTTGGTGTCAGCCCCGAAATTCCAACGTGGGGAACCATGATTTCCGCCGGCCGCCAATATATCGGACAGGCCGACTGGATGACCTATTTCCCCGGCTTTGCCATCATTCTTTCCGTACTGTCGCTGCAAATGGTTGGCGATGGACTGCGGGACATGCTCGACCCAAGACTGCGAAGGGATTTGTAATATGACATCAGGTGAACAGGCAAAAACGCCTCTTCAAGCTCCCATTCTTCTCACCAATGTCAAACCTGTCGGTTTCGGAAAAGGTGCGTCTGAGGCTTCAACCGATATTCTGATCGGCGGCGACGGCAAGATTGCCGCGGTAGGCTCTGCCCTGCAGGTGCCTGCGGATGCGCAGCGTATCGACGCCAAGGGTGCCTTCATCTCGCCCGGCTGGGTCGATCTGCACGTGCATATCTGGCACGGCGGCACCGACATCTCTATCCGCCCCTCCGAATGCGGGGCCGAGCGCGGCGTAACCACACTGGTGGATGCCGGTTCGGCGGGCGAGGCGAATTTCCACGGTTTCAGGGAATATATTATCGAACCCTCAAGGGAGCGCATCAAGGCCTTCCTCAACCTCGGCTCCATCGGTCTCGTTGCCTGCAACCGGGTGCCTGAACTGCGCGACATCAAGGATATCGATCTCGACCGTATCCTCGAATGTTACGCGGAAAACAGCGAGCATATCGTCGGCCTGAAGGTGCGGGCGAGCCATGTCATCACCGGCTCCTGGGGTGTGACGCCTGTCAAGCTCGGCAAGAAGATCGCCAAGATCCTGAAAGTGCCGATGATGGTACATGTGGGCGAGCCACCGGCCCTTTACGACGAGGTTCTGGAAATTCTCGGCCCTGGCGATGTCGTGACCCATTGCTTCAACGGCAAATCTGGCTCCAGCATCATGGAAGACGAGGATCTGTTCAACCTTGCCGAACGCTGCGCGGGCGAAGGCATCCGGCTGGATATCGGCCATGGCGGCGCATCCTTTTCCTTCAAGGTTGCGGAAGCCGCGATTGAACGCGGGTTGCTTCCGTTCTCCATCTCTACGGATTTGCATGGCCATTCGATGAATTTCCCGGTCTGGGATCTGGCAACCACCATGTCGAAGCTGCTCTCCGTGAACATGCCCTTCGAAAACGTGGTTGAAGCCGTGACCCGTAACCCCGCCTCCATCATCCGCCTCGATATGGAAAACCGTCTCGGGGTCGGTCAGCGCGCAGATTTCACTGTTTTTGATCTTGTCGATGCCGATCTGGAAGCGACCGATTCCAACGGCGACGTGTCGCGCCTGAAGCGCCTGTTCGAGCCGCGTTACGCGGTTATCGGCGCGGAAGCCATCGCGGCCAGCCGTTATATTCCAAGGGCGCGCAAGCTGGTGCGCCACAGCCATGGTTATTCCTGGCGCTGACCCCGACCGATAGGGCGGAGGTCCTTCCTCCGCCTTTCGCAGCCATTACGGGAAACCGCTCCCGGCATTATGAGGAATTCGCGTGAAACAGTCTTCGCTCGACGCAGAAGGGCACGTCTCGCCCTATGACCGGCTCGCCGCGCTCGGCATCTCCCTGCCACCACCGCCGCCACCGATTGCCAATTTCGTCACGCATGTGGTGGAAGGCAACATGCTTTATCTTTCAGGCCAGGGGCCGCGGGAAGAAAATGGCCACCTCTATGCCGGCAAGGTGGGCGCGGAAATCGGGCTGGAAGAGGCCTATAACCATGCGCGTCTCACCGGCATCAACCTGCTTGCCGTCATGCACGAGGCGCTGGGCGATCTGTCGCGGGTGAAGAAGGTGGTGAAGCTGCTTGGCATGGTCAATGCCGTCAGCGATTTCCGCGATCACCCGAGCGTCATCAACGGCTGTTCCGATCTCTTCATCGATGTGTTCGGCGATGCGGGACAACATGCCCGCTCCGCCGTGGGCTTCGGCTCACTGCCGGGCAATATAACCGTCGAAATCGAAGCCATCGTCGCGCTCAAGGGGTGAGGCCGTTCAATGGTTGCGCCAGCCCATCAGCTTTTCGATCCGTTCCGCCGAGACCCTGACCTGTTCGGTGTAGTGGTTCTCGTCCGCCAGCACCTTCTGCTCGGGCAGCACGATGGAAATCGTCGCAACGCATTCGCCCCTGTTGTCGCAAATCGGCGAAGCGATGCACGCCACGGCGTAATCGGACTCGGCGACCTGGATCGACAGCCTGTCATGGAAGGCCGCCGCCGCAGACTGGGACAGCGTTTCCGGGTTGATTTCGGCGCGTCCGGTCGGCGAGGAACGGGCGCAGCGACGGAAAAGTTCGAGACGTTCCGCTTCCGGCAGATGCCCGACGAGCAGACGTCCGGACGCCGTCCAGTTCAAGGGAACGCGGGTGCCGACACGGGACGCGACCTGAAAATGGCTCGGTCCATCCGCCATGGCCAATACCAGCATATGGTCGCCATCGCGGCCGCAAAGCTGCACCGTCTCGCCCGCATGGCGGCAGAGATCGTGCATTTCGTGGGTGGCGACACCCATGAAATCGAGCGAGCGGGCATAGGCAAGACCGTAGTGGTAAAGCCGCGCGCCGAGCCAGATGTTGCCGTCGGCATTGCGCGCCAGCATGTTCTTTTCGATGAGATCATCGATGATCACATAGACGGTGGACAGCGGGGCCTTGATCGCCTTGGCGATGGCGTAAGCGCCGGCGGGGGATCCGGTTTCGTAAAGATAATCAATAACCTGAAGGGCGCGGTCGATGCCGCTGACGCGAGAGCGCTTGGCCGCCTTCGCGTCCGGGTTTTCCGCCGTATCAGGAAGGGCGGATAAAGGCGTTTCGTCCAGCTTATGGGCGTCCAATTTTGGCTCCTCATCAGTTTTGAGAAGCTATTACATTATTATGGCATATATGTCGATGCCCATCGCATCGCAAAGACAGGAGAAAGACATGACCGAGGATATCAGAAGCAGGATCGGCCTTCGCCCGGTCATCAACGTCTCGGGCACCATGACCTCGCTCGGCGCTTCCATCGTCGTTCCGGAAGCGGTTGAAGCCATGGCGGCCATCCTGCCGCAATTCGTCGAGATCAATGATCTGCAACGCAAGGCAAGCGCGATCATTGCAAGGCTGACGGGCGGCGAGGCCGGTTTCGTCACGGCGTCCTGCTCCTCCGGCATCAGCCTTGCGGTGGCGGGCGCCATTACCGGCAATAATCTGCTGGCCATCGAAAAGCTGCCCGATGTCGCGCCCGAGAAGAACGAAGTGCTGGTGCAGATGGGGCATGTGGTGAGTTATGGCGCGCCGGTGGATCAGGCCATCCGGCTCGGCGGCGGCAAGGTGGTGCTGATCGGGCAGGCAACATCGACCCATCGTTTCCATATGGAAAACGCCATCACCGAAAAGACGGCTGCCGCTGTCTATGTCGTCTCGCATCATGTGGTGGATTACGGTCTGCTGCATCTTTCCGAATTCGTCGAGATCGCCCACGCCAAGGGTGTCCCTGTCATTGTCGATGCCGCTTCCGAATACGACCTGAAGCTGTTTTTGGCCACGGGTGCGGATGTCGTGCTCTATTCCGGCCACAAGTTCCTCGGCGGCCCCACCTCGGGCATCGTCGCGGGTAAGAAGGAACTGGTGCGTCATGCTTTCCTTCAGAATATGGGCATCGGCCGCGGCATGAAAGTCGGCAAGGAAAGTATCTATGGTGTCATGGCGGCGCTTGAGGCCTGGGAAAAGCGGGACCATGCCGGAATTCGCGAACGGGAAACCGGTTATCTCAACCTCTGGAAAAGGACGCTGGATGGACGGCCGGGCGTGACGGCGTTGATCGAGCCCGACCCGACCAACAACCCGCTCGACCGGCTGCGCGTTATCATCAATGCCGAAGATGCGCATATCACGGCATGGGACCTGACGACGGCGCTGGCCAAGGGTAACCCGCCGATCATCACCCGCGATCACGAGGTGGAACATCGCTATTTCTATCTCGACCCCTGCAATCTGCATCCCGGCCAGGAGACTATCGTTGCGTCCCGTCTGGCGGAGGAACTGGACAAGGCACGCGCCTCCAACGAGGTAATTGCGACACCGTTCGAAGACCGCAGCCGCCACCGTTTCGACGGCATGCTGCACTGGCCGGACTAATAACGACTGCATATCGAACGAGCGGGTGCCGCGAGTTTCTTCTCCCCGCCGGGGAGAAGGTCGCGGCAGCGGGATGAGGGGCAGGGGTGCGATCTATCGTGAACGTCGCCCCCTCATCCGACCCTTCGGGCCACCTTCTCCCCGACGGGGAGAAGACACAGGCCGTGACGCCGTGCCTGAATTCAAACGAGAAGAAAAGAAGGGAACGATCATGACCATGCCGCAGGCAGTACCGCTTGGTGCAAAAGATGCCGTGCTTTCCGTCCGCAACCTCACCACGTCCTTTCACGTGGATGGCGGCTGGAAACCGGTGGTGCGCGATATTTCCTTTGATGTCGCGCCAGGCGAGACGGTTGCGATCGTTGGCGAAAGCGGCTCGGGCAAAAGCGTGACATCGCTTTCGATCATGCGGCTGCTGGACCGCGAAAGCAGCAGGGTTCAGGGCGAAATCCTGCTCGGCGGGCGCAACCTCCTGTCACTTTCAGAGGACGCCATGCGGCGGGTGCGGGGCAATGAGGTGGCCATGATCTTTCAGGAGCCTATGACAAGCCTCAACCCGCTCTTCACAATTGGTGACCAGATTTCCGAGGCTCTTCTGTGCCACCAGCCCATGTCGAAAGCGGAAGCGCGAGCGGAGACGATCCGCCTGCTCGAAAAAGTCCGCATACCCTCCGCCGCCTCGCGTTTCGATGAATATCCACATCGGTTTTCCGGCGGCATGCGCCAGCGCGTGATGATCGCGATGGCGCTTGCCTCCAAACCGAAGCTGCTGATCGCGGATGAGCCTACGACGGCGCTTGACGTCACCATTCAGGGCCAGATCCTCGATCTCATCAAGACACTTCAGGAAGAGGAAGGTACCTCCGTCCTGTTCATCACCCATGACATGGGCGTGGTGGCTGAGATCGCCGATCGCACGGTCGTCATGTATCGTGGCGAGCAGGTGGAAGTCGGCGCGACCGCGGATATTTTCCATCGCGGTAAACATCCCTACACGCGTGCACTGTTGTCCGCGGTTCCGGTTCTCGGTTCCATGACGGGCGAGGAAGGCCGCTGCGGTTTCCCATTGTCAACACCACCACGGGAGAAACGCAGGAACCGGCGCGTCCGGCCGATACCGTCAATGCCGCAGCCCAGCCGGTGCTGAAAGTTGAGGGGCTGACCAAGCGCTTCGATATCCACTCCGGTCTCTTGGGGCGGCTCAGCGGCCGCGTGCATGCGGTGGAAAACGTGTCCTTCGATCTGAGGGCCGGGGAGACGTTGTCACTGGTGGGCGAAAGCGGCTGCGGCAAGTCGACCACCGGTCGCGCCATCATGCGGCTCATTGAGCCGGATGCCGGTTCCGTGGTGGTGAACGGCGAGAATATTCTCGCCCTCGACAAGTCTGGCATGCGAGAGATGCGCAAGACGGTGCAGATGATCTTTCAGGATCCCTTTGCCTCACTCAACCCGCGCATGACGGTGGGCGCGGCGATCGCCGAACCTTTTCTGGAACACCGTATGGGCAGCGCCCGCGAGGCGAAGGATGTGGTGGCCGACATGTTGGAAAAGGTCGGGCTCTCGCCCGATATGGCGGCGCGTTACCCGCACGAGTTTTCCGGCGGTCAGCGACAGCGCATCTGCATCGCCCGCGCGCTGGCACTCCAGCCCAAGGTGATCGTCGCTGATGAGAGCGTTTCGGCGCTGGATGTCTCGATCAAGGCGCAGGTCATCAACCTGATGCTGGACTTGCAGCAGAGCCTCGATCTCGCCTTTCTTTTCATCAGCCATGACATGGCGGTGGTGGAGCGCGTCAGCCACCGGGTGGCGGTGATGTATCTCGGCGAGATCGTCGAAATCGGCCCGCGTGCGGCTGTCTTCGACAACCCGCAGCATGACTATACCCGCAAGCTGATGGCGGCCGTGCCGGTGCCGGACCCGGACCGCAGAAACACGCGTCGCGGTGCCGCCAATGACGAGTTGAAAAGTCCGATCCGCTCAGTCGATTATTCCGTGAAGCCGCGGGAATATCGCGAAGTCTCACCCGGCCATCTTGTCGCCAGCTGAGCGATCAAAGCCCCGGAACGTCAGATGTCACAAATGGCACGCGATAACCGCGCTGGAAGGTTTCGCGCTGTCCAAGCTGGCGATACCAGCGGTTTACTGCGGGAAAATCAGCGAGATCGATTTTATGACGGGCGAAACGCGAAACCCATGGCCAGATGGCGATATCGGCTATTGAAAAATCGCCGGCGACGAACCCGCGCTCTGCCAAGCGGTCGTCCAGCGTCCGGTAGAGGCGCTCGGCATCCGAGGCGAAACGGGTTTCGGCGAAGGGTGCCTTTCCTGTATTGTATGTCAGGAAATAATGGGCGTAACCGAGTGTCGGGCCGAAGTTGGCGGCCTGCCACATCAGCCACTCGGTGACTGTCAGGCGTGCCGCGGCAGAGACGGGAATGAGCCGTCCGGCTTTTTCCGCGAGATAGATCAGGATTGCGTTGGACTCTGTTAAAACGGTGCCATCGTCGTGATCGACGATTGCAGGGATTTTGGAGCCAGGGCTGATGCGACTGTACTCGGCCGAGAACTGCTCGCCCTTTTCGATGTCGATGGCATGGCTGCGATAGGGCAAGCCAAGTTCTTCCAGCGCAATCGAGATTTTGAGGCCGTTCGGCGTGATCCAGGTGTAAAGGTCGATCATGTTAGTCGAACATTGCCTCCTCCAGCGGCAAAGCGCGCCTGCCTTTCTTGCCGGTCACATCGGAAAGATCAGCATAGAGGCCGCGTAATGTCAGAACCAACTGGACAATACGCAGATCGGTAACACGATAGATCACCGCCTTGCACTCCCGCGTGCCCTCGATGACCCCCGCATCGCGCAGTTCGGCAAGCTGCTGTGAAAGCGTCGGCTGCTGGATGCCGAGTTCATATTCGAGTGCGGAAACGGAGGCTTCCGTTTCCATGAGGTAACAGACGATGGCCAGACGGTTGGCATTGGCCACAAGCTTCAGGAGCTCGCTTGCTTCAACGACGCTGCGGCAGATGAGATTGGAAACCGGTTTGGTCACGACTGAAGAGGCCCACTTTTCAAACTATAAAAAAGTAAATTGTGTGGCGATAAATTTCAATGGTTTGATAAATATCATGCCAGCTCAATCAGGCATTTTTTAAAATCTACAGGATTAGTAGATTTCTCTTTCGCTTTCCGCCCGGGGGTCGCCAAAACGTTTCTCGAAAACACTCTATAAAAAAGTAGATTGATCGTGAAATGAGGTGTCGACATGAAAATCGGGGTCCATCCCAACAATCTGCATTTGCGGCTCGCCCGGCTCTGGCCCGGTTCTTTTAAGGCATTCGAGCCTGAATTTGTGCTCTATAGAGAAGGGCGCGATACCGCGGCGCTTCTGGAAAAGGGCGAAATACACTTCGGCGGCACTGGGTCGACACCGCCCATCGAGGCGGATGCGCGCGGGCTCTCGGCGGTCTATATTGCCGCCTCCGCACCGCGGCCGGCCAATGGCGCGATCCTCGTGCGGCGCGACAGCCCGATCCGTTCCGCCGCCGATCTCTCGGGAAAACGCATATCCCTGATCGACGGATCGTTTCATACCTATCTTCTGGCGCGCAGCCTGGAAGGAGCGGGGCTTGGCCTCTCGGATGTCAGCCGGATAGAAAGCGGCGACAGTGACAGCCTGAGGGACCTCGTGGAAGGTCGCGTCGATGCCTGGGTGACGATGTCGCCGCGGCTGGAAAAGGCTCTGACCCATGAAGAAATCAGTCTTTTGGTTCGCTGCGGCTCCACCATTCCCAACCGTTCGCTATTCTGGACGCTGGATCGTCACGCTCTTGCGCCTGAAACGAGGCAAGCGATTGCGGCTGAACTGGACCGCGTCGGCCGCGCCGTTATGGCTAATGT
Source organism: Agrobacterium sp. FDAARGOS_525 (assembly GCF_003938925.1). NCBI lineage: Bacteria > Pseudomonadati > Pseudomonadota > Alphaproteobacteria > Hyphomicrobiales > Rhizobiaceae > Agrobacterium > Agrobacterium sp. FDAARGOS_525. The sequence continues at coordinate 396,000 of NZ_RKIU01000004.1, read as the reverse complement.
AGAGCAGGCGGCTGCGCTGCTCGCCGCCGAACCTGGCAGCGAAGGCGACGCTTCGTCCTGGGCAAAGGTATTGCGCTCTCGCGATCTTTCAGTCGTGCCCGCCACTCAAAATATTCTTGCCGAACAGCAGGAGGAGGCCGATACGCTTTACAGGCACGGCCATTTCTCTTTACCGGTTCAGACCGGGCAAAGCCCGGCCCCGCAATCAGCCAGCGTCGGAGGTGACAGATGAATGTTTTCTGGTACATGTGCGCCCCCGACGGCGCCTATCCCTGGCAGCCGGAAGGCTCCCGCAGGGTCGATCTCGGTTATTACAAGCAACTGGCGCTCGCTTACGACCAGCTCGGTTATACCGGGGCGCTGTTTGCCACCGGGGCGCATGACGTCTGGGTTCTGGCGGGTGCGCTTCTTTCCTATACCGAGCGGCTGAAGCTGCTGGTCGCCATTCATCCGGGCCTGATCGCGCCAACGCTGCTTGGCAAGATGGCGGCAACGCTTCAGGAGTTTTCGCGCGGGCGCCTGCTTATCAATGTCGTCTCGGGCGATGCGAAGATGCTCGGCGCCTACGGCATGACCATGCCGCATGACGAGCGTTACGAGATGGCGGATGAATATCTGCAAATCTGGCACCGGCTTTTCGCCGGCGAGACGGTGGATTTCAACGGGCATTATTTCCAGACGCAGGGCGCAAAGCTCGCTCTGCCGGTGGGGCAGGGCATCGAGCCGCCGCCGCTGTGGTTTGGCGGCTCTTCGGACAAGGCCATCGACGTTGCGGCCAAACATGTCGAGACCTATCTCTCATGGGGCGAAACGCCTGATCAGATTGGCGCGAAGGTCGATCTCGTCAAGGCGCGGGCGGAAAAGCTCGGTCGAGAACTGGAATACGGTATTCGCCTTTATGTTATCGTGCGCGATACGGATGAAGAGGCCTGGGCCGCCGCCGCCGATCTCTACGGGCGCATGGATGAGGCAGCGATTGCCGCCAACCAGCGTTTCGTCGGCAAGACCGATTCCGTCGGCCAGCAGCGCATGACGGCGATGCATGGCGGCCAGAAGCCGGAGAACCTGCGCGATCTTGAAATAGCGCCAAATCTCTGGGCCGGCATCGGTCTCGTTCGTCCAGGTCCGGGAACAGCTATCGTCGGCTCGCCCGATACTGTCATCCGCACGCTGGAGGCCTATAAGAAGGCGGGCGTGAACACCTTTATCCTGTCCGGCATGCCATTGCTGGAAGAAGCCTTCCGTTTCGGGGAAAAGGTGCTTCCGCGTCTTGACGTATCGCGTGAGGTTTCGGCGGCAAAACAATTCACGTGGTCGACATTGTTCGACCGTGACCTCTCGGCCAAGGCCTCATGAGCATGGCTTCGGGAGTGGAGAAGAAAGACATGATGGCGAGTCCCGCAACGACATCGGTACAAGGGCGCATCGGCCCGCAGCGTGTGGCAGGGCGGCTGCTCGCCATTCTGGACAGGGTACTCGGTGCGGTCGCGGCAGCAATCCTTGCCACGCTGCTCGTGGTGGTTCTGGTCAATGTCACCCTGCGTTATCTGTTTCACACCGGCTTCATCGGCGCGGAAGATCTGGGCATCTGGCTTAATGTCGCGATGATCGCTGTCGGCGCGCCTCTCAGTCTCAAAAGCGCGCTTGCGATGCGGCTCGATGTTTTTGTGCGCTTCCTGCCGGAACGTTTCCATGCTGCCACGGAAGTCCTGGCCGATGCTTTCTCGTTCGTTGCCGCGCTCATACTCGCCTTCGGCGGGGTAGAAATTGCGGCAATGCTGGGCGGGACGTCCCCGACGCTTGGTCTGCCGGAATGGGTGCGTTTCGGTTTTCTTGGTGCGGGTGGCGCACTGATTTTTGTTTATCTCGCGCTTCAGCGCGTCAGTGAAGGCAAGGCGTTTGCTGTTCTGCTCTCCGTCGTCATTGCTGTTGTTTCCTATGTGAGCCTGCCGGAAATTTTCGTCGATACGACCCTGCCGCCTAGCCTGTTTCTGGCGCTGACGGCAGCCGTGGGGCTGGTTTTGGCCGCGCCGCTTGCCCACGCCTTCCTCGCCGCCGCCTATGTGGCGATTGCCTTCGGCAGTACTTTGCCGGAGCCGGCCATCGTTTCCTCCACGGTCACAGGCATGTCGAAATTCCTGCTGCTCGCCATCCCCTTCTTCCTGCTGGCGGGAAGTCTGCTGACGGAATCGGGCGTCGCAAACCAGCTCGTCCGTTTTGCCGCCTCCATGGTCGGCCACCGACGGGCGGGGCTGGCCCAGACGACGCTTCTGACGAGCGTGCTATTTTCTGGCGCCTCCGGTTCTTCAGTCGCCAATGCTGCCTTCGGCGCCTCCACCTTCCAGCCGGAACTCGTCAAGCATGGTTATCCACCCGCGCAGGCGGGTGCGATCATCGCCGCCACTTCCGTGCTGGACAACGTCATTCCGCCCTCCATCGCATTCCTCATCCTCGCAACGGCCACCAACCTTTCGGTCGGGTCGCTGCTGGTCGGCGGATTCTTTGCGGGCGGGTTGATGGCGGTCTGCCTGGCGGTGGCGATCCATTTCAGCGTGCGCAGCGTTGATACCCTGCCTCGCGCGACGGGCTCTGAGCGGTGGCGCTCGGCCGTGGCTGCGATACCTGCCTTCGGTCTTGGCGTCATCGTGGTGGTCGGCATCCGCATTGGCGTCGTCACGACCACGGAAGCCGCAGCGCTTGCAGCGCTTTACACGCTGCTTCTCGGCTTCGGATACCGGCTGGGCGCGGGCCGTATTTTTACAACCTTCCGCCAATCGGCGGGTGAAGCAGCTGCGATCGGCCTTCTGATCGGCACGGCTGGCCCCTTCGCCTTTCTCCTGGCGGTCGATAATGTCTCCGGTCTTGTCACCGACTTCGTGACATTGCTCGGTGGCAGCAAGATCGCGGTGCTTCTGCTGTCCAACCTCATTCTGCTCGTGGTCGGTCTTGTGCTTGATATCGGTGCTGCCATCCTGCTGTTCGGGCCGATCCTTCTGCCCGCTGCCGTGGCAGCCGGTATCGATCCCATCCATTTCGGTGTCATCCTCGTGGTCAATCTCATGATCCACGGCCTGACACCGCCGCTCGGCATGCTGATCTTTGTGGTGAGCGGCGTCACCCGCATTCCGGCGACAGCCCTTTTCCGGGCCGTCGTTCCCTATCTCCTCTCCCTTCTCGTTTCCCTCGCCATTCTGTGCGTCTGGGCCATTTTCTTCTAATCCGGGGCTTTATTCATGACTATTATCGACCGTCGTCATCTCCTCAAACTCTCCGCTCTCGGCGCGGCAACGCTCGCCGCACCGGCCTTCGTGCGTACGGCTAGTGCCAGAACCCGCAGCCTCACCGTTGCGTCGCTTTTCGCTGACGACAAGCCGGAGACGAAAATCTGGGTGAAGATCAGTGAGCTGGTGGAAGCGAAGCTGCCCGGTCGCTTCCGGTTCAATATCGTAAAGAGCGGTGCGCTGGGCGGCGAGAAGGAAGTGGCGGAGAATATTCGGCTGGGATCGGTTCAGGCCAGTCTTTCAACCGTTTCCTCGCTTTCAGGCTGGGTGCCGGAATTGCAGATCCTCGATCTGCCCTTCCTGTTCCGTGATGGGGAGCACGTGCGCAAGGTGGTAACCGGCGAGACTGGCAACGAGTTGAAGACGAAGCTCGCCGCCCAGCAATTCATCGCTGCCGATTTCATCAATTACGGCGCGCGCCATCTGCTGACTAAGGAACCGGTAACACGCCCCGAGCAGCTGGAAGGCAAGAAGATCCGCGTCATCCAGAGCCCGCTGCACACCAAGCTGTGGAGCGCCTTCGGCACCACGCCGGTCGGTATTCCGATCACCGAGACCTATAATGCGCTGGCGACAGGCGTGGCCGACGCCATGGACCTCACCAAATCCGCCTATGCCGGCTTCAAGCTTTACGAGGTCGTGCCCTATCTGACCGAAACCGGTCACATCTGGGCCTCAGGCGTCGTTTATTATGGCGCGACCTTCTGGAACCAGCTGGATGACGAAGAAAAGAAAGTGCTGTCGGAGGCCTCTAGCGAAGGCGCGAAGTACTTCAACCAGCTGATCGTTGAAGATGAAACGAAGTCCGTTGAGCTTGCGCTTTCCAAGGGGGGCAAGGTGCTGCAGCCGGAAGCGCTGGATGAATGGCGCAAGGGCGCCCAGGGCGTCTGGCAGGATTTCGCCGGCATCGTCGGGGGTATCGAGAAGATACAGGCCGTGCAGTCTGCCTGAGACTACGGGTTAGACGAAGAACAGGGGAGGCGTGTGAGCGCCTCCCCTTTTTTATTAGCGAATATCTTCCGGCAGAACGTCCGAGGGAATATTCTGATAGGAAACCGGGCGCATGAAGCGGCGGATCGACATGGTGCCGACAGAGGTTGCGCCGAAGTTCGTGGAGGCCGGGTAGGGGCCACCGTGAACCATGGCTTCGGAAACTTCCACGCCGGTCGGGAAACCGTTGGCGAGCACGCGGCCGGCCTTGCGTTCCAGGATCGGCAGCAGCTTGCGGGCGAGTTCGGCGTCGCCTGCATCGAGATGCATTGTCGCCGTCAGCTGGCCTTCGAAGCTCCTGGCAACCTCAAGCATTTCTTCGGTGCTATCAACAGTCACGATCAGGCCAAGGGGTCCGAAGACTTCTTCAGCAAGCGCATGGTTGGCAACCCAGTCCTTGCCTGCGACCTGATAGAGATACGGCGTTGCATTGCGCAGGTTGCAGGTGGTGGTCAGCACGTCGCGCACGCCGTTGCCGGCAGCGATACGATCACGGCCATCACGATAGGCGGCGGCGATGCCGTCGGTCAGCATGACCTGAGGGCCGACTTCCGACAGGGCCGCACGTGCGGTTTCAGCAACCGCATCCGCTTGCTCGGAGAGAATGACGGCAATGCCCGGGTTGGTGCAGAACTGGCCCGCACCCATGGTGAGCGAACCGGCCCAGCCCTTGGCAATGGCTTCGCCGCGGTTGGCAACGGCTTCCGGCAGCAGGAACATCGGGTTGACGGAACCCAGTTCGCCGAAGAAGGGGATCGGCTCGGGGCGCTGGGCGCAGAGATCGAACAGTGCGCGGCCGCCGGCGAGCGAACCGGTGAAGCCGACCGCCTTGATGCGCGGATGCTGCACGAGCGCGGAACCGACATCGCGGCGGCCGCCCTGGATCAGCGAGAAGACGCCGGGATGCAGATTGTGCTTCTTGACGGCGGCAAGAACCGCTTCGGCAACGATTTCACCGGTGCCGGGATGGGCGGAGTGACCCTTGACGACAACAGGGCAACCGGCAGCCAGAGCCGCAGCGGTGTCACCACCGGCCGTGGAGAAGGCGAGCGGGAAGTTCGACGCGCCGAAAACGGCGACAGGGCCGATCGGACGCTGCATCAGGCGGATATCCGGGCGCGGCAGCGGCTGGCGATCCGGCAGTGCTTCGTCGTGGCGACGATCGAGATAGTCGCCCTTGCGGATATGCGAGGCAAACAGGCGGAGCTGACCGACGGTGCGGCCGCGTTCGCCCTGCAGACGGGCAGCGGGCAGGCCGGTTTCGGAGGAACCGATTTCGGTGATGGCGTCGGCGCGGGCTTCGATCTCATCGGCAATGGTGTCGAGGAATGCGGCGCGCTCTTCGCGGGTGGTGTAACCGTAGCTCCAGAAGGCTTCTTCAGCTGCCTCACAGGCGGCATTCACCAGATCGACGGTGCCGACCGAAAAATCGAAAGCTTCGCCATGTGCAGGCTCGCTGCGGAATTTTGCTTCCGTTGCGACCCATTCTCCTGCAACCAGATGTTTGCCGTGCGGCTTGAAACTCATTGTGCTCTTCCCTGAAAACTGATCCTGTGTGGAAAACCCACCCGACACCGTGACGTTGCACCGAAAGGCGACAGCGCAAGCGCCATCAGCCGCGATCCTCGCCCGGTTGCCTTCTGCCTTAGCCCGTGTAGGGCCTGAGCGAAAGCCGGTTTTTCAACTATCTGACCAAAAAGTGTGATTAATTGGGCGAAGCGTGAAAAAGACCTGCTTCCGTTTACGCACGCGACGCTCTAATGTGACGCCATGATGACAAACAGATTTCCGAAATATGTTGCCTGGTCGCTTCTTCTGTTGATTGTAATCGTGACTGTCAGCCCCATTGGGCTGAGGCCCCACACATTGACGACGGTTGGCATCGACCGCGCGGGTGCCTTCGCCCTCTGTTCGGCCGCCTTCGTGCTCGCCTATCCGCGTTACTGGCTTGCCATCATCGTCGCGGGCATTGTTGCGGCTTTTGGCATTGAGGCGCTGCAATTCCTGTCGCCGACACGCCATCCGCATCTGACCGACGCAGCCGTGAAGGCCGCCGGGGCTGTTACCGGCGGATTGGCCGCCTATTCCTACCTCATGTTTCGGGCGAAGATGGCCGCAGGCTGACACATCCCCTGCGGTCAGATTTCCGATTAGCCATTCCCATTCGCGAGACCGAAGTGGCTGTGTGACAGCGTACGCTCGATGCCGCGCAGCTCAGCCAATCCCTTCAATCGCCCAATGGCGGGGTAACCGGGCTGGGCGCCGCGCGTGAGGTCGTCGAGAATTTCCTGCCCGTGATCCGGCCGCATCGGAATTGTGTGGTCTTCACGGCCCTCCGCTCGCCGGCGGGCTTCTTCGGTGATGAGGGCGGCAATGACGGCGACCATGTCGGTTCCGCCTTCCAGATGTTCGTCCTCGAAGAAGGAGCAGGGCACGGTGTCCGTGTCGCGCGTCACGTTGCGCAGATGCACGAAATGGATTCGATCTGCAAAACGGCTGGCAATGAAGGGCAGGTCGTTATCCGCGCGCGCACCGAGAGAGCCGGTGCAGAGCGTGACGCCGTTGGCGCGGCTGTCGACCTGCGAGAGCATATGGGCGTAATCCGCCTCCGTTGAGAGAATACGCGGCAGGCCGAGAAGCGGCCAGGGCGGATCATCGCCATGGGCGCAGATATTGATGCCCACTTCCTCAGCAACCGGCGTCACCTCGGAGAGAAAATCGATCAGGTTCTGCTGAAGCCTTTCGCGATTAACGCCATGGTAGGAACGCAGCTTTTCGATGAGTTCCGGCAGGGTATAGCCATCCGCCGAGCCGGGCAGGCCAGCACCGATATTGCGTGATAGCGCGACGATTTTTGTGTCGGGCATCCCGGTGAACCGCTTTGCCGCATCCTCCAGCAACCAGTCGGGATAATCCCGTGTCGCGTCCGGGCGCTTGAGAATGTGAATATCAAAGGCAGCGAAATCGGTCAGGTCGAAGCGCATCGCTTTCGCGCCGTGTTTCGTTTCCCAGCGCAGGTCGGTGCGGGTCCAGTCCAGCACGGGCATGAAGTTGTAACAGACGGTGCGGATGCCTGACGCCGAGAGGCGGCGCAGCGTTTCCTGCCAGTTGGCGATATGGGTTTTCCAGTCGCCCGTCTGGGTCTTGATGTCCTCGGAGACGGGCACACTTTCCACCACGTCCCAATAAAGCCCGCCGGCCTTGATGGCCTCATGCCGCCTGGTTATTTCGTCCACCGGCCAGACATCGCCGGTGGCGATGTGGTGCAACGCGCTGACAATGCCTTCTGCGCCCGCCTGAGCCGCATCCTGAACCGTGACCTTGTCGACCGGACCGAACCAGCGCCATGTATGTCTCATATTTCGTCCTCAAAAATTACGTCTGCGGAAAAAGTCAGTTGCACCTTGCAAGCGGTGGAGCGGTCTCCGGCCTGCTCGAATGCGGCCTTCGCCTCATCGAGCGGGAAGCTGTGGGAAATGATCGGCCGCACATCGATCTTGCGCGTTGAGATCAGCCCGGCGGCGATGGCGAATTCATCATGAAAGCGCTGCGAACCGCGCCAGAGAATTTCTTTGCCCACCAGCGTATTGAGCGGAATGGTGATGTCACCGGTTACGCCCACCTGTACGATGGTGCCGCGCGGGCGCACGCAGGCAAAGGCGGTGCGGAGCGCGGGGGCTGCCGCGGAGCAATCGAAAATGACGTCGAAATAGCCCTTGTCATCCTGGTACGGCAAAAGCGCCTCGGCGTCCTTTGCGACATTGATCGTGCGGTCCGCACCCATGGCTGGTGCGCGTTCCAGCGCCGCATCGGTCAGATCGGTTGCGACGATGATACTTGCGCCCGCATGGCGGGCGGCGGCGATGGTCAAGAGGCCGATTGGGCCGGCTCCCGTCACCAGCACCTTAGCGCCGGTGAGATCGCCAGCCTGGGCGACGGCATGCAGACAGACTGCAAGCGGCTCAGTGCAGGCCGCTTCAGCAGCTGAGGTATCGGCTGGAAATGGCGCGCATTGTTTGGCCGGAACCACCAGCCGGTCGCGGAACATGCCCTGTTCGTGCGGCAGGCGCATGGCGCTGCCCATGAAGCGCATGTCGAGGCAATGGATCGGCTGGCCCTTCAGGCAGAACTGGCAATGGCCGCAGGGTTGCGAGGGATTGACGGCGACGAGCTGGCCGATGGCGAGCCCGCTGACGCCTTCCCCCAGCGCCCGCACATGGCCGGATGCCTCATGCCCGGAGATGATCGGTTCGCGCACCCTGACCGGGCCAAAACCGCCATCCTGATAATAATGAAGATCAGAGCCGCAGATGCCGCCCGCTGCCATTGCGAGCAGCACCTCGCCGGGTCCCGGCTCAGCGAGATCCTCTGTTTCGACGCGAATGTCCTTTTCGCCGTATAGACGTGCCACGCGTGTCTGCATGACCATGCCCTTATGTCTTGATATGGAATGATGACCCCGCGCGGCGAACCGCGCGGGCAGGGTGCCTCGTCAGCGGATCAGGCCCATCTCGGTCGGCAGCCACAGGGTGATTGCCGGAATGAAGGTGATCAGCAACAGCGCGACGAACAGAGGCACCAGCCATGGCAGGATCGCGATGGTCGTGCGTTCGACGGAGAGTTTTGCCACGCGCGAGAGCACGAACAGCACCATGCCGAGCGGCGGATGCAGCAGACCGATCATCAGGTTGAGCGTGATGATGAGGCCGAAATGCACCGGATCGATATGAAACTGCAGCACCAGCGGCAGAAGGATCGGCACGAGGATGGTGATGGCCGCAATCGTATCGAGGAAGCAGCCCACGAACAGCATCAGGAGATTGACCAGCACCAGGAAAATCCATTTGCTGTCCGTGATCGTCAGGATCGCCGCCGACAGAAGCTGCGCTGCCTGGCTAACGGTCAGCAGCCATGCGAAGACCGAGGCCGCCGCAACGATGAAGAGCACGGATGCGGTGGTTTCGATCGTGTCGAAGGTCGATTTCGCCAGCGTCTTGAAGGTCATCGTGCGATAGCGGACGAGGCCCAGGAACAGCGACCAGAGAACGGCCGCGACGGCTGCCTCCGTCGGTGTGAACCAGCCCATGGTCATGCCGCCGATCAGGATCACGGGCGTCATCAACGCCATCACGGCTGAGAAGTCGAAATACCAGTCGCAGGCGAGCAGGATGACCAGCACGATCAGGATCGACAGGTTGAGGGAAAGACCAAGCGCCGTGAGGATATAGATGCCGAGCGGCACCATCATCACCACGAAGACTTCAATCGATGCGCCGAAGATCGTTCTGAGGCTGAACGGTGTATCGGAGCCCCAGCCCTTGATATAGGCGAAGACCGCAACCGTGATCATCATCAGAAGCGTCATGACGACGCCGGGAATGATGCCGGCCATGAACAATGCGCCGATCGAGACATTGGCCATCATGCCGTAGATGACGAAGGGCAGCGATGGCGGAAAGATCGGCCCGAGCGTTGCGGAGGCGGCGGTGACGCCGACGGCCGCTTCGACCGGATAACCGTGGTCTTTCATGGCCTTGATCTCGATGGTGCCGATACCGGCCGCATCGGCAAGCGCGGTCCCCGACATGCCGGAAAAGATCACCGAACCGATGATGTTGACCTGGGCGAGACCACCCTTCATCCAGCCGACGAGCGCGACGGCGAAGGAATAGATACGTCCCGTCACGCCGGCCGTGTTCATGAGATTACCGGCAAGGATGAAAAATGGCACGGCCAAAAGCGGGACGCTTTCCACACCCGCGATCAGGCGCTGCGCCGCTATGATATCGGGCGCGACATTATAAAACACGATGTAGAGCAGAGAAGCCGAGGCCATGGAAATGGCGACCGGCAGGCCGATCACCATCAGGAGAAGAAAGGAGCCGATGAGAAGCAGCATGTGATCAATCCCCCGCGCTCTGGAATTCTTCGGGCCGCTCCAGAACGGAATAACCGCGCTGCATATTGGCGATGAACACCTGTACCGACCGGAAGAACATCAGAACGAAAGCGGCCAGAACCGTATAAAAGACGATGCTGCGCGGCAGGGCGACGGTGACCATCTCCTCATCCGCGACGATTTCCATGTAGCGCCACATCAGCCAAGAGGTGTAGGCGAAGAACAGAATCCGCAGCACATCGACGAGGATCGACATGGCGCGGGCCACCTGCGGCGGCACATAGTGATAAAGCACATCAACCTGGATGTGGCGCGACATGCGCACGCACATGACCGAACCTAAAAAGACGACGCCGATCAGGCAGTTGACGGCGATTTCTTCCGTCCAGGCGTAGCTGTCGTTGAGCACGTAGCGGGTGAAGAATTGAAGGAACACGCAGCCCGTCATCAGCCAGAAGAGGCCAAGCGTAACCCAGTCTTCGAATGAATAGACCTTGAGATCGACCTCCGGCGGCGCCTCGTCGAACGTATGGGCGAGTTCCTCAGGCGTGACCTGAGTATGAATTTCCTGCGACATTGAGATATCCCGTCTGGAGAGAAAGGGCGGTGCGGCAAGGGAGCCGCACCGGATCTTGCTTCACTTGACGGCGCGAATGGCTTCCCAGTCGGCCTTGTCGTAACCGAAGTCCTCGAACTTCACTTTTTCGAGGACGTTCTTCTCGAAGTCGGCCTTGTCGACTTCGGCGACGGTCAGGCCGCGCTTCTTGAAGTCTTCGACGAGGCTTTTCTCGCGGCCTTCGATGGTCTTGGTGGTGCGCTCGGCAGCCTGTTGCATGACTTCGGTAAAGATTTTCTTGTCTTCATCTGACAGCTTGGACCACAGGTTCTTCGATATCACTGTATTGAGGTGGTCGACGATGTGGCCTGTCAGGACGATGTTCTTCTGCACTTCGAAGAACTTCTTCGCCTCGATGGTGGTGAGCGGGTTTTCTTGCGCATCGACGGTGCCGTTCTGCAGCGCCAGATAGACTTCCGCAAATGCAATCGGGGTCGTGTTGGCGCCGCAGGCGCGTGGCATGGCGAGGTATGCCGGAACATCAGGCACGCGCATTTTCAGCCCGCCCATGTCGGCGCAGGTGGCAATCGGCTTGTTCGATGTTGTGTGGCGTGTGCCGTAATAGCTGACGGCAGCGATATGGTTGCCGGTCTTGTCTTCGTAACCCTTGGCGAGCCGCTTGAAGATATCGCTTTTGGTATAGGCGATCAGATGGCTTGGATCGCGGAAGATGTAAGAGTCTGATTCAAAACTATCTCGTGTAATTTCATGCTCTTGCGATACGGCGTGTGAAGAGCTGGATTGATGCGATGAACAGCCAGGCGGTTGCTGAGGCGATGGTTTGTTCGAAGTCCTTGGCGAGACGTCGGTTGCGGCTGAGCCATGCGAAGGTTCGTTCCACCACCCAGCGGCGCGGCAGCACCTCGAAGCCTTTCGCGGCGTCGGACCGCTTGATGATTTCGATGGTCCATTTGCTCTTTCCGATCTTGCGCAGTGCCTCCCGGAGCTTGTCACCGGCATACCCACCATCGGCGAAGACGTGCCGCAGCCACGGGAAGCGGCGGATTATTTCGGCGAGGACGAACGGTGCCCCGTCGCGATCCTGGATGTCGGCGGTGTGGATCACAGCATGAACCAGGTTGCCGTCTGTGTCGGTCAGGATGTGGCGCTTGCGCCCCTTGATTTTCTTGCCCGCATCGTAGCCCCGAGGCCCGCCGCTCTCGGTGGTTTTGACACTCTGGCTGTCGATCACTCCTGCACTGGGCGACGCTTCGCGCCCTGCCGCTTCCCGGCCGATCAGAAGCAGAGCATGATTGAGCGAAAGCCACAGACCATTGTCGCGCCACAGGTAGAACCAGCGTCGTACCGTCGAGACCGGAGGAAAGCAGGGCGGCAACATCCGCCAAGGCAGCCCTCCGCGCAGCAGATACAGGATCGCCTCGACGATGCGCCGCAGCGGCCACTTCCGCGGACGCCCAACCTGTGAAGGCTGCGGAAGAAACGGCTCCAGCACGGCCCATTCCGCGTCAGTCAAATCGCTTGGCAAAGTCAGCTGTGCACGGGCATACTGCGCCCGAGTGGTGTCGGTCCACATCGTCGAACTCCGGAAGTTTGTTGCAAAACCCCGTGAATCAGCGACTTGGGATGGCGTCAAGCTAACCCGCTGACACCACTCAACTTAATTTCGGATCAGGCTCTAAGGGAAATAGGTGACGCCGATCGGCTTGAAGTCACGCGCGGCAAAGCTCGAGCCGGAAATGATGATATCAACGGTGCCGATCTTCAGGCCCTGATTGATATCGGCTTCCTTGCCGAGCTGCGAGGCCGGAAAGACATCGATCTTGTAGCGGCCATCGGTTCGCTTGGCGATCTCTTCCGCGGCCCAGACCGAATCCGTATGGAACGGCTCTGAGGTCTCGTAGACATGTGCCCATTTCAGTGCGGTCTGCGCCTGCGCCGCAAGCGCCGAGAGCAGGATGGCCGCTGTAGCGCCCATCAAAGTCGACAATCTGATTTTCATTCTTAACTCCTCCCGAATTAAAGCCAGATTTCCGTTTTTCCCGTCGCCGGTTGCGGCGGCGGTTATTCTTCTCCGAGCGTTTCCTCCCCGAAACTTTCGGAAAATCTCTTCTGCGACAGCGTCAGATGCTGCCGCATCGCCTCGCGGGCACCTTCCGGATCGTTCGCGGCAATGGCGTCGCGGATGACCCGGTGTTCCTGCACGGCGAGGTTCCAGGTGTGCGGACCTTCGAAATAGCTGGCGAGCTTTTCGAAAAAGGGTGACAGGCTGCGCTCGTCATAGATCAGGCCGGTAAAGCGGTTGAGCGCCGAGTTGCCGATGATGTCGGCGATGGCGGTGTGAAAGGCCCGGTCGAGATTGAGCGCCTGCGGTGAATTGTCGAGTGCGCCGGCCATGCGCTCGATGATGTCATCAAGTTTGACGATGCATTCCGGCGTGGCGAGCCGTGCGGCTTCCTCCGCGATAGCGCTTTCGATGATGCAACGCGCCTGCAGGATTTCGAAAGGCCCATGCGCATCCGGCACTGTTGGCTTTTCTTTCCCCTGTTTGCCGGTTGCGTTTACATAGACGCCCGAACCCATGCGAATATGGATGTGGCCTTCCACTTCAAGAACGATAAGCGCTTCCCGCACCGTGGGGCGTGATACGCCGAAGCGTTCCGCAAGGTCGCGTTCCGCCGGCAGGCGCTGACCGTCCGTCAGTTCCCCGCTTTCGATGAGCAAGCGAATTTGTTCCGCAACCAGCCGGTAAAGGCGGCGCGGCTCAAGAGCCACAAACATGATGTCCTCCCAGCGCGAAAGTCTCCCCCAATCGCGCAAGCGGTAAGATTGTCTTACCAATTTCATTAGGGCGCATTTGGATGACGCTGTCAATTAGACGTTAATGAAAAATATACGGAGGTCGTCAGGAGGCTCAGCGGGGCGGTATTGTCACGCTCCCCGGGGCTCTGGCTCCCGGGGGTTCTGCCATTTCCTCATTCTGGCCGCGAGCTGGCCGGGCAGCCGGATTCCCTGGGTGGAGAACGATGGCAAAGTCGCAAACTTTGCCTCTCTCAATATTTTGGATGATGTCGGGGCGCGATGGCTTGCCAGCAGTTCGCGACATCGGCTGGCAAGCGATCGCTTCTTTCCCTTTGAGGGCAGGCTTTTCAGCCCCTGCCCGTCGCCAGCTTCAGGCCGTCTTTACCGTCGATAATTACATTCACCTCACCATAGCCGCCAATGGAAAGGTGTGGCGTTTCGATAGGATGCGAATGGGTGGCGTTGATGACCACCACTGACGCCCCCATGTTTTCCCCCGCCTGGATGCCGGCGAGGGCGTCCTCGAAGACAATGCAGTCTTGCGGTGATACGCCGAGCTTTTCGGCCGCTTTTCGATAGCCTTCAGGATCGGGTTTGCCGTTCACCACGTCTTCCGCACAGATCATGACAGGCGGCGGTGCAATGCCCGCCGCAGCGAGCCGGCGTTCAGCCAGTTCGCGTACGGCCGACGTCACGATAGCCCACTTGCCCGCCGGCAGCGACTGCAGGAAAGCGCCGGCGCCCGGTATCTGAACAATGCCATCCACATCATCCATCTCTGCACGAAGGATCATTTCGGCCTGCTCATCCACGTCGAGACCCGGAATGGCCTCACGGCGGATAACCTCCGAGGCTCGCATGCCGTGAATGCGCTGCAGGAAGGCATTCGGCTCGATGCCATTCGCCACTGCCCACTCCCGCCATACGCGCTCGACGACGGCGATCGAATTGACGAGTGTGCCATCCATGTCGAACAGGAAGGCCGCAAACTGTTGCGAAAAAATCTGGTTTTGCGGCGGAACTTTGCTGTGCATCTCATTCTTCCGTTGAACTGTCGGCCTCGCCTGTCTCTACAGTATTGTCAGGCATAACGGAATCGTTTTTCAGCCGCCAAGGGCCGATAGTCATCTGCCGCGGGTGGGGGATGTTGTCCCGGAATCGGACGCGGTCAGACTCACGCGAGTCGAGGTCGTCGGCAGGCAGGGCGGCGGTGAACAGAGCCACACCGGGAGTCAGCCTGCAGCAAGGATGCGCTGTTATCCTTTGTCTTCATATGTCAGGGAATGGCCAGATTCAAAGGGATAACAGATGTTCTAGAAGGTTCTGCATGAGAGTTTCGAACGCGGAATTTTCTTAACGATTTCCCTCTCTTGAGGGTGGCGTTAACCATTTGTTAACCATATTCGAGGTACCTAATTGTCAACGATTTGTTTACCAAGATGACCAAAGTGCTAACAGACCAGCGTTCCATCCGCATCAAAGGCCGCTCCTTCCTCGCAGTCGTCCTGTCCCCCGAAGCTCCGGTCGATCAATGGCTGGAAAGGCTCGATGATCTCGCGGCGCGTTCGGCGGGCTTCTTCCTGTCGCGGCCGGTGGTCCTCGATGTTTCGGAACTGTCGCTCGACAAGGCGGGTCTGAAGGACCTGCTGGCGGCGCTCAGGGAGCGCAATGTCGGCATCATGGGCATCGAGGGCGTTCGTCCCTCGATGATCGAGCCGGGCATGCCCCCATCGCTGAAGGGCGGAAAGCCGGCTTCCGATGTCGAGGTCGAGCCGGTCGCCGTGGTTGCCGAATTGCCGGAGGAGAAGCCCCGTACATCGGGCGAGATCCGCGCCGTCGTGCAGTCGCTCGTCATCAACGAGCCCGTGCGCTCCGGCCAGTCGATCATGTTTCCCGAAGGTGACGTGACCGTCATCGGCTCGGTCGCCTCGGGGGCGGAGATCATCGCTGGCGGTTCGATCCATGTTTATGGCGCGCTGCGCGGGCGGGCCATGGCCGGTTCGCTCGGCAATGTCTCTGCGCGCATCTTCTGCCGCAAGCTGGAGGCCGAGCTTCTGGCAATCGACGGCGTCTACAAGGTGGCTGAGGACATTGACGACAAGCTGCGCGGGCAACCCGTTCAGCTCTGGCTGGAAGACGATACGATCAAGGCCGCAAAACTCGGCTGATAACAGATAAACACGCACGAACAGGAGAGAGCCATATGGGGAAGGTAGTCGTTGTAACTTCCGGCAAGGGCGGGGTCGGCAAGACCACCTCGACCGCAGCGCTTGGCGCCGCATTGGCGCAGAATAAAGAGAAGGTCGTAGTCGTCGATTTCGATGTCGGTCTGCGCAACCTCGATCTCGTCATGGGTGCTGAACGCCGCGTGGTCTACGATCTCGTCAACGTTATTCAGGGCGATGCCAAGCTGACGCAGGCGCTGATCCGCGACAAGCGCCTGGAGACGCTGTTCCTGCTGCCCGCCTCGCAGACGCGGGACAAGGACAATCTGACGCCGGAAGGTGTCGAATGGGTCATCAACGAGTTGAAGAAGCACTTCGACTGGGTGATCTGCGACAGTCCCGCCGGAATCGAACGCGGCGCGACGCTGGCCATGCGCCATGCGGATGTGGCTGTGGTCGTTACCAATCCTGAAGTCTCCTCGGTGCGCGACAGCGACCGCATCATCGGCCTGCTCGATTCAAAGACGCTGAAGGCCGAGCGCGGCGAGCGCATGGAAAAACACCTTCTCATTACCCGCTATGATTCTGCGCGTGCGGAGCGGGGTGATATGCTGAAGGTCGACGACGTTCTCGAAATCCTGTCGATCCCGTTGATTGGCATCATTCCCGAGAGTTCGGATGTGCTGCGCGCCTCCAACGTCGGTGCGCCGGTCACGCTCGCAGATGCCCGCTGCGCGCCGGCCATGGCCTATTTCGACGCTGCCCGCCGCCTATCGGGGGAAGATATTCCGGTGGTCATTCCGGGCGAAAAGCGTGGCATCTTCTCCAAGATCTTCGCAAGGAGGGCTGCATGAGTCTCTTCAATCTTTTTCGCAGACAGAAGTCGGCACCGCTTGCGCGTGAGCGCCTGCAAGTGCTGCTCGCCCATGAGCGGGCCTCATCGGGCTCTGATCTTGTTGCCATCCTGCGGGAAGAAATTCTCGGCGTCATTGCCAAGCATGTACAGATCGACGGCGACCGTGTGCACGTGAAGATGGATCGCGACGAACATTTCTCGATTCTCGAGATCGACGTCGAAATTCCGCTCGGCGCAGATCTCCGCGCCGCGTGACATAGGCATGAAAGACGCCGCCCCAACCGGGCGGCGTTTTATTGCGCGGTCGTATCCACGGGGTTTCGAAACGCGTCAGCGAGATCGTCCGGAAGCGGGCGCTGAAGGTTCATCCCGTTCGGCGGGATCGGAGCGTTGAACCATTTCTCGTAGATTTTGTCGATTTCACCGCTCGCATAGATTTCACCCAGGGCCTCGTTGACGGCATCTCTGAAACCGGTATCGCCGTGGCGAAGCATCAGGCCGTAGGGTTGGGGTGGCGCAAGATATTCATTTGAAATTGCGTAATCCTGAGGCCTGCCTGTTTCGGCGACGAAGGATCGCAGAAGAATATCGTCCATGACGAAAGCCGAAGCACGGTTTTCCGTCACCATCTCGAAACCGCCTTCGGTGCTGTCATTTTGCAGCACGGCGATGTTCAGCCCCAGCTTGCGATTGAGCACGTTCAACTGGCTGATATCAATGGTTCCCGTCGTTACCACCACGGTACGCCCGGCAAGATCCGCGACGGTATTCAGGCCGCTCGATTTCAGCGCCACGTATCGCGTACCGGTGATGAAGTGGCTGTAGGAGAACCATACGGCCTTGCGCCGTTCTTCCGTGTTCGTGCTCGCCACACATTCCATGTCGATCGTGCCGTCATTGAGAAGCGTGATCCGATTGCTGGGCGTGCGTTTGACGAAGTCGACCTTCAGTCCCGGCAGATCCAGTTTTTCCCTGATGGAATCCACCACCTTGAGGCAAAGCTCGATGCTGTAGCCGATCGGCTCCGGGCCGGTGCCGAGATACGAAAAGGGGATATTGCGATCGGCATAACCCAGCCGGATGATACCGGTTCTAGCAATGGTCTCGAGTGTCGGCGGCTGCACTTCCTGCCCGGCCGCATAAGTGGATAAAAGGCTAAAAATTCCTAATGCAAGCCATAATGTCGATCTCTGCATCGCGCATCTCCAGCTAAAGTATCTGTCGAAACGTGTTTTCATAAAAATTGAGGCGGGGGTGCGAGCACCTTAATCCCGATATTCTTTCGGTTGTTCGTAGGCCTGTCTCAGAGCTGCTGCCATCGGCAGGTTCAGATTCATGCCGTTTGGCGGAATGGGTCTGGTGAACCATTTTTCATAGAGATCATGAATGGCGGGGCCAGTGAAAATCCGTTTCAGACTGTCGTTGACGGCCGCCTTGAAGGCCGGGTCGTCGCGACGGAAGACCAGCCCATAGGGTTCGGGTGCGCTCAGCGTCTCCTCGGAAAGCGCATAAAGATCCGGATTTTCAGATGTCGCCGCCAGCGCCGCCAGCAGGATACCATCCATCACGAAAGCCGAAGCCTTGCCGGAAACGACGAGGGCGAAGGCTTCCTCGTTGGTTTTCGTCGGCATGACGGAGATATTGAGGTTCTTCTCACGGTTCACGGCATTGAGCTGCTCAATATTGACGGTTCCGGAGGCGGATGTGACTGACCTGCCTGCCAGATCGGCGAGGCTTTTCAGATTGTCCTGCTTGCGCGAGAGAAACTGTGTTGCCGTCATGAAATTCGGATAGGAAAAATCCACGATCCTGCGACGGTCGCTATTATTGGTGGTGGCTGCGCATTCGATATCGATCTGACCGCCGCGGACAAGGATGAAGCGGGTGGCGGGCGTGGCCTTGACATATTCGACGTCGAGCTTGTCGAGTTTCAGGGACTTGCGAATGTCCTCGCTGATCGTCCTGCAGAGATCGGTTGAGAAACCGGTCACCTCTCCGTTCGGCAGCTGATAGGAAAAGGGGGGTTCAGCCTCACGATAGCCGATGCGGATTTTTGCGGTCCTGGCGATCTGCTGAAGCGTGTCGCCTTCACCGGCAGCCTGCAGCGGGGTGAGGGGGGCAAAGCATGTGAGGAAAAGGCAATAGACTGCAATACGCATTTATGTCCTCTTGGCCGGCGGCCGGTTTCTCAAATCGCTTTTTGTGAAGGGCAATAGGTGTCCTGTGTCGGTCGTCCGGCATCGTGGCCCGTCTGCGCGGCTCGATCGGCGGTTTCGGTTTTTCCCACTTGGACGATGACCGCACGGTTTTTTAGAACCTGCGCAAGCGGTGCAGGCTCGGCGAAATAATAGCCCTGGGCCTCGTCGCATCCGGAAAGTTTGAGCACCTCGACCTGCTCCCCGTTTTCCACCCCCTCGGCGGTCACCTTCAGGCCGATCTGTTCGGCCATGTCGATAACGGTGTTGACGATAGCCGAACACATGGGATTGGCCGGAAGGCTGGAAACGAATTCGCGGTCGATCTTGATCTTGTCGAAGGCGACGTGGGTGAGCGTGCTGAGCCCCGCATAACCGGTGCCGAAATCATCAAGCGCCAGGCGGACGCCTCTTTCCTTCAGCATTTTTAGGACGCGGGTGCTGCTGTCGCGCTCAAGCATAGCCGTTTCCGTCACTTCCAGCTCAAGCCGTTCCGCCGGGAATCCGGATGCTTCAAGCGCCCGGTCCACAATGGGGACGATATCGTCATTGCAAAGTTGAACGGCGGATAGGTTGACGGCAAGTCTGATATCCTTCGGCCAGGTCATTGCATCCATGCAGGCCTGCGCCAAAACCCACTCGCCCAACGGCCTGATGAAGTTGTTTTCTTCCGCAAGCGCGATGAAGCGGTCCGGAGAGATCAGGCCAAGCTTGCTGTGGCGCCAGCGGGCAAGCGCTTCATAGGCGACGATGCGGCCGCTCTGCAGATTGACCACGGGTTGGTAATGCAGCTCGAACTCATGGTTTTCAAGGGCGGATTTCATGTCTATTTCCAGCGCGTGCTTGTGCTGCGCAGCCATGTCCATGCCTGGCTCATAGAAGACGAAATAGCCGCAACCCATGGATTTCGCCCGGTAAAGGCCGAGATCGGCATGTTGCAGCAGCTGTGTGGCCGATGTGCCGTGACCGGGCGCACAGGCGATGCCGATGCTGGTATCGATGCTGATGTCGCTGCCTTCGAGCGCGAAACTGCGCGACACGGCATGCACGACCCGCGCTGCCAGCATCGCCGCATCGCTCTCAAAGTCGCCGCTTGTCGACTGTATGATCGCGAATTCATCGCCGCCCAAGCGGCTCACCATATCGTTTTCTCCGAGGACGGAGGAGATCCGCGAAGCGACAGCCACCAGCAGGGCGTCGCCGGCCGCGTGCCCGAGCGTGTCGTTAACGGCCTTGAAACGGTCGAGGTCCAGCAGCATGACATTGAACAGCTGGCCGGACGCGGAGAGATGCTCAAGGCGGTTTTCCAGCGTTTTCATCAGCAGCACCCGGTTCGGAAGCCCGGTCAGTGCATCGTGATGGGCCATGTGCTCCATTTGCTGCGCCATGTCGCGTATCTGCCGCAGGCGTCCACGTTCCAGGACGGCTTCGCGCAGCGTCTCGATGGCGGTTGCCATGTCGCCGATTTCATCCCGCCGATCCTGAAAGGGGGTTGCGACATCAGTTTCCTCGCGGGCGATCCGCAGGGTCGCCTGCACCAGCGCCGGTACGGGTTTCAGGAAATGCCGCGCGATGACCGTTACCAGAACACCTGTCACGGTCAGCACCACGATCAGCGCGATGAGCGAATTGTAGATCAGTTTGCGCTGCGCGCCATAAAGCGCATCCGAACCACCGATGCTGACGGCGACCGCGCCGATCGGCTTTTTCGTCTCCGTACTGATGATCGGCAGCAGGCCGATATAGTGGCTGGAGTCGCCTATGGTTGCAAACCCCGTCGCGAAGCGCGCCGCCACGGCATCTCTGGCGAAGATCGGGTCGGTAGCGAGCGGTTTTTCATCATCGTCTGTGGCGTTGTCGAAAGCGGCTGCGATCTGCCTGAAACCGGAATCGGCGTTATCATAGCGGAATAGCCAGACGGCATTTTTCGTCTGGGCGCCTATGAGCGCGAGAACATCGCTTGGATTGAAGCCCGTAACGAGAATGGATTCATCGTCGCCGATAGGCTTGTCGGTCAAAATGCCGTTGACCTGGCCATCGGCATCCGCCGTGACGCTGACATAGGTGTAGATGCTTCGAAGGGTGGCGCTGGCAATCTGGGAGTTGACGCGGGCCTGATTGAGCCACTGTTCGCTGGCGGCGGCAACGAACATGTACCAGCCCACAAGCGCGCCGATGCTGTAGGCGAAGATCACCCCACCCAGGAAAATCAGGGTTATCTTGCTGGCGAGCGAGCGTCGCCGCGACGACCGGCCCTTTTCCGGCGGCGTCGTTGAGCGAAGCATGTGGCCGGGCTCTACCTGTCTATCCATCCCCCGATAGGCAGTCTCTTCCATTCGCGATAGTCCCCCGCGATGTCGCGTTATGATTGTTTTATGGAATTTTTATAGGGCATGCACTTCAATGGTGTCTGCTAAATAATTCAACAAAGTTTAGATGCGATTAAGAATTAATCCGTCTTTTTACAGTCGCTGCTTATATAAGCGGTCTGTCTTTGCACTTCAGGTTGAGAAATAGACCCTGGCAGCAAGTTCCAGTGACGGCAACGACCGTCCGGGAAAAACCCGCGACCGGCCTTGCCAAGCCTTGCATAAACGGCATGTTGGGCATGATACGCCGATTTTAGGGAATTTCGTCATGGCTCACAGGGGCAAGAACATCGCGCAGCTTTCCGCTCTCATCCAGGGTGGCCACCTTGATCCGCGCGCCCTGGTGGAAGAGACAGTCGATGCGATCCGTCAGGAGGCCGATCAGGCCATTTTCATAGGGCTGACGGCGGAGCGGGCCGCCGCCGAAGCGGAGGCCGCATCGACACGCATTCGCGAAGGCCGTTCCCGCGGGCTTCTCGACGGCATTCCCGTGGCCTGGAAGGATCTTTTTGATCTGGAGGGAACGGTGACCATGGCCGGATCGACCGTGCTTGCGGATGATGAGCCTGCGTCGCGGGACGCTGATGTGGTGACCGCGCTGAAACAGGCCGGCATGATCTGCATCGGCCGAACGAATATGAGCGAGTTTGCATTTTCCGGTCTTGGCATCAATCCGCATTACGGCACGCCGCGCAATCCCCTTTCCACGGATGGACACCGTCTGCCCGGCGGTTCCTCCTCCGGTGCGGGCGTGGCCGTGGCGGCCGGTCTGGTGCCGGTGGCGATCGGCACGGATACGGGCGGATCGGTCCGCATTCCCGCCGCTTTCAATGGCGTGGTAGGCTACAAGGCCAGTCGCGGCCGTTATTCGATGCGCGGCGTATATCCATTGGCGAAGAGTCTCGATTCGCTCGGGCCCCTCACCCGCACGGTTCAGGATGCGGTCTGGGTGGATGCCGCCATGCGGGGCAGGACTGCCGCCGATGTGCAGCGCGTGCCACTTTCCAGCCTCTCGCTTGTTGTGCCCGAGACCGTATTTTTCGACGGAATCGAGGACGAAGTCGCGGCCGCTTTTGAGCAGGCGGTGGACCGTCTTGTCCGCGCCGGTGCCTCGGTGCGACGACAGGCATTCCCGATTTTTTCGGAACTGTTCGAGCTTATCAAGGAAAAGGGTGCGCTGGTGACCGCGGAGGCCTTTGCCCTGCACAAAACCCGGCTGGAAGGTGCTGATGCCGCGCGCATGGACCCGCGCGTTGTCGCACGAACGAAGCTGGGGGCCAATATTTCAGTGCCGGATTACATAGCCATCATCGATGCGCGGGAACGCATGACTGCGGCGTTTTCGGGAATGATCGGGAAAGGCGAACTGCTGATGTCGCCGACATTGCCGCATGTTGCGGCCAGGGTCGCGCCGCTTCTCCAAAGTGACGATGCTTTTTTCGCCATGAATGCAAAAACCCTGCGCAACACGCAGATCGGTAACTTCTTCGATCTCTGCGGTGTTTCGATCCCCTGTGGAACGGGCGACGCAGGCATGCCGGTCGGTTTGCTGCTTTCAGGCCTGGACGGTACGGATGACTATGTGCTGGGGGCGGCGATGGCGACGGAAGAAATCGTTCGGGCTTGAGGTGTTCATCTTCTCGGCTTGTCGGGAACGTGGAACCTATCCCCCGATATCCTCTGGCCTGTCCCGAGGATTTGCTGCCGATCCTCGGCGCGAGGCCGAGGATGACGTTGCGAGGGAGAGGCTGCCGATAACCTCAACGCGCCGCCCAATTGGCGCCGCGGCGAAACATGGTCTTCATCTGCGGCACGGAAAATTCCTTGGCCTGATGTCCGAGCGCCGAATAAAAAACGCGGCCCTTGCCGTATTTGCGTTTCCACACCACCGGCATCACCACGCCGTCGATCCACCAAGCGTGATCGCCGGTGAACGTCGTTGTCGCCAGAACCTCGTTGGAGGGGTCAACATGCATGTAATATTGCTCTGACGTATAGGGAAAATCGGAAATCCCCTCCATCAGCGGATCGTCAGGGCGGGTGATGTTGACCGTGTAGTCAATGATATTTCCGGGATGGGCGACCCATTGCCCGCCGATCATGAACTGGTATTCCACGCATTCGCGAAAACTGTCGCCCGCGCCACCATGAAAGCCGGCGATGCCGACGCCGTTTTCAACAGCCGCCGTCAGGTTCTTGATTTCTTCCTTCTCGATCTTTGACATGGTGACAATAGGCACAACAAGGCTGAGATCATGCACCGACGGATCGGCGAAAGCCTCGGTGCTGTGCTCGACATAGACCTTGAAACCGTCCTCCTCCAGAATGTCCTTGACGATGGTGGCGCATTCCTGCGGCTCGTGGCCGCTCCAGCCGCCCCAGACGATGAGTGCTTCGCGCATTTATTTCCTCCTCGGGATTATTTGCCGAGCTGGCCGTCGACCAGCGATGTTTCGAGCGGGGCAGGGCGCTCCGCCTTGGTGGTTATGGAAACGGTGGTGCCGCTGTCTGACGCTGTCTGGAAGGCTTCCATGACTTCCAGTACATGCAGGGCAAGATCGCCATTGGCGCGGTGCGGGCGGTTTTCGCGGATCGCATGGGCCATGTCCGCCACGCCGATGGACCGGTAATTGCCGTCGGCATAGGGAGATGATAGCGCCTGCGTCTCGAACTGGCCGCCCTTTTTCAGCAATTGCACCTCGCCGCCGAAATGGTTGGGATCAGGTACGATCAGCGTGCCCTCGGTGCCGTAGAGTTCCAGCGGCACATGCTTGTGACCCGCCACATCGAAGCTCATGCCCACCTGCACCACGGCACCGTTCTCGAAGGCGAGAACCCCGGAGACATGGGTGGCAACATGAACGGGGATTTTTTCGCCGTTCTTCGGCTCGCTGGTGATGACTCGCTCATTGCGCGGCGCGATGGCGAAACCTGCCACCTTGGCCACCGGGCCGAACAGGTTGACGAGATCGGTGATGTAATAGGGACCCATATCCAGCATCGGCCCACCGCCAACCTCGTAATAAAAGGCGGGGTTGGGGTGCCAACGTTCGTGGCCGGGGCACATGAAGGTGGCGGTGCCGCCCACGGGCTGGCCAAGCACACCTTCGTCGATCAACCGGCGCGCGGTCTGGTGTCCGCCGCCGAGGAAGGTGTCCGGGGCCGAGCCGATGCGCAGGCCCTTGGCCTTTGCCGCATCCGCAAGGCGTTTGCCTTCCGCGAAATTGATACCGAGCGGTTTTTCCGAATAGGCGTGTTTGCCGGCCTCCAGCGCGCGCAGACCCACCTCCACATGCGCCTTGGGGATCGTCAGATTGACGATGATCTCCACCGAGGGAGCGGCGAGAAGTGCGTCGATGCTTTTCGCCTGCAGGCCGAATTCGTCCGCCCGCGCTTTTGCGGCTTCCTCGTTCATATCCGCAAGACCGCGGATGTCGAGAATGGGAAACGATGCCATAGCCTTGAGATAGGCGCTGGAAATGTTGCCGCAGCCGATGATGCCGATGCCGACTTTGTTCATAAATTCCTCCCGTAAATCAGAAATGCCTTGGCCTGTGCTCACCCCTGCAGGTTAGAGCGCTGGCCCGGTCGTGTTCCATGGCGATTCGTAAAGTTCGTAAAGCGCAACGGCCGCGGCCCCCTGCGCCCACAATTCGTCGCTCGCAACATCGAAAACCAGTTCCGCCACACCGGCCAGAGATGGCGGCACTGCGGCATTGTAGCTGTTGCGAATGCTGGCGATGAAAGGTTCGCCAAGTTCGAGACTGGAGCCGGTGATGATGACCCGCGGCGGTGCAAACAGCGTGACGATATTGGCTAGTGTCAGGCCGAGGGCGGCACCGGCTCGCAAGGCGGCCGTGATGAGGTCGTGATCTTCGGCCGCAATCAGCGCATGAGCATGTTGCATGCCGCGGCCGAGCCGGATCGCTTCGGCAAAACGCCCGTCCGCCGGGCGGGAGCCCAAAATTGCGTTTTCACCGGCCTGGCTCGCCAGCCGCACCGTGCCTTCATTGGCAAGGCCGATGACGAGGTCACCCAGATTGTGGCTGAGACCGCCCGCGCCACGGAAGAGCTGGTTCTGGTGCAGCACGCCAAGGCCGAGCGTCTGTTCCAGCGAAATCAGCACCATGTCTTCGAGATCGCGCGCATGGCCGAACCAGTGATGGGCAAGCGTGATCGCGTGGGCGTCACTTTCGATAATGGTCGGCGAATTCAGCCGTGCTGTCATTTCCTCAGCGAAATTAACATTCACTTCCCGCAAAATCGGGCTGCTTCGAATCTTGCCGGTGCGATGTTCGATGACGCCGGGCAGGCCGAGGCAGACCATGTCCACATCCTCAAGCGATAGACCGGCATCGACGACGCAACGTCTTACGCCGTCCTCCACCAGATCGGCGATGACGCCGATGGGCTGACGGTCTACCCGGATCGGCAAGGCAAGCGTGGAGAGTACATTGCCGCAAAAATCGGTGACGACAAAGACCATGCGGTTTGCGGCAATCTTGGCGCCCACAACGCGGGCGGCATCCGGGTTCAGCTCCAGCATCACACGCGGCCTGCCGCGCCCACCTTCGGTGCGGATATCGCCCAGGTGCCGGGTCAGGATGAGCCCGTCATCCAAAAGTGAGGCGGTAATGGCGGAAACGGTCGTGGTGGAAAGCTGGGTGCGTTCGCTGATCTCAACGCGGGAAATGGGCCCATGTCGGCGGATGCTGTCCAGCACGCTCAGCCTGTTGATCGCGCGCATTAGTTCGGGGTCTGCGGTCTTCATGGGGTCCTGCTGCGATAAATGCCGGTTCGAGAACCGATTTACGTCGGGTTGCGGATTAAATAACGGTGTAGGGGAGGGGTGTGTCAAGCTGTTCGCGCAAAAAATCGGCATAGTGCCTTGACATTGGGCGAGGGCTAATGTGAATTAATCCGCATTGGGGAATAAATGAGGAAATCCCCGAGGGAGGATCACCATCATGACGATTTGGCACGCAGGCGCAAGCCTGAGCGGCAGGCTGACAGGCTTTGCCGCAACGACAAGCATTGCTCTCATGCTCGGCGCAGCAAGCGCCTCGGCCGCGACGGTCGTTAAATGGATGCATGTTGAGCTGGACCCGAAATCCGTGGCTGTCTGGGAAGAAATTGCCAAGGAATACGAGGCCAAGCACCCCGATGTGGATGTTCAGCTGCAGTTCCTCGAAAACGAAGCCTTCAAGGCAAAATTGCCGACCTTGCTGCAATCGAACGATGTTCCGGACTTCTTCTATAGCTGGGGTGGTGGCGTTCTTGAGGAACAGTCCAAAACCGGTGCGCTGAAGGATCTGACCGAGGTTTTCGACGCTGATGGCGGCAAGCTGCGCCAGGCCTATAACGCTTCCGCAATTGACGGCCTGTCTTTCGACGGCAAGGTCTGGGCCGTACCTTATCGTGTCAGCCTCGTCAGCTTCTTCTATAACAAGGAGCTTTTCGCCAAGGCCGGTGTGAAGGCCGAAGACATCAAGACCTGGGCGGACTTCAGCGCGACGGTGAAGAAGATCAAAGACGCCGGCATCGTGCCGATTGCAGGTGGCGGCGGTGAGAAATGGCCGATCCACTTCTACTGGAGCTATCTCGTGATGCGCAATGGCGGCCAGGCCGTGTTTGACGCGGCCCGCAAGGGTGAAGGCGAAGGCTTTATGGATCCGGCGATTATCAAGGCGGGTGAGCAACTGGCCGAGTTCGGCAAGCTCGAACCCTTCCAGCCGGGGTATCTTGGTGCAACCTGGCCACAGGCACTGGGCGTCTTTGGCGATGGCAAGGCCGCAATTATTCTCGGCTTTGACAATACCGAAGCGAACCAGCGCAAGAATGCCGGCGACGGCAAGGGGTTGGCCCCTGAAAATATCGGTCGCTTCGCTTTCCCAGTTGTCGAAGGCGGCGCAGGCAAGGCTACCGACACTCTGGGCGGCCTGAACGGCTGGGCGCTCACCAAGAACGCCTCCAAGGAGGCTGTCGATTTCGCCACCTTCCTGACCAGCAAGGAAAGCGAAGAGAAAATGGCGACCGCCGGTATGATCCTGCCGGTTGCCACAGGGGCTGCCGGTGCGGTGAAGAACCCGCTGCTGGCGGATTCCGCCAAGCAGCTGGCTGCTTCCACCTGGCACCAGAACTTCTTCGACCAGACGCTCGGCGCTGCCGTCGGTCGTGTCGTCAACGATATCTCGGTTGAGATCGTTTCCGGCCAGATGACTGCCGAAGAGGGCGCCCAGCAGATTCAGGACGCATTCGAACTGCGCTGATCTGGTTTCCATGGCGGCGCCGCGAATGTGTGCGGCGCTGCTTATCTGCCTCCATGAAAGCGGATAGAGATGACGGATATTCCCATGACTTCTGCGTCCATACCGGCGCGCGGCGCGGCAAAGGCCAGGCGCAAGCAAAGTTCGGTCGCGCATGACCGGGCATTGACCCTTCTGGTCTTCCTGCCGCCCGCACTTTTGCTCTTTACCCTGTTTGTCATCCTGCCCATGGGCGAGGCGGCGTGGTACAGCCTTTACCGCTGGAACGGCTACGGCACGCCGACCGATTTTGTCGGCCTGAAGAATTTTCAGGTGCTTTTCGGCAATGCCGCATTCTCGCAGGCCCTGATCAATAACGGCCTCATCATCCTCATTTCGATCCTGATCCAGATTCCGCTGGCCATCTGGCTCGCCATGATGCTGGCGCACCGCATTCCCGGTGTCGTCGCCTTCCGGCTGGTATTCTTCCTGCCTTACGTTTTGGCTGACGTCGCGGCGGGTCTGATCTGGCGTTTCGTTTATGATGGCGATTATGGCCTGTTTGCCGCCATTTCCAATTTCTTCGGTTTCGCCAATCCCTATGTGCTGGCTGACAAGGATGTGGCGATCTATGCCGTGCTCGGCGTCATCGTCTGGAAATATTTCGGTTTCCACATGATGTTGTTCATCGCCGGCCTTCAATCCGTCGACAAGAACGTGTTGGAAGCGGCCGAAATCGACGGCGCGTCCGGCTGGCAGAAATTCCGTTACGTTACGCTGCCGATGCTGGGCTCCACGGTGCGCCTTTCCGTCTTCTTCGCTGTCATCGGCTCGCTGCAGCTGTTCGACATGATCATGCCGCTGACCGGCGGCGGTCCGTCCAACTCCACGCAGACCATGGTCACCTTCCTCTACACCTACGGCGTCATGCGCATGCAGGTCGGGCTTGGCAGTGCGGTTGGCGTCGTACTCTTCGTCATCTGCGTGACGCTCGCCTTCGGTTACAAAAGGATTTTCATGCGCCATGACTGACACATCCACTTCCGTCCGCATGCCGCTGCAAACCAAGCTTTATCTCTATATTTCATTGAGCCTGATTGCAGCCATCGTGCTCATCCCGCTTCTCACGACGGCGCTCGGTGGCTTCAAGACGCTGGGAGACCTGCGCGTTAACCCGTTCGGAATTCCGGCCGAATGGCAATGGGCCAATTACGGCGATATCCTGCTTGGCAAACGCTACTGGCTGCAGATTTTCAATTCGCTCGTCATCGCACTGCTCACGGTGTTCCTAACGCTGACAGTTTCGGCCATGGCGGCCTTCACTTTCGCGCATGTGAAGTTCTTTGGCTCGTCTTTCCTGCTCAATTATTTCTTGCTCGGGCTGATGTTCCCGGCGGCCACAGCCATTCTGCCGCTCTTCATCCGCATTCGCGATCTGGGCCTGCTCGATACCTATTGGGGCGTGGTGCTGCCGCAGGTGGCCTTTGGCCTCGGCATGAGCATTCTCCTGTTCCGCAATTACTTCCGTAATCTGCCCGACGAGCTGTTTCAGGCGGCCTTTGTGGATGGCTGCGGCTATCTGCGCTTCTTCTGGCATATTTCCGTGCCGCTCTCACGGCCGATCGTGGCGACCGTTGGCATCGTTTCCTTTGTCGGCAGCTGGAACAGCTACATCCTGCCGCTCATCATGCTGAATTCGGAATCGAAATATCCCTGGCCGCTCGGCATCATGGTCTATCGCGGTGAGTTCGGCACGGAATGACAGCTTGTTCTTGCTTTCATCACGCTGACGATCCTGCCGACCGTCATCGTCTTCTTCCTCGCACAGAAACACATCATCGCGGGCCTGACGGCCGGTGCCGTCAAATCGTGACGTGAAAGGAGCAAAATATGGCTTCCGTCGAACTTAGAGAGATCCGCAAGTCCTATGCCGCGCTCGATGTCATTCACGGCATATCGCTCGATATTGCTGATGGAGAATTCATCGCGCTGGTCGGCCCTTCCGGTTGCGGCAAATCCACCCTACTGCGCATGATCGCCGGGCTGGAAGAAATCACCGATGGCGATATTCTCATCGGCGACAAGGTGGTCAATGGCATGACCCCGCGTGAGCGCAACATCGCGATGGTGTTCCAGTCCTACGCGCTTTACCCGCATATGACGGTGGCTGAAAATATGGGCTTCAATCTGAAGCTTGCCGGCCAGCCGAAAAACGTCATTGAAGAGCGTGTTACGGAAGCTGCCCGTATGCTTGATCTCGGCAAGCTTCTGGACCGCAAACCCTCGCAGCTTTCCGGTGGCCAGCGCCAGCGTGTCGCCATGGGCCGCGCTGTCGTTCGCAACCCCGCTGTCTTCCTGTTCGATGAGCCACTGTCCAACCTGGATGCCAAGCTGCGCGTGCAGATGCGCAGCGAAATCAAGGCGCTGCACCAGAAGGTCGGCACGACATCCATCTATGTCACCCATGACCAGATCGAGGCTATGACTCTGGCCGACCGGGTCGTGGTGCTCAATCACGGCCGCATCGAGCAGCAGGGCACACCGCTTGAGCTTTACAAGACGCCGGCAAATCTCTTCGTCGCCGCCTTCATCGGTTCGCCCGCGATGAACCTCATAGAAGGCGTGGTGGATGGCGAGGGTGACCAGCCCGCCGCCCGGCTGAAGGACGGAACGGCGATCCGCATTGCCGCCTCCCGCAAGGTTAAGCGCGGCCAGCCCGTGACGATCGGGCTTCGCCCCGAACATATCGGTTCCGCGATTGGGGGAGATATCTCGCTTACCGGCAGAACGGTGCTGGTAGAGCCAACCGGCGCGCAGACCCATGTGGTCTTCGAATTGGCGGGCGATCAAGTCACGGCACTGGTGGATGGTGAGCAGCCGGTGAAGGTCAACACGCCCTTTGCCGCCACCGTGCACCATGAGCGCGTGCACGTCTTCGACAGGGCGAGCGGACTGGCGCTTTAAGTGCCCAGATGTTCTTGATGAAATGCTGAAATTCTCTTGCCCCTTCGCTTTTGGGGCTTGTCTGAAAATCACGAGCGGTTAGCTTGGCGATTGGGAACAAAGCGGGGTTACCGCGTAACTGTATCGATGCAGGAGGAGATTTTTATGAGAACGATCAAGGGACCGGGTCTTTTTCTCGGTCAGTTCGCCGGTGATGCGGCCCCCTTCAACAGCTGGGACAGCATTACCAAATGGGCGGCGGAAAAGGGCTATGCTGGCGTGCAGGTGCCGACCTGGGCCGGGCAGCTGATCGATCTCAAAAAAGCGGCGGAATCGAAGGACTATTGCGACGAATTCGCCGGTGTCGCGCGCCAGAACGGTGTGGAAGTGACCGAGCTTTCCACCCACTTGCAGGGCCAGCTTGTTGCGGTTCATCCAGCCTATGACGAGGCTTTTGACGGTTTTGCCGCACCGGAAGTGCGTGGCAACCCGAAAGCGCGTCAGCAATGGGCGGTGGAGCAGGTGAAGTTTGCGCTGAAAGCCTCCAGAAATCTCGGCATCAAGGCGCATGCGACCTTTTCCGGCGCGCTCGCTTGGCCTTTCGTCTACCCGTGGCCGCAACGCCCGGCCGGTCTTGTAGAAACAGCCTTTGACGAACTTGCCAAACGCTGGACGCCGATCCTCGATTATGCCGATGAGCAGGGTGTGGATGTCTGCTATGAAATCCACCCCGGTGAAGATCTGCATGATGGCGTCACATTCGAGATGTTCCTGGAACGGGTGAAGAACCACCCCCGTGCCAACATGCTCTACGACCCCTCGCATTACGTGCTGCAATGCCTCGATTATCTCGATAATATCGATATCTACAAAGACCGAATCAAGATGTTCCATGTCAAGGATGCGGAGTTCAACCCGACCGGACGGCAGGGCGTTTACGGCGGTTATCAGGGCTGGGTGGAACGGGCCGGCCGCTTCCGTTCGCTGGGCGACGGGCAGGTCGATTTCGGTGCGATTTTCTCGAAAATGGCCGCCAATGATTTCGATGGCTGGGCTGTGGTCGAGTGGGAATGTGCGTTGAAACATCCTGAAGATGGTGCCCGCGAAGGGGCTGAATTCGTCAAGGCGCATATCATCCGCGTCACGGAAAAAGCCTTTGACGATTTTGCATCTGGTGGCACCGACGATGCGGCCAACCGCCGTATGCTTGGGCTTTGAGAGCATTGCAGAGGAAACATTATGGCTATTGAAGGAAAGACAACCGACAAGGCGAACAAGCGGATTCGTCTTGGCATGGTGGGCGGCGGCTCGGGTGCCTTTATCGGTGGTGTTCACCGCATGGCTGCGCGGCTCGACAATCGTTTCGATCTCGTGGCAGGTGCGCTGTCTTCGACCCCGGAAAAATCCCTCGCCTCCGGCCGTGAACTGGGGCTCGATCCCGAGCGTTGCTACGGTTCGTTCGAGGAGATGGCCGAAAAGGAAGCGCTACGCGAGGATGGCATAGAGGCGGTGGCGATCGTCACGCCCAACCACGTGCATTATCCGGCGGCGAAGGCGTTTCTGGAGCGTGGCATCCATGTCATCTGCGACAAGCCGCTGACCTCCAATCTGGAGGACGCCAAAAAGCTGAAGGACGTCGCCGACAAGGCCGATGCGCTGTTCATCCTGACGCATAATTACACCGGCTATCCGATGGTGCGGCATGCACGGGAACTGGTGGAATCGGGCGCTCTCGGCACGATCCGTCTGGTGCAGATGGAATATCCGCAGGACTGGCTGGCGGAACCCATCGAGCAGACGGGTGCCAAACAGGCTGTCTGGCGCACCGACCCGGCTCAATCCGGTGCGGGTGGTTCCACAGGCGATATCGGCACGCATGCCTATAATCTCGGCTGCTTCATTTCCGGTCTGGAAGTCGACGAACTGGCGGCAGATGTGCATACCTTTGTCGAAGGCCGCCGGCTGGACGACAATGCGCATGTGATGCTGCGTTTCAAGCCGAAGGGTGGCAAGCAGGCGGCAAAGGGGCTGCTCTGGTGCAGCCAGGTTGCGGTCGGCCACGAAAACGGGCTGAAAGTTCGTGTGTATGGTGACAAGGCCGGCATCGAATGGACGCAGGCCGACCCGAACTATCTCTGGTTCACGAAGCTTGGCGAGCCGAAGCAGTTGATCACCCGCGGCGGTGCCGGGGCAGGGGCTGCCGCAGCACGCGTCACCCGCATCCCTTCCGGCCACCCGGAAGGTTATCTCGAAGCCTTTGCAACGATCTATACCGAGGCGGCGCATGCCATCGAAGCCCGCCGCACCGGATCGGCGCTCGACAAGGCCGTAATTTACCCGACCGTCGATGATGGCGTGAAGGGTGTCGCCTTTGTTACGGCCTGCATCGAGTCCGGCAAGAAGAACGGTGGCTGGGTGAAGCTCTGAGGCGAGGTTGCAGCGTATTTCTTCTCCCCGCCCCGGGGAGAAGAAAAAAGCTGATGCGCCAGCCCCTTCGTGGGCGGGGGCACAAGACTTAGTGATAAGCGCTGGACGACGTCGATTCCACGCGTTCCGTCACGGGGCAGCCGTCCTGGATCTTGGTCCAGGAGGAAACGTTGAGTTTCATCTCGCAGCGGGCCAGATAGGACCCGCCATCGACCCTGAGGCAGGATGTCTGGCCGAGCTGAAACATGACACCGCGATTTCGGCATTTGCAATTATGGGCATCCGCCAAAGTTGGTATAAGGGCGATGGCCAAGCCAAATATGAGCACTCCAGGACGCATGGCTGAGGCTCCAAAAGATATCCCGCCAGATTACTCCTGTCCGAGTGTATAGTCAAAACGTGCTCCTCTACGAGCACGTGCCGGAAGCTCAGTCGTCTCTGCCAATGCCCCGCTATCAGCCGATCAAAGTCGCCCTGATGTCATTGACATTCGTGAGCGTTGGACCGGTCACGACAAGATCTCCTGCCGCCCTGAAAGCCGTATAGCTGTCGTGGCTCACGAGTGACTGGCGCGGATCGACACCGGCTGCGCGCATACGGGCAAGTGTGTCCGGCGTCACCACGGCGCCCGCGGCATCCTCCACTCCGTCTATGCCGTCGCTATCGCCGGCAATGGCCCATATGCCATCAGCACCTTTGAGCGTCAGCGCAAGGCTCAGCAGGAATTCCGTGTTGCGGCCGCCCTTGCCGGCCGGCCCCTTACCGATCGTAACCGTGGTTTCGCCGCCGGAAAGCAAAACGGCCGGGCCTTTGAGTGGCAGGCCCTTGCGGCGAGCGGAAATCGCGATACCGGCCATGACCGCGCCGACATCCCTGGATTCACCCTCCAGCGAATCCCCGAGGATGAGCGGTGTTAAGCCAAGCTTAACCGCCTCATCCGCTGCCGCCTGCAAGGCGAGCGAGGGGGCGGCGATGAGCCGGATATCTTCCTCGATATCGCCGGCCTTCGGGGTTTCCTCGCCTTTTTCCAGCACCTTGCGCACATTTTCGGGAAGATCGAGCAGATAACGGGAAACGATTTCCCGCACGGTTTCAATATCGCTCGGATCGGCGACCGTCGGGCCCGAGGCGATTTCCGAGGGGTCGTCGCCCGGCACGTCGGAGATCAGCAGGGAAACGACCCTGGCCGGTTTGGCGGCCAGCGCCAGTCGCCCGCCCTTGATGCGGGAGAGGTGCTTGCGTACGGCGTTCATTTCGGAAATCGTGGCGCCGCTGGCAAGCAAAGCGCGGTTGACCGCCATCTTGTCCGCAAGCGTCATTCCCTCGGCGGGTGATACCATCAGCGCCGAACCACCGCCGGAAATCAGCGCGATGACCATGTCGTCTGCAGTCAACCCTTCAACGGCGGCGAGAATGCGTTTTGCGGCCTCGGCGCTCCTGTCGTCCGGCACCGGATGCGAGGCTTCGATGATTTCAATGCGTCCGGTCGGGACGGCATGGCCGTAACGCGTCACTACCACGCCGGAAAGATCGACATTTGGCCATGCCGCCTCAAGCGCTGCGGCCATCGCGGCGGAAGCCTTGCCTGCGCCAACCACCACACACCGCCCTCTAGGCGGGGAGGGCAGGTGTTGTTGCAACACCTTAGAGGGATCGGCGCTGGCGACTGCGGTCATGAAGATGCGGTTGAGAGCGTCTCTTGCGGACGTATCGTTCCATGCGGTCATTTGTTCATACTCCGATCCAGAGGAAGCCGAGCGCAAACAATGCCGGCAATGCCTGAATGAACAGGATTTTGATATTGGCTGTCACGGCGCCGAAAATACCGGCCACCAGCACACAGGTCAGGAAGAAGACTTTGAAGTTCAGCCCGTCGTCACCCTGCGTGAGCCCATAGATCAGCCCCGCTGCGAGAAAACCATTATAAAGCCCCTGATTGGCGGCCAGCACTTTCGTCTGCCGGGCAAAATCCGCGGAAAGACCGAAGGCCTTGCGACCGGCAGGCTTCTCCCAAAGCAGCATTTCCAGAATGACGATGTAAATATGGATTGCCGCGATCACGGCAATCAGAATGCTGGCAATCATCATCGGTTCCTCCAAACCCTGATGCCCGTCGCCAGGTCTGTCAGGGTAACAGGTGGCAAGCGGATAATTCCGTTTTAACGGCGCAACAGATAGCCGCAAGGCCAGAATCCTCTCTTCCCGTACAAACTGGTGAAGAGCGCCAACCTGTTGCTTGACTCTTTGCAGAAATAGGAACAAAACAAGAACGATAAAGATGAATAACCGGAATTGAAACCTGTCATGCCATGCAAAAGCGCGCGGATCAGTTGCTCGTTGTCGAAGAGCTGCGTGAAAGGCTGGAAAGGATCGGTGGCGGCCCTGAGCGGCTGCACGAGACCTTGCCTTTCGGCGTGGATGCCATCGACCATCACCTGCCGGGAGGCGGGCTGAAGCTCGGCTGCCTGCATGAGCTGAGCGGCGGCGGCAATGGCGCTGCCGATGGTGCGGCGGCCGCTCTCTTTGCGGCCGGGGTGGCAGCAAGGATTGCCGGCAAGGTTTTATGGTGCGTCACCCGGCAGGATCTGTTCATGCCGGGGCTGACACAGGCTGGCCTGTCGCAGAACCGACTCATCATCGTTGAATGCCGTGATGAGAAAGGCGTGCTTGACTGTTTCGAGGAGGGCTTGCGCTGCAATGGTTTCGGCGCGGTGATGGGCGAAGTGGCGAAACTGCCGATGAACGCTTCGCGGCGGCTGCAACTGGCGGCGGAAACTTCCGGCGTGACCGGCATTGCCATCCGCCGCTTCCGGCGTCCGGCCGATGCGGCGCTGTTCGGCGAACCGACGGCGGCCGTCACCCGCTGGCGTATTTCCGTGCGGCCCTCGTCACCCCTGCCGGTGCCGGGGGTGGGCAGGTCCCGCTGGTTTCTTGAGCTTTTGCGATGTCGCGGCGGCGAAAGCGCCGAATTTGAAGTGGAAGCCTGTGATGCAAAGGGTCGTCTCGCTGTACCTGCCGACATGGCCGACGGATCGTTTCCGGCGTCTGTCGGGACAGAACGCGCCGCCGGTTGAAAAGCCGCTGGTCATGATCGGCCGGCAGGGCAGCCGCCGGCTGGCGCTGGCGCTCGACAAGGCCGCGAAGGCGGCGGGCATCCGGCCTGGCACGCCGGTCAGCAAGGCGCAGGCGCTGGTGCCCGGCCTTCTCGTGGAAGATCTGGATGCGGTTGGAGATGCCCGCGCCCTTGAGCAGCTGGCCTTTCATTTCCTGCGCATTTATGCCCCCATCGTCTCCGCCGATGCGCCGGACGGGCTGGTGCTGGACACGGCGGGTGCAGATCATCTGCACGGCAATGAGATGCTGATGCTGAGCGGCATGGTCAACCGCCTGCATGCCGCAGGCTTCGCCGCCCGCGCCGCCATTGCCGATAGCTGGGGTGCGGCCCATGCACTGGCGCGTTTCGGCCGCGAGCAGATCAGCATCATACCGCCGGGTGGGCAACGGGCGGCGATCAGCAGCTTGCCGCTTGCCGCGCTGAGGCTGGAGGACCGCATCGTTTCCGGGTTGAAGGTGCTCGGCTTTCGCAGCATCGGTGAGCTTGCCGAAGCCCCGCGCGCGCCGCTCACCTTGCGCTTCGGCCCGGAAGTCGTCCGTCGTCTGGCGCAGGCTTTCGGAGAGATCGGCGAGCCCATAGAGCCGGTGCGCGTGGCCGAACTGGTGGAGGTGCGGCGCGCCTTTCCAGAGCCGATCGTAGCGGCGGAAACGATTGCCCGTTATACACAAAAGCTGGTCACGGGGCTTTGCGCCGCGCTGGAAAGGCGTGGTCTCGGCGCCCGCCGGGTCGATCTGGTGCTGCACCGTGTGGATAGCGGCCTGCAGGCGATCAGGGCGGGCACATCAAGACCGGTGCGCGATGTCAAGCAACTTGTCCGGCTTCTGACTGACCGTATCGACACCATCGATCCCGGCTTCGGCATAGAGATGATGGTGCTCACCGCCACCCATGCCGAACCGCTTGTCGCCGCGCAGGCCAGATCCTCGCTTCTGGAAGAAGGGCGTGCGGACATCGCCGATACGGTCGATGTCATCCTCAATCGCGGCCACAGGGTCTATCGTTATGCAGCGGTGGCGAGCGACGTGCCGGAACGCTCCGTTGCCCGTATTGCGGCACTTGCCACTGAGGATACGCTCGGCTGGCCCGGCCACTGGCCACGCCCGGTCAGACTGCTTGCAACACCTGAACCCGTTGAGACAATGGCGCTTCTCCCGGACCATCCGCCGCGTTATTTCATCTGGAAAGGCATACGCCACAATGTGCGCCGTGCCGACGGGCCGGAACGGGTGTTTGGTGAATGGTGGAAGCGTGACCGGGAAAAGGCCGCCGTGCGCGATTATTTCACCGTGGAAAATGAAAGCGGCGAACGTTTCTGGATTTTCCGCTCCGGTGACGGCGAACATGCCGAGACGGGATCGCAGGGCTGGTTCATCCACGGGGTCTTCGCATGAATACGCCGCGTTATGCCGAGCTTCAGGTAACCACGCATTTTTCCTTTCTGCGCGGAGCGAGCTCCTGCGACGAATTATTCGAACAGGCAAAAATTCTCGGCATCGAGGCGCTGGGCATTGTCGATCGCAACAGCCTTGCAGGCATTCCCCGCGCTTATGAAGCAGCCAATAATCATGGCATCCGCCTTGTCATCGGCTGCCGGCTCGATCTGGATGACGATCTATCCGTGCTCGCCTATCCCATGGATCGCCCCGCTTACGGCAGGCTTTGCCGGCTGCTTTCCGTGGGCAAAAAAAGGGGCGGCAAGGGCAAGTGCAGGCTGACATGGGACGATCTCGTCACCTATGGCGAAGGGCTGATCGTGGTGCTGCTCGCCGATCGGGCCGATGATCTCTGCGCGCTCCGCCTGCGGCGGCTGAAAGCCGCTTTTGCGGACAGGGCCTATATGGCGCTCAGTCTCAGGAGGCGTCCCAATGATCAGATGCGGCTTTTCGAACTCTCAGCTATGGCCGACGCGGCTGGTGTGCCGACCGTGGTAGCCAATGATGTGCTGTTTCATGTGCCCGAACGGCGCATGTTGCAGGATGTCGTCACCTGCATCCGTCACAATTGCACCATCGACGAGGCCGGTTTTCGCCGCGAGCGCCATGCCGATCGTTATATGAAGCCGCCGCAGGAGATGCACCGGCTGTTTGCCCGTTACCCCGAGGCGCTGGCACGCAGCCTCGAAATTACAAAGCGCTGCAAGTTTTCACTGAAGGAACTGGTCTATCAATATCCCGAGGAGCGTAGCCTGCCGGGGCTGACGGCGCAGCAGGCGCTGGAGAAGATGGTCTGGGAAGCGGTGCCGAAACGTTATCCGCATGGCGCCCCTGAAAAGGTGGAAAAGGCGCTGCACCACGAGCTTGGCCTAATCGGCAGGTTGGAATACGCCCCTTATTTCCTGACGGTGAATGCTATCGTCCAATTTGCCCGGGGGGAGGATATTCTCTGTCAGGGACGCGGCTCGGCGGCCAATTCGGTGGTGTGTTACGTGCTCGGCATCACCGCCATCGATCCTATGACGGTCGACCTTCTGTTCGAGCGTTTCGTTTCGGAAGAACGGCGCGAACCGCCTGATATCGACGTGGATTTCGAACATCAGCGGCGTGAGGAGGTCATTCAGTGGGTTTATAAAACCTATGGCCATGACAAGGCGGCGCTTTGTTCGGTCGTCACCCGTTATCGCGGGCGAGGGGCGTTACGCGACGTCGGCAAGGTTTTGGGCCTGCCGGAAGACTTGACGAAACTTCTTTCGTCGCAGGTCTGGCGCTGGAGCGAGGGGGTGGGTGAAAAGCAGGTGAAGGAACTGAACCTCAATATGGAGGATCGTCGCCTGAAGCTTGCCTTCGAATTGGCTAACCAGCTTGTGGGCACGCCGCGCCATCA
The DNA here is from genome assembly GCF_003938925.1 of Agrobacterium sp. FDAARGOS_525. Classification (NCBI taxonomy): domain Bacteria; kingdom Pseudomonadati; phylum Pseudomonadota; class Alphaproteobacteria; order Hyphomicrobiales; family Rhizobiaceae; genus Agrobacterium; species Agrobacterium sp. FDAARGOS_525. Next base: position 357,319 of record NZ_RKIU01000004.1, on the reverse strand, counting down.
CAGCCAGCATCCGGGCGGTTTCGTCTTGACCCATGACCGGCTGGACGAGCTGGTACCAATCGAACCCGCCGCCATGGACAAACGGCAGATCATCGAATGGGATAAGGACGACATCGATATCATGAAGTTCATGAAGATGGATTGTCTGGCGCTCGGCATGCTCTCCTGCATGAAACGCGGTTTCGATATGCTGGAGGCACGGACAGGAGAGAAATACGATCTCGCCACCGTGCCACAGGGCGACGGTCCCACCTACGCCATGATCCAGAAGGCCGATACGCTGGGCACCTTCCAGATCGAAAGCCGGGCGCAGATGTCGATGCTGCCGCGCCTGAAACCGGTAAAATTCTACGATCTTGTCATTCAGGTCGCCATTGTTCGCCCCGGCCCCATTCAGGGAGATATGGTGCACCCATATTTGCGACGCCGTAACAAACAAGAGGATGAGCATTATCCGAAAGAGGAACTGAGGAGCGTACTGGGCAAAACGCTGGGCGTGCCGCTGTTTCAGGAACAGGCTATGCGTGTCGCCATCGAATGCGCCGGGTTTTCACCCGGTAAGGCGGATCAGCTGCGTCGCGCCATGGCAACCTTCAAGAATGTCGGCACCATCTCCAAATTCAGGCAGGATCTGATCGATGGCATGGTGGAGCGCGAGTATGACAAGGAATTCGCCGAACGAATCTTCAAGCAGCTGGAAGGTTTCGGCAGTTATGGTTTTCCCGAAAGCCACGCGGCTTCCTTCGCGTTGATTGCTTATGCCTCCTCATGGCTGAAATGCCATCATCCCGATATTTTCTGTACTGCCCTTCTCAACTCGCAGCCGATGGGATTTTACGCTCCGGCGCAGATCGTGCGTGATGCGCGTGATCATGGCGTGGAAGTACGCCCGGTCTGCGTCAATCACAGCCGCTTCGATTGCACGCTGGAACCTACGGGTGAGAAAGATGCGAGTGGCAAAGAGCGTTATGCCGTGCGGTTGGGTATGCGCATGGTGAAGGGGCTCTCCAATGATCATGCTGCCGTTATAGTCAATGTCAGGCAGGATAGGCCTTTTGTCTCCGTGGATGATCTGTGGCGAAGGGCGGGTGTTCCGGCCGCCGCCCTTGTCTGTCTCGCCGAAGCCGATGCCTTTCTGCCGTCGCTTCGCCTTGCCAGACGCGAGGCGCTCTGGGCCATCAAGGCCTTGCGGGATGAGCCTCTGCCGCTTTTTGCTGCCGCTGCCATCAGGGAAAATGCCGTTATCGAGGAGCTTCAGGAACCCTCCGTCATGCTCCGCCCCATGACTGACGGTGGCGAGGTTGTGCAGGATTACGGTCATGTGGGATTGACGCTGCGCGAACATCCCATGACCTTCCTGCGGCGCGATCTTTCCCGCCGCCGCATCGTCACCTGTGCGGAGGCGGTGCGCGTTCGGGACGGAACATGGCTGGAAACGGCCGGGCTGGTGCTGGTGCGCCAGCGTCCCGGCTCGGCAAAAGGCGTTATCTTCATGACGCTGGAGGACGAGACGGGTATCGCCAATGCGGTGCTGTGGGTCAAAACTTTCGAAAAATACCGCCGCGTGGTGCTGTCGGCCGGTATGGTCGGCATTTATGGCAAGATTCAAAGGGAAGGCGAAGTCGTGCATCTGGTCGCCCACCGGCTGACCGATCTGTCACAGGCGCTTGCTAGTGTGGGCGAGCGCAACCACGCGTTTCCGCTGCCGCACGGGCGTGGTGACGAGTTTCACCATGGCATGCCACAGGAGGATCACCGCGCCATCAGGAAAAGACCGCCGCCGGCCACCCATGATGAAGATGCGGTGGAGCGGATAAAGGTCATTTCCCGTAATTTCCACTGAGTCCGAGGTTTCCGCCGAGAGGGCGCGTCTTAAGCCGCATCCTCCAGCCCTGCCGCATCTTTCCTGCGGAACTGGCTGGGTGGTGCGCCGATTACCCGTTTGAAGGCGCGGCTGAAAGAGGCCTCGGAATCGTAACCGAGCTTTTCGGCCGCCAGCGTCACCCGCATGCCCTCTCGCAGCCACAGCCGCGCCTGATGCATGCGCACCCGCACCACATAACGCGCGGGGCTTTCTCCTACCACGCGGGTGAAACGTTCCGCGAAACTTGAGCGGGATGCGCCCATCAGTGAGGCAAGCTCTTCCACGCTCCAGTCCTTTTCGGGATTGAGGTGAATGGCGGCGAGCACGCGGCCGAGTTCGGGATTGCGCACGGCGGCAAGCCAGCCGCTGGAATCGCCGCAGCCATATTCCACCCACGTACGGATCAGCGTTGCAGTCAACACATCGGCAAGCCTTGCCAGAATGCCACCCGCGCCGACGCGGTTCAGCTCGACCTCCCGCGTCATGGCTTCCAGAAGATGCGGAATGGCCGGATCGCTTTTGGCCAGATCGCTGGTCAACATCACGTCAGGCATCAGCTGCAGCAGCGGATGCAGGTTATCCATGTTGAAACGCATCGAAGCGGTGAAAGCCACGGTATCGCCACCCGCACTCGCGCACTCCATGTCGAAAATGCCCTGGCACACTTCCTTCTTGCCGAACCGGTCGAAGGGGGAAGGGGCCACCTTTTCACCGCTCGCCAGCACATGTGCATGCCCGCGCGGCAGAAGCACGGCGTCGCCACATGTCAGGGTCAGCCATTCACCCGAGGGTTTTTGCAATTTCGCATGCCCCACGCCGATGAAATGAAACCGCGCCGCCTCCTGTTCGGGAAAAGCCGTCGCCCAGGGGGTGGCCATGCGGCACCGGCCATATTCCACACCGTCAAGCCTAAGGCCACGCAACATTTCCGTCAGGGCATCGTTCATGGCATCTCGCAAATTCGGACGATTGGTTAAGGAATACGGATTTTCTAGCATGGAAACGCCGGGTTGTCACGCATAGCCTGCTTGCATCGATTTGCAGTCGTCGAAGCGGGGCTCCCAACCGGCTTCCTCGCCTTGCCCTTTCCGTTTCACGACGCGTTCTGGGAATGCGCATCAGGAGATTTTCATGAATAGCCGGACCATAAACGAACTGGAATATACGCCGCGCAGACAGGAGCCGGATGCGAAATGGGCCGCTGTGGTTTCACTTTCGCTCGGCGTTTTCGGACTGGTAACGGCGGAATTCCTGCCCGTCAGCCTCCTGACGCCGCTATCGGCCGATCTCTCCATTAGCTCCGGCATTGCCGGGCAATCCATAACCGTCACGGCGCTGGTCGCGGCGGTTGCAGGTCCGGGTGTCGTCATCGGCACACGCGGCATTGACCGGCGCTGGACCCTGCTGGGGCTGACCACGCTGCTGATCATCTCCAGCACGCTGGCCGCCCTTGCCAATGGGCTTTTCATGCTCTTTGCCTCGCGTGTCCTGCTGGGCATCGGTCTTGGCGGCTTCTGGGCCATGTCGGCGGCGCTGGCGTTGCGGCTCGTGCCTATTGAAAAAATGCCACGCGCCATGGCCATCATCCTTACCGGGGTCTCCGTCGCAACCGTGTGTGCGGCACCGGTGGGCGCGTGGATTGGCGCGACGCTCGGCTGGCGATCGGCTTTCGTCGTTGCCGGCGTGCTCGGCGTCATTGCGCTCGCCGTGCAATTGCTCACCGTGCCTTCGCTGCCGCCGGCCGGTGCCCCCGGCCTTTCCACCATGTTCCGGCTGCTTCAGCGAACGCAGGTCCGGATCGGTCTTTTGACGACGCTATTTATCGTTGCGGGCCACTTTGCCGGCTTCACCTATGTCCGACCGTTCCTGGAAGACGTGCCGCAGCTTGGCGTGGAGGCGATTTCGCTTGTTCTGCTGATTTACGGTATCGGCGGTTTCTTCGGCAATCTTTTCGGCGGTTTCCTTGCCGAAAAGAACACGGCCTGGGCGGTGACCTTCGCCGCGACGCTGATCGCCGCATCGGCTTCCATCCTGGTGATTGCCGGCGCATCTCCCGTTGTTGCGGGCCTTGCCATCGCCTCCTGGGGTTTTGCTTTCGGCGCATTGCCCGTCAGCGTGCAGAGTTTCATCACGCGTGTTGCCTCGGATGAGGCCGAGAGTGCGGGTGCGCTGCTGCTTACGACATTCCAGATCGCTATTTCCAGCGGTGCGGTTCTTGGCGGCCTGCTGATCGATCTCCAGGGCGCAACCATGGTGTTCGTCTTCGTGGCCATCGCAGCCCTTCTCGGCGCCTCGCTGATGGCGTCGCGGCGCGGCGTGGTGCCGCAGGTAGAGGCATCGCAGGGCTGAGGACCTGGCGAGAGGAATGGGCCTGCATTCTTGTGGGCCCGCCTTCACTACGACCGGTTTCGGGTTTCAAACCGTCTTGATCGCCTTCTGCGTCCGGTCCTTGCCCACTTCGATCACATGCCGCATGGCCTTCACCGCCGCATCCGCGTCCCGCGCCGCGATGGCGTGGACAATGCGAAGGTGGTTGGATGCGATCTCGGCGATGGTGTCGGGCGAGGCGGCCGGTGACGAAAGCTGGAATGAGATGGCAAGCGCCGCCTCGATCAGCCCGCTTGCCGAACGCATGAAGGGATTGCCGGACATATGCGCGACGGCAAGATGGAACTCGAGATCCACCTTGGCGATGCTCTCCGGCGTATGCTGCGGATTGTCGAATTTTGCGGCGATGACGTAAAGCGAGACAATGTCTTCATTGGAGGCCTGGAGAGCTGCTGCCGCCGCCGCCGCCGGCTCCAGCGCCAGCCGAATTTCGGCCAGGTGCTTCACAAATTCCTGGTCGATGCCAGCTTCGCAGCGCCAGCCCAGCACATCCGGATCAAAGAAATTCCAGCTCGAACGGTCGAGCACCCGGGTACCCACCTTCGCCTTGGGTTCCACCAGCCGCTTGGCCGCCAGCGTCTTCATGGTTTCGCGCAGCACCGTGCGCGAGACGCCGAAACGCATGGAGAGCTCCGCATCGTTGGGCAGCAGAGAGCCTTCGGCGATCCTGCCCGAGACGATGGCGCTGCCGAGTTCGGAAACCACATGCGCGTGGCTGTTCCGGCGTTTTCGCCCGCTAATCGTCGTTTCGAGCAGCCCCAAGCAAGCCTCCGTTTGCGTTATGCCGGATGCGGTCCGGCCAGTCTCCTGTTTGAATACCAGATGATTGCGCGCTGCAACACGATGAACACGAAAAGCAGCACGCCGATGACGATTTTCGTCCACCAGGAGGACAGGGTTCCATCAAAAACGATGTAGGTCTGGATCAGGCCTTGGATCAAAAGCCCGACAAATGTTCCCGCAACCAATCCCGTGCCACCGGTCAGAAGTGTACCGCCGATGACGACGGCAGCGATCGCGTCCAGCTCCACGCCCACCGTCGCCAGCGAGTAACCTGACGAGGTGTAAAGCGTATAAACGATGCCAGCGAGGCCGGAGAGAAAGCCGGAAAGCGCATAGATGCCAATGGTGGTGGTCCCGATCGGCACGCCCATCAGCTCGGCAGATTGCGGATTGCCGCCCAGCGCATAGACATTGGCACCGAAGCGGGTGCGGCTTGCGATCAGCATGCCGGCGGCGAAGACGAGAAGCATGAGCATGGCGAGCGCCGTCAGCCGGCCGCCGCCTGGAAAGCGGAAATAAAAGCCCTGTATCGCATCGATGAAAGGATGTGAGATCGGCACCGACTGGGTGGAGATCAGATAGGCAGCCCCGCGCGCCAGGAACATGCCCGCGAGTGTCACCACAAAAGGCGGGATGGACAGAAAGCGGATCATCGCGCCCATCAGGCAGCCAAACAGCGTGGAAATCAAAAGCACGATGGCGAAGGCAAGCAGCGGATGGATGTTATAGGTGCCGACCAGGACGGCCACAAAGACGCTGGTGAAGGCAATGACGGAACCAATCGAGAGATCGATGCCGCCCGACAGGATGACGAAAGTCATGCCGACGGCGGCTATGCCAAGAAAGGCGTTGTCGGTAAGAAGATTTCCGATCACCCGCGTCGAGAAGATCGCCGGATATTGCATCACGCAAAGAAGATAGGCGACGACGAAAATCGTCAGCGTGGTGAGGAAGGGCAGGTTGCGGCTGTGGATCATCGCGCGGTTCCTTCCTTGGTCATACCGTTGGTGGCGGTTTTGGCGTGCTGCTTTGGCGCTTTCACGAAACCGAGGACGGCCATGATCGCCGGAGATTGCAGCGTCAGCACCACCATGATGATGCCGGCCTTTATGATGAGGTTGAATTCCGGCGGAAAGCCCGAGACGAGGATGCCGGTATTGATGGTCTGGATGATGAGCGCGCCGATCAGCGATGCGGTGATGGAGAAGCGGCCACCATTTAGTGAAGTGCCGCCGATGACCACCGCCAATATGGCGTCCAATTCCAGCCAGAGGCCGGCATTGTTGGCATCCGCACCACGAATATCCGCCGTCACGATCATGCCGGCGATCGCCGCGCAAAGACCGGAAACGGCATAGACGAAGAACAGCAGAAAACGCGCCCTTACACCGGCAAGAGCCGCTGCGCGGCGATTGATGCCGGTCGCTTCGATCAGGAAACCGAGTGCGCTCTTGCGAACGAGAAAGCCTATCAGGAGCGCGGCCGTTACCCAAATGATGACGGGCAGGGGCACACCGGCAAATGCGCCGGAGCCGATCGCGGAAAAGCTGTCATTGTTGAACGTGAGGATGACGCCCTCGGTGATGAGCTGCGCGATGCCGCGCCCTGCCACCATGAGGATCAGCGTGGCGATGATGGGCTGTATGTCGAGAAGGGCAACCAGCACGCCGTTCCAGAGGCCGCAGACAATTCCCACGCCAAGCGAAATGGCGATGACGGCGGGAATGGAATGTCCATTGCTGATGAGCGTGGCGGCGACGGCGCCGCAGATGGCGATGACAGCACCAATGGAAAGATCGATGCCCTTAGTCGCGATGACCAGCGTCATGCCGATGGTGAGCAGCGCCACGGGGGCGGCGCGCACGAGAATATCCACCAGACTGCCATAGAGCCTGCCATTTTGAAACGACACATTGAGGAAGCCGGGCGAAATGATTGTAATCGCTGCGAGAATGATGAAAAGCGCAGCAAGCTGCGGTGCAAGTCTTCTAAGACGCCGATTGACTGCCGTCATCATGCCGCCTCCGTTCTGGCCGCATCTGCGATCGCACGCATGATATTGTCGGCCGTCACTTCGCCGCCTTTCAGCTCGCTGACATGCCGGCGGTCGGAAAGCACGACGACACGATGCGCCACGGCGGTGAGTTCCTCCAGTTCGGAGGATATGACGACAAGCGACATGCCCTCGCTGCAGAGTTTTTCGATCATTTTGAGAATTTCCGCGTGGGCGCCGATATCGATGCCGCGTGTCGGCTCATCGAGGATCAGAAGCCGGGGATGGGTGGCCAGCCAGCGGGCCAGGATGGCCTTCTGCTGGTTGCCGCCGGACAGGAACTTGATCGGCCGGTCGGGGTCGGCCGGGCGGATATCAAGGGATTTGATGAAACCTTCCGCCAGCTCCGCCTTTTGCCGGCGCGACAGCGGCCGCGCCCATCCCTGCCGGGCCTGAAGGGCCAGCGCGATGTTGTCGGTCACGGAGAAATCACCAATGATGCCGTCCGTCTTGCGTTCTTCGGGACAGAAACCGAAACCGGCCGCAATCGCCGCCTCGGGAGAAGAGATCGTCACCGCCTGCCCGTCGATCGTGGCTTTACCCGTGTCGGGGCGGTCTATGCCGAAGAGCAGGAATGCCGTTTCGGTCCGGCCGGAGCCGAGAAGCCCTGCCACGCCGACGATTTCCCCGGGGCGTATCACGAGATCGAAGGGAGAGACGCTGCCGCGTTTGCCATAACCTTCGAAGCGAATGCTTGGCTCGCCTTCGGCGATTGTTTCTTCGGTCGCCTGATGGTCATGGGTAATCTGTTGAAGTTCCCGGCCGAGCATCATCGATATCAACTCGGAACGCGGCAGGCTGCCGATTTCGCGTGTGCCGACAAGCCGGCCGTTGCGCAGCACCGTCACCCGGTCGGCGATATCGTAGACCTGATTGAGGAAATGAGTGATGATTACGATACCGATACCGCGCGCCCGCAGCTTTTTCAGTACTCCGAACAGCATTTCAACCTCATGAGCGTCGAGGCTGGCGGTCGGTTCGTCCAGCACCAGCACCTTGCCGGAAAGATCGACGGCGCGGGCGATGGCGATGATCTGACGGATGGCGACGGAATAGCTGGAGAGAAGGGCGTTGACGTCAATGGAAAGGCCGTACTGGGCAAGCAGCGCCTGCGAATTCTTTTGCATCGTGCTGCGGTCGATCAGCCCGAAGCGCCGCGGCTGGCGGCCAAGGTAGAGGTTCTCCGCAACGGTGAGGTTTTCGAGAAGGTTGACCTCCTGGTAGACGGTGCCGATGCCAAGGGCCTGCGCCTCGCCCACATTGGCGGGCGAGATTTCGCTGCCTTCCAGAAAGACTGATCCGCTGCCGCGGCTGTAGACGCCCGTCAGGATTTTGATCAGCGTCGATTTTCCCGCGCCGTTTTCGCCGAGCAGGGCATGGATTTCACCGTGCCCAAGCGCAAAGTCGACGCCATCCAGCGCCGTGATCCCTAGAAAGGATTTGCCGATGGCGCGTGCTTCCAGAAGTGGTGCCGTTTCGGACATTGAGCAGTTTCCGTATTGCAATGGGTTTTGGTAGAGCACTCGGCAGGGAGCGGCGTATTTCTTCATCCCCGCCGGGGATAAGGTGGGCCGAAGGGTCGGATGAGGGGGCAAGCTCTCCTGACATCTCCAGGCTTGCCCCCCTCATCCCGCTGTCGCGGACTTCTCCCCGGACGGGGAGAAGAAACAAGTGGCATGCGCTCGCTCCATACGAGATCATTCTGCAGACTGGATCGGAGAGGTTTCGCTCTCCTCAACAGAAAGAGACGGCGCAATCCACGCGCCGTTTCTGCAAAGAATGGCTTAGTAACCCAGGCCCTTCTTCGCCTCGTAGACCTTCATCGGGTCGTCCGATGCCGTGTAGAGCTTGGATTCGGTCTGAATCCACTTCGCCGGAGCCTTCTTGTCTTTCAGATAGGCTTCGAGCGCGTCGAATGCCGGGCCGGCCATGTCGGGCGTCAGTTCCACGGTGGCGTTGGCTTCACCGGCTGCCATGGCCTTAAAGATGTCAGGCACGGCGTCGATCGACACGACCTTGATGTCGGTTCCGGGCTTGAGACCGGCTTCCTTGATCGCCTGGATCGCGCCAACGGCCATGTCGTCATTGTGGGCGTAGACGGCACAGATGTCCTTGCCGCCGCCTTCCGCCTTGATGAAGCTTTCCATCACTTCCTTACCCTTGGTGCGGGTAAAGTCACCCGTCTGCGAGCGGACGATCTTGATATTGGCGTGCGAAGCGATAGCTTGCTCGAAGCCCTTCTTGCGGTTAATGGCGGGCGAGGAGCCGGTCGTGCCCTGCAATTCCACCACCTTGCAATCCTTGGAGCCGACGTCCTTCACCAGCCAGTCACCGGCAACCTTGCCTTCGTGGACCTGGTCCGAGGTAACTGCGGTCAGGTAAAGATCATCGGGAGCCTCGATCTGGCGATCGAGCAGGATGACAGGGATTTTCTCTTCCTTGGCTTCCTTCAGGACAGCATCCCAGCCCGTTGCGACGACCGGTGCAATCAGGATTGCGTCGACGCCCTGCGCGATGAAGCCGCGAACGGCCTTGATCTGGTTTTCCTGCTTCTGTTGCGCGTCGGCGAACTTAAGTGTGACGCCGCGCTTCTCGGCCTGCTGTTTGGTAACGGTGGTTTCAGCCGCGCGCCAGCCGGATTCCGAACCGATCTGCGAGAAGCCGACGGTAAGCGATTTGGCGGAAACACTTGATGCAAGGCACAGCGAAACGGCGACAGTAACTGTCGCGAGAGCTTTTCTCATCTTAATCCTCCCAGAGATGATGTCAGCGTGACGCGATCACTATGAGCATATAGTAATACTCTTGAAAAGCGATTTTTTAGCCTTTCCGCAATTTGGCTTCGGTGAACTGCGGTGAATTTTTCGCCATAAAATAGGATGAATCAATGGGTTGAACGAAAGAAAGTCTCATTTTTCCGCTTGCGGAACTGGCTTGACGTGACCTCAGAGGCGACTTGACAGAAGGCGATCGTCTCCAATAGTAATACAAATAAAGAGACTTTATAAAAGGCGGAGCGGGGAGCCGAAGAGCTAGCCGCATTCCCGCAAGGCATGGGAGGGAGAGGCCGTTGCGCGACACCGGTATCACCATAAATACCGAAAAATATTCGGCTAAATCCGAAGAACGGCTTCAGGTCACTCGTCTGGCGCTGCTCTGTCGGTTATGCGTGTTCTCCGAAAGCTGATTCCATTTTCCTTGCGCACAACATAAGCTTGTCGCATTTCGTAATATTTTACCGTTGGCCACTTCCGGCTGGAGACCTGCATCATGACTACATCCGACAAACTGCCTGCAACACAAGGCAAGCTTCGCTCGCGCGCCTGGTTCGACAACCCCGCAAATGCGGATATGACCGCGCTTTATCTCGAGCGTTACATGAACTTTGGTCTGAGCCAGGCCGAGCTTCAGTCCGACCGCCCGATCATCGGCATCGCGCAGACGGGTTCGGACCTTTCTCCTTGCAACCGTCACCATCTGGAACTGGCAAACCGCCTGCGCGAAGGTATCCGTGAAGCTGGCGGCATCGCCATCGAATTTCCGGTTCACCCAATCCAGGAAACCGGCAAGCGGCCGACCGCAGGTCTCGACCGCAACCTCGCCTATCTCGGCCTCGTGGAAGTGCTTTATGGCTATCCGCTCGACGGCGTCGTTCTGACCATCGGCTGCGACAAGACCACGCCTGCCTGTCTCATGGCGGCGGCCACCGTCAACATTCCGGCCATCGCCCTTTCCGTCGGCCCGATGCTGAACGGCTGGTTCCGCGGTGAGCGCACCGGCTCCGGCACCATCGTCTGGAAGGCGCGCGAACTGCTGGCGAAGGGTGAGATCGATTATCAGGGCTTCGTCAAGCTTGTCGCTTCCTCGGCTCCGTCGACCGGCTATTGCAACACCATGGGCACGGCGACGACCATGAATTCGCTTGCCGAAGCGCTGGGCATGCAGCTTCCCGGCTCCGCTGCCATCCCGGCCCCTTACCGCGATCGTCAGGAAGTCTCCTACCTCACCGGCTTGCGTATCGTCGAAATGGTCAAGGAAGACCTGAAGCCATCGGACATCATGACAAAGGATGCGTTCATCAACGCCATCCGCGTCAACTCGGCGATTGGCGGCTCCACCAACGCACCGATCCACCTGAACGGCCTTGCACGTCACGTCGGCGTCGAGTTGACAGTGGATGACTGGCAGACCTATGGTGAAGACGTACCGTTGCTCGTTAACCTGCAGCCGGCCGGTGAGTATCTCGGCGAGGATTATTACCATGCCGGCGGCGTTCCTGCTGTCGTCAACCAGCTGATGACCCAGGGGCTGATCATGGAAGATGCCTTGACGGTCAATGGCAAGACCATCGGCGAAAACTGCCGTGGCGCGATCATTGAGGACGAAAAGGTCATTCGCCCCTATGAACAGCCGCTCAAGGAGCGCGCCGGCTTCCGCGTTCTGCGCGGCAACCTGTTCTCCTCCGCCATCATGAAGACGAGTGTGATTTCGGAAGAGTTCCGCAACCGTTACCTTTCCAACCCGAACGATCCCGAAGCTTTCGAAGGACGTGCCGTGGTGTTCGACGGTCCGGAAGACTACCATCACCGCATCGATGATCCGTCGCTGAAGATCGACGCCAACACCATCCTGTTCATGCGCGGTGCCGGCCCGATCGGTTATCCCGGCGCGGCAGAAGTCGTGAACATGCGCGCTCCGGATTATCTGCTGAAGGAAGGCGTCAACTCGCTGCCCTGCATCGGCGATGGCCGTCAGTCCGGCACTTCGGGCAGCCCGTCCATCCTCAATGCTTCCCCGGAAGCAGCAGCAGGTGGCGGCCTTGCCGTTCTGCAGACAGGCGACCGCGTCCGCATCGATGTAGGCCGCGGCAAGGCGGATATCCTGATTTCTGGTGAAGAACTGGCCAAGCGTTACGAGGCTCTGCATGCAGAGGGTGGCTACAAGTTCCCTGACCACCAGACGCCATGGCAGGAAATCCAGCGCGGCATCGTCAGCCAGATGGAAACCGGCGCGGTCCTGGAACCTGCCGTGAAGTATCAGCGCATCGCCCAGACCAAGGGCCTGCCGCGCGACAACCACTAACAGCCATCACAAGACTATGCGGCCCCGAGGACAACCTTGGGGCCGCTTTCGTTTCTTTTAACGGTAAACTAGAAATATTGAGGTCTATGGACCGACCAACGCTATCATGCGCCCCGCGCGCCCCATCATGAGGCCACGGAGGGTCAATGCGTCGATGGCTTGGAGCGTGCGGCAGACGCTCAGATCACCGGGTAAAGCGACCAGAAAAACAGTTCATATTCCTGATCGCGATCGTCATCATGCGATTCGTCGTCGGGTCTGCGCGGTGTTTTGTCCTGAAACTCGGTCTCCACCCGCTCATTGACGACGGGCATCCTTCGGCCGATGCCAAAGAGGTCAAAGGAGAGCATGTTGAACCCTGCTACCATGGCCGTTTCCCTTCTTCACGCGAGTTAACGTAGCGTTAAGTTTCGCGCGTTGCCATGATTTCGTCAAGATTGGCGGAGGAATTTGTCTACCATTTTTAACAACAATGTCGTGAGCGGCGTTCCATCGCGAGCGGATTTTGCGCAATGAATGTTCTTCGACACCGTTAAACGCCATCCGCAGGTGCGTCTAAATAGGTTTTTTCTGCGGCTTCCAGCGCGAAATCGGTATTTGCAGCGTGGCCGAGGCTTTTCAGGGCGCCGGAGAAGGCTAGGATATTGGCTTTCACGGCATCCCGATGCGCTCTCCGACCGGTGTGATTAAGCCTGATCAACCGTTCCGCGCCGGGGCCGACGCCACCGGAAATGTCCGCGCCTTGCTTCTGGGACACAGCCGCGAGGAATGCCCTGGCTTCGAGGATATCAGGCAGGATCGCCGTGGAAACGAGGGCGGAAGCGTGCGCCTCTTCCACCCAGGTTGGAATGCCAAGCGCCCTGAGGCCGTTTCGGGTGGCCGTCGCTGCCGTTTTGTGGCGTCGATTGGCGGATGCCAGCCCTTCTGACTCGATCCTGTCGAGGGCGGCCTCCAGCGCGTAAAACTCCAGCGGGGCGGGCGTTCCGGGCAGTGCGCCGCGACCGGCATCGAGCCAGAGTTTTTTCTGGTCCATAAGCGAGAGCATGGAGTTGTCAGGAGCGCCGTCATGCGAAAGAAGCGCCCAGGCCCTTTCGCTGACGGAAATGGCGGAAATGCCGGCCGGGCCGGCCAGCGCCTTTTGCGGGCCGATGACGGCGATATCGATACCTAAACGGTCGACGTCGAAAGCATGTCCGCCAATGGACGCGACGGCGTCCACAAGGGTCGCGATGCCCCGTTCCCGGGCGAGCGCGGCAATGGCGGGCAGGGGGTTGAGGATGCCGCTTGCCGATTCCGCGTGGACGATGGCGAGAAGGTCGAAATCCGGCCCTTCGTCCAGCGCCCGTTCCACTTCCTCCAGGGTGACCGGCCTTGCCGGGCTGGCGGTCAGATTGCGCACGGTCGCGCCGCCCTTTTCCAGCCAGCCGCCAAACCACGCACCATAAGGGCTGGTGACAATGTTGAGCGCTTTCAGGCCCGGTCGCGCAAGGCTGGTGGCTGCGGCTTCGAGCGCCAGCACGGCTTCCGCCTGTATCAGCAGCACGTCGTTGCTTGTGCTCATCAGCGCGGCCAGCCGGTCGGCAAGGGCAGCATAACGCTCGGCAGGAAAAGCGGGTGGGTCGAGCAGCAATGCATAATCCGGAGCGTGCATGTCTTTTCCTTACGTGGTGATGGTCAGGCGCGGTGCGGCGTCGATCAGGGTTCTGGCGGTCGAGGATTGCGGCGCCGAGACGATATTTCCTGTCCGGCCGATTTCAACGATTCTTCCTGCTTCCATGATGGCGACGCGGTGGCAGACGGCGCGAATGACCGCGAGATCATGGGAGACGAAAATACAGGAAACAGCCGTCTCTCGCTGTATTTCCACCAGCAGTTCAAGGATTTGCCTGCGAACCGAAACATCGAGCGCGGAGACGGCTTCGTCGAGGATGAGAAGCGACGGCTTGAGTCCAATCGCCCGTGCGATCGAGACGCGCTGCCTTTGGCCGCCGGAAAGCTCGAAGACCGAGCGGCCGGCATAGCTGGCGGGCAGGCCAACGCGGTCGAGAAGGCGGCGGACTTCCGCCGCACGCTCGCGTCTTGCGACCGTGCGATGAATGCGCAACGGTTCGCCGATGGCATCTTCGACGCTGGCGCGTGGATTGAAAGCGCCATGAGTGTCTTGAAACACCATCTGCATGTGCTGGCGGGCGGCGCGAAGCTTGCCGCCGTCCAGTGTCAGCCAATTGTGGCCCCTGAAAAGGATCGTGCCTTCGTCGGCCGGGATCAATCGCATGAGAATGCGCGCAAGCGTGGATTTTCCGCAGCCGGAGGGACCGGCAAGTCCCAGCGTCTCACCGGGCCGAAGCGAAAAAGAGATGTCGGAAAGCGCCGCCACCCTTCTTGCGCCGCTGCGGTAGGTTTTGGACAAGCCGTCGACGGTGAGCAGGGCATCGTTCATGACGCGGCCTCGCTGACCAGCGGCGGCGTGGACAGATCGAGGTAATCGGCAAGCAGCGCACGCGTATAGTCATGGACGGGTGCGGACAGCACCCGCCTCGTCGGGCCATGTTCCACCAGCAATCCCGCGCGCAGAACGGCAATCTCGTCGGCAAGGCTGGATGCAAGGCCGATATCATGGGTGATGAAGACCAGCGTCTTGTTTTCCTGCCGCACCAGATCGTCGAGCAGCGTGGCGATGGCGGCCTGGCTAACCGTATCGAGCGCGCTCGTGGCTTCATCGGCAATCAGGATTGAAGGACTGGCTGCAATGGCGGCGGCAATCGTCACGCGTTGCCTCTGGCCGCCGGAGAGCTGGTGCGGATAGGCCCGGATGAGGTGGGAAGGGTGCGGCAGCCGAACCCGCTCCAGAAGATCGCGGGCAAGATCGCGCGCTTGCCGCCATGAGAGGCCTAGATGCCGGACAGCCCCTTCCGCCACCTGTTCGCCGATGGCGAGAACCGGATTCAGCGTTGCGCCGGTGTCCTGAAAGATCGTGCCGATATCCCGCCCTGGCAGCGGCCTGCCGTGGAACAGGCTGTCGCGACTCCACGAAATATCACCGGAAACCTTCGCATGTCCGGGAAGAAGCCCCGCAATCGCCTTGCCGAGCGTCGATTTCCCCGAGCCGCTTTCGCCGATGATCGCCAGCCTCTGGCCTTGCCGGATCGTCAGCGAGACATTCTGCAACGCCGGCGCATCTCTTGCCGCATACCAAACGCTGAGGTCGTCGATCCGGCACAGTGCATTTCCGCTCATGGCGCTCGCCTCCCTGTCGCCATCGCCTTGTTGATGCCTTCACCAAGAAGATAAACGCCGAGAACCGTAACCAGAAGGCCGATGCCGGGAATGACCGACAGAAACGCGGCCGAGCGAAGGACATTGCGTCCTTCTGCGATCATCGAACCCCAGGTAACGATATTGGGATCGCCGAGCCCGAGGAAGGATAGGGCGGCTTCGGTCAAAATGGCCGCGGCGACGATGATGGCGGCAAGCGCCATGACCGGCGGCAGGGCATTTGGCAGGATCTGCCTGAATGCGATCTCAAGCGGGTGCATGCCGATGGCGCGGGCGGACTGAACATAATCGCGCTCGCGGATGCTCAAGACCTGCGCCCGCATCAACCGCGCCGGATCCGCCCATGCGCCAAGGGCAATGGCGAGTATGACAATCGGCATGGAGGGCCCGATTGTACTGACGAAGGCGAGCGCTAGCAGGAAGTTCGGGACGATCTGGAAGGCGTCGGTGACGCGCATCAATGCTTCGTCCACAACGCCGCCGGCAAATCCGGCAATGGTGCCGATGACGGTGCCGATAATCAGGGCGGCTGTGGCGGCGCCTATGCCGACGAGCAGGGAGGCCTGCGCACCATGGGCGAGCTCGGCCAGCACGTTGCGGCCCAGCCGATCGGTGCCGAGCGGTAGGGCCGCATCCGTAAAAGGTGTAATCAGCGGTTCGCCAACGATAGCCAGCGGGTCACCTGGAAAGACGGCGGGTGCGGCAAGCGCCGTCAGGGAAAGCAGCACCAGTATGACGGTTCCCGTCATGCCTTCGAAACTGCGCAGGAGCCGGAAAGCGAAACTCATGCGCCTTGTACCCCGCTGCCAATGCGCGGATCGAGCACGGAATGGACAATGTCGACGGAGAGGTTGACCAGGATGACAAAAACCGCGCTCGTCAGGATGATGCCCATCAACAACGGGGCGTCTCGGCCAGTGACGGCCTCCTGCGCCAGCCGACCAAAACCGGGAATGGCAAAAACGCTTTCGATGACCACGCTGCCGCCCAGCATGGTGGCCGCCTGCAGGCCAAGCACGGTGACAAGCGGCAGGGCGGCGTTGCGGGCGACGTGGCGCAGCACGATCCGTCGTTTTGAAAGCCCTTTGGACTGGGCAAAGAGCACGAAATCCAGCGGCCAGATCGCCGCCATGGCGGTGCGCATCACGCGCAGGAAAAGCGCAAGATAGATCAGCCCGAGACTGGCGACCGGCAGCACGAGATGGCGACCGATATCAACCGCCCTCGCCATGCCGTGCTTGCCCGAAGCGATGGTTTCGATGCCGGAGGTAGGCAGCCATCTGAATTTCACCGCAAAGACGATGGCGAGCACGAGCCCAAGCCAGAAGCCGGGCGTGGCGTAAAGCGCGAGTGAGAGTGTGGAAAGTGCGCGGTCTGTCGCCCCGCCCGGACGCGCGCCCGCCACGATGCCGAGTGCTGTGCCGAGGATGAAGGCGAGCGTTGTCGCACTGCCCATCAGAAGAAGCGTGTTCGGCAGCCTTTCCAGGATCAGCCCCAGCACAGGCCGGTCGAAGGCAAGCGACCAGCCGAGATCAAGCCGCAGCACCGAACTCGCATAGAGCCAGAAACGGGCCAGCACGGAGCCGTTCAGACCATATTGTTCACGCAGCGCATCGCGCAGCCCGGCATCGCCGCCGCCGATGGAAACGAGATAGGCGTCGACCGCGTCACCCGATGCGTTTTCAAGCAGCAGGAAGGTGAAGACGAGCACGATCAGCAGCACCGGAATGGCGGTGAATGCCCTTCGCCGCAGCAATTTCGCCGCACGTCTCACGGCGTTGCCTCAGGTATCCACCGCCGTATCCGCCCAGTTGGACACCGCCCACCGAGGATTACTGGCGACATGTTTGACCGTATCGCGCGCCACAGTGATGAAACCCCACTCGGCGACGTTGATCAGCGGCAGATCGGCCGCGACCTGTTTCTGGAAGTCCTTGTAAAGCGCCGTGCGCGCGGCGGCATCCACCGTTATCGCCGCCTTGTCGATCAATTCGTCCAGCGTCTTGTTCTCGTAGCCGCCCTGATTGGAGAAGCCGACGCCGGCCGGAATGCCGGAACGGACGAGAATCGTGGTCGATATTGCGGGATCACCGCGGAACACCGGCGGGGCGATGGCGAGATCGAAGGCGTGGTCGGTGTAAACGGCCTTCTGGTGCGCCGCGGCGTCATTGTTCACCAGTTCTGCATCAATCCCGATTTCCTGAAGCGCCTGCCGCAGATAAGAACCGAACTGGCGGGTCTCATTGAAGTAGGGCGCGGGAAGAAGCTTCAGCGAAAAACGTGTTCCATTCGCGCCACGCGGATAACCCGCCTCATCCAGGAGAGCGTTGGCCTTGGCGACGTCGAAATCATAGGTCTCAACGTCAGTCGTGTAAAATTCCGGCGCGTTCTTCGGTACGGGGCCGGTCGATGCAGTGGCGTAACCGAGAAAGACCTTGTCAATGACGAATTTCCTGTCGATGGCGTGCGCGATCGCCTTTCTGACCTTGAGATCCGCCAGTTCCTTGCGGCGATGGTTGATTTCCACCACCAGCTGATAGGTCAGTGCCTCATAGCCATCCGCAATAACCTTTATGCCGGGCTCCTTGGCGATGCGGGCAAGATCGGCGAGCGGCACGGCTGAAAACGCGGCAAGCTGGATTTCTTCGGCCTCCAGCGCAGAGGCCGCGCCGGCCCGGTCGGGAAGGACGCGATAGATGATTTCCTCGAGCTGCGGCTGACCCTTGCCCCAATAGTTCGGGTTCCGCGTCAGGCGGTAATATTCGCCGGGTTTATATTCGGAAAAGACAAAAGGCCCGGTGCCCACCGGTTTGGTATTGGCCGGATTTGTAGCGATGTCGGTACCCTCGTAGAGGTGTTTCGGCACGACGCTGGTAACCACCGGCAGCGCATTGCGGATGAGCTGGAACGGCGTGGGTTTGGAAAAGCGGAAAATCGCCGTGTGGTCATCAGGCGTTTCCACCGTCTGGAGATTGGCAAAGACCAGCCGCCCGAGATTTTGCAGCGGTTTCCAGACGGAAAGCGCCGAAAACGCAACGTCCGCCGAGGTGAATGGCTTGCCGTCATGCCATGTCACACCCTCGCGCAGCTTGAAGGTGGCGCTGAGCCCGTCATCGGCTCCCTGCCATTCCGTCGCAAGTCGCGGCTCCAGCCCGTCGGTGCCGTTAAAGGAGGCCTCGGCCAGGGGCTCGACGATCTTGCTGGCGATGTAAAACACGCCGTTGGAGGCAACGATGGCCGGATTGAGGTTTTTCGATTCCGAATCGGCGGCGACGATCAGTCGCCCGCCGGATTTTTCCTGTGCGACGGTAATTCCCGCCAATCCCGTGGTTGCGGCCAGCGCGAGCGAGGTCTTGAGAAGCGAGCGGCGGGAAAGCTGGACAGGCGACATGAATTTCACTCCGGAATGAGGGCGAGGCGGGCTTTTCCGCTTGGCCCGCGGCGCGCCGATCTTAAGGCTGCAACCTCGGCAGTGTCCACGTTAATTCGCGCCCTTTACAGCAATGATTTTACGTTGCGGAGAGCTTTGCGGAAACAATATGCCCCGTCTCGAAAAATTCGGTTCTCCAGTCCGCCATCAGCGGCGAATTCACGGCGGAAAACTCGACATAACCGAATGAAACCAAGCGTTTGATATGTGTTTTGCGAGGCAGCGGATGGGGCTGCGAACCTGTGGAGCGGTTGAAAATCCGTCGGTACGACCCCGTTTGGAAAGGGGTAATTAACCTTTATTTTTTATTTCAAGGAGACCGAAATATGTACGTTTATGATGAGTGTGCACGCTGCCATGAGCTTCTCCCGATCCAGATTTCAGAATTCGTCCAATAGCGTAGGGGAGGGGAGCGAAAATGCCCGTCATGCAGGTGTCCAGACGCCTGCGGGGCAGCGGACGATCTTGACGGCTGCAGGTGCAGCGCCGCGGCAGAATGCTGACGTGATCGCAGCCGATGCCATCGAAGGCCGCGCCGAGATGCCCGGCTGGCAGAATGCCTTCGTGCTTGGCCCGAATGTCCGCTTTACCCGCACGCCGGAGAGCGTCTTTAACCGGCGTATGCCGGTGGAGACGCCGAATATCCCGGACGAGGAGGCGCCCGCTGCCTCCGTACCGGCTGCCGCAGAGCCCGAGACGGCGGTTCGCCAGGATGCGCCGGCACCCCAGCCCGCCGAGAAGCCGGCCGAGCAACGCATGGCGCCGCCGCGCATGCCGTTTCTGCCGCAGCCGCCCGACGCCCGCGGTGCTCGCGCCTTGACTTACAAATTGCGGCTGGAGCTTGCCCGTAAACAGGCGGAAGAGGCAGCCGCAGCCGTGCGGGATCCATCTTCATCGACGTCTGCCGCGCCCGATGCGGAACCCGCAGCGCCGCAGACGTTTGAGCCGCAACCTGCCGCGCAGCCGGAAGCTGAGACGCAGACTTCCATTCCCGCCTTTGCCGCCCATCTGCCGGATGAGCTGTTCTGGGAAGTGATGACGCTTGATCTGCCCGGCGATGCGGCTGAAGCTCTTACCGCCCAGGTGCGGAGCGCATTTTCCGTTTCGGCGCCCGCAGCTCCGGCGCCTGTAAACACCGTTCTGACAGCGCCTTCATCCGCAGTGGCTGTCGCTCCCGTCTCGCCCGCAGCCGCCCCGGTTGTCCTTTCGGCCGAGCCACCTGTCGTCACCGTACCCGGCGGCTCCGCCATCCGGCTCTATCGGGAAATTGGCGTACGGCAGACATTCATTCCAGCCGCCGGCGTGGCTGCCGAACAGGAGTTCGCGTCGCAGCCGATAGCGGAAGCTGCCATGGTCGTTGCGCCGCAGCAGCTTGCAGAGCAGGTTCAGCCGCCGGAAAGGATCGTTGCCGAGCCGCGTTTTACGCCGCGAGCGCCTATCCAGTCTTCTCAGCCCATGTTCCGTGAAGCACCTGTCTTCGCCGATGGGGAATATGAGTATCCTTCGATTGAACTCCTGCAGGAAGCCCGCGTCCAGCAGACCACGACCATGACACCGGAAGCCCTGGAACAGAGCGCCGGTCTACTCGAAAGCGTGCTCGAGGATTTCGGCATCAAGGGTGAGATCATCGATGTCCGTCCTGGTCCTGTCGTCACGCTCTATGAATTCGAGCCCGCCCCTGGCGTCAAGTCCTCGCGTGTCATCGGTCTCTCTGACGATATCGCGCGCTCCATGTCGGCGCTCTCGGCTCGCGTTGCGGTCGTGCCCGGCCGCAATGTCATCGGCATCGAGCTGCCGAACCCGGTGCGCGAGACGGTTTACCTGCGTGAACTGATCGAGGCGCAGGATTACGCCGAGACACGCCAGAAGCTTGCCCTTTGCCTCGGCAAGACCATCGGCGGCGAACCGGTTATCGCCGAACTTGCGAAGATGCCGCACCTTCTGGTCGCCGGTACCACCGGTTCGGGCAAGTCCGTTGCCATCAACACCATGATCCTGTCGCTGCTCTACCGCCTGAAGCCGGAAGAATGCCGCCTGATCATGGTCGACCCGAAGATGCTCGAGCTCTCGGTCTATGACGGTATTCCGCATCTCCTGACGCCTGTCGTCACCGATCCGAAAAAGGCGGTGATGGCGTTGAAGTGGGCGGTGCGTGAAATGGAAGACCGCTACCGCAAGATGTCGCGTCTCGGCGTACGCAATATCGATGGCTACAATGCAAGGGCCGCTGCTGCCCGTGCCAAGGGCGAGACGGTGTTCTGCAATGTCCAGACCGGCTTCGATCGCGCCACTGGCGAAGCGGTCTATGAGCAGGAGGAAATGGACCTGACGGCGATGCCTTATATCGTTGTCATCGTCGATGAAATGGCCGACCTGATGATGGTCGCCGGCAAGGAGATCGAAGGTGCGATCCAGCGTCTGGCGCAGATGGCGCGCGCCGCCGGCATCCATCTCATCATGGCAACCCAGCGTCCCTCGGTCGATGTCATCACGGGCACGATCAAGGCCAACTTCCCGACCCGCATCTCCTTCCAGGTCACCTCGAAGATCGACAGCCGCACCATTCTTGGTGAGCAGGGGGCGGAGCATCTGCTCGGCCAGGGCGACATGCTGCACATGATGGGCGGTGGCCGCATCGCCCGTGTTCACGGCCCCTTCGTGTCCGACGAGGAAGTTGAAAAGGTCGTGGCGCATCTGAAGACGCAGGGTCGTCCGGAATATCTGGGCACGGTCACGGAAGATGCCGAGGAAGCGGAAGAAGAGGCGGAAGAGGATACGGCTGTCTTCGACAAGACCTCGATGGGCGACGACGACAGCGATGACCTCTATGAAAAGGCCGTCAAAATCGTGATGCGCGACAAGAAGTGCTCGACCTCCTATATCCAGCGCCGCCTTTCGGTGGGCTATAACCGCGCCGCCTCGCTGGTGGAGCGAATGGAGCAGGAAGGGATTGTCGGACCTGCCAACCATGTCGGCAAGCGCGCCATCATCGCCGGCGAGCGCGACTCTTACGATGCGATGGGCTCCGACGACTGATCATCGCGTCACCAAATGAACGAAGGGAGATGTTGCAACAACATCTCCCTTTTTCTTTCTGTGGCGTTCGTTGCGAATGTCTGCGAAGCCGCTATTTCATTCCCGTTCCGGCGATGCCTGTCGTGATGTAGCGCTGCAGGAACAGGAACACGACCGTGACGGGTGCCAGGCTGAGGAAGGTCATGGCGAGGATATAGTGCCATTGCACAGAGAACTCGCCCTGAAAGGCGTTCAACCCCACCTGCAGCGTGAAATTCTCACGGCTGCTGAGAACGATTAGCGGCCAGAGGAAGTCGTTCCAGCGCCACAAAACCGAGAATATGGCGAGAACCGCGAGCGCCGGGGCCGTCAGCGGCAGGATGATGCGCCAGAAGATGCGGAATTCGCTGGCGGCATCGACACGCGCCGCCTCGATCAGCTCATCGGGAATAGTCAGCATATATTGCCGGAGCAGAAAGACGCCTGTCGGCGTCGCGACGGTGGGAATGATGACGCCCCAGAGATTATCGACGAGACCGACCCCGACGATGACGAGATAGGCAGGCACCATGACGACCGTGAGCGGGATCATCAGCGTGGAAATGATCAGCACGAAGATCGCCTTCTCTCCACGGAAACGGTATTTGGAGAGCGCAAAGGCTGCCATGGCGTTGACGATCAGCGTCAGGACCGTTGCGACAACGGTGACGAAGACCGAGTTCTTGAGGAAGGTTAGGAAGCTGAACTGTGTCAGGGGATCGGTGAAGTTCTCCGTCGCGATGGTCAGCTTCTGAACCGGTGTTATTTCCCGTGTATCGACACTGATTGGCGGGCCCGGATTGGCTGGGTCCACCATCTGAGCTTTGAGGCCGATGCGGCGGACCATGGCCATCTCACGCTCTGCGCCGTCGATGGTGGCCTTCCACAGGCTGAGCGGCTTGTCGTAGCCTTGAACCTCCACCTGCACGGCAGCGCGCGGCAGGAGACTTGGCGGAAACCTCGTGATTTCGGCTTCCGGTTTCAGCGATGACATGGCGGCCCAGACAACCGGGATGAGGACGGCGAGTGTGCCGCCGATGAGCCAGACCCAGGAGAGGATATCGGTGAGGCCGATCCTGCCGGGACGGCGGGTGCGCGTGAGGAAAGAGACGGCATTGGACATGGTCAGGACTCCATCTTTTTGCCGAGGCGCAATTGCACGAGGGTGAGCGCAAGAAGCACAAGGCCCATCAGCACCGACGCGGCGGAGGCAAGGCCGAATAGCCTGAGATCGCTGCCGAAGGCCATCTGATAGATATATTGCACCACAAACGTATTGGCCGTACCTGGCCCGCCGCCATTCGTCAGAACCCAGGCTTCATCAAATATCTGCACCGAGCGGATCATCAACAGGATGAGCACGACGAGCAGGTTGGGGCCGAGAAGCGGCAGGGTGATGCGCAAAAGCCTGCGCCGGGGCGAGGCGGCATCGATGGCGGCGGCTTCGTAGAGATCCTTCGGGATGGCCTGAAGGCCGGCGAGCAGGATCAGCGTATAAAAGCCCATGTGGAACCAGACCGAAACGACCACCACGAAAAAGCGCGACCAGCCGACATCCAGCAGGAAGATTTCCGGCGGCACGCCCAGCATCTGGAAGAAGGCGTTGAGCAGGCCGTTGCGGTCCAGAAACCACTTCCAGATGAGGCCGATGACGACGGGCGACAGCAGGACGGGATAAAAGAACATGGCACGGAAGAAACCGCGCGCGGCAATCGCCCGGTTGAGGATGAGGGCGGTGATGAGCGCCACAAGCAAAGTGGCGATGACATTGAAGCCGACAAACCACAGCGTGTTCCAGATCGCCGTCCAGAACAGCGATTCTCGGCAGCTGCCGGGGTCCATATAGCTCTGGCAATCCAGCAGCTTGCCGAAATTTTCGAAACCGACGAAGGGGCGGTCGGTGATCAAAAGTTCGGTGCCGCCGGTAAAGGCATAGCCGACCGCAATCGCAATCGGCAGGAAGGTGAAGATGCCAAAAAGAATGAGGTTCGGCATCAGGAAGATATAGGGCATGCGCCTTTTGC
The DNA here is from genome assembly GCF_003938925.1 of Agrobacterium sp. FDAARGOS_525. Lineage (NCBI taxonomy): Bacteria > Pseudomonadati > Pseudomonadota > Alphaproteobacteria > Hyphomicrobiales > Rhizobiaceae > Agrobacterium > Agrobacterium sp. FDAARGOS_525. The sequence continues at coordinate 333,365 of NZ_RKIU01000004.1, read as the reverse complement.
CGATCAGCCGCTCGATGAAGTTGAGCGGCGCCTCGGCAATCGCCATCACGGCGTCGAGCGCGCGGTCGGACAGTCTCGCAAGGGTCGGATTGGCCATGCTACCCTCTCCCTTCGCCCGTTAGGCGCGGCAGCGCCAGTTCGGTGGCGGGATCGAAGACATGGACCTTCTCACGTGCCGGCATGATTTTGAGCACCGCGCCGGAGGCGGGCGCGAAATGGCCGGCCTGATGCACGATGATCTGGTCCTTCTCACCCTTGATATTACCGTAGAGATAGGTCTCGGTGCCGAGGCTTTCGTGGTATTGCACCTCGAAGGGCAGGCCGGCATCCGCGATGGTGAAATGCGAGGGTCGGATGCCCGCCAGAACGGCCTGCCCGGGACTGACGGTTGCCGGATCGACAAGGCAGGGGAGCGCCACGCCATGGCCGGCATCGATGGCAATGCTGCCGTCCTCGGCCTTGGTGATTGTGCCCTTTAGCATGTTCATGCGCGGCGAACCGAGGAAGCCGGCAACGAAGAGGTTGCGCGGATTGTCGAAAAGCTCGAGCGGGCTGCCCACCTGTTCGATGCGCCCGGCGCGCAGCACCACGATCTTGTCGGCCATGGTCATGGCTTCCACCTGATCATGGGTGACATAAATCATAGTTGTCTTGATATCGCGATGCAGGCGGGTGATTTCGGCGCGCGTCTGCACGCGTAGCGCCGCATCGAGGTTCGACAGCGGCTCATCGAACAGGAAGATGTCAGGTTCGCGCACGATGGCACGGCCGATGGCGACGCGCTGGCGCTGGCCGCCGGAAAGCTGTTTCGGCTTGCGGTCGAGATAGGGTTCGATGGCGAGCATACGCGCCGCCTCGTTGATGCGGTTTTCGATTTCCGACCGCTTGAAGCGCAGGTTTTCCAGGCCGAAGGCGAGGTTCTTGCGCACGCTCATATGCGGATAAAGCGCGTAGGACTGGAAGACCATGGCGATCTTGCGTTCTGCCGGCGACAGTGCGCTGACATCGCGATTTCCGATGGCGATGCTGCCTGACGTGACGTCCTCAAGACCGGCGATGATGCGCAGCAGCGTCGATTTTCCGCAGCCCGACGGGCCGACGAAAACGACGAATTCGCCGTTTTCGATCTGGAGATCGATATCATGCAGGACGTGAACGGCGCCGAACGCCTTGTTGAGGTTTTCGAGTTTCAGACTTCCCATCACCTGCTCCCTTCAACCGAGCTCGCCGTCGCGACGATCTCCTGGCTGTTCCAACCCTCGGGCAAGGGCATTGCTCTTTTGATGGCGACATCGTCAGCCGAAAAACCGTGAACGCCCTCGAGATAGATCGCGGGCATGCCGCCCGGATAATCCTCCATACCGACGATCCGGCCATGTGCGTCCTGGGTCCAGGCATTGGCGCGGCCGGCCGCATCGGCGCTTGGCGCAATATCGGCATTGGTGGGACGTAGGTCATATTGCAGGCCGGTGCCGAGCTTGCCGGGTTCCTGCGCCAACGTGATGCGCGCAAGCCTGACATTGTGAATGCCGGCTGCCGAGGTGGATACGAGGTTGATTGCACCCTCCATCGAACCGCTCAAATCTTGGATAACAAGATTGTCCACCCTGCCTGCCTGCCGTTCGGGGCGGCGGTCAACGACAGTGACGGTGACAGCTTCGCCAGAACCCCAGAAACCACCCGGCGTTTCATGGCACTCGGCCTCGATGCGTGAAAAGCGGATGTTGCGCATGGCGCCGCCATCACGGGAGAAAAGACCCATGCCGCGATTTGACTGCACCACCTTGCAGTCTTCGAACACCACATTAGTGAAATCGCCGAAGGATTCGGTGCCGAGCTTCAGCGCGCAGCTCATGCTGGAAACGGTGCAGCGGCGAACCGTGATATCGGCGCACACGCCCACCGCCTTGCCATCCGGCCCGGCACTGGTCTTGAGGCAGATGCCGTCATCGGCCGTCGAGATAAAGCAATCCTCGATCAGCGCGCGGCGGCAGGCATCCAGCACGATCCCGTCCGTATTTGGCAGGCGGCGGTCGTTTTCGATGCGCAGATTGCGGAAATGAAGGTCCTCGCAATTGACCATATGCAGCGTCCACATGGGGGAGCCACTGACGTGCAGGTTTTCAAGGCGCACGTTCCGGCAGGCTTCCAGCACCATCACGCGCGGGCGTTTTTTTGCCGGGATATAGGTGCCCATGGCTGTGTCGTCGCCAATGATGAAGTTTTCACCGCCTGCCTCGATACGGCCCGGACCCGTGACGGCGATGTCGTGCGCGCCCTTGGCGATAATCATGCCGCGATCGGAGTCTTCGGCAATCACCGAAACCCGGGTCAGCGCGTAAGCGTCGTAATCGGAAACGGGGGCGAGTACCGCGTCAGCGGCAAGGTGCAGTTCAACGCCGCTTTCGAGATGAAGGCCGGCGCTGACATGTCGTCCGGCCGAAAGAGATACGCGCCCGCCACCTGCTGATGAAACGGCGTCGATGGCCTGCTGGATGGTCGCCGTGGCATCGAGGCCACTGGGCGCAACTGTGATGTCCTGACTGATGTTCATGATGCTCACGATGCCTTTGGCCTTTTCGAGAAAACGTCGATCAAAAGCAGCATCGTCAGCGCCTGTCCGTAGGGTGTGGGCAGATTAGGAATGCGGCGATAAAAATCGAGATCGTGGCCCATCGGCGTGCCGTCGGAAACACCGTGAACAACGCCTTCGTCATCGATATTGCCGAGCACGGCTTTCAGCGCACGGTCCGCATGCGGACGGTTCTCTTCACCGAGAATGCCAGCCTCGATACCGCGCAAAATACCATAGGCGATGCCGGCCGTTGCCGAAGTCTCGACCGGCGAGGTCGGATCATCGAGCAGCGTATGAAACATGCCGTCTTCACGCTGGTATTTTCTCAGCGACCGCACCTGGCTTGAAAGCACGTTGGCGAGGAAACGTTTGTCCTTTCCAGAGAGTGTCGGCACCAGTTCAAAGAGTTCGGGGATGGCGACAGTGATCCATGAATTGCCGCGCGCCCAGAAGGCATCCGCAAAATTGTGGCGGCCGTTGAAGGTCCAGCCGTGATACCAGAGCCCGGTGACGGGGTCGGAGAGATAGCGCGCATGGATCATGAACTGGTAGACGGCCTCGTCGATCCAGTCCTGCCGTTTGCAGACAACGCCGGCGCGAGCCGCCGGAAGTCGCGGCTGGCGTCATTCTGGTCGGCTGCTGCCCGGGCGGCACGTCTTCCAACGTCATGACTTACCTCTCCAAGGGCGATGTCGCGCTGTCCGTTGCCTGCACTTCGGTCACCACGCTCGCGGCGCCGCTGGTGACGCCATTCCTAGTCTGGCTGTTCGCAAGCCAGTTCCTGCCCGTCGACGGTTGGGCCATGTTCCTCAGCATCGTCAAGGTCGTTCTGGTTCCGCTGGCGCTGGGTGCCGCCCTGCAAAAGCTGCTGCCCGGCCTTGTCAAAACCGCCGTACCGGCGTTGCCACTCGTCAGCGTCATTGGCATCGTCCTCATCGTCGCGGCGGTGGTGGGAGGATCGAAGGCGTCCATCGCGCAGTCCGGCCTGATGATTTTTGCCGTCGTCGTGCTGCACAACGGCCTTGGCTATCTCCTCGGTTACCTCGCGGCAAAGGCAACGGGCCTGTCGCTTGCCAAGCGCAAGGCCATTGCGATAGAGGTCGGCATGCAGAATTCGGGCCTTGGCGCGGCACTTGCAACGGCCTATTTTTCGCCTCTCGCCGCGGTTCCGAGCGCCATTTTCAGCGTCTGGCACAATATATCCGGTGCAATCCTGGCGAACTGGTTTTCGGGCCGGGTGGACGCAGGCTCCGCCAACAAAACCGTCTGAAGCTCCGCATTTGTCAGGCCGCCTGTAGTTCAGGCGGCCTGACCCTGCCTTAGAACGGCATAGTTCGACGTGCTACGGCCGGTGGATTAAGCCGGGCAAAGCCCTCTTGGCGCTGATACGGGAAATGCGGATAGGGAGCAGTCGTCCCGCTTGCCTCGTCCAGCTTCGCTACCTGTGCGGACGTCAGTTCCCATCCCACGGCATCGAGGTTCTGGCGAAGCTGCTCCTCATTGCGCGCGCCGATGATGACCGTGGAAACAGTCGGGCGTCGGAGCAGCCAGTTGAGGGCGACCTGCGGCACCGTCCTGCCGGTTTCTTCCGCAACAGCGTCGAGCGCATCGATCACGCGGTAGAGATGTTCATCGTCCACCGGCGGGCCGAAGCTGGCAGTCTCATGCAGGCGGCTACCTTCGGGCAGCGGCGCGGCGCGACGGATTTTTCCCGTCAACCGCCCCCAGCCAAGCGGGCTCCAGACCATTGCGCCAAGACCCTGATCCGCGCCGAGCGGCATCAGATCCCACTCGTAATCCCTGCCTATCAGGGAATAATAGACCTGATTAACCACATAACGCGGCCAGCCATATCGATCGGCGACCGCCAGCGATTTCATGATCTGCCAGCCGGAAAAATTCGAGACGCCGGTATATCGCACTTTGCCTGACCGGACGAGCGTATCGAGCGTCGAGAGCACCTCGTCAATCGGCGTGAAGGCGTCGTAGGCGTGGAGCTGAAGGATATCGATATAGTCGGTCTTTAGGCGGCGCAGGGCGTCATCCACCGCGCGCAGCAGCCGGAAACGGCACGAGCCGGCTTCGTTCGGCCCGTCACCCATCGGCAGGCTGGTCTTGGTTGAGATGAGAACGCTGTCGCGCCTTCCCTTCACCGCTTCGCCGAGCACTTCCTCAGACGCGCCATTGGAATAGACATCGGCGGTATCGAAGAGGTTGACGCCTGCCTCCAGACAGATATCGATCAGGCGTCGGGCTTCTGCCGCATCTGAATTGCCCCAGTTGCTGAAGAGCGGGCCGGAGCCGCCGAAGGTTCCGGTGCCGAAACTCACGACCGGCACTTTCAGACCGGATTTGCCAAGCTGGCGATATTCCATGAGACTTTCCTTTGTTGTTTCGAAATGGTCGTGGGCGGCGCGTCGCGGCGTGGCCTTCTGCCCGTCCATTCGTGATCTGACAGATGAAGACTGCGGTGTGTTACAATCGCTGTCGTAAGATAGACGCCTGCTCTTCAATGAAATAGAATGCCGAAACTATTATCACTTGTTAGATGAAGTCATAATGGCGCGATTGGAGACCAACCGGGCAGGGGAGATGGAGATCTTCGTACGGGTCATAGAGCTTGGTGGTTTTTCCCGCGCGGCGGCTGCGGCTAACATGACGCCTTCCGCCGTGAGCAAGCTGATCGCACGGCTGGAAAGCCGCCTTGGTGCGCGCCTGCTCAACCGTTCCACCCGTCAGCTTCAGATCACCCCCGAGGGCTGCGCCTTCTATGAGCGGGCCACCCGTATCCTCGCCGATCTTGAAGAGGCCGAACGCGCCGCCGGGGAAGGTGAACGGCCTCTCGGCCGCGTGCGGGTCAACACCAGCGCATCCTATGCAGCGCATATTCTTGCACCCATCCTGCCACGGTTTCTGGCGCTCCATCCAGGCATTACGCTTGATATCGTCCAGACGGATATGGTGGTCGACCTGCTTGCGGAACGTACGGATGTGGCGGTGCGCGCGGGACCGTTAAAAAGCTCAACGCTTGTCGCTCGCAAGCTCGGTGAGACGAGAATGATCATCGCCGCCTCCCCGGATTATCTGGAGCGTCATGGCACGCCGCAGACAATAACCGATCTCGAAGATCACAACCGCCTTGGATTCGGCTACGCCCGGTCGATCGACGGCTGGCCGTTGCGGGACGCCGGAAAGACCGTCGTTATTCCGGCCACCGGACGCGTGCAGGTGAGCGATGGCGAAGGGCTTCGCCGACTTGCCCTTGCCGGTGTCGGTCTGGTTCGCCTTGCGGCTTTTACCGTGCGGGAGGATATCGCCGCCGGCCGTCTGATACCGGTCCTCGATCATCTCGATACGGGTGAAACGGAGATGTTTCATGCCGTCTATGTCGGCCAACGGGGACCGCTTCCGGCACGTATTCGGGCGCTGCTCGATTTTCTCGGCGAGTATGGGCGGGTGAAGTGACGTTCCGCGTGCCACAAAAGGCGTGAGTGGAATTAAGGCCTCAGACTGCTGGAAAACGGTAGCAGCCTGAGGAGCGAAGGCTATCGTTTCGGCCCTGAGAGCGTGAAAGCACCAGCCGATTCCAGCCTTATACGCGTCTCGCCAGCAAGTGTGCTTGGTATCGCACCGCAAAGGCTACCCGTCGTCACGACATTGCCAGCCTTCAGCATGTCGCCGGTGTTGAATGCCGAATTGGCGAAGGCGACAAGCGGCGCAAGCGGATCGCCATTCGGATGCTTTCCCTTGGCGTCGAACATCGACACCGGTCCCTCGCTAACGGTTAGGTGCGGCAGGTTCTCGCCGTTCCCGGTAAAGACCTCCACGATGCCTTCGTCCAGTTCCGGGCCGATGACGAAGCCGTGGTTGGCGAGGCGATCCGCGAGAAAAAGCGGAAACGGCACCTGATTTTTCTCCACCAGCCTGTAGCGAAGGAGTTCGGCGCCAAGGTGAACCTTGTCGATAAATCCTGCTAGGTCGGTCCTTGTCATCCGCCCAGCGGTTGAAGCAGGGATGTCGGCGGAAAGCGTGAAGCAAATCTCGACTTCGACACCTTCGGTGCCATCTTCAGGAAAAGAAGCGAGATTGGCGTAGTCGACACTAACACAATCGAAAATCGGTGCCCCAACAGACCCGCCATCCGGCCGGATCGCCAGTTTCCAGCCGGCGACCGGCGTTGCCCAGTTTGCAGCAAAAGCCCGCTGAACCGCCATGGCCTCTGAAAGGGTGCCGGGAACGAGACCCTCGGCCTCAAGCTCTGCCAGAGGAATTCTCGCGCCCTCTCGACTTGCCTCTGCAAAATTCTCTGCCAGTTTTCCGATTGCCGTCATTCCGCTCATGTCTCCTGATGATCTCATGCGCGAGATGCTGTCACGAGTAGACGCAGTGCCAAGGCCATCAATGCCCAGTTGGTCTCCGATTTCGCGGAGGGCTATTCTTGAGCATCGCTGCGGATTAGTGACGACATTTTTCAACGACATGAGGCAGCCGGCCAATCATCATTCTTGCAGGCCTAAGGGCGGGCAGAACAACGGTGGATCGTGCCGTTTTGACGAGAGAAGCACGCAAACCACAAATCGCGTCGTGGCGAATGCGTTCCAATCATCTTTTCTTTAAGAGAAGTAAAGTCGAGCGGCATTGCCGCTCGATCTCCTTCTTTGATTACGCGACGTCCGCTTCAAACTGGATGCTGTGGAGGCGCTTGTAGAGACCGTCATTGGCCAACAATTCACGCCGGCTGCCCTGTTCGACCACTTCACCGTTGTCCATGACGACGATCTTGTCGGCGCGATTGATGGTGGAAAGACGGTGAGCGATGACGATAGAGGTTTTGTTAAACGTCAAGCGCTCCAAGGCGTCGCGGACAAGAGCTTCCGACTCAGAATCCAGCGCGCTCGTCGCTTCATCGAGAATCAGAATATCCGCGTCTCGCAGCATTGCACGAGCAATAGCCACACGCTGTCTCTGGCCACCGGACAGGCCGGAGCCGTTCTCTCCGAGCTTGGTGTCATAGCCGTCCTGCATCTTCATGATGAAATCATGCGCATTCGCCGCCTTGGCGGCAGCGATGATCTCTTCCTCCGTCGCATTGTCACGACCGACCGAGATGTTGTGCCTGATGGTACCAGAGAACAGGAAGGTTTCCTGGCCCACGTAAGAAACATGTTCGCGCAGGCTGGCAAAGGAAACATCACGCAGATCGGTGCCATTGATTTCAACGGAGCCGTTCTGCGGGTCGTAAAGGCGCATCATGAGGTTTATTATGGTAGATTTGCCGCTGCCGGAAGGGCCCACCAGCGCAGTCATTTTGCCTCCTTCGAAAAGGACGCTTACATCCCTGAGAACCGGTTGGCCGGGAACGTACTCGAAGCTGACGTTCTTGAGTTCGACATCGCCACTTGCCTTAGGAAGCGCGACTGCTTCTTTTTTCTCGGTCAACGTCAGAGGGGCATCAAGGACCTCGAACATCATACGGACGCCGATCATGCCACTTTCGATCTGGACTCGCATTCGTGCCAATCGCTTGGCAGGTTCATAGGCTAAGAGAAGTGCTGTAATAAATGCCATCAGATCACCGGGGGAGCCCCCTTTTTCCAACACAGTGTAACCGGAAACGGCAATGACTACAGCTATCGCCAGGCCCGACAAAGTCTCCATAATCGGACTAGTCGCGGCTTCGAGTTTCGCGATTCCGTTCGCACGCTGCTCAACGTCGCTAACCGCTCTATTCATGCGTTGACGCATCAATTTCTCGAGCGAGAACGCCTTGATGACGCGTACACCGATGCTGGTCTCCTGGACGACGTTGACGATTTCGCCGAGAGACGCGAGTTCGGCTTCCATGATTTTTCGGACGCGACGGAGCACAAGCCGGACGCTGAAAATTGCTAAGGGACCAATAATCATGGAAATTGCGCTCAGAAGAAAGTTCTGGGCAAACATCACGATAATCAGGCCAAGCAGAGAAAACAGGTCCCTTATGAAAGATGTAACAATAGTATCTATAACGTTCCGCGCAGCCTGGGCGTTATAAGTCACTCGTATAAGAAGCTCTGAAGAGGGCAAATTCTGAAAAAAAGAGACGCCTTGCTTTAAAAGCCGATCGTAAATTTTGCGCTGCTGCTCCGCCACTATACTGTTGCCCGCCTTGCTCAGATAATAGCTCTGAACAAAAGTAGCGAGGCCCTTTACAATAAATATTGCCGCCACGGCAAACGCTATTTGTAGAACTACATCGAAGCCCTTTTTCATGTAAACACTGTTAACAATGTCGCGCATGATCCAAGCGCTTAAAGAAGTCATCGCGGCAACAACCACCATCGCAGCTATGGCAGATGAGTACCAACCGACATGCTTTTTAAAGTTTTCTCTAAAAAGTCGCGTCAGCAACTTCTTGTCGTTTGCCGACAAAAACGATCCGATCACAGAAACATCCTTATTTAACGTCGACGCTCACATATTCCCAATAACCAACGGCAGCAATGTGAACCAAAGGGACACAATTTCTCAGTATCCATTCCTTGCCGCGATAACTCAATGATCTCTACCACAAGCGTTGGTAAAATGGGCGGGAGCTTGCCCGTCGCTTTCCGACTGAATGAGAAGATGCCAATAAGCCCAGGCATCCAAAGTGTCAATAATAGGCTTCGTCTGGGCCAATCGAGCGATTGATTTCAATGAGAAATCAATCGTTATTGATCAATTAAGTTCCAGAAGTGCCGCTGGGGTGGGACAAAACCTGGTTAAATCCCCTTGGAGGGCAGACCGAGAATTTCGCTTGTTAAAGCTGCCTCGATGTATCAGTGCTAAAAGTTAGGGTAGCAGCGTCAATTGACAACCGCGTGGCCTGAAATCTATACAGGCGCACTATCTGCGGTCGCTTGAGGCGTTTAGATTGACGATCAGTACCGTGAGCTGAGTCGCTGACTGTGGAGATTTTGCAGTTTTTATCCCCGATGTGATCGTCGGGCTACTTCAAGGCAGGCCGGTCAACGATGAGCGACGTTTTTTTTGATTTATCGGAGCTTTACCTCAACTCTGGAGTCAAATTCAAGTATTACGGTATCGCGAGGACCGTGATGGAAGTCGCTTACGAATTGACAAAAATTGACAGTTCAATTCGTTACGTGATTTATTCACCTTTCCACGAACGCTTTTTTGAAGTCTTCCCCCGAACGGGCGATTTGTCACCCACAGGTGTGCTTGACCCAAATATTCCATCCTCTGCTACCCCGCTACGTTTGCGTCAAAATCTCTACGATAAGAATTTAATTAAGAGTGCGTTTTATACGGTGGCGCGTAGTATAGTGCAGTATCGTAATAAAAAGAGATGGGCGACGGTGCCGCTTGGGGCGGCAGTTGACGTTGATCTGAACGGACAGCTATTGGTTGCGCTTGGTCGACCCAAAATCATGTCTGATTACTTAATGGCTCTTGAAAAAAGCGGAACGCGTCCTGTCTTCGTCCCGCTTCTTCACGATATGATCCCTTTGCATGATTTTACGCACCGCAACCAGTTTTCTTTTCCGAGAAATTTCATTCACGACAACAAAGTCACCATAAGCGCTTCCTCATTGGTGCTAACGAACTCGGTGTTTACCGCTAACGAGGTGAAGCATTTCTCTGAGGTAGGAACCTTGCCTGCCGTTTCAGAAGTTGTTCCAATTCCTCTATGCAACGAGCTGCGCGCTACTAACGAAGCTATAGTAAAGCGAGGACCGCCGACCCCGTTTCTCCTTTGCGTTGGAATCTATAATGGGAGAAAAAATCTAGAATGCGTTGTCGAGGCAATGCTTGCGTTACACGAGAAGGGCGTCTATGTCCCCGATTTGGTTTTAGCTGGCGCTCGGCGCAAGCGAGTTGAGAAGTTTCTGAAGAAAGAGCGGTTTAAGCCGCTCCGCGGAAAATTCCACTTCGTTTACAACCCTAATCAATCTGAATTGCGAGAACTCTACGAGCGTGCGTATGCTCTCGTTCTTCCAAGTCGGATGGAGGGTTGGGGATTGCCTGTCAGTGAAGCTCTTTGGTGCGGAACGCCTGCTCTGGCCGCAGACGTCCCAGCATTAAGAGAGGCTGGCGGCGAATTAGCGCGGTATTTCGATCCTGAAAAGCCAGAAGAGCTTGCAGCCCAAATTCAGATTCTGCAGGCTGATCCTCAGCAATACGATGATTTGAAACGATCAATTCAGCGTTCGCGTCCTGCGATGCGAACATGGAAGGACGTTGCAAGCGATATTCTAAGCGCGATATCGACGGTCCGCGAGGTCGGAAGAACTTGATGTTAGGTGTTTAATAGCGCTGTTGAGGAAGCCGATGAGTGATCAAATATAGGCTGCCAAGCCGAGGTCCTGCTAGCTAACGCCCGAGTGAACAAATTTCGATTGACTTCTTAGCGTTGGCTTTTGCTTTCCTAGTGAGTCATATCATGTCAGCGAGAGACGAGTGACAATTGATGATGGACTATTTGCGATTTTCTGAGGTGAATGTTCTATGCATCGGTGACGTGATGCTGGATTGCTTTGTCTCGGGTGATGTCGGTCGGATTTCCCCGGAAGGTCCTGTTCCTGTGATGCGCGCGCGTTCTGAGGAATATTTTGCTGGCGGCGCCGCGAACGTCGCGCGCAACATCTCCTCGCTTGGGGCAAACTGCACACTGATAGGAGTTGTGGGAAACGACAGCAACGGAGCGAAACTCCATGGTTTGTTGGATAAGGTCGAAGGTATTTCTGCCGAGTTTGTGCTGCTGGAGAAACGACCAACGACAATAAAAACCCGTTTCTTGGGGCACGGTCAGCAAATGCTACGCGTTGACTTCGAGGACGCGTCAACCATTTCAACGGTTGAAGAAGACAAAGTAATAGCGAGTGCGGCTTCGATGATACCGGCGCATGACGTCGTCATTCTTTCCGACTATGCAAAAGGCTTACTTACCGAACGAGTTGTGAAAGCTGTAATTGCTGCCTGTCGTTCTCAGGGAAAACCGGTTATCGTTGACCCGAAGACGTCCGACTTGTCCCGCTATGCTGGCTCTGCGGTCGTGACCCCTAATCAAAAGGAAACACAAGCAGTTACCGGGATTTGGCCTGAGACCGACCAAGAAGCGGAATTGGCGGGCGAACTGATTTTATCGCGTTTCGATATCGAGGCGGTTCTCATCACACGCGCCGAAAAGGGCATGACTCTCGTTGAACAAGGCCATCCACCGTTCCATATCCGTACTGAGGCAAAAGAAGTTTTTGATGTGGTCGGTGCTGGAGATACAGTAATAGCAACGCTTGCTGTGGGCGTCGGCTCACACGCTTCTCGCGTCGATGCTGCGCGCATCGCAAATGCTGCTGCTGGTATTGTCGTTGGCAAAAAAGGCACAGCTACCGTTTCCGCGGCGGAGCTCAGAAGTGCGCTGTCACACGATACGTCGTCCGGGGAAGTGAGCCCCTCCGACAAATTGTTTGAAAGAGAATACCTCCAGTCGTTGACGGAGGAGTGGCGCGCCGATGATCTTAAGATTGGTTTCACGAACGGATGTTTCGATCTATTGCACGTAGGACACATCAGGTTACTACAGTTCGCACGAGAGAATTGCGATCGCCTTATTGTCGGTGTAAACGCTGACAGTTCCGTGAAGCGGTTGAAGGGCCCTTCGCGACCGATCAATACTGAGAAAGACCGAGCAGAGCTTTTAGGTGCGCTTGCTTTTGTCGATGCAGTCGTGATTTTCGACGAAGACACACCGCTCGAAGTCATTCAGGAAGTGCGTCCCGACGTGCTGATCAAAGGTGCCGATTACTCGATTGATAAGATCGTAGGCGCGGATATCGTAATGGCCGATGGTGGTCGCGTTATCACTTTCGAAATAGTCGCTGGAAAAAGCACAACAGCGACGATCGCACGTAGTAAGGAAAATACGGACTAATGTATATTGTGACAGGCGCTGCCGGATTTATTGGGTCCAATATCGTCGCTGATTTGGAAGAAGCAGGACTTGGACCTATAGTCGTCGTCGACTGGTTCGGTACTGGTGACAAGTGGCGCAATCTTGCCAAAAGGAACATCGCTGGTTACGTTTCTCCGGACGGTTTGGATGGTTACCTCGGTCGTTTAAAAGCTGAGGTAAAAGCTGTCATTCACATGGGCGCTATTTCCGCGACCACGGAAGTCAATGTAGATCGGCTGATCGAGCTTAACATAAACTATTCGGTGATGTTGTGGGACTGGTGCGCAGAGCATGGCGTCCCGTTTATATATGCTTCGTCCGCCGCGACTTATGGCGGCATCGAAAGTGGATTCATTGATGACGAGTCTTCTTCAGCTCGCGCGGCGCTATCGCCTCTAAACGCTTACGGCTGGAGTAAAAAGACCACCGACGATATTTTCGTCGAGCGCGTTGCCAGAGGTGAGAAAGCGCCGCCGCAATGGGTAGGGTTGAAGTTCTTTAATGTCTACGGCCCAAACGAATACCATAAAGACGACATGCGCAGTGTGGCTTGCAAGCTTTTTGACGCCGTCCAGACGACGACCGAGGTTTCTCTATTCAAGTCCTACAGGAGCGACATCGGCGATGGGGAGCAGCGGCGCGATTTTGTCTATGTCAAAGACTGCACAGCACTGATCCTTTGGCTCCTAAATAATCCGCAGCACAGTGGTATCTTTAATTGTGGTTCTGGCAAAGCTCGTTCTTTTGCCGATATCGTGCACGTGATGGCATGGTTGATGGGCAAGAAACTGAGGATTAAATTTATCGACATGCCCCAGTCTATACGCGATAAGTATCAATATTTTACTGAGGCAGACATGTCGAAGGTTGCTTCGGCGGGATATAACGGTCCACAGTCCACTCTCGAAGAGGGGCTGAATGACTACATTAACTCTTACTTGCGCCATGACGACAAGTACCGGTGATGGTGACTCAAGGTCGGGAAGCCAATAAAGAATGGTCCGGTCGAATCGTATTTGCAGTTTGACCGCAGTTAGCTGCAAAAAGGGTCCGATTACTTATCGATCGTTGCCCTCACTATTTCAGGAAGAACCGTAATGAGGCAGCCGGGTTTTGAGTCCGCGCAGAACGAATATCTCAATCTTAAACGTTGGTTGTTCGACTCGGCATTCCCCCTCTGGTCCTCTGTCGGCCGAGACGACGTAAATGGAGGTTTTTTTGAGAAAATCTCAAAAGACGGACTGCCGATTGAGGAGGCACGCAGAACCAGAGTTGTTTGCCGCCAGATTTATAGCTTCTCAGTGGCGAAAAAGATGGGCTGGGCTGGGGATGCAGAGGCGGTGGTTCGTCACGGCTGGGAGTTCCTCAAACAAAATTGCTTCAATCCAGATGGATCTCTCGTAACCAAAGTCGACATCAAGTCTGGTGCCGTTAACGCATCGTTTGATTTATATGATCACGCGTTTGCCCTGTTTGGGTTAAGTTCAGCAGCGACTGTCCTCGAGAACAGTGATGAGATTTCAAGTGCCGCCTTGCAATGCCTGGAAGCTATGATTGCCGGCTGGAAACATCCAGAAGCTGGATTTCAGGAGGCGGCCCCACCGACAGAACCTCTGAGATCTAATCCACATATGCACCTATTTGAAGCCTTTCTGGCGTGGGTAGAAAACCAAGTAGCGAAGAATAATAACTTATGGTTCTCAATGCTTAACGAAACAGGCCAGCTTTGTCTCGATAAGTTTATTTGCGGAGCAAACGGTGCGGTACGCGAATATTTCGATCGCGACTGGTCGGTCATGGTGGATATGCAAGCGGCACCGGTCGAACCGGGACATCAGTTCGAGTGGGCTTGGCTTCTTACCAAGTGGGGCAGAATGGTCGGCCGTAAGGATGCATTGTTGGCCGCGCGTCGCCTGGTCGAGGTCGGCGAGCAAGGTGTCAGCGAAACCTTCAAGTTGGCTCAAAACGGGCTGGGATTTGAACTTGAAACAGTCGAGGAAGGATACCGACTTTGGCCTCAGACCGAGCGGATAAAAGCTTGGCTCGCTATGGCGGAAACAGCCATTACACCAGAACAGCGAGACCGTGCGTTCGCCAAAGTGGCTGAGGCAGCTCGCGGTCTCCAAAGTTTTTTCCTAGCGAAACCCAAAGGGATCTGGATCGATCGGTTCGATAGATACGGGCATCCGATCGATGACCATTCTCCCGCATCGTCTTTGTACCACATAGTTTGTGCTATTGAAGAAATGGACAGGTTGCTGCATCCCAGTACAGAGCAAACGCCGGCTCTCTTCTTGGATCGCGATGGCGTAGTGATTGAGGATACAGGCTATCCAAATAAAATTGAAAACATCCGGTTAATCCCGGGTGCGGCTGAGACGATACGCATTTTCAGGGAAAAGGGTTATAAGGTTTTTGTCGTCACCAATCAATCTGGGATCGGGAGGGGATATTATGACGATCTCGACTATATTCTGTTGAAAGAACATCTGTCTAAACTTTTACGGAAGGACGGAGCGATCATTGATGATGAGCGCGCTTGTCCTTACCACATAAATGCGACTGTTGAAGAGTACCGTGGAGACCATTACTGGCGTAAACCCTCACCGGGCATGATTGATGATCTCGTGCGTCGATGGAGTGTGGATCGAACGCGAAGTTTACTGATAGGGGATAAAGATACTGACCTGCAAGCGGCATTGGCCGCTGGAATTCGTGGGGAATTGTTCACTGGAAGAAATCTCCTTGATTTTATCTCGGATAAACTAATCGAGTTTGGAGAGCGCTAGATTATGAAAGAAAAGATTTTGCAAAACAGCAAAAGTGAAAAATCGACTTCTTACTCTAGTGATTACGAAAAATGGAAAAATAATCAGTCGCTGGCTGGTTATATTTACCTGCCGATCCTGAAAAACCTGGAAAAACGAGGTGATTCCGGATTAGTGTTAAGCTGGCATGGTGCGGAAAACGACGATTTCGCGCTTTTGGACAGTGAAAGATGGACTGCTTTCGAAGCCAACGTTGGTGACAATGGGCTGGAAATTGATAGTCAATGCGTCGACGTCGCATTTCGAAGGTTTCCACCTAACGAAGACTCTGATGCTATCCACACTGCCATAGAAGCAATCGCCGGCTCTCTACGCACAGGAGGCGCCGTCATAGTCGAGCAAAAACTATCAAACGGTTGCTCAGAAGAGGTGGATGAGGCATTTCGGCGCCACAGATACTCATTCCATTGCGCAGGCTTGCATGTCTTGGCGACATCAACGATCGTCCCCGCGAACAATTCCGACCTTGGTGCCCCGTCTGAGCGGATTGTTACAGTCATAGGTTGCTCAAAATCGGATTATGACGCTCATAAAACAGCCGATTTAGAGAGAGCTGTAAATGAAATCGTTATTCCTAACCGGTTCGCTTCTTTGACTGGACTTGAGGCGCGCTCGACGCAGCCAGTAAAACAAAACGCCGCTTTCGGTGCCGAAGAGATGATGCAAATGCATTATGCTCTACAAGCTCAAACCGAAAGTGCTGAAGCAATGATCGCATCATTGTCCGAGACCGCTTTATCGGCCAAAGATGCATCTCGCCGTCTCTTGAAAGTTGAACGCCGCGTTTTAGCTTTGCGAAAGCAAACGTCGCTATTCTTGCCCATAACGTTTCCCTGGTCCCTTTTCGCCGGTTTTGTTGTTTCTTTAGTCAGGAAAAGAAAGGAAAAAAGAAAAAAAAAAGGTTCGACGATAGCAGGGGTTAAAGAGTCGTCTTACCGGCAGATCTCTGCAGATAAAGACATCGTAGTCGAGAACAGAAAAGCGCTGGGCGAGGGCGAATTTCCCGACGCACCAAAGATCCTCATCTTAAAGCTCGATCACATCGGTGATTTTTTCCTCTGTCTGCCGGCAGTGGATCTGTTGAAAAAGGCTTGGCCCAATGCAGAAATAACCTTGGTCTGTTCCCCTACTAACGGCGATCTAGGTAGATCATGTGGATATTTTCATGAGGTGATTGAGTTCAAATTTTCAGCGGAGCTGTCTCAGGAAGTACAAAAGGCACAGCTTGAGAACTACGCTCGCATAAAAACGCTGGTTACGGGTTATTATGACTTGGCTATTGATTTGAGGCATGATCCTGACACTAGGCCGCTCCTAATGTTTGTCCGCGCGAGAATTAAGGCTGGATTCCAGGGCACCAGTCGTTTTTTTACACCGCTTACTATTTCGCTTCCCGAAATGGAGGTGCCGCGCGGAGCGTACAAAAATGCGCATAATGTCCACCGATTGATGCTTTTAAGCAGTCACGTAGTGAACTCGCTAAAGGGCTTTGACTCGGGGCAGATTATGTCCGGCCTAGTTCAAAGTGGGGATTCAAACGAATTTTCCGATTTCGAGCAATATGTCGTAATCGCACCCGGCGGAGGGACACTCGCAAAAAAATGGGCTCCCGCGAAATTCGCGCGACTTGCGCAAAAGCTAGTCCAGGACCATGGATACAAGATAGTTGTTGTTGGAGGAAACGCCGAAGCCGAGTATCGCGACGCGATATTCAGCGCTATCCCTGAACGATCTGGAAAGGACTTGATTGGAAAGTTGCCATTAAAAAGTTTGGCTTCAGTAATAGCTAAAGCCGCGTTTTTCATTGGTACCGACACGGGCGCGACGCACCTTTCGGCTTTGATTGGGGTCCCAACGATCGTGATCTTTAGTGGAGTGGCTGATCACCACATCTGGGAGCCGATGGGTCAGTACGTGTGCGTAGTAAGGCGGCCAATTGCTTGCGCTCCATGTCATATTGCGCGGATTGAGGAGTGCGTAGCCGAACATAAATGCATGGTTGATATCGAGGTAGACGATGTCTATCGGACTTTTAAGGAGTTGGAGTCCTCGCGTTTGGGGAAAACTGGATTTTTAAAACACTGACGCGGCGGAGCAACTGCGGCTGACGGATAAGATGTTCTTCCAGCTTCCAGCGGCTTCAGGTAAAGCAAAGCGAGAATGGTCCGGTAGGGTTCAGGTCAGGGTACCGTAGAGGCTCGGCGAGCTTGGATTGCCTGAAACTCGCGGCGAGGTCATCTGCCAGAGAGTGAAGAAGTTACAGACTAAGCCGCAGAGCGTTGTTGTCAAACAGCGACACACGCAGTAGCGCTAAAGCCGCGGGCTGTATCTTCTATCTCGTAAGCGGTGTGCCGCTCACACGTTGACGTATGTAGTCGGATCAGAGGCCATCACGTGAAGCGACATGACAATCGCGCGCCAAGAGCGACCATTGCGCTGGCCTATGACCCAAGCTACGAGGAGAGCGGCCGTCTCCCTGGAGAAGCCTCCGGTGAAGGCCACAGGTTAGGCAGCTTGAGCGTTGACGGTCGGCGGCGTCCAATTCCACGGTAGCGACTGCTCCAGCCTGATAATCGGCGTGTCAGCGATGCGGGCAAGAACGTCGCCAGCCACGCCTGCGGATCGATGTCGTTGAGCTTTGCCGTCATGATCAACGTGGCCATGAAGGCTGCACGATCCGCGCCGCGGTCTGATCCGGGGAAGAGCTAGGACTTCCTACCGAGTGCGAAGCCTCGCAGGGCTCGCTCCGCGGCGTTGTTCGTGAGGCAAATCCGGCCATCCTCCAGGAATGACGTGAAGCCATCCCAACGCTTGAGCATGTAATCGATCGCCTCTGCGATCGGAGAACTGCGGGACAGTTTTGCACGCTCGGTTTGAAGCCAGGCCTGCAGACTGTCGACGGTAAGCGGCAAGCTGACCCCATCTGGCGTAGTTAGAGCGTTCGCCTGTAATTCAGATATACGATTCACAAACTGTGAGCTTCTATGTCTGCGCCTAGCTCTGGAACCAGAAACTTCCATATGATCGAAGCCGTCACGGAACGGCTTGAATGTGATTAGGCATGGAATAAGGACCCCGCACATGGGGTGATCGGCGTCCAAACGGGACCCCCATTTGCAATGGGGTTACAACAGCCTCCGGTTTCATCGGAGGCTTTTTGTTCGGATGCTTATTGTGGAAACAATTCTGAAGATACGGCGGCTAGCCCATGTTCAGGGCAAGTCGATCAAGGCGATCTGCCGGGAGTTGGGCATATCGCGGAAAGTGGTGCGGAAGGTTTTGCGCACCGATGAGACGGAGTTCAAATACGAACGGACCCGTCAACCTCAGCCGAAGCTCGGCCCCTGGCGCGGTCAGCTCGATGGAATGCTCCTCGCCAATGAGGCCAAATCTTCTCGCGAACGGCTGACACTGATCCGGATATTCGAGGACTTGCGCGACCTCGGCTACGAGGGCGGTTACGACACAGTCCGGCGTTACGCCCGAACATGGGCGAAGGAGCGCGGGTCCGTGACGGCGCAAGCCTATGTGCCGCTCTATTACGCGCCGGGCGAGGCCTACCAGTTCGACTGGAGCCACGAGATTGTCGTGCTGAACGGCGTGACGACGACGGTGAAGGTTGCGCATATCCGGCTCTGCCACAGCCGGATGATGTATGTGAGAGCCTATCCGCGCGAGACGCAAGAGATGGTCTTCGACGCCCATGACAGGGCGTTCGCTTTCTTCGGCGGGGCCTGCACGCGCGGCATCTATGATAATATGAAGACCGCGGTGGAGACGGTCTTCGTCGGCAAGGAACGGCAATACAATCGCCGCTTCCTACAGATGTGCAGCCATTACCTGATCGAACCGGTGGCCTGCACGCCGGCGTCGGGGTGGGAGAAAGGCCAGGTCGAGAACCAGGTCAATCTGGTGCGCGAACGCTTCTTCACGCCGCGACTGCGCTTCAAATCCTACGATGAACTGAATGGCTGGTTGCTGGACAAGTGCATCAGTTACGCCCGCGCTCATAAGCACGTCGATCAGACGGAGCGCACGATCTGGGAGGTGTTCGATGCGGAGCGGCCGCACCTGGTCGGCTATCCCGGCAAATTCGACGGCTTCCACGCTGTGCAGGCCTCGATCGGCAAGACCTGCCTCGTGCGTTTCGACAACAACAAATACTCGGTACTGTCTACGGCAGTCGGCCGCCCTGCCGAGATACATGCCTATGCAGATCGCATCGTCATCCGGCAGGATGGCGTGGAAATCGGCCAACACGATCGCTGCTTCGGCCGTGGCGAGACGATCTATAATCCCTGGCATTACGTGCCGGTCCTGACCCGCAAACCGGGAGCACTGCGCAACGGTGCGCCGTTCCACGACTGGGTTTTGCCCGCCGCCATGGAGAAGGTGCGCCGCCGGCTGAAGGCAATGCATGACGGCGACCGGCAGATGGTGTCGATCCTCGAATGCGTGGGCCTGGACGGGCTCCCCGCCGTCGAAGCGGCCTGCCAGGAGGCGATCGATCAGGGCGTGTTCTCGGCCGCCGTCATCATCAACATTCTGGCCCGCAAGCGTGATCCGCAGCCGGCCGCCATCCTTTCCATCCCCGATGCGCTTCGCCTGACCCATGAGCCTCTGGCCGACTGCGCCCGTTACGACAGCCTGAGGAGGGCAAGCTGATATGGAACGATCCCAAATCCTCGACATGATGGGCACGCTGAAGCTGTTCGGCATGCGTAGCGCCTATGACGAGATCATGGCCTCCGGCATCAAGCGACAGCACGAACCGCCGCGCATCGTCGGTGACCTGCTTCAGTCGGAGATCGCCGAGAAGCAAGCGCGCTCCATCAAATACCAGATCACCGTCGCCAAGCTGCCGCTGGCCAAGGACATCGACGACTTCGACTTCACCGACACGCCG
Source organism: Agrobacterium sp. FDAARGOS_525 (assembly GCF_003938925.1). Classification (NCBI taxonomy): domain Bacteria; kingdom Pseudomonadati; phylum Pseudomonadota; class Alphaproteobacteria; order Hyphomicrobiales; family Rhizobiaceae; genus Agrobacterium; species Agrobacterium sp. FDAARGOS_525. The sequence goes on along the minus strand of NZ_RKIU01000004.1, from coordinate 313,122 downwards.
GTCAACGAAGGCCTGGTGCGCCAACTCGCAACCGGGGCCTTCCTCGCCGAGCAGCACAATATCGTTCTGGTCGGCGGAACCGGCACGGGAAAGTCTCACCTGTCCATCGCCCTTGCTCGTGCTCTGATCCGCAATGGCGCACGCGGCCGCTTCTTCAACGTCGTCGACCTCGTCAATCGGCTCGAGACGGAGGCACGTAGCGGCAAACAGGGACGGCTGGCCGACTTCATCACCAGGCTCGACTTCGTCATCATGGACGAACTGGGCTATCTCCCATTTGCCCAGGCGGGCGGCCAGCTCCTCTTCCACCTCATCAGCAGGCTCTACGAGCGGACGTCCATCATCGTCACGACGAACCTGGCCTTCGGCGAGTGGCCGGCCGTATTCGGCGACGCCAAGATGACCGCCGCTCTGCTCGACAGGCTCACCCACCATTGCGAGATCGTGGAAACCGGGAACGAATCCTGGCGCTTTAAAAACCGCTCTCAAAGCTAAAGCCGAAAAGACAAACAACCCGCGCCCGCAGGCCCTTGCGCTAAATGGAGAGCCCCGGGCCTACGCGCGCTGACCCGATGCAACTAGAGGCAGGGGTCCCTTTTGGGAGCCGATAAGGGGTCCCGTTACGACGCCGATTGACACTAAGAACATCAATCGTGCTGTCCATTCCCGCGTAGGCGACGTCGACTTTTGCAGCACCAAGGCCCAGCGCATCGTACACAGCGGAAAGAGCACCATGGTCGGAGCGCATAGTTGTGGAGATGGTCCAGTAGGCTGCGTTGTCAGACGATGAAGTAATGCGAAGTCCGGTGGAAACGGCTCTTTGAGCATTTTCCATCCCCGATGAGATGGAGCGGAGAGTTTGCAGCGCCGAAATGGCCGCGCTATTTGTCAAAATAGATGTCATGAGGAACCCGCAGAAAAATGAAAACTTGCTCCTCATGAGCAATCAGTGATTGCATCGATATAAATACTTTGTTGGTTAATCAATTATTAACTGCAGATTACCGAAACTAGCATTTCTCCGCAGATTCCACTGACGGCTGCGTTCACGAACATGTCTTGGAAATTCGCTGTGGAGCGATTATTGGCCGCCGGTTTGCGTCGCGTTTCCTCTTGCGTCTTCCATGGGATAAATATTACACATTCTCACCTCCGCATCTTGGAATCCTGGCTCGTCTGCAGGATCAGGGCCCCCTCAGGAGATTGACGTTCAGTCCAGCGAGAGAGATCATAGCGGAATGAAAGGCGCGTTCACCGAATAAAGCGAGAGCAAAAAACATGCGTGGAGCTGGCTCGAAACCGGCTCGCCTCCACGTTGAAAGGAACAACCAATCAGTTGTCTCGCGCTTTTAAGATCTCGGGCTTCTTTTCGCGGACATCCCGTAGCGATAGTTAAAAATTAAGCCTTTTCGCAGCAATAATGTCAGTCGGCATTGTGCCTGTGGATAATAACACGACGGCACATGCATACGCCGCATTTCTCGAAAGTCTATACAGTCCAGTTAATCCGTCACGTCACTATAAATGCTAAGGCCCGACGCGACGATCCCTACCGGCTTTGCGAGGATGTTAAGAAATTTCGTAAAGTCCACTGACGGGTGGCGTGATGCGTATATGACATCGCGATTCTTGATTGGAAAGGTCTGGCCGACAAGAAGGCTGCCCGCCTTGGTCATGTCAAAGCGGTATACAATCGGATACCTGCCGAATCTGTCGGGTGCCATTCCTTTTCTCTGCAAATTGTCGAAGCGGGTTTTTCCAAGCAAGGCGACGACAATATCAGGTTCTTCGTAGCGGAAGACAAAATAGCCGCGCATATCGCTTGTGTTGGCTTCGCCACCACCCACCATTGCTACGCCTTCGAGCAGGTTAAGGTCATTCGAGCCAAATTCCACCCGATTATTTGATTTTACAGCACCGAGAACTGTAAACGTCCGAGGCTCACGGGTCAGGAATATCTGGTCTCCCGGCTGAACGAAGATGTTCTCACGTGGATTTTCAATAATTGTTTTGAGAAGGACAGTCCCCGTCTTTCCGCTGCGCGTCAGCGTTACATAACTTTCGTAGGGCTGGGCTGTCGGACCACCTGCCTTGGCGATTGACTCCATAATTGTTTCGGGCACGAGGTTAAGAGGCACAACAGCGGCTGACTTGACGGCGCCGGAGACGGTAACATTTCGCGACGCGGTGGTAACCGTATTGATGATCACATCTGGCTCAACCGCTTTGCTGGTGAGCGCCGTCAGAATATTTTGTCGCACAGTCTCGAGCGTTCTCCCCGAGAAATCAACAAGGCCGATATAGGGAATGGGAGCCTTACCGTCTGGTTGTACAATGACGTCTATGGCTGTTTGCTTGCTCTCGGCAGTAGAAAAGAGGCCGTTTTCACCGGCTTCGAAAATGATGACCTTGAGATGGTCGCCCACACCAATGACAGGCCTTTTCGCGTTGCCGCCCATTCCGAATCGACGCTGGAGCAATCGATTATCGTAGCTTGCGATAAGACGCGATGAATTCGTATCTATGTCTACAATATCAAAAACGACATCCGGTGCGACTTTCGCCTGGCCTGTGGACTGCCGCGACTGCTCTGAAATGTCCGAGGATAAAGGCCCATTGCCCGGAAGGCTGTTACAGGATCCAAGCGCGACACAGACGGTCAAAGCAAAATAATTTCTCACGAATACACCAAAAGATTCAATACCTGAACATTTCTTGCCATTTTAGCAACGATCAGTTTACGAATGCCTACACCGGCGTTTTTGACGCTTATCGAATTTCATGCACCCTGTCACGATGCAACCGCAGAATGGAAACATTTTCTTTCGCGGTTGCAGACGTGATTATTATTGCTTTAGAGAGAAAGAAAGGTTCGGGGCGATGTCCGGTCGTGGGTGGACGCGTATCGGGAATAGGTGCATGCCTGGACGGAAGCGCTAACATCGTATTTTTATAAGTTGGATTTAATGGCAATCGAGATACTGGGATACGCATGCCGCGTTCCGTCCGCTGAAAATCCTCAGCAATTGTTTGAATTGCTGAAAAATGACCGCTGTGTCGTGAGCTCTATTCCCTCTTCGCGGTGGGACAAGGCTCGTTTCTGGCATCCAACTCCTGGCACGCCCGGCAAGGCATATTCCTTCGCCGCTGGTGTGCTTGACAATATATATGACTTCGATCCCGCCGTTTTCGGGCTTTCGGTGCGTGAGGCGTCCTTTATGGACCCGCAGCAACGGATATTGTTGCAGGTCACATGGCGGGCGCTGGAGGACGCGGGACTTGGGCAAGAGGAGCTGCAGCGTGAACGTGTCGGCGTTTATATTGGGTCTTCCGCTCTCGACCATGGCAACCTGCTTGTTGAGGACCCCGCGTCGGGAAGTCCTCATTTTATGACGGGGAACACCCTGTCCATTATTGCCAACCGCGTGTCTCATGTGCTGGGCCTCAGTGGTCCCAGCATGACAATTGACACGGCGTGTTCGTCGTCCCTCGTTGCTCTGGCTGAAGCCGAGCGCGCACTGCTTGGCGGGGAGATCGATACTGCGATCGTCGGGGGCGTCAATTTGCTTCTGCACCCCTTGTCTTTTGTCGGCTTCTCTCAAGCCCGGATGCTTTCGCCGGAGGGATTGTGTCGTGCCTACGGGCAAAACGGGAAAGGGTACGTGCGCGCCGAAGGAGCCGGCGTGATCGTCTTGCGGCATTCGCGACGTGTCGCTGAAGAAGGCGGGCGCAGTCGCGCCACGATTGTCGCAACCGGAATGAACTCTTCGGGGCGCACCAATGGTATCTCACTGCCGTCTTCCGAGGCGCAAGCGGCACTGCTTCGTTCCGTATATGAGGGACATGACATTCGTCCGGCCGATCTCGTTTTCATCGAAGGGCACGGCACTGGCACCAAGGTGGGTGATCCGGCTGAAGTTCGCGCGCTGGGGCAGGTCCTGGGGAGCGCGCGTTCGGCGCCACTTCCAATAGGCTCGATTAAGTCCAATATCGGCCATGCGGAGCCTGCGTCGGGGATTCTGGGTCTGATCAAGGCCGTCCTCGCGTTGGAAAACGACTATCTGCCCGCGTCACTTCATGCAGAAGTTCCCAACGAAGAGATCGATTTCGCGGCATTGAATATCGAGATCAATTTCCGCGGACGGCGGCTGACACGGGACGGTCGCCAGCGTTTGGCCGGCGTGAATTCCTTTGGCTTTGGCGGCACGAACGCTCACGTTGTCCTTGCTGATCCGCCTAACGTTTCGTCATGTCAGGTTACCGACGAAGCCGGCGTCTTCATGATAAGCGCCCACACACAAAATGCGCTCCAACAGCTGATCGTCGATTACGCCAAACGGTTTGCCGTGGCCTCACCGCAGGAGGCAGCCCAGCTCGTCGCGGCTACTCGCAACCGCAGCGTTATGAAGCATCGTTTTGTCGTTAGCAGCCAGAGTTCCGCAGGGATCGCAGAGTCCGTAATCAAGCATGTCGACGCCACGGCAGACAGCCCCGCGGAGTTCGGAGAGGCGCCCGGAAAGACGATAAAAACAGCTTTTGTCTTCGCTGGCAATGGCTCTCAATGGGCAGGCATGGGACGTGACGCCTACCGCGAGAATGCGGTTTTCCGTAACCGTTTTCATGATCATGCGGCACTTTTTGCAAGTCGTGGTGATCAAGATCTGGTTGGCATCCTGCATGAGCCGGATCTCACAAACAGTTTGAAAGACACACGTATCGCACAGCCGCTTCTTTTCGCAATTCAGGCGGCTTTGGTCGATAGCCTGTCGGAGCGAGGTGTGCGGCCTGATGTAGTCTTCGGTCATTCAGTCGGAGAGATTGCCGCAGCCTATGCTGCGGGCATTCTGTCGGCGGATGACGCGGCCACGGTAACGGCCGTACGCTCTCGCCGTCAGCACGCCCTGGCGGGGACAGGCACTATGGCGGCGGTTGCCCTTTCTGCGCAGTCGGCGGCGGCTTTTGCTGCATCGAACGGACTAGGCGGTATCTGCGTTGCGGCCGTAAACAGCCCCAATTCGGTGACCGTTTCGGGTACGGTTGGAGAAATCGTGGAGTTCAAACGGGCGGCGCAAAATGCCCGTATCCCGACGCGGATTCTGGATATCGACTATCCGTTCCACCACCCGGCGATCGACAGGGAACGCGATGCATTTCTCGCCGAGATTCCGGCCATTGCTCCGGCGAGAGGCCATACATGCTATATTTCGACGGTTTCGGGCGGGGTATTGGACGGGGCATCATTAGATGCACATTATTGGTGGCGTAACGTGCGTGAGCCCGTGGCATTCGAGGCGGCGGCTTCGACCGCTCTCGACGCGGGCTGCAACCTTTTTGTCGAAATATCGCCACGCCCGATCCTGTCGGCCTACATCCAGGAGACTGCCAAACAAGCTGCCGCTGCCGTCGCCGTCATTCCAACCCTGGCACGCCCTGGTCAGGCAGAGGGAATCGATCCGGTCGAACGGTCGGTGATGCGCGCAGTAGCACATGGCTTTGTCGCGCCGCAATTCGCATCCCCACGCACCTATGGCGTGAAACTGCCGCCCTTGCCCTTCGAAAACAGGGAATGCCGGGTTCAACCGACGTCGGACAGTGTCAATCTGTTCGGGCGACATTTTCAAGAGGAACCCTATACACTCTTGGGATGGCGCACTGATCCGCGTTCCTCCGTCTGGAAGAACCATTTGGATTCGTCGCTTTTGCCGGATTTGGCCGGCCATATTGTCGATGGCAAACCCATTATGCCGGGCGCAGCTTATATCGAGATCGCGGTGCAAGCGGCGCGGCAGTATTTTGGTGTTGATGATGTCGAAATCACCAATCTCGAAATCTCTCGCCCGTTGGATTTGCGTGCTTCCCGGCTTACGGAGCTTTCTACCCGCATTTCGCCTGAAACCGGGACGATAGAGATCGCGTCACGCGAATATTTGAGTGAAGACGGCTGGACGGTTCATGCGACCGCCCGCAGCCGCAAATCTGCCGGTATGGCACGCGCGTCGAGAATTGAGCTCTTGTCTTCTGACAAGACATTTAAAATTCAGACAAAGGATGCATATGAAACCGCTCGCCGCTTCGGCCTGGACTACGCGCCAAGCTTCCAGCTTCTGGCGCAGGCCGAGCTCTTCGGTGACAAATATCTCCTGGTGGATTTGCTCCCGCCGGAAAAGCCGGCACACCCTTGGCTTTCTTATGACTTGAACCCCATTTCTATCGACGCAGCCTTTCACGGATTGGTCGCTTTCTTTGGCCGCCTTACGGGTGACGCCAATGGCGCGCCATATATTCCCGTCCGCTTCGGGTCGGTGCGCTGTGCGGAAAAGGGCAGGGAGATCGCCCGCGCCGCTGTCGAAATCCAGAGAGTAGGTGCAAATACGCTGAGAGCATGCTTCGAGTTATTCGCAGAAGACGGAACGCTTGTCGCGACGCTGGATGACTGCCGTTTCCGTCGTACATGGTTGCGCCAACACAAGTCCCTCGAAGACGTTTCATTTCATTATCAGACCATTCCCGTCCAAGGCCGTGCGGCCGCCGCAACGATCATTGATAAAGCCGGTTTTGATCATAGAACTGAAGAACCAGGCGAAGCGACCCTGCTTATCGAGGCTGCGGTGCTTCGAGCAAGCTATGACATTGCTTCGAAAATTGCAGAGAGCGGGCGGGTTACCTTTACACAGTTGAGCGATGACCGATCTTTCAATTGTTTCGTTGCCAGCTGTATGTATTCTCTGGAAGATGCCGGGCTTGCTTTCTTTGAAGGTGACGGCTGGTCGGTGCCATCCGAATGTGATTTGCCCGACTTTGAAGCGCTGTTCAGGGCGGCCTGCCAGCGCTTCCCCGAACGGGTCGTCGAGATTGTGCTCGTTGGCAATGTCTATCAGGAAGCTCTGGAGCGCCTGGCAAACGGTTTCAGTGGTGTCAGCGCCGGAAACAGGCCGCGTTTCTTGAGCGAGGCGACGCTTGATCATGTGCGTCACGACATGCCGGTGGGTCGATTGCAGCGGCGCTTGCTCATCGACGGGCTCGTGCAGATGCTGAGAGATATCAAACCGGGCTCCGGTTGCACGATCCTGGAGGCGGGCGCGGTCTCGGTTGCATTCAGCACGATGCTGGCCGACATTGCGGTGCAAAAGGGGGGGCGGCTTGTTATCGTTGAACCATCCGACCCACTACGAAAAACATTGCAATTGGCGTTTGAAGGCAATCCTGCGGTCTCGGTTTGCGCAAGTGATACCGAGACGAGGGAGGCGCCTGCGGATATTGCCGTTACCGCTGGAGGCGCGCTTTTTGCAAACCTGCAGGGCAGCAGCCCGCTGAAGGACACATTGAGGAAGATTGGCAATGCCGGTGGTTTTCTGGCGGCGGTTGAACCGGCTCCATCGACCGTCGCCGATTTCATTTTTGGGCTTACCGACAACTGGTTTGCACAAAGTGCCTCGCCGGAATTCCCGTTGGGCCGTTATGCTTCGCCCTCGCAATGGAAGGACCTCTTGGAGGAACTTGGTTTTTCGGATGGCAAAGCAGAAATTGAAAGTACCAGTGAGGGGAGTCTGATTTCGATACAGGCTCGAGGACAAGCGGTCGAAACAGAAAGCGCGCCGAGCGCTCCCGTCTCTCGTCCGGTGTTACAGATCCTGGATACCGACGACGGAGAGCTTGCTGTAGAGGGAGCGACTATGCTCCGTGTCTCGTATCTTCCGGACGGGGGGGCAGCGCCTTTCACCGAAGCCTTTGCCGAGCTGGAACGGGAAGCGGCAGCTGCGATCTTCGTATTGCCCCCAACCAGGGCGCAATCCGGCTCAAAGGCGCTCCAGAACCACATTCTCGTGCTGAGTGGCCTGGCACAAGCCGCGCGCGAGAGACTTCGCAAGGAAGCAGGACTAAAGCCGGTACGTCTGGTCATAGTGGCGCCTGGAGGTGCACCTGCCGACGCGCCTGGCGCCGACCCGGTGGCAAGTGGCGTATGGACTTTCGCGCATGTCCTTCAAAACGAATATGAAGAGATCGAAATATTCCTCCTCGATGCAGATCCGGCAGATCCGGAGACGAAAAAAGCTGTCGCAAACCTGATTTCGTATCACGGGGGCGAGCGTGAATGGCTCCTCGACAGGGAGACAGGCTTGCTGTCCGTCATTCGAGTCGTGACCGGCCCCGCGCCGGTAATCGCACGCTCAACCACGAAGTTCGAAATGGCTGCCATCCGCCAGCAGATGAGTGGGCGGATCGATAGTCTCGTCTGGGAAAAACGAACCATGCCGAAACCCGAACCGGGTGACGTGGTCGTTCAGGTCGCCGCAACGGGTCTTAATTTTCGTGATGTCATGTGGTCCATGGGCCTGCTCCCGGAAGAAGCTCTGGAGGACGGCTTCGCGGGCGCGACCCTCGGGATGGAAATTGCCGGAGTGGTAGTGGCAGTTGGCAAAGGCGTTCAGGGCTTTGCACCGGGCGACCGCGTCATGGGTATCGGTCCGGCTGCTTTCTCTACGCATGTCAAGGTCAATTACGAAGGGCTGATTTCTGTACCCGAGGGCATAAGTCTTGAGTCCGCGGCGACGGTGCCTGTGGCATTCCTCACGGCTTGGTACGCCATGGTGGAGCTGGGGCGGATCAGGGCAGGTGAAACCATTCTCATCCATGGCGCAGCAGGCGGGGTCGGTCTTGCCGCATTGCAGGTTGCACGGCTAAAGGGAGCAAGGGTGATCGCAACGGCGGGAACGGTGGAGAAACGCCGTTTCCTGTCAATGCTGGGCGCCGAGCACGTCTTTGATTCAAGGTCACTGGATTTTGTCACCGATGTTCTGAATGTTACTGACGGACAAGGGGTCGATCTTGTCCTGAATTCTCTTTTTGCCGAGGCCATGGAGCGCAGTTTCGAGCTGGTGAAGCCATTCGGGCGTTTCCTCGAGCTTGGCAAGCGGGACTATTATTCCGACCGCAAACTCGCATTGCGGCCTTTCCGTCGCAACATCTCCTATTTCGGCATCGACGCGGATCAGTTGCTTGTCAAAGCGCCTGAACTCACGAGGCGCGTGTTTGGAGAACTTGCAGCGCTGTTTGCCCAAGGCAAACTGACGCCTCTTCCTTTCCGCGCCTTTCGCTACGATGAAACAGCCTCGGCTTTCCGTCTCATGCAGAATGCCGGACACATTGGCAAGATCGTGGTTCTGGCGCCAGCGCCCGGGCAGGACGGTGTTCGCCTGACCACAGAAGAAAAGCTGGCCCTTCCAGAAGGCGTTTATCTCGTGTTTGGAGGCATCGGCGGTTTCGGGCTTTCCGCTGCCAAGTGGCTTGTTGAACGAGGTGCTACCCATGTGGCGCTTGCTACACGAAAGGGTGTAGCAGACAGTGAGACACTTGCTGCCATCGCCGGATGGAAGCGTTTAGGCATTTCCTCCAGCATTCACGCGTGCGACGTAACGGATGAAAGTGCGGTCAGGGCATTGTTGGCGGACCTGCGGAGCATCGGGCCGCTAAAAGGTGTCCTGCATGCAGCGATGGTCCTCGACGATGCGCTCATCGCGAACCTGGACCGCGATCGTAATCGGCCAGTAATTGATGTCAAAGCGGAAGGCGCCTCGACGCTCGACAGACTAACGCGCGAAGATGATTTGACCCTTTTCCTGCTATTCTCATCAGCGACAACAATGATCGGCAATCCGGGTCAGGGTAATTACGTAGCAGCAAACGGTTATCTGGAAGGTTTGGCACGCGCGCGACGCGCAGCAGGACTTCCAGCGCTTTCCATCGGCTTTGGCGCAATCGCAGATACCGGATTTCTGGCTCGCAATTCCGATATAAACGATATTCTTTCCAAGCGGCTCGGAAGATCCAGTCTCAATGCGCGCGACGCACTGAGCTTTGTCGAACGTTGTATTGTTACGGATCCTGGTAGCGTTGGCGCGGCAGTGACGATTGTGGCAGACCTTGACTGGACGATCGTCTCAGGCCTTCCGATCGCAAACCAGCCGCTCTTTTCGGCGGTTCCGCGCAATACGGTGATTTCTCAGGGAGATGATGGAGAGCAGTGGGATCTTCCAATGATGATTTCGGGCAAGCCGGCGGAAGAGGCGTATTCTATTCTTCATCGCCTTCTCGCGGGCGAGATCGCCGGTCTTCTCAAGGTTGCAGAGGATAGCATAACACCGGAAAAGGCTTTAAAGGATATTGGTCTCGACAGTTTGATGGCTATGGAACTTGGTACAGGTTTCCAACAAAAAACAGGTGTTGACATTCCTCTCGCTGGTATGGGTGAGAATGCAACGGTAGGCGATATTGTACGCAAGCTGTATGAGAAAGTGCTGGCTCGTAGAAACACTGAGGAAACCACGAGCGAAGCCGGTCTTGTGGAGCAACTGGCCAGCAAGCACATGAGCGTCGAAACCGAACAGGAATCAGAGCACTTTGGTTGACGAAAAAGATAAAGAAGATCGCTCTGACGACTATCTCGGTGCGTGGCGGACTCGACGTGATCAGGCGGGACGTAACCGGATGGACCGTATGAGCCGCAAGATGTCAGAGGCGGGCGTAACGCCAACGCGTTTTGAGAACCTTCCGGAGTATCGCAGGCTGATGACCCACAAGGCCATCAGCGCGATGGCAGGCGTGGAAAATCCTTTTTATCGCTCGCACGAGCAGGCGGCGGGCGCAACAACGGTGATTGACGGGCGGCAACTGATCAATTTTGCATCCTACGACTATGTTGGGGCGAATACGCATTCAAAGGTCAAAGAGGCGGCTAGGGCAGCTATCGACCGTTTCGGTATATCTTCATCAGCAAGTCGTCTGGTGGCGGGGGAACGGCCGCTGCATGCGGCTCTGGAAGAACGTCTGGCGCAGATATACGGTACTGAAGCCTCCGTCTGCTTTGTATCCGGGTATCTGACGAATCTGGCGCTCGTCTCCACCCTGATCGGTCCCAGGGACCTTGTGATACATGACGAGCTGATCCACAACAGCGTATTGGCCGGTATCAAGCTGTCCGGGGCAACCCGACGTTTCTTCCGTCACAACGATCCTTCTGACCTTGAGAAAGTGCTGAGCACCATTGCGGGTGATTGCGGACGCATTCTTGTGGTTGTGGAAGGTATCTACTCCATGGATGGCGACATCGCCTGTTTACCAGAGCTGGTGAAACTACGCTCGCGCTACGGATTCTGGTTGATGGTGGACGAAGCCCACTCGTTCGGTGTACTGGGTGCTACCGGTCGTGGGACATTCGAGCATTTCGGTATCGATCCGCTGTCAGTTGATATTTGGATGGGTACACTTTCGAAAACCGCTGCGAGTTGTGGTGGTTATATCGCGGGCAGCCGGGCTCTGATCGAGATATTGAAGGCTGAGGCCGGGGGATTCGTCTATTCGGTTGGGCTTGCGCCTGTACTGGCAGCGGCAGCTCTTTCCAGTATAACGGTCCTCCAGGAGAATGTTGAGCGGGTAGCATCGCTGCGTCGCAATGGTCATCTGTTTATTGAACTCGCCCGGCAAGCGGGCTTGAATGTCGGTACCAGTGTCGGTTACTCCGTCGTGCCGGTCATAATCGGGGACTCGCTGCGGGCCGTGCAACTTTCCAATGACCTCTTCGCGGCGGGCATCAACGTATTGCCCATCATTCATCCTGCGGTCCAGGAGGGGCAAGCGAGACTCCGCTTCTTCCTGACAGCTGAACACACGGAAGAACAGATCGCCAGAACGGTTCGTCTCACCGCGGAAATTCTCGGGGAGCTCGTACGCCGCAACGTTGGGCTCACCGCAATAGACATCCAGCAGGTTGCAGGTCTTATTTCGTAGTGGAAGCGGGATTTTATCGACGGGCGCCGATATGTTGCATGCGATAATCACCGGAGGATCGAGCGGTATAGGTCTTGAAGTCGCACGCAAATTCGTCAATCGGGGTTGTTCCGTTTCACTTATAGCGCGCCGTCGCGCACTGCTGGAAAAGGCTCGGTCGAATCTGGTAGAAGGATATCCTGAAAGACACGATCTTATTCGTATCGCATGCGCCGATGTGACTGACCGGGCTGCTCTTTCGACGGCGGTCACCGAAGCGGAAGCAGCCTTCGGACCCTGTGATATCCTGGTTGTCAGCGCTGGTCGTGTGGATCCCGCCTTTTTTGAAATGCAGTCCCCTGAAGTCTTCGATGCACAGATCAGTATCAACCTTGTTGGCGCAGCCAATGCCGCTCGTGCCGTATATGCTGGCATGAAAGCAAGACGACGTGGGAAAATCGTTTTTATCTCATCAGGTGCAGCAGCTATAGGTCTTCCCGGTTATTCGGCCTATTGTGCGTCGAAGACGGCACTGAAGGGGTTCGCCGAAGCCCTGCAGGCCGAAGCGCAGCCTTTCGGGGTGAGAATAACGATCGCCTACCCACCGGACACCGACACGCCGCAATACGAAGAAGAAATGCTTCACCGCCCTGCCGAAGCAAAAAAAATCACGGGCATTCTGAAACCCTGGCCAGCTCCCAAAGTCGCAGAGAAAATCATAAACGCGGTTGATCGCGGTGTGACAGATGTGCATTTTGGCTTTGCGCTGAGCATGCTCGCCCTGTTCGGCGCATTTATAAAACCCGTACTTTATTGGCGAGCCCTCCGGACAGGCGACAGGCGAGAAGCGAAACGGCATGAATGATATTTTATCCTTGCACCCTGTTCGATTGACGTTTCTGTGTTTCGCTCTAGCAGCGTTTGCCGTCTATCTTACCGATCCTTTTGCCATGCCCGCCGCAGTGCGGCGTGAAAGCCGCACCGAGAGGACGTGGGCTCGCACAGCAATCGAATTGGCCGCAAGACTTCCAATCATCCTGTTTGTTTTCACTATCTTTTTCGCGATCTCATGGAGACCCATCTACTCCATGGCGGGAACGATTAGTTTTTTTATTATATTCACTGGTATTTCCCGTGCAAAATTCATATTTATCCGGGAGCCTCTGGTCTTTTCTGACATAGCCCTTGTCGTCGATGTTTTTAAGTACAAGACAATATTTTACGCGACGCGATTAAATACTTTATTTTGGCTGGCGTCGTTTTCTTACGTATTTGGTGTTTCGACATTGTTCATGCTTTTTGAGCCGCATTTACTACCAGAGCGGAATCACCTTTTATGGATCGCGGTTGGGGTATGTGTGCCTGTTTTGCCGGTGATACTGCTTTTCATTCCTCCAACGGGCGAGGCTGCGGCCCGGGTCGCCGAGAGTTTTCTCAGGACGTTGGACGCGCGACTGAATACGGCGCGTTACGGGACGTTTGCGTCCGTTGCCTATCACTTCATGATCTGGCTTGGCAGACGGCGCGATTCTATCGTCGCGGACTTAACGCATGGCATTCATCATGTCTGGCAGGAACTGGTCGGTCATCCATCGGACAAGGCTCCGCTGATCGTGTTCTGGCAGTCTGAATCTTTTCTTGATCTTCGTAATCTTGGCGACACCGGTCTGGAACTCCCCGCTATTGATTGGCTTAAACAGCGCGCGGTACAATGGGGACGTATGACGAGCGTCTTTGAAGGCGGCTACACCCTTCGCACAGAATTCTCCGTACTGAGCGGTCTGGAGCCGGACAACATCCATGCAGATGCGAGCTATCCCTATCTGCGCGCCTCTTTTTACTCGGATGTTGTTTGGCCCTCGAAATTGCGCAAGGCTGGTTGGCATACCCACTTTATTCATCCCTATGACAGCACCTTTTTCAATCGCAAGAAAGCCATGCCGCTATTAGGCTTCAACGAAATGACGATGCTGGAGGCTTTCGACCACGTAGCCGCGCGCGATGGCCCTTATGTTTCCGATGCTCGCCTGACCGAAAAAGTTCTGGACATAGCAACGCGGATCGATGCCGATCAGCCGACGTTGCTTTTTATCGCCTCGATGGGCAATCACGGGCCGTGGGAAGCGGGCCGGTGCGAAGGGCTTACCGATTCCGTCGAGATTTACAGAAAGCTGTTGCAGGACGCCGATGCGGCGCTTGGGAAATTTGTATCTGCAGTTGACCGTTTTGACCGCCCGGTGTGGCTTGTTTTTTATGGTGACCATGCCCCTTTGCTGAAACGCTACGCCGACCCATTTCCGGATCCACGCACGGATTACTTTATCGCTCCCCTTGGGAGTGCGGCAGGAAACGGGGCGCCTTCGGAAGAAAAGGAAGAGGCCCCATGGAATTTATTCAAGGCACTTATTTATCACTCAGGACTTTTTAGAGTAAACCAACGATGACTGCGCGAGACGCGTTTCTCTTCCTGCAAGGGCCGGCCTCGCCCCTCTTCATGAAGATTGCCGAACATCTGGAGGCGGCCGGACGCGCCTGCTTTAGAATAAATCTCCATGCCGGTGACAGCCTTTTCTGGCGTCGGCGCGGCGGTATTGCTTACCGCGGGCGTCCCGAGGATTGGGGGCAGTTTGTAGAGAGCTTTATTGGTACCCACGGCATCTGCGCGATGATTTTGCTGGGTGAGGAGAGGCCCTATCACGCTGAAGCCATTCGTATCGCACACGCGACGGGTATAGATGTTTACGTGATCGAAATGGGTTATCTGAGACCGGACTGGGTCACCATCGAGCGCGATGGCATGTCGTCTAACTCTCGATTTCCAAATGACCCGGCAACGATTCTGGCTGAGGCCCGGCAGTTGCCCGGGCTCGATCGTGTGCGTCGCTATCACCAGACCTTTCTGGCTGAAGCGCTCTATGATCTCGCTTATAATCTTCCATCGGTGTTCTTCCGCTTTCTTTATCCGCACTATCGGCGCCACTCACTGTTTCATCCCTTGGCGGAATATGCGGGATGGATCGTTCAGCTGACCACACAGAAGATTCGGAACTCTCGCGCTCAGGCGATGATTACCGCGTTGAAGCGAGAGAAGAACCCCTGGTTCGTCTATCCGTTGCAACTTGAAACCGATTTCCAGTTGCGGGCACATTCGCCCTATCATAGTCAGAAACAGGCGATTGCTCACATACTGACGTCTTTTGCGGAACATGCACCGACAGATGCCCGATTGGTCGTGAAGGTCCATCCGCTCGACAATGGACTGATTTCATGGCGTCGTGCAGTAAAAAGCCAGGCAGGGAAGCTGGGTATTACCAGCCGCATTCTCTATTTTGGCGGGGGTGACCTGGCAGCGTTGATTTGCGGAGCGTCGGGGATTGTTACTGTGAATTCCACGGCGGCACTCCATGGATTGTCAGACGGGATCCCGGCCAAGGTGCTTGGCACCGCGATTTACGACATAGCAGGCATGACCGAT
Source organism: Agrobacterium sp. FDAARGOS_525 (assembly GCF_003938925.1). Lineage (NCBI taxonomy): Bacteria > Pseudomonadati > Pseudomonadota > Alphaproteobacteria > Hyphomicrobiales > Rhizobiaceae > Agrobacterium > Agrobacterium sp. FDAARGOS_525. The sequence goes on along the minus strand of NZ_RKIU01000004.1, from coordinate 297,884 downwards.
CAGAGACCGCTTGATCTGTTCTGGCAGGCGCCGCATCAACCTGATCCCGAACTGACGGGCGCTTTTTATCGTCTGCTGGCCGCGTCTATTCAGGTACGGGGCAATTTCAGTTCGCGAGCTGGCACGTCAGCTGCAGCTCAGGCAATTGCAGCACGAATCCTGAGCGGGAGGGTAAACCTCCCCGGTGGCGACAGCGGCCATGTCCCACGCCAGAAGCCAATAAAATATCCGCCAGGCCTATTTTTATAGGCTCAAGCACGGTTGTGATGATTTGAGAAGGACTACGGTTGGATAGTCCGCCGCAGTTCGACCGGGGATGCCGTATCGGCATTCGAGCCGCTTCCAGCACCCTGGTCGTTTTCAGGAGGCTCCCCGTTTTGATATGAAAGTGGTGCGATCACGGTCCCTGAATTTGCCCGGAGGCCCGCGCGAGCAGGTGCGAGTTTCGCTGGAATTTCGATGTCAGGCGTGGAGTGGCGCTTTTCGTAGCCTGGGTTAATGGAAGGATCCACGAATGTGTCTGTACCGTGCAACAGGCGAAGGTTTTCCTTTTCCTGTTCAAAACGGCGTTTCCTTTGACCGACGAGGTCAGACCCCCGAGAGGCGGATTCATGATGATACAGGCAGGCGAATGGTGTCCATATGATGCGGAACCCGGCCTTGTGAGCCCTGATGCAATAATCGACATCATTGTAGGCGACCGCGAAATTTGCTTCATCCCAGTCTCCGATTGCCTGCCGGCAGTTCCCTGATATCAGCATTGCAGCACCGGTTACGCAAGTCACCGAGTTTCGCAGATGCAGCCGATTCATGGGCCCACCGTAATTGGCCGGCTTGTTGAGATACCAATGGCCGGCGAGGCCGCCGAATCCGACGATGACGCCGGCATGTTGTATCTTGTTGTTTGGGTAAAGCAGTTTGGCGCCGACGATGCCTGTGGCATCGAATTTCAGGCAGGAGACCATCTCCTTTAACCATCCGGCGTCGATAACTTCAATATCATTGTTGAGAATCAGGAAATGTTCGCCGGAAGCTTTTTTCATTCCGCGATTGATGGCTTTGGCGAAGTTGAAACTCTCCTCGGTTATGATGGCAGAAAAACCCGGTCGTGTGTCCCGGTAATGCTGATACAGTTCGAGAACCCGACTGTCGGTGGTTCCGTTGTCGATTATGATGACCTCGAGATTTGGATAGTCGGTTCCTTCGAAAAGCCCCTTGAGGACAGTGCCGATAAGAGCGTGGCTGTCCCTGCTTGGAATGATTACCGAGATTTTCGGCCAGTCATGTTCAGCGGCGACAGGAAACTCGACGCGATGAAGTGTCTGGGTCAGCGCAGGTACGACGGTTACGCTTTGCCCCTGTCGCTCAAATTTTTCGACCAGTGCAACGCGTGCGGCCTCGGTCGCCCTATCGATAAAACGGCGAGAGTATGTTTGACCGGTTCTGCGCCACCAGTAGGCCGCATAAGGGACATGGAGCACGTGGTGTTCCGGGACACCTTCAAGATAGCGGAGCAGGAGGTCATAATCCTGCGAGCCGTCAAATCCCGTTCTGAGATAACCGATCTTTCGAAGTCGGTCGTGTCGATAAACAGAGAAATGGTTGATATAATTAACGCCTGTCAGCAGCACTGGATCGAAGGCCGGCTTCAACATCAGACCGCTTGGAATAAGGCGGTCATTGACGACCAATTCATCCGTGTAAAGGAACTGGGTTTGAGGGTTGTCGATGATCGCCTTTGCGATGATTTTCAACGCGTGGGGCGCAATGACGTCATCATGATCGAGTAGGGTGATCCACGTTCCCCGAGCTTCCATCAGCCCGGAGTTCGTAGCCACGGCTATGCCACCGTTAACCGAGCCACGGATAATTTTGATGCCTTTGCGACCAGCGAATGCCTTGTAGCATCGCAATGTTTCTTCGCAAGATGATGCATCGTCACTCAGAATCAGCTCAGCGCCTTCCGCGCGCTGCATCTCGAACGATCTGACAAGATCATCCAGGTAGCGCTTCGGAGCGTTATATACGGGAACCACAATGCTCAGCCATACCGGGTCCGTGGCTTCGGGGCGAGCATTTGGCAGGCTCCGTGCCAAGCTTTGCTGCATCTCGACAAATTTCGCCAGTTCAGTTTTTCGGCGTCGCAGTCGAGGTGAGGGCAAACGTAGCCGAAATCGCGGCAAGTTGCCGATATCCCACCGTATTGCATCGCACATGTCGTGGTTCATGCGCATCCCGATCATCCGTTCCGCACTTTCTCGATTGGGAAAAGACGTCACTGAAAATGAGAATTCCCCCGGCTGAGCGGCGGGGTCAATCCGCATCGAGCAAATCAGCCCCGAACGGCCGACATCTACGGTAATAATGAAACAAAGGCCCGGGTCATGTTCAATCGTGTCCCGCTCTCGATAGCCGTGTCCCTTGTTGATGTACACTTTTGGCTGGAGCATCTCGCCGTCCGTCGACTTGAGAAGGATGACGAGGACCGGTCGCCGAATAGCGCTGAACCGAATATCGAAAAACGGGTCATCTCCGCTACTGGTCCACAAATTATCTCCGTGAAGTTGCACGGGTGCCAAATCCTTGCTGGCGCTGATTCGCAGTGTCATTGCAGGCTCATCCTTCCAGCATTTTCATTCTCAATACGCGTTCGAGAAAAAGTCCCAGGCAAAGGGATAGTGCACCAAAACTGATAATATAGGTTCGGTCGAGCCATTTGTCGCTGTAGCCCGGGAAATAGGCCAAGCGCATCCATTCTACGGCATGAAAGACCGGATTCCAGGACAGGATATAGGCGATACTCTCTGGGAGTGCGGCGGAGACAAAAAGTGTTCCGGACGAAATATAAACGACGATCATCGTCAGCGCATAGATCGTTGCAAAGAAGGGCATGAACATGACCATGACGCAAGCCAGGGAGCCGGCACCAACGGCCAGAAGGATCGTCGCAAGATAGGCATAAACCGCTTCGAATGGATCTGCGGGATAGGGGTTGTCTCCAAGTGCGAGCAGGATCATGAACATGAAAAACAGAGTAAGAGCGGCAGCCACGACTTCAAGAAATGCACGTGCCATCATAATGTCCACGACTGTTACGACCGGGAATGCCAACATAGAGCGGTTCAGGATGAGTGATAACGACATGAACCGAGACACATACATGAATGCCAGCGTTGGAATTAGTCCGGTCGCAAAAAAAACGTTCAGGCTTTCACCGTACGGTGTCTTGCGACCCATGACCGTATATATTCCAAGCAGAATAATCATGTGCGCCAAAGGCCAGAGAGAAACGAGAAGAAACCCCAGTCCGTGGTTGAAGAAGCGAGTGCGCATGTCACGCAGGACCACGGCCGTCATGACATTTTTTTTCTCAGCCAACGCGTGAAGAATGGTCATGCGTCGGTTCATGTTGGGCCCCGTCATCTGCAATATCCTAGAATTTCTGTTTGTCCGCCCCTAAGGGAAGGATATTCGGGGTGTTTGCAAGATAAGTTTTTACCGCAGCCTGGGTCGCGTTTTTCGTTCGATGACGTAACTCGGCACTCGCCGCGAGATTAAGAATAGCCTCTGTCCAGGCTTGACGGTTATTATCAACCAGTATCTCGCCGTCGTTTGCGTGTTGCTCATACACATGGCCTCGCGAAAAGATCGCTGCGGCACCCATGCGCGCGACGTCGAAGCGTTTTGTGCTTGATCGGGCATCGTTCATTTTATTCTGGACGAGAGGAACGAGCATGATGTCAACGTGTCTCCGTTTGGTTTCATAAAGATATTGTCTCCAGTCCTGGTGAGGTTTCAGGCGAAAGCGGTCCGGAGGAAGCCCGGCCTTCATCCACAGGAGCTTGAGCCTGCTTCCAGATGCCGTAACCTCGAAATGTAAGTTGGGGCATTTGGCCAGCGCGTCCCTGACGATGGGCATCAAAAACTTGTGCTCGCTGTCATGGTTACCTGTGGCGTGAAACGCCATGACCAACACGGTTCCGGCCGTGGAGGAGAAAGCAGGTGTATAGGTATCTTCGGGCGGGAAAGGCGGGACAACGACCGGTGAGTTCGGTCGGCCGCGGCTAATTGTTTCAGCGAGGGCTGGCGTCGAGACCCATATGTCGGAAAGAAGACGATTCAGGATAGGAAGAGGCGCGAGGCCCAACGCGGTTAAATACATCTTGTAAGCCAGAGTTCCACCGCTGTCTGTGACGGTGGCCGCGATATCGTCGTCGATCAAAAGGCTGCTTCCTGCAAGCCTTTTGCGATGCTTATAAAGCCAGAAAAGCTGGCGCAGTCGCATGTAGCGGCAGACAATTACAAAAAGTCCTTCAGGATCAATATCGGAAAGCCTGTCGTTGAGGTTGCGAACGCGTGTGGCAAAGGGCGCGGTCGCCAGCCGTTCTTCCAGATAGTAGGTAAAGGTGGGATTGTGACCATTGGTGAGCACAAGCAAGCGCTGGATTGGTGATCCTTGTTTTTTTTGCCAACTGCCCGCCGATGGTTTGGGCAAAATTGCATAAAATATGTGCCGGAGCGAGGTGCCGGGCATTTTTCACTCACTGCAGGCTGCGGCCGAGGTAAAGGAGGCTTACTGCAATTGCCCAGGCGACCAAGCTCGCGATAAATGTCAGGCTTATCCAGAGAAACCGCTTCGGGTAATTTGCCTCGTCCGGTACGCGGGGCGTAAGAAAGCTATCGAGGTAAAGAAGCTGCTGCTGGCTGACAAAGCGGACCTGCTCCACTGTTTTGGCGCTTGACGAGAACTGCTGTTCCGCCAGCGATTGCGCCAATTCGAGCTGAGAAAGGTCTTGTGACACATCGGCGAGATTGCGCTCCTTGCCTGTACCCGCCAACTGCGCCTTGAGGTTGGCGATCTGTTCTTCCTTGCTGCGGATTTCTCGTTGAAGAACGCGCATCTGCGGTGAGTTGGACGATACGACAGCAGCCTGCGAACTGTATTGTTGTTGCAGTTTCAGACGTTCTTCCTCAATGGTTCCTATTAATGTGGCAATAATCTGCGAACTGCTGCCGACACTCAGGACGCCTTCACGATTGCGAGCCGCAGCAACCGTTTCGCGGGCTTGTAGAAGCTGTTGCTTCGCGTTTTCCAGGTTTGTCTCTGCCGTGGCTATGATATCCTTCCACATGCGGCTGTTGACTTGATTCACGACAATTTCCGACGCTTTGACGATCTCCTCGACCAGCAGAGCCGTATCCTCCGGAGAGAAGGCCTTGACCTTGACGGTCACGATCCCGCTTGATGCGCTCACGGATGTTGTGACCATGTCTTCCCAGTATTTCTTCATTTCTTCCGCCGTCGCATCTTGGCTGAGGCGCGCCCACCAGTCGATGCTGTTTCTGCCGAAAAGCTGCTTCAAATCGATGCCGCGGTTACGCAGCATGTCCAACATTTCGTGGCTCTTGATGAGGTTCGTTACAATTTGCGTGTCTTGCACGATTTTCGCGGAAGGTACGCCCGTGACCCTGGCGATTTGATCCTTGCCAAGGGCTGGCGTTGAAGAACGGACAGTGAAGCGCGTTTCCGACTCATATTGATCTGAAGCAAGAAAGCCATAATATAATATGACGGTTATGTTAGGGGCGGCAAAAAAAATAAAAGTAACGAGAAATACTGCCGCTGTAAAAAGGCGGTCGGTCATTCTGGGTCGAAGGCCAACAACCTTGTAAAGACTGCTTCGTGATGAGGTTGAAAAACGCAGTTTGCGCGCCGACGAAGCTAGCCGCTGGGAAATCTTGCGGCTGGCTTCGAGTCCGACCAGAGGCCCACCACTGCTGTCTTCCTGTCGCGCCAAAGGGACCCTCCATAGCATATCGCGTTCCGACCGGCGTCCGGCTGTAAGCAATCACCGGTTCAGTCGGTAATAGGCCTCGATCGCCCGTTCCACGTCATCGTAATACATCATTCGGCCATCAACGAGTAACACGGCTCTCTCGCAATAGTCCTTTATTGTCTCCATAGCATGGGAAACCATGATGATGTCAGAATTTTTGCGTCTGCTGTTGAAGGCCTCCTTGCATCGCTGCTGGAACCGCGCATCGCCAACGGCGGTAACCTCATCAACAAGATAACATTCGAATTCGATTGCCATGGACAGACCGAACGCCAGTCGCGCGGACATGCCTGAGGAATAGGTTCGAACGGGTGCGTTGATGTAATCGCCGAGTTCGGAGAATTCCTCGACGAAACGGGACACGCGTTGCTCATTTTCGCCATAGGCTCTAGCAACAAAATTGAGATTTTCTTTACCGGTCATCTGCGCATTGAAACCGCCAGCGAAGCCGAGTGGCCAGGACACCCGGACATTCTTGCTGATTCTCCCCGAATTTGGCAGGACTGTTCCCGCTATCATGCGCATCGTCGTCGATTTACCGGCGCCGTTCACACCAAGGATGCCGTATGAATAACCTCGCTCGAACTCAACGCTCACACGGTCAAGAATGATCTTCTTGTGACTTTGGGTTTTGAAGTGCTTTGAGACGTTTTGGAAACGGATCATCTCTGTCCTATAACCGGTGGTCTTCAACGGATGCCCAGGCGAGCGAGAGGATTGTCCAAGCCGTGAGCAGGCCAAGAAAAATCAGGACAGGGGAAAGGAAACGCCGCGGGTAAAGTGCTTCTTCGGGCATGGCTGGGTTAACAAAGACCGTCAGGTAGAGCGCTTTCCGGACTGCGGCAGCGAAGGCCTGATCGTAGTTGCGCCGCGCAGCTTCATAGAGTTTCTCCGCGACGATCCGGTCGGTTTCGACTGCGGAAAAACTTGTGATGACATTGGCGAGGGAAGCGTCGGCGCCGCCGGTGATTTGCGCACGCATGTCATCGACCTGTTGACGGACGCTTTCAAGGGCGAGAACCAACTGACGGTAGCGTGGAGACTCCGTCTTGTTCGACTGGCGCAGAACAAAGAGCTGGCTTTCCATCTCAAGTTTTCTCCCCAGTAGCCCAGTAAGAAGAGTGCCTTTCTGCTGTGCCTGTTCTGTCGGGTTCAATAGCCCAGCGCCTTGCTGAAAACGGTTTAGCTTCTCAAGCGCCGCCTGATAGAGCCGATCTGTCCGTTCGACTTCCTGCCGAAAACCGGACATCATGTCTTCCCGTGCGCGAACCGTCAGTTCGTTGACCAGTTTTTCACTTTCATCAAGGATAGCCTTGGCGAGATTGACCGAATCCTCTGGCCTGAAAGTCTGAACTTTTAATATCACGATGCCGGAAGGACCATCGATATAAACGACGACGTGCTTCATCCAGTACTTAAGGAACTCTTCATGCGAATTCTCCGGGTTGAACCGGGCCGCGAAGTCCGCATCGGCGCGCTGGAAAATGGCGCGATAGTCAATCTTGCCCTCCAGGCGGCGCAGAATCTCCGCTGAATGAATGAAACTAGTGACGACGTAGGCGTCCTGCGAGGACGATTGCATGCCCATAATACCGGCATCAAGCCGGTCGTCCGCTCCGTCGTCCGTCAACGATCGCACGGCGAAACGTGCTTCCGATGTATATTGGTCAGATGCGATGAATATGAAGTAAACCAGCGAAGCGATGAAAGGGATCAAAACGAGCAGCATAAAAGAAATGAAAGACCATGGCAGTTTACCTCCAGGCTGGACTGCCGGCTCTTCGTTCCCTTCGACATCGATCTGCGGTGATGTCTTGGCCAGCAGACGTCGTTTCCCGGAGTCAAAGAGGCGAAGCCACCCTGTTCGCTGCGGCGTCTCATGGAGCTCTAACGGGGTTTGCTCTGCTTTTTCCTGCTGTTCGACTTTTCTCATCATGTCAATCATCCCTGCAACCCGACGTCAGCCGTGAACCGCTTTGCGTACATAGTGGTCGAAGATGAGATCTTCCTCCAGCATCACTTCTGCAATAGGCATTTGCCGAAGCCGCAAGGCGATATCCGTGAGGACAGAATGCTTGCTCGTAACGGGAACATCCATTGGCGGCACGGAAAATAGCTCGCCAACGGCATGTTGGAAGTGTGCATCGGCATCTCCGTGGCCAATAACAGTGAATCGGGCAAGTGCGCCTATCGCCGGGGCCACGTCACGACGTGTTATGCGTTGCTCAGGATGTGTACAGACGAATTGATGTGTGATTGGGGAGATAAGTACCCGACGAACCTTGTCAGGTGCTTTTTGAAGGGCGCGTTTGATGGCTCTATCATCTTCCAGATTCAAGTTCGCAAAATGTTCGACTGCGGGCGAGAGGATGAGGCGGTCGCGATCACCGAGGAAGTTCACAGGACCTTTGGCTAGTCTATTGAGTATAAAAAGCCGGCATGCCATCTCGTAATAGGGGTCGGGAATGTCAGCGATCGCTTGGAAGCCCTTGTCGAGGAAATCTTCGTAGTTGCGCAACAACAGCCTGCCACTGATATAAACGGACGAAGCAGCATTCAGATGAAAGGCTTGCATGGTCGTTTCGTGTCCGAAGCGCTCGACGCTGGATATAGCATACTGGAAATGTTGGCCGCAGTAGGCGTCAAACTTCATCATCGGCAATATACTGAGTTCCAGCCGCAGAAGCTTATGTTGTACCGGATTATCAACTGGTGGGCGGCGATAAATCAATAGGCCAGTTTTTTCATCCCGAATGGACAGTCGACGTTGCGACACAAGATCTGGTATCCGGGTCTTGTCTATCCGGAAACCAACCACACCCGTTGCGTGTCGTCCAGCATGAACAACGCCCGGTTTGGGTTGGTCGCAGGGAATTAGGACGTTCGTGTTGTCGTCTTTTGTAACGACAATTGTTGCTTCATCAGAGAAGCCATCGGGGATCAGATATCCCTCGATGACGGTGCCATGATCATATTCTACGTTGAAAAGCAATCGACCAAGTCCGCATCTTCACCACTCGAGCAAGCCGTCTCCCCGGACTTTATCGTCTGGCAAAAACTGAAAAACAAGGACCACCAGCATGCTCATTGTCTATCGCCTGAATTTCAATTGTTGAATAGCCCAAACGTTCCAAAAGCGCTAGAATCTCGTTTTTTTCAAGCCAGAAATGGCGATCTTTCATGCCGCCACAAAAAGAAGCATTCTGGTCCGCGTTCTGATAACTTCTCTCGTGATAATGAAGATCAATCCCGGCCACCGAACGACGTTCTACGCGACCGCTGAAAGGGCGACGCCGAACGTCAGAAGATGGCATCGCATCATCATCGAAAAAGTGTGTCCAGATGAAAACCGCTTTTGCGCGCTGGGAGAGCAGGTGAAGGAACTCTCCAGGGTCCGGCATATGGTAAAGGACACCAGAGGCAAGGGCGAAATCGTAGGTTTTTTCTGTTTCCTGAAGCCACTTTTGGATGTCGCCCAAGTAAAAAGAGGCCCTGTCAAGTTTCAGGATTTCTTTCGTTACGAGGCACCGCAGAAAGCAGGACTGGTTGGCTTCTATAGCATCGATGTTGGCCGGGCGTCGGCCATTCAGGATGAAGGTGTGCATTGCCTCAAGTGGGCCGACTTCAAGGACTTCAGCCCCTTCGACCGACCCGTAGGCTTTCAGAGCCGACAATATCCTCCCGTCCTGAAAAAGTGGAATGGTCCCAGCTTCTAGACCGGGGACCGGAAAGGACGAACTCCACCCAGGTAACGCGTCAATCGCATTTTGGTGATGGGGATGCCGCATTTCAAATTGCGTGAAAACGTCAGCGTTCGTTTTCTTCTGGTTGAGGTCCGCAAGCTCTTGCACCGTTCTATCGGATTTGTAGGAGGAAAGCCGCTTCAAAACTGATGCAGACTTGGGTAGCGTCCAAGGAAAGATTTTCATCGAGTTCCCGTCTGTTATATTGAAACCCGCCTAGTGATAAGTTGCGTGATCGGGCAACGAATTCAAAGCGAATACATTTGCTGGATAGCAGTGGATACCACCTTGGAACGGCCACAATCAATTGTCTTTCTGAAGACGCAGCGTAGTTGCTAAAAAAACGGACATGCTCAGGTTGTTTAACCGGTGATATTCTGATCGGCAACGAATTTGCCGGAGACCTCAATTCGTGAGAGTGGGATCTATGACAAGCAGAACGCCGAACAAGTTTAGCTTGAAGTCCGTGAGCGTGCGATACGAGTGGTTTTGGATCACGATGCAGAACATCTGCTCCAGACACGATTCTGCTCCCTGCCGTGGTGCGTGAATAAGTGAAGAAGACGGGGGCATTAGCGACATCCGAGCAGGTTTGTCGGTTAACACGGCCGAGAAGATGAGATCCTTCAGCGGAATAACCGCGAGCTTCGTCAGGCTAACCAGATTTGCGCAAGGCTTCGGCCTATTGACTTACCCCCGATAAATTAGGCCATTTGGAACTGGAATTTTCCACTTATTGACGTGTTCTCCGAAGGGCGAGCCATCCCAAATTGAACACGCTGGGCTCTCTTCGTTTTCTTTTGATGCATTTATCCATCTTTGCTAACTTGAAGCCATCAAGCCTCCATAAACAAGTCCCGATCAATCGAATATTCTAAGGATTAACAGTTGGCCAAAGCATTTCTCGTTAAGCGCTGGTTTCTGGTTGGATCTGTGATGTTACTTGCAACAGGGAACGTCGAGGCCGATACATCCGTGTGTGGACCCAGTATTAGCATCCCCGTCGGCGACGGGCTAAACGGCGTTGAAATCGACAAGGTGTGGTCAGGGGCAACGGTAACTTTTGATGCTGTCGCTCGGAACGGAAAAACCTATTTTGGTTACTACGATGCAGACAGGTGGCTCGCTGTGGCGCAATTCGATTCCGCCTCCGGAATTGTGTGTCGCACCCGACTAACATCACAGTACGCGGGGTGGGACAGTCACAACATTATTGCACTTGCATTTGATGGCGACGGGCAACTCCACGTTGCTGGCAACATGCACTCCAGCCCTCTCGTTTACGGAGCCGCAGCCAGTTCGGACAGTATCAAAGACATCACCCTTGCTCCGATGATTGGACGCGACGAAAAAAAGGTCACTTATCCTAACTTCATCAATAGCTCTGACGGCAAGCTTTATTTTGCCTATAGGAGCGGTGACAGCGGAAACGGGGAGTGGGTTGTTAATGTCCGCGATGACCAAAAATGGAAAAGAACGCTGGATGGCCCGATATTTTCTTCAGTGTGGGATAGTTCGCCCACAAGCGCCTATCCGACTCCGTTTCGCGTATACCAAGACGGTTTTATTCACATCGCCGCCGTCTGGCGCCGCACGTCTGATGTTGCCAGCAACTATGCCATCACCTATGCCCGAACGCGGGATTTTATTCATTGGGAAGATCATAATGGGCAGCCAATCACACCACCGATGAATCCGGGCAACAGCGACATGATCGATGCTCCAGGGGAAGGCAAGGGGTTGGTCAACGCAGCTCGAGTAGGCATCACGACTGGCGGGAAGCCGATTGTTGCTTACACAAAATACGGTCCAGATGGAAAAAACAGCATTGTTCTGGCATCTCCGTCTCGGGACGGGTGGCACCAATCAATCATCGCGACCGCAGAGCAACGAAATGTTATCGCCGGTGGCGGGTCAGTTCCGAATTTGCCAACAATAGGGGATCTATATGTCTACCGTGGAGAATTAGGACGCATAACCGTTGCTTTCCCCGGAGAAAAACAGAAGCTTATCTCGTTCGAAACAGATACCCTCAGAGTTGTCGACGCGCCCAAGTCCGACACTAAACCTGCTGTAGGCCGTAATCTCCATATTTCACCACCTCAAGGCCTCGCCGATATTCGCAGAAACTCGCGCAGCGTCCGAGTTGATGGATCAGCGGAAAAAACGGCAGGCTCAATAATCTACTTCTCCCAAGGGGTTAATCGCGACAGTCCGCGAAAATGTACATTGAAGCAACCGACCGCATGCGCCCCACCCCCGTCACCCCTCATATTCATACCGTAGTATGGAGGAGAAGCGTCTCTGGGCCGGACTAAGATTCAAACATATCTTTTGCGGCTCGCTCTACGGCTGAAATGTCAAGCTTCCAGTCGTCAAGCATCGGACCTCGTTCTGCCCGAATGGTCGTTCCTGTCACGACCCTTAGCTTGCTGTGCGTCGCATGTGCAATTAAAGGGTCGTTCAGAAGAACGAATTTTTCTGGAGAAACAAACAATCTCCTGCCTTGGTGTTGCGAGTAAATAGCTCCATAGACGTTGGAGCCGGATGGACCGGCAATGCATTTGGCTCCCGCAAAAATTTCTATTTGCTCCTTAACACTAAGTGTTTCCGGAGAAACTATAGAAAAACCTAGCCGCTGGAATACATCAGAAGTTTCATTCTCATTAAGCAAATTCCTCTGCTTGTGAAACCTCATGCGGCTCGCATAAAGCCTCTCGGGTGTGCCAATCTTTATAAATTTAGACCCTATTTCGCGCCAAAGATTGTAAACTTCTTCCGAGGCTGCTCGATCGAGAACGTAGCCTTGGCTGGCGATATAAATCTCTCGGCATCGAACCGGTTTGCTGAAATAAACTATATTTTGTTCAGGGACGCCAAGTGACATCAGAACCGTTTTTACGTGCTCTACAAGTTTGGAAGACGTAATAAACTTAAGTTTCGTAAGTGATCGATCATGCAATAAAGGCCACAGCCTACTAAGGACCTCAAGGGTCCAGTGGCCGAAGTGCGAAGCCTGCTCGCCGTCCAAGTAATAAACTGGCTCTTGCATATCAACTGCGTCGTTGACGTGTCGAGTAGGGAGAAAGCCATCTCCTTGTAATTTTGAGTGCGGGTGAGGAGAAGTCGTATCGCTTCTACGAAAACTATCCGGCAATATCCTACCGTCCTCGGCAAGCAAGACCTGCCCAGCGATGCAGACGACATTTCGCAACTTCACCAAGTATGTCACTGGAGGGTCAATGCGTTTGAGGGGAGCTCCCTCCGTGCCTATATCTAATTCAAAAGACGGCCCGCGACGCCAATGAAGGATCTCCGCATTTGTGTTCGTGTACTGGGCAACAGTGCGAGCCACCCCAATGTCAGCGACGCCTTCCGTCGGTGCTGCTGGAACTTGCATCAAATCCCCCCCCTATACAAATAGAACCCCATTGTAGATTGCGTCATACCTCCAGGCTTCCGTAATGCTTAGGCCATTTGGCTAAAACTGCATTTCGCATCGCTTGAAGATGAGGGTTTCCTTCCATGTACTGAATCGCCTGCCGAATTCTCTCCGTACCGTGCTTTTTTGCGAACATTTTCGATCCAGCATTCATAAACGCCACTCGGTCTTGTGAAGAGTAGCTCTTTGATTTCACATGGTACACGAAGGTGTCGAGAGCTACAGCAAGAATGAACCCCGCATCATCCGCTCTGAAACAATAATCATTTTCTTCGCCATAACCACGCGGAAAACCCTCTTCGTCGAAATATCCGATAGCCTCGATTACCTTTCTACTAATCGAAAGGCAAAAGCCATGGACTAGCGGTACAAAAGGAAAAGTCAGACCGGCGGCCTCCTTACGAACGAAAGAGGCAAATTCATCAATCGTAACACTCGGTGGGAGCGTATTAATTGCAGTCTGATTTGCGGAACTCTTTACGAACGGTAAAGATTGTGTACTCGCGGCATTAGAAAGTGGGCCGACTATTCCAACTTGTGGAAAAGCTTTAAACGTGGCTTTTATCCGCTGGTCCCATCCCTCTGTAACGATAGTATCACTATTCAGAAGAGTACAAATATCCGCCGAGCTTTCCGCCAGTCCTTTATTCGCGGCTTTTGTGTAATAATGCTGCTCGTCTAGCCGAATTATAGTTACAAAGTCGCGTTCCGCAGCGAACTTTTGAAGCATTGAGACCATTGCTTGATCAGACTTGTCGTCCACGATTATTAGACGTTGGAGGCCGGCACTCCAATGCTTGATGAGGCTTTCCAAGCAGTTTGCTACGTCGTCATGTCCGTTATGAACACAAACAATAACATCGTGCACCATATTAGAATCCTCGGAATATGTTAATCATGCGCTGACGAGCATGATGCCTATGACTAAAAAGCATGAAATCTGGATGTTCGCGCACTGATCGCCCGGATGGAAGTAATTCAATCCATCTTAGGCCAGAATTTTCGATTGCATAGTTCACGCTGAGCTGGTCTCGGTGCGTGAAACGATTAATTTCCCTCCACCACAGCGACATAAATTTTGCCACCCTCGGTGATTTAGGGCGGCAAATGAAGAAATTTGTTTCAATCAAACGTGACTTAGCGACCCGAATGTCCTTGGAATACCGACTGGTTTGGCGCTCCACTGCTTCACTAGGGACGACACCCTTTTCCACAAGAGTTTTCGCTTCTTCCAGGTAAGTCTCGCGAACTGGGTGAGGGATGAACGCGCAATCGGCCTCCGCGTCTTCGAGCCGATCAATGTATTCAGAGAGATCACCGAAAAAGTGCACATTCGAGTCGGACCACACCGCATAATCGTAATCCGAGAACCACACATGAGGATGCGTTTTCACAAAACGCGCTGTCCTAACGGGTATATGGCTAACGTAATTACTTATTCTGTTAACGTACCCAGAAGGAACCTCAGCAGGAGCGTCCGTAAAAATAACCCGATCAACTTTTCCAGGGTTAGTAATTAAGGGAATTATGGTTTCATACGCGCCAGAAACGCACGAATATAACGCCACTTTATCTTCGCGCAGCCGTGCATTTTTCTTCGGCGCACGTATGGAAGGGGCGACTTTGGTACGATAACTCTCAAAGTGGCGCACGAGATCATATGCAACGTCGACCGTCACGAGGTGCAATTCAGTATCGGTCAGAGCTGGCAATAAGCCTATAACTCGTTCAATACCGTGCGCCACAGTGCCGTCCTTTTGCCCCTCTTCCTCAGCGAAATCTTCAAGTTTTAGACCTAGATCAAGAAGCGGCTTCAGCGCAGACGTTCTCGCCCAAAAGAATGATCCGGCCGGATAGTCGGGGCACTGGTCCGGAAGAGGATCGGAAGTTAAGCGCCTATAAAGCTTCTCAACTATCTCCTTGTTTTTTCCATAGTTCGGCTGATCGGCCAATGTCCAGAAATAGCATGGTGCAACAAAACCTACTCGCTCATCGGCTGTGAAAATATTAAGTATGCCATCGACAACGCCAACAGAACCAAGAACAGTATGGCATAAGTACCTAAACCAACCATTATGCGACCGATTGTGCGTGGATCGTTTCGTATGGACATGGCAAAACAAAGTTGCATCGTTCAAGGCGTCCGAAAAGCCGACTATCCAAGAAGCGACATCGCGTCCCCTATTTGGAAAGTTTCGAACAATCACGTTAGTAACGGATGGTAACCTGCTCAGGAAAAAGGTCGTCCAAGCCTCTGAATCTTCGTCCTCTTGGACTGATACTAAAAGCGTGAATGGATGCCGAATATTCATTAGATACTGAGTAATCTCTTCGGCCATTTCGGAAAAATACAGGTGCACGTGAAGCGCGATTTTCTCGCGATCAATTCCCGGCACGGGGGAGGCTGGCGCGTCAAATTCAAGAATGGTTTTAGGCGTTCCCGCTTCAGCTGGAGAGTAACGAAGTAGCCCCAGGTTATTTTGGCGAGCAGTTGGTTTGGGTGAACGGCCTTCAATAGCACCGTGCTGGATATAGTGTAAAAGAGGATTCCTCCTCGCCGCTCTAACGTCGCGGTAAATCTCCAAGTATAAACTGGATGAAAAGGCGGGACTTGGGTCAAATCCGAGTGTTGCCCCAATACGCAAGTAATGAAGAATCGGATCCTCATCTCCTACATCTTTACTATATTGGGAAAGATACCATGCCTCGTCAAACAGCCCGGAAGCACTTATAAGGGTGGAATCGGGTCCCCTCACAGTAATTTTGGGTTGAATGGGAGGGGGGGCGCAGCTGGTGCCTGTCGTATATTAGCCTTTACAGACTTAATTGCTACTGTTTCTCTCTCTTCTATACGCCCATATTTAACATAATGAAGGAAGGCTGGATACCCAGTCGCCAGAACATCCTGGTTCATTGAGAGATATGACTCGGGGGAAAACTCGGCGTTAGGCTTTCGTCCTAATCGCTCACCTATCCAGAGGTAATGCTCAATCGGGTCCATCCCCAAGGTATTTACATCTGGGTATTGCTCACGATACCATTTCTCATCAAACATCCCAGATGATCTGATGATTGCGACATCGTCTTTACTGATCAAACTCATCAAACGTCCCCGCTGCTACCTATGCCCTCAGCCACAACTATTGCCCCAACCTCCCGACAGGACAGCTAATGGCACGCAATGGTAGAGTCAAGTTACAATCCGCCTCGACTCGTGGGGTGCTGAGGTTGTATAATCGCAGATGAGATGTCGATACTTATTCTCTAATCATCGCCTCCCCAATGGTTGCTTTCGCGGTCTACATCAGGATCCACTAAGTTCGAACCTTCAATTTGAACGACGCATTCAGCGCTAAGACAGCAATCGGCCCCATCAACGGAATTTCTCGACTCGCCCTTACCTTGCTGACAAGGTAGCGAGCCAATTTGTTCGTCAGCCGCATGATCTCCTCTGCCTCGTCGTTACGCTTGCTGTTGAACGCAGCAAACTTCCTTTTCCACTCGTAAGGCGTGTGCTGATTGACGCCCCAGCCCTGGTGAAGCCTCCCAACCCCGGATAGCCTTGCTCAGCGATTTGATGTATAGCGTCGCGCTTGAATTCTTCGTTAAAACTCGATTTGCGGATGATGCTCTTTGTGCGTCAAAATTATGAAGAAGGTGTCCGTAACCCTTCGGGCAGAGAATTGCGGATAATATCTGAATTTGATATCTAGCTTTAGCGGTAAACCTAATATCGAATTACGAGCCTTTTCCCAATTTGTCTTCATCGAAAAGTGCAGGGTAATTTGTTTTGATATGAGAGCGGACAGCCTAGTATGAGCAGTGTAGTGAACCAACATACATCTCCCAATCCCTCAGAAGGTGCAGAGCTTGTTCCCCTTGGAAGCTACGCTTACATGCGTCCCAAGTACCTTTACCAGTCGGCGTGGATAGAACACATTCCCTTCGCCTTTTGGCTGACAGAAGCTTTGAGGCCCGCTTTGGTCGTTGAACTAGGCACGCACTGGGGTGCGTCCTATTTTGCGTTCTGCCAAGCGCTAGACAAGCTCGACTTAGGCGCACAAGCATTCGCGATTGATCGGTGGACTGGTGATGAGCACGCTGGGACCTACGGCGTAGACGTTTACCAACGGGTTAAAGAGTACAATGAAAGTAATTACGGCGCATTCTCGACGCTGCTCAAGCAAGAGTTTGATGAGGCTAATAATTACTTCAGTGACGGGAGTATTGATCTTCTTCACATTGATGGTTCCCACGAATACGATGCGGTAAAAAATGATTTTGAGAAGTGGCTTCCTAAGATGTCCAATAGAGGCATCATTCTGCTTCACGACACTAATGTGAGGGAGCGCAACTTTGGTGTGTTTCGCCTTTTTCAGGAGTTAAGGGGACAATATCCTGCTTTCGAATTTTTTCACGGACACGGATTAGGTGTTGTCTCAATGGGTGAAAACGTCCCGGAGAAGCTTCAGTGGCTTTTCGAAGCCGAGCGTCACGGCAGGCGGCGAAGGGATATTCATCTTTTGTTCGCAAGCTTAGGAAAGGCGTGCTTGGATTCGCATCGTAACAACGAGCTTCACCCGAAAATAGCACGGATCAAAGAATTAGAGGATGCGGTCGAAGAGCGCGAAAAAGCACTGCGTGATGCTAACCAGAAGAACGCTGCGCTGGCGGCTGACGTACAAAAGCTCGTCGGAGAAGCGCAAGACGCTAACATTATCAAAAAACAGCTGGACGCAAATTTAGCCGATCTAAGCCGGAGAGAGGATGACTATCAAGCGCTTGTGCAAATTTTAGAGACAGAGCGTTCTGGTGCCGAGCGGAACATGCGGGAATTGGAAACCAATATAGCAGAATTGCAGCAGGAAAATACCAGCCGTCAGGAGGTTGTACGGGAGCTTGAGGACGAGCTTTCGCGTGTTAGACAACGATCAAATGAGGTCGAGCAAGATGCCGATCGTCTGCGTGAGGAAATTCGCCAAAAAAACGAAACACTGAAGGAGATTGAGAAGGCGCGTTCTGATACAGAATGGCGACGCGGTGAGTTGGCGGCGATAGCCGATGAACGTGAGGTGATGATCCGTGGCTTGGAAGAACAATTATCAGTAGTGAGTCACGATTTGTCGACCTTGCAACAAGAACTGCATGATTATCGGGCTCGTTACGCGGCTGCAACGGAGGCGAAAGAACAGGCTTGGGCAGAGAACCAAAAACTCGGGCATCGGCTGGCTGAAATCACGAGTGCTTTAGAGCAGCGTCAACATGAGACGGAGCAAAACGCTCTCGAGCTCATGGATTTACGCCGCCAGTTGAAAGTTGCTGCACAAAACCAAGCGCAGCATGAAAAAATTGCCGACTCTCTTAGGGATCATGTCAACCTTCTACTCGAGGATGCGAAGCGCGTTCAAGCTGCTCACTTGGAGAACATAGAGCAAAATCAAGTACATCTAACTACAATTGAGGAGTTGAACGCGGCGAATTCGAAATATATGACTGAACTGAAAGAGAGCAAAACGATAATCTCCGAGTTGGAAGCGGAGAGAAAAAAAGAAAGCGAGAGGCGCGAAGAACTTCAGAGGGCTAAAGCTAAAAGTGACGCGCAGGCTCAAGAGCGTTCTGTCGAGGTGTCGACGCTGACACAGTTGTTGCTCGAGAAAGAGGAACAAGTAACATCACTGCCGCAGTTCAGTACAGAGGTCGGACGGGAGATAGGGCGCACAATACTGGAAACCTTAAAGTTGCCAGCGTTTTGGGAATTCCTCCCAAAGGAACGGCGTCTTAAGCGTAAAATCAGCTTACTACGGGGCTCCGGTCTGTTCGATTCTGAGTGGTATCGTAACTATTACGTGGACATTTATAAGGCAGGTATAGATCCCATTCGCCACTATATTGAACATGGTGCCGGAGAAGGCCGCTATCCGAACGGCAGATTGATAAGTGTAGAGGATCATATCTTGAGAAATAAAACGCGTCCGATGAACTCGAACTTAGAGTGAGGTGATCTTAGCCCTTCCAGCTGGTAACCGTGCGCGCCTTGTGACGCTCGTCGATGGCATGGACTTGAGTCGGTTCGCTTGGGGTCGGAACAGGTAGATTGTTCCGGAGAATGGATCGGCTCCCATCTCAGCCTTTAGCAGCGCAGCCAATGCCTCCGCATCCTTGCGGAAGTCGACCGTCTTGGTGGCGATCATGACTTTAACAGCGTCGAATGGACCAATCACGATGATGCCTTCATGGCCGCAATGACGATGATCTGAACCTTCAAACTGGACCGTTTGTGGTTAGAGTTTTTCGGTGCATTTTCCTGGCCGGGAAAGGAACGTGAACTGCCCTCCATTTCGACCGGACAGTCGGCATAAGCAGAAAGGCTCAGGCACAGGCTTGGGTATAGGCTTATGTCTAACGACTATCGACACGTTGAATTGCTGACGGGAGATGTTCGCCGCAGGCGGTGTGCAACCGAGCAAAAGCTGGCAATCATTGAGCAGAGTTTCGAACCCGGCGAGACGGTATCTTCGACCGCTCGCCGTCATGGCGTCGCGCCCAATTTGCTTTATCGGTGGCGCAGGCTCTTGAGCGAAGGAGGTGCTGCAGCCGTGGATTCTGACGAGCCGGTTGTCGGAAATTCGGAAGTGAAGAAACTGGAGGACCGCGTCCGGGAGTTGGAGCGCATGCTCGGTCGCAAGACGATGGAGGTCGAAATCCTCCGCGAGCCCTTTCCAAAGCGGACTCATAAAAACGGATATCGCGGCCGATCTTATTGCCGAAGGACGGTTCGCGATGAAGGCCGTCGCAGATACGCTGGGCGTCTCCCGTTCCAACCTCATCGAACGGTTGAAAGGCAGATCAAAGCCGCGTGGCCCATACAATAAGGCCGAGGATGCAGAGCTTCTGCCCGCCATCCGCAGGCTGGTGGATCAAAGGCCAACCTATGGCTATCGGCGGATCGCCGCGCTCCTCAATCGCGAAAGGGTAAGCGACAAGCTGGGACCGTTCAGGGGGCGTAGTTCCACGGCATGAGCGCGTCAATATCGCTGCTGGGCCCTCCATTTGCGAGGCGTTCAAGTGTCTGGGTAAGCCAGGCTTGCGGATCGACGGCATTCATCTTTGCTGTCTGCAGGAGCGTCGTGATCGTCGCCCAGGTCCTGCCGCCGCCGTCGTTGCCAGCGAAGAGGCTATTTTTCCTGGTGATGGCCTGGGGTCTGATAGCTCGCTCGACAATGTTGGAGTCGAGCTCGACGCGGCCGTCGGTCAGGAAGCGCTCGAAAATGTCGCGACGCGATATGGTATACCGGAGAGCTTCGGCGAGTTTGGATTTACCCGACACCCGCGGCAGGGTCGCCTGCCAGAGTGTGAAGAGGTCACGGACGATCGCCGCCGAACTTTCCTGACGCGCTGCGACACGAGCTTCGGGACTTTGGCCGCGGATGGTTTCCTCGATTTCCCAGAGCCTCGCCATACGCTCGACCGTCTCTGTGGCCACCTTCGAGCTCTTCGCCGCGTGCAATTCGTAGAACTTCCGCCGGCTATGTGACCAGCAGCCAGCCAGGACAACGCCGTCGTTGCCTACATCCTTGCGGACAAGCTTGCTGTAAGCACCATACCCGTCAACCTGCAGGATGCCGCGATAGCCGCTCAGATGTCGTGCGACGCACTCCGTCGCTCGACTGTCTTCAAAGCGATAGGCCACCAACGGCGGACCGCTGCCTCCGAAGGTGCGGTCATCCCTGGCGTAAGCCCATAACCATGCTGTCTTTGCCGACCCGGACCCAGGCGCAAGTGTCGGCAAGGTCGTTTCATCGGCAAAGATCCGCTCCGCCTTCTTGATCTCGTTCAGGATGTAATCGGCAAGGATGTCGAGTTCGAACCCCAACTTGCCCATCCATTGGGCCGTGAGCTTGCGGTCAAGTTCGACCTTGTCACGCGCGTAGATCGCTTCCTGGCGATAGAGCGGAAGGCCATCGGCATATTTGGAGACCGCGATCTGGGCCAGAAGTGCTTCTGTTGGAATGCCGCCTTCGATGATGTGTGCGGGAGCCGCGGCCTGGATGACGCCGTCCTCGTTCCTAAAAGCGTACTTGGGACGACGCGTGACGATAACACGGAACCTGGCTGCGACGACATCGAGCCGTTCGGAGACGTCTTCGCCGATCAGGATCTTCTGCTTGCCCGCATGCTCTGGCAACTCTTCCGGCTCGATCACGATCTCGACGCGCTCAAGATGCGGCGCGAAGCCCTTGCGTGGCCGTGGTGCACGCTTGCCGTCCGCATTCCCGCGGCCCTTCGTGACCTGGGCTTTTATCGCCGCAATGCCGGTCTCGATCTCCTCGAAGACAAAGGCATGCTGCTCGTCGTCAACCGGGGGTTTCAGCTTTTCCGAACGCCGTCCAAAGCGGGCCCGATCAAAAGCCTTCAGGATTTGCGTCAGCCGCTCGATGCGTTCGTCGGCGTCAGCGTTCCGGGCCTCGAGGTCATCAACCTGCTTTTCCAAAGCTTCGATGCATAGCGGCAATCAAGGTGAGATTCGTATTGCCTCATCGAAGAATGCTCCCGAACGGATAGCATATTGCCTCACCAGAATGCTCCCTATGCCCTGCTGAGCTCTGGTTGTTGTTCATCTTCGCCAGGCTCGTTTCCGAATATCATTCTATGCGCGCGATCGCGACGCCAACCTTTCACCCGTCGTTGCACCGTACGGATTAGTCCATTAGGATACTCGCCGGGATAGATGCTTTGAAGTCGCTCTAGTAGCTCGCGGCCGGTTCTCCATGGCTCTGCTTCAAACCAACTGTAAAGATCATTCGTGACGTTAACCAGCGGGTCAGGCCGCCGTCGCTCGCGTTTTAGTTTTGGCTTTGCTTTCGCGGTCGGACGAACTTCGCCCTCCGTCCACGCGATACGCAGGCTTCGTAAAAAGCTCTCGATATCAGGAACTTCGCTTAAGGGTGTTCCCTGATGCACAATGTCGGCAAGCCGCTGTTGTCCTGCACGAATGTTTCGGAGAAGCGTTACAGGATCGAGTTGTTCGCTCATGCGCACCAAGCGGTCGCGTACCTCCAGTCCCGTCCTTGCATCCGACAAAATCCGTTGATGTGGCGTCGCGGGAGAAGAGTAGAGCTTCTTGACCATCGCTCCGTTTCGCTGCTTTTCGAGCAACTTAAACGACGGCTGAAAGAAGTTCACGAACAAGCGCACCGAACGATAAAGCTCTGCAAGTGTTGCCGCAGCTTCAACTCCCTCATACCGATGATAGCCAACAATGCGGCGGACGACCGATCCGTTTTTCTGCTCCACATAAGCCTGATCATTTTTACGATATGGCCTACAGCGAGTGAATTCTATATCTGAATCAATACAGTAGTCCCTGATTGTCTCGTTGATGAATACGCTATCATTGTCCGTATCAAAGCCAAGCAACGGGAAGGGCATTACGCGGCGAAGCTCGGTCAAAACTTCCGTCAAAAGCTTCTGTTCGCGAACAAGCAGAGGGGCGCATTCGGTCCAACCGGTCGCAATATCTGTAAGGACAAGAGTTTGAATAAAGCTGCCGCGTGCGTTGGGACCGGAGTGCGACACCAGATCGGCCTCGATGAAGCCAGGTGGGGGATCACCCCAGTCGGAGAATTTTCGAATTGGGATACTCCGCTTCAATGCTGATGAAGCAACGGAACGTCGGCGTCGACGGCCGCCTGCTGTTTCTCGCACGCTTTTCAATGCACGGTCGATGGTAGCCGCACTCATCTGTAGCAGAAGTGTGCGGACCTGATCGTCTAACCTCAAATGGCTATGTTGTTCCATCGATGAGATCAAAATTGGCAGCAAGGGCTTCAATCGCTTGCCACAGATGCGGTCGGAGGCTTCCCACAAAACAATAAGAGCCTGTCGGGTCGCCTCGTCATAAATCTGCGCCCGCGTTCGCGATTGCGGTTGCTTATCCGCCCCCCGCAATAAACGCATCGCGTGTTTGCGATGCATCCCACTAATCGAAACGAACTGATCGAGGATCCGCGATTTTTCCTCCCGCTTTCCGGCCGCATAGCGCTTTGCCAGAGCAGCAACCAATTCCTTCTTCGTCGTCACGCTGATCAGCCTCATCTGATTTGCTCCGCACCCACAAATGCTGGGAGCAAATCAGATGAGGCAACGGCCAACAATCAGGGAACATTTCTAGTGAGGCAATGCGGATTCAGCGTCAATCAGGATGAGACTTGCGCCGGGGTGTGACGAAGTGAGGGCGTAGCCCGATCGTAGTCATACCCCGGCGTGGCGCAGATTTTCGGCGTCTCAAGATCGCGGTCGGTCCGGTACATTTGCGGTTTTCTGGATTGGAGAACCAGTTTGTGCCGGGTCGCCATTTAACCGATCATCAGATGAGACTCTTTATGAAGTACCGACAAACGCATTCCGTAGAGATCGCCGCGGCAAAAGCGTCGATCAGCCGAGCCACGGCATACCGCCTCGACAAGAAGGTACACCTACCATCTCAGAGCAAAGCGCCGCGTGGACGTCGCCGCCCTGATCCCCTCGAGCCGATTTTCGAGACTGAAGTCGTCCCGCTGCTGAAGGCCGCCCCTGGCATCCGTGCCGTCGCCGTCTACAACGAGATGCTGCGCCGACATCCAGAACTATCTGAAGGTATCCGCCGTACGCTTGAACGACGCATCCGGTCGTGGCGTGCTGTCAATGGCGAAGCGCAGGAGGTCATCTTCCGCCAGACGCACGAGCCAGGCCGACTGGGCCTTTCGGATTTTACCGACGCCAGCGGCCTTGGTGTAACGATCGCCGGCCAGCCGCTTGATCATCTGTTCTATCACTTTCGGCTCGTCTGGTCGGGCTTCGAACACGCCCATGTCATTCTCGGCGGGGAAAGCTTCGTCGCGCTGGCCGAAGGACTTCAAAATGCCCTGTGGTCCGTGGGTGGTACGCCGCTTTATCATCGCAGCGACAGCCTGTCGGCGGCATTCCGCAACCTCGATGCCGACGCCAGGGTCGATCTCACACACCGTTACGATCAGCTTTGCTCCCATTATCGGATGACCCCGACGCGCAACAACAAAGGTGTCGCGCATGAGAACGGCTCGATCGAAAGCTCGCATGGTCATCTCAAAAACGCTGTTCACGATGCCCTGCTGATGCGGGGCACCAAGGAATTCGACGATCTCGGTTCTTACCGCGCTTTTGTCGACGAGATCGTCAGCCGTCGCAACGCTGCCCATGGCAGGCGTATCGATGCAGAGCGGTCCCATCTGCAGTCGCTGCCTGAGCGCCGGACCACGGACTTCGAGGAGATTGTTGTCACTGTGTCCCGGACGGGCGGCTTCACCCTGCGCAAGGTCTTCTACACCGTGCCGTCCCGCCTGATCGGCCACAGGTTACGAGTTCGCCTGTTCGACGATCGGCTGGATGTCTTCGTTGGCGGTACGCATCTGATGACGTTGCGCCGGGGACGTGGCCACGCTGACGGGCGACACGACCAGGTCGTCAACTACCACCACGTCATCCATTCCCTGCGTAAAAAGCCGATGGCGCTCCGTGGCCTCGTTTATCGCGACAAGCTCTTCCCGCGAGAAGAATATCGCAAGGCCTTCGAGGCCCTGACCGAACATCTTCCCGATAAGCAGGCTTGCAAGATCACCGTTGAGCTTCTGGCACTGGCGCATGACCGCGGCTGCGAACGCGAACTTGCCGAAGAATTGGCCAGGACACTCGATGCTGGTGAGTTACCCAACCTGGCTGCCATGCGAGCGCTCTTCGGTCCGGACCCGGCCAAGCTGCCGACCGTTCATGTGCAACTCGCATCGCTTAACGGTTATGAGGCCCTGATCGGGACGGGAGAAGCCGCATGAAGAACGCACACGCCATCGATGAAGCACGGCTCGGTATCATGCTCAACGAACTTCGGTTGCCGACAATTAAAACGCTTTGGCCGCAATTTGCCGAGCAGGCGGACCGGGAAGGATGGCCAGCAGCTCGATTCCTGTCGGCTATTGCCGAGCACGAGCTGGCAGAACGTGCAAATCGCAGGATTGAACGGCATCTCGCCGAAGCGCACCTGCCGCCTGGAAAGACCTTGGACAGCTTCGCCTTTGACGCTGTACCTATGATCTCGAAGGCCCAGGTCATGGCAATTACCGCCGGCGACAGTTGGCTCGCCAAGGGAGCGAACATCCTCATGTTCGGTCCGCCCGGCGGAGGAAAGAGCCATCTTGCTGCTGCCATCGGTCTCGCGCTGATTGAGAACGGATGGCGGGTCCTGTTCACCCGAACCACCGATCTTGTGCAGAAGCTTCAGGTTGCCCGTCGAGAACTCCAGCTTGAATCAGCCATCGACAAACTCAACAAATACGACCTGCTCATCCTCGATGACCTCGCCTACGTCACCAAGGACCAGGCGGAAACAAGTGTGCTCTTCGAACTGATCTCGGCCCGATACGAGCACAGGTCGATCCTGATCACCGCCAATCAGCCGTTCGGAGAGTGGAACAGGGTCTTTCCCGATCCTGCCATGACACTCGCCGCAGTCGACCGGCTCGTGCACCATGCCACGATCTTCGAGATGAATGTCGAAAGCTATCGCCGCAGAGCAGCACTTGAGGAAAAGCGCCAGCGAGGCCGACCCGCTTCGTTTGCGACAATCAGGACCTCAACGCTGTCTGTCGCGGAGCGGCAATCAGAAAATGACGAAGAACTTGTCAGCGACAATCAGCATGATAATCTGACCCCGACCGCGACCTAAGAATCTCATCCAGATTGTCGCCCGCGTCTCATCCTAATCGCCGCGCTATAGCTTCGACGCGGGCTGCCTTTTCGGCCATGGCGAGAACCATAGCTTTTAAGGCCTCTACATCATCCGGGAGCTCGATCTCTGGTCGCATCATGGGTCAGATCAGAGCATATTTTGCCGTGATCCGCCCGCGGTTTTAGGTACCTGATTCACTTCGCCGCAGTGGTTTTACCCAACAATCTCGGGAGGCTTGGCGGGCGCCGATCGCACCCGCTTCCAGTCCATACCATCCACCAAAGCCAGAAGCTGGGCATGATTCAGCTGGACGCGGCTGTGGCCGATACGTGGCCAGCAGAACTGAGCTTTCTCTAGCCGTTTGGCATAAAGGCAGACGCCCGAGCCATCCCACCATACGATCTTGATCCGGTCCGCTCGTTTCGCCCGAAAGACATAGAGCGCTCCGTTGAACGGATCACTGCCAGCGTCCCGCACCAGCGAAAGCAGGCTGTCCGGCCCCTTGCGGAAGTCGATCGGATGGCTCGCAAGGAAGACCTTCACGCCTGACGGGATCATGCCGAGCGTACCGCTCGGGTAACGCGCTGCAAATGCGCTTCGTCGATATCAGCAGCGGCCCGGATTACAACGTCGCCGATGACCACCTCGACGACAGAGCTGACCCCGATGATCGATCTCTGTCCACTTTCAGCCGACGCCACATGGTCCGGCTCGCTCTCGTTCAGAAGGTCTCGCCGCCACCGGTAGAGTTGAGAGGGCGTAATGCCGATCCGTCGTGCGATCGCCGAGATATTCACTCCAGGCCGGCAAGCTTCCCCAACGGCCTCGACCTTAAATTCGTCAAACCAGAAACGCCGCAACTGGCGGGGAGAACCCTCAAGTCGATCCGTTACCGCCTCAATCATATGGATCATTCTAGGGCTAGCCGTAGGCGTAGACATAGATCCTCACAGTCAGAGAAATCAGATGCCTGCCATAGCGTGATCTCCATCAGCACTGCCAGATGGGGTCTGCTTGTCGCTTACAGGTCATTCGTCTCGCCTTTATCATCGACGCCTTCGACCGGGAGATCATCGCTTGGACAGCGCTCGCCAACCCCGGAATATCCGGCTCGGACGTCCGCGACATGATGCTGGAGGCGGTCGAGAAACGCTTCCATGCAACCCGAGCCCCGAATGCTATCGAGCATCTGTCTGACAATGGTTCAGCCTATACGGCGCGGGACACGAGGCTGTTTGCGCAAGCACTCAATCTAACGCCCTGCTTCGCCAGCCCGCAGTCGAACGGCATGTCGAAAGCCTTCGTCAAAACGTTGAAGCGGGACTATATTCGGATATCAGGTCTACCGGACGCCCAAACAGCGCTCCGGCTCATCGACGGATGGATCGAGGACTTGTATGAAGGTGGTTCTGTCAAGCATTCATTGGCGTATCCTTTGAACTTGTGACTGGGCTGCATTGGCTTACTGGCGCACTCGGCGCATCGACTTGTATTCGGCGAGGGTCCGACCTCAACCACGATCCCATTCATGGGGGCCAAGCAGTACTGAAGAGCGGTGTCACACTACAACACGGCGGACGTTATCCGGACCAACTTCAATCTCAACAGCCGCTCTTCTTTCCAGTCGCTCGTCGGCGCTTGGAACTGTTATGAGGCGTCCGCTTTCAGCGACGCCCCCTGTGGGACAAGGCCGTCTTCAGCAAAATGCCAGATGGCGACCGCGAGCTTTCGAGCGAGAGCGATGATGCCAATCTTGCGAGATCGGCCCGAACCCGCCCCGAAAGAGCTACGGTACCACTGGGATAATGCGCTTGCCGGCTGATACCTCAGCCAACACCACGCGAGTTCAACGAGCAGCCGTCTGGCGAAGCGGTTACCGGCTTTGCTGATCCCCTGATCATGCTTCACAGCACCACTCGCATACGGACTCGGTGCCAAACCAAGAAAGCTCGCCAAACACTTTCGATTGGCAAATTGGCGGTGGAACACCTTAGACACCAGCAGTACGGCGCTCAGCCTGCCGATACCCTTAAGCGTGGCGATGCGGTAAACCTTGTCGACGTTGGGAATGCCGAGAGTACAGTCCTTCAAACCGTCTTCGAGATCGCGGTCGAGATCGCGAATATGGGCGTGGACCAATTCCAGGCGTTCGAACTCCCTCGTTAGTTCTGCTGCAAGGAATTTGCCGAGTGGTTGGTCATCGGCTGTTCTGACCACTTGTAGCCACTTGCGCCAGTCGCCTCCCCAGAGAGCCTTGACCTCGCGGATACCGTGAAGATTGAGCAGGGCACGAATACGGTTCACGTGGCGGGTCCTTTCGGCTGAAAGCTGCAGACGTTCTCTGTCGAGGCGTTTGGCATCTTCTTCCTCCGGCGTGGGAACACGAACTTCGCGGCACACTGTTCTGTCGCCCTGGTCGAAAGATCGGAACATTCGGACCATGGACTCTGCATCTAGCCGGTCTGTTTTGGCACGGCGGCTTCGCCTGTTGACCAAGAAGCTGGTGGAGTCAAGCACAGACGTACGAATGCCTCGCTTCCGCAAGAACCTCGCTAGCCAGAAGCCGTCATATCCGGCCTCAAAGCAAACGACGATCTCTGCAGGGCGACCATCTATCTGCGCTGCGTCCGCTTGCGTGCGGTTTAACATCGCGACAAGCGCTTCGGTATCGCCACCACGAACCTGGCGAAGCTTCACGCGATCTGAGCTTGGGGAAAGCACCGCAACTAGCCATGTTGATTTGCTCAGCTCAATGGCTGCATATACTGACACACTGGACTTGGCGTTCTCGTTCATCGGAGGCCTCCTCGTTGTCGATGAAGCGGATGAGCCGGGCGGCTCCTCCATAGCATCTACAACGAAATCCATCCCCATTCCGCGCTCAAGATGGCTTCCCCTCGGCAGTTCATCAGGGCTAAATCAATCTAGCCGACTTGTCCGGTGAAATGGGGTGCACTCCACACCAGCGTCATCATCACCACCAACCTCAGCTTCAGGGAATGGGCCACCGTCTTTGGCGATGCCAAGATGACGACCGCTCTGCTCGACCGTTTGACCCATCGTTGTCACATCCTCGAAACCGGAAACGACTGCTTTCGATTCAAAACCAGCTCGGCTGCAGCCGCACAGAAGAGAGGAGAAAAGCCAATCCCTTGACCAAAGCCTGATCAGAAAACCATACTCAGAGGTGGCTCACTTCTCGGTGGAAAAACCGGCTCAGTTCCGCGTGAAAACCAACACGTCATCCTTGCTTTTATGCGTGAGGCCTGAAATCGGCCTATGCCTAGGCCCTCAATTCAGGTTCAACATCGTCAATCACAAGATGATCCGGAAGGTGGGTTAAAACGACGCTTACCATACCCTCCATCTATTCGGAGCCTCAAGTTACCTTGGCTTTGACAGGGCGCCCGATACTTTCATATTGGAAACGTTGTTCCTCTATTTCATCAAGGCGGTAAATATTGCGCAAATCCACCAGCACGGGGCTTTTCATGATCGCCTTGAGGCGCGGCAGGTCGAGGGCGCGGAACTGGTTCCACTCCGTCACGATGACCACCGCGTCAGCGCCTTCCGCAGCCTCATAAGGCCCGGTTGCGTAATCGATGTCCTCGATCAGATGGCGGGCATTCGCCATGCCTTCCGGGTCGTAACCCACCACCTTCGCGCCCCCGTCCTGCAGGGTCTGGATGATGGCGATTGCCGGGCTGTCGCGCATGTCGTCGGTATTCGGCTTGAAGGTGAGGCCTAGCACGGCGATCTTCTTGCCGCGCACGTCGCCGCCCACCGCGTTGATGACCTTGCGGCCCATGGCGCGCTTGCGGTTGTCGTTGATGGCGATGGTGGTTTCGATCAGCCGCACCGGCGCATCATAGTCCTGCGCGGTCTTGGCGAGCGCCAGCGTATCCTTCGGAAAACAGGAGCCGCCATAACCGGGGCCGGCATGCAGGAATTTCGGGCCGATTCGGCCATCGAGGCCAATGCCGCGCGAGACATCCTGCACATTGGCGCCAACCTTTTCGCACAGATCGGCCATTTCGTTGATGAAGGTGATCTTCATCGCCAGAAAGGCGTTGGCGGCGTATTTGATGAGTTCGGAAGCGCGTCTTGTGGTGAAGAGCAGCGGCGACTGGTTGAGATAGAGCGGACGGTAAACCTCGGTCATGACCGGCCGGGCACGTTCATCCGACAGGCCGACGACGATACGGTCCGGCCGCTTGAAATCCTCTATCGCCGCACCTTCACGCAGAAATTCCGGGTTGGAAACCACGGCGAAATCGGCCGAGGGGTTTTCCTCATGGATAATTCGTTCCACTTCGTCGCCGGTGCCGACGGGAACGGTGGATTTGGTGACGATTACGGTAAAACCATCCAGCGCATGGGCAATTTCCTTTGCCGCTGCATAGACATAACCGAGATCGGCATGGCCGTCCCCGCGCCGCGAAGGCGTGCCGACCGCGATGAAGACCACGTCGGCCTTGGCAACGGCGGCGGAAAGATCGGTGGTGAAGCTCAACCGCCCGGCTTTGGCATTGTTGGCGACGATGGTCTCCAGACCCGGCTCGAAGATCGGGATATGGCCATTTTTCAAGGCTTCGATCTTTTCCGGCATCTTGTCGACGCAAACCACGTCATGGCCGAAATCTGCAAAACACGCGCCCGACACAAGGCCGACATAACCCGAACCGATCATCACAATCTTCATCATTCAAACCACGTTATAATTCTACTTTAAAGGCGCACGACTGCCATGATTTCCGATGCGGAAATGCTTCCTTCTGAGAGGAAAGCAATACGCAAAACATTGTGACGTTTCCGTCCATTATATTTGCGCATTCCTAATCAGGCAGCATTCAGCGTACGACACCGATGCACTTTGCTGTTAGTCAACGATCGGACGGGATGGCAATATCTTCATCGAAGCTCCAAATTTGGTTGTATGGAGGTCAACCCAAGGCATGCCGAGTCATAGTGAGCTTGTCGATTTGGATTCCTCAAGGATTCTAAAGAGGTATTGCCCGTACGAACTTTTTCGATAGGAATCAGCGAGGCGAATTAATTGCTCCGCGCTAATAAAATCAAGTCGAAAGGCAATCTCTTCGGGACAAGATATTTTGAAGCCCTGACGTCGCTCGAGGGTTGCGACATACTCGGAGGCATCAAGGAGGCTGTCGGGTGTGCCGGTGTCAAGCCAGGCAAAACCGCGTCCGAGCTTTTGTACGGACAATTTTCCGCGTTCGAGATAAATTCGATTGACATCGGTTATCTCAAGCTCGCCGCGTGCGGAAGGTTTGAGGTTGGCGGCGATATCGACCACGTCCTTGTCATAAAAATAAAGACCGGTCACAGCCCAGTTCGATTTAGGCTCGGACGGTTTTTCTTCTATCGAGAGTGCTCTCATCTTTTTGTCGAATTCAACGACACCATAACGTTCCGGGTCGCTGACATGGTAGGCAAAAACAGTAGCGCCATCGTTTCGCTCAATGGCGGTCTTGAAAAGCTCGTTGACTCCATGACCGTAGAAGATGTTGTCACCTAGAATGAGGCAGGATGGGCTGTCGCCGATGAAATCAGCGCCGATAATATAAGCCTGCGCCAGACCATCTGGTGAGGGCTGTTCAGCATAGGAGAGGGAAATTCCCCATTTCGAGCCGTCGCCCAGAAGCGCTTGAAACTTCGGCAAATCGTTGGGGGTGGATATGATCAGGATATCGCGAATCCCAGCCAGCATCAGCGTAGACAGGGGATAATAGATCATCGGTTTGTCATACACCGGCATCAGTTGTTTTGACGTTACCAGTGTCATCGGATGAAGCCGCGTGCCGCTTCCGCCGGCGAGGATAATGCCCTTCATTCGTTTTCCTTGTATGTCTTCAAAGATAGGTTCTGGATTTCACCAGTTGCGTGACGACATTTCTCGTGGAGATTTGCCACTCTGGCAATTTTACTCCATGGGTTGAGTGCAGTTTATTATTGTTAAGTCGGGAATTGGCAGGCCGTCTTGCAGGGGTCGGATAATCTGCCGTTACAATCCGCTGGACCGTGGCCACGGGCCCCCCGGCTTTTCTCGAAGCGTCGAAAATCTCTTCAGCGAAATCGGCCCAACTTGCGTCACCGCTTCCTGTCATATGGAAAACGCCCCGCAGTCTTTGGTCCGGACTGGATAATAAGTTGGCGGCGACAGAAAGAATGCCATCGGCAATGTCGAGAGCCGACGTCGGATTGCCGATTTGGTCGTCAACCACGTTCAGTGTGTCCCGCGTCTCTGCTACGCGAAGCATCGTCTTGACGAAATTCTTGCCGTACGGACTGTACACCCAGGCGGTGCGCAATATCGCAACATCCTGCCAAGCCTTAAGGATATATTCCTCACCTTCCAGCTTGCTGCATCCATAAACACCCAATGGCGCAACAGGATCGGCCTCGGTGTAAGGAGCCGTCTTTGTGCCGTCAAACACGTAATCTGTGGAAAGATGGATGATCGGAATACCGTGGACACTGGCCGCTTGGGCGAGCGCGCGAGGCCCTGCCGCATTAACATGCCTTGCTGTTGCTTCATCGGCCTCAGCCTGATCAACGGCGGTGTAAGCCGCTGCGGAAATGATTATGTCAGGTTTGATTTCATCAATCGCGGATTTGATAGTCTCCGTTCTCGCCAGGTCAAATGCCGGGCGACCGACAGCTATTAGATCGATATCGCCGGCTTTTTTCAGTTGGTACCGCTCGAGCAGTGATTGTACGACCTGTCCCTCGCGGCCTGTCACCAGATATCGAAAACGACGCCTCATTGCGCGCTTCCTGCATCGAGAAGCCCCAGCCTCTGTCCGGCATAGCCTTGGCGCAAAGGAGCCCACCACCATTGATTATCGAGATACCAACGAACGGTTTTTTCAATTCCGGTGTCGAAGTTCTCCCGGGCTTTCCAGCCGAGGTCGGTTTCCAGCTTGCTTGCATCTATTGCATAACGCGCATCATGGCCAGGACGGTCATCAACGTATCGGATCAGCTCTTCATGTGGCCGCCCAGCCGGATGCAGCTCATTCATCAAAGCACAAATCCGCTTTACGACATCGATATTGCGACGCTCATTGCGCCCACCGACATTGTAGGTTTCTCCAACTCGGCCTCGCTCGGCAATGACATCAAGCGCACGGGCATGGTCTTCCACATATAGCCAGTCACGAATATTTGCCCCGGTGCCGTAGACGGGAAGCGGTATTCCCTCGAGCGCATTGAGGATCACCAGCGGAATGAGTTTTTCCGGGAAATGATATGGACCGTAGTTGTTGGAGCAGTTGGACACGACGATAGGCATCTTGTAGGTGCATGCCCACGCCTTGGCGAGATGATCGGACGCAGCCTTTGATGCGGAATAAGGCGAGCTCGGATCATAGGGCGTGGTTTCGGTAAAGAGCCCATCCTCTCCAAGCGACCCGTAGACCTCATCGGTCGAGACATGCAGGAAGCGAAAAGCTTCTTTGTCTTCCCGGTCCAGCTTTTGCCAATAGGCACGAGCACATTCCAGCATGGTGAAGGTGCCGAGAACATTGGTTTCCACAAAGTCTTTTGCTCCGGTGATAGAGCGATCGACATGACTTTCCGCGGCGAGATGCATCACCCGGTTTGGCTGGAAGCTTTCAAAGGCCTCGGTGATTGCCTTACCATCGCAAATGTCAGCTTTCAGGAACCGGTAATGGTTGTTTCCTTCAACGCTGGTCAGTGATGTAAGTGTCCCCGCATAGGTCAGCTTATCGATGTTCAAGACATCATAACCCTTGTCGAGAACGAGATGCCTTACCAAAGCCGAGCCAATAAATCCGGCACCGCCCGTTACTATAATTCGCATAATTCCTCGCTTATTGACCGAACACGAACGAAACCGGGAGACCAGAAAGAAGCGGCAGTCTCTTGTCCTTCTCGGAAAGAACAGCTTCTTTCGGCTTCACGGGCCAGTCGATTCCAATTGCGGGATCATCCCAGAACAGGCCACGATCATGTTCCGGACTATAATAATCTGTCACTTTATAACTGATGATAGTTTCCGGCCGCAAAGTGCAGAAGCCGTGTGCAAAGCCTGGCGGCACCCAGAGTTGCTCGCCATTGTCGGCGGTCAACTCGGCCGCCACGTATTGTCCATAAGTCGCTGAGCCTTGCCGAATATCTACTGCCACATCCAGAAGCGCACCTGCCGTACATGAAACCAGCTTTCCCTGTGCTTTCGGAGGGAGCTGGAAGTGCAGGCCGCGTACGGTACCAGCTTCCGCAGAAAAGGAACGGTTTTCTTGAACAAAGCGAAACGCGCCGACGTGAGCATGAAACGTATCCTCTCGGAACGCCTCCATGAAATAGCCGCGATTATCTCCAATTTTTTTTGGAGTTATCAGAATGATATCTTGAATTTTAAGCTTGTCTAGCCGCACGGTGACCTCATGTCAGTACTGTCGCTCAAGTTCTCATGGCGATGCAGCATTGCCATACAACTTATCCCTGTGCAAGATTGAACTTGGCGCGAAAATACACGGGCCAGTCTAAAACACGGCGATCGAGCCTTTTGAACGGCATGGGCGCGGTTGGCACAGCCGGTTTGTGTGATCGCGCATATCACGTCAATCGAGGAGATCTTGTGAAGCGACCATCATCGTGTCGCGGAATTCCCAAGAAACTTAGCGTTTTTAATTCATTGAGGGCAATCGTATTGCTGCCCTTCCTGTTGTTCGATAAGAAACATGAGATCATCCGCCCCTGAAAGTTAGGATGATCTGGAAGCCCGGTTGTGCTGGCAGTGCCCGGGCTTCCGCCCTATTTCTCGGTTGGACGACTTGTCGCAGCATTCCATGAACTGATGCCGCTTGTTACCGCGAAACTCGGTTCAGCAAAAATAGTTTGCCCGGAGCGACGAAGGGAATTGCCCGGAGCGGACATCGCTGTGCAATTCTGTGGCTGTCGAAAATGCAATCGGAACAGCACGGGTAGCTCGATCAGGTCCACTCAATGAGTTAACTCATCAATTTCGATCACAATGCGGCTGGTTGAAGCGAGAAAGATTTCGTCGCGGTCGCTACGGTTCGCATCGACCTGGGTTAAGACGTCCGAAGCTACAAATCTTCCACGACCATAACGCTAACGCGTCTGAAACGTAAGGTATTTTAGCGTCGCCCCGATTCGCAGGAAAATCATAGCCAAGGGCATCTACGGACCTCGGGGCTGTCGCGTCGAACCGCACGTGGAATTGAACAATTCTACCGTTTGGCTGGACGGCAAGGCTGTAAAGCACTGCAGGCTTTGCAACCGTGATGCTTTCGATCTACCTTCTTTTTCAGAGCTAACCATACGACTGTTGTCTTGCATGAAGCTTGCAGGCTTGACAGCGCACTGAGATCCCGCACGTCGACGCACGTCCGAATTTTGTTCGCCAAGCTGGAGTATCGCTGCCTTGGACTCGGCGCCGCCCGGAGTAGAGGCCCGAACTCCCCAATGCGCAGCCTTAATCGCACGCTATCTCCGAGTTCGCAAAGTCCCGTACTGCTGTCCCCGCATCAGGAGGATCTTGGGCATTGTCTTGCACACCGACGGCAGGATTGTAGAAACCGACCGCAACGATTGAGTGCTGTGACATACTCTGGAAGAAGATATTCCTGCGCGTGGCGATCGTGCGCGCGCGACAGCCGCTGTGGTAACCTATGGCTTGCTGTTCTCTACGTCAGCATGACCAACCTCGCTTCGACGAGGAAGTCATTCTTAACGTTGCGGCAAATGCCAACCCGACGAAACAACGTGTGCCGAGAATTATCTCTCTGTCTGGCATGTCTTCAGCGGCCTGCAGGCCACCCGCAAACTGATCACGTTGAAACCGCAGTCCTTCAACTTCGCGGTTCGTGAGAGGTTCAACGGGTAATGAGGTTCAGACATAACGCAGATCAACGTCGGTGGTTGATGAAACGGTTTGTCAGCCACACTTCCGGCATTGGACTGGTCGCAAACAAGATTACGTTCAGGCGATGTGGCTCTCCTTGTTCAGGCTTGATAGATACCGAAATCCCGAAATGCTGTGCCTGATAGGCCCGCATCCGACGCGCGGGTTCCCGCATGGCGGCGAGGTCTGACCAACGGGTCCGTTCGATAATGATGTCCAGCGCGGCATCAAGCTTCGTGGTAATGAGAGCTCCCTCAGGAGTTGGAGGCGCCACGGCTTTTATCCGAACCGATTTAATCTTGCCGGAGGCCTCTCC
This sequence comes from Agrobacterium sp. FDAARGOS_525, assembly GCF_003938925.1. NCBI lineage: Bacteria > Pseudomonadati > Pseudomonadota > Alphaproteobacteria > Hyphomicrobiales > Rhizobiaceae > Agrobacterium > Agrobacterium sp. FDAARGOS_525. The sequence goes on along the minus strand of NZ_RKIU01000004.1, from coordinate 261,897 downwards.
TCTGATATCGAGGAATAGAGACGACTGCCTCGCAGGATCCGCTAGGTTCCCTCCAGCAAATTCGCCCATGCATTCGAAACGCTGAGGGTCCATTGGGCTTGCGAGCCAATCTTGCGCCTTAAAAGAGATTTCCGAGGTGAGTCGCTGGCACAGGTCCTTGCCCGAAACAACGAAATCGCGGATGAACTTTGTTCTCGCGCCTGACTGCTCGACGTTTAACAGATGACGCGGGATGTGCACGCTCATGTCGGCGATCTGTTTCCGTTCGACTGCTCTTGTTTCTGGTTGGGTGCTGGCGAAGCGCTTACTCGATACGAGGTTGAAGTGGATCAGTAGGTTCTTCAGGTGCGTGTTGTCATTAGCGAGCAGAACCGTGGCAAGGACGGTAAAACAAACCGCTAGAACTGCAAGTAGCAGCGCGCGACGGCTTGGTTTCTTCTCCGGGGGTGCATCCATCTGGGGATCCTAGACAATCTGTTGACGATTATGCGCCACCACCAGCCTCTGATAATCGATAGCGTTTCAGAAGGGGCGATTTGTTTCGAGTCCCTTGACCATATTTAGTTGCTCGGCACGAAAGTATCAACATCGGCCATCCGAGCCAGGAGTGCACTTCAAGAATGCTATTTGCTTGGCTCACGCGACTGGGACGACGTGAGCCACGCCGGGCAAATTCACTCGCGCCAATAAGTTGATGATAGAGAGCGTGCCGGCCAAAGTTGAATGGGAATTTTCGGCGAAACCCATTACGTGGACGAAAAATGTGAACGTCGAGACAATGGAAATCGGTGCCAGTAATGGCCACCGCGCGACCAACAGCCTTTCGCTACAGAGCGACGGTGAAATGCTTCGCGTGACCGCGCCGGTGACGCCATAATGCGGGATGCGTGGATCGAATTGACTATCTGGGACGGAGACTATGCAATCCCTCTTGGATGGAGAGAGATCGCATAGCTTCAAGAAAAAATGTGATGCAGGCCCGCCCATCGTATTGCATCGCCGTGAAAATAAACTGTGGCGATCGGAAGAGAATGAAGCCACACTCCTCCTGCGGCTTATTGGCGCCGGCCGCAAGCAGAGGAGGCTACGAAACTGATCAAGTATCACGTCAAAGTAAATCTAATGACTGAATAGCCCCGAGATTTGTAGACGCCTTCTTTCCTAATTTTGAGGCAAGAAGAGCATCGTGGGCAAATCGAATTTCAGCGAAGAGTTTAAGCGTGACGCGGTGCGGCAGATCACGGAGCGGGGCTATCCGGTGGCTGAGGTTTCGCAGCGTCTCGGCGTCAGCCAGCATTCGCTGTATGAATGGAAGAAGAAGTTTGCTGGGTCGGACTCCAAGGGCAACGACGAGGCCGAGGAGATCAGGCGGCTGAAGAAGGAACTGGCTCGCGTCACTGAGAACGCGATATCCTAAAAAACGATCACGGGCTTTGGTCCGCCTGTGCGCGGTAGAAACAGGCTGTGCTACGCTGCACACCGGAGGGGAGTTGCCGACTACTTATTGGAGGCGTTCGACCCCGGTAAAAAACGTGGCACATGGGCTGTTGCGAACTTGAGAGCGGTGACGCGGCTTCAGCAGCGATCCCTATTAGGAAAATGACGAACTTGTGCGGCCCAGCGCCTCCCGAACCGAAGGAGGAGAAGCCATGCCCAAGACAAGATTATCTGCCCCGCAGAACCTCACCCGCCTGAACCCGAGCGCAGCCGCGATCGACATCGGGTCCACAATGCATATGGCGGCGGTCAATCCGGACAGCGATGACATGCCAATCCGCGCTTTCGGCACCTTCACCCATGATCTGCATGATCTCGCTGACTGGTTCCGATCTTGCGGCGTCACGAGCGTGGCTATGGAGTCGACCGGCGTCTACTGGATACCGGCTTTCGAGATTCTGGAGGAGCATGGCTTTGAGGTAATCCTGGTCAATGCGCGTTACGCGAAGAACGTCCCATGGCGGAAGACAGACGTCAATGATGCGGCATGGCTTCGCCAGTTGCATTCCTATGGTCTGTTACGCGGCAGCTTTCGTCCCAATGCGCAGGTTGCCACTTTGCGTGCTTATCTGCGCCAGCGAGAACGTCTGGTCGAGTATGCGGCAGCTCATATCCAGCACATGCAGAAGGCTCTGATGGAAATGAACCTGCAGCTCCATCATGTTGTCTCCGACATCACCGGCGTGACCGGTATGAAGATTATCCGGGCAATCGTTTCCGGCGAGCGCGATCCTGACGCCCTGGCCTCTTTGCGTGACGTTCGCTGCCACTCTTCTATCGAAACGATCAAAGCATCGCTGGTCGGCAACGATCGTGATGAACACGTGTTTGCTCTTTCCCAATCACTGGAGCTTTACGACTTCTATCAATTGAAGATGCTCGAATGCGACCGCAAGCTGGAAACGGCGATCGCCATGATGACTGTGGAAGTCGAAGTGCCGCTCGCGCCGCTGCCAAAAATCCGGACAAAGACCAAGCAGACGAATGCACCGTCCTTTGATGTCCGGGCCGCTCTATACGGCCTTACGGGCACCGACTTAACACAGATTCACGGCCTCGGCTCCTCGCTCGCCCTCAAGCTCATCGGCGAATGCGAAACTGATCTACGAGCATGGCCCACCGCCAAGCACTTCACATCATGGCTATGCCTGGCTCCCGGCAACAAAATATCTGGCGGAAGACTTCTCTCCTCGAGAACGCGCCGATCATCGAACCGGGCAGCCGCACTCTTGCGGTTGGCAGCCACCACGGTTGGCCGAAGCGACACGGCACTTGGTGCATTTTATCGACGTTTGGCAAGGCGCATCGGAAAGCAGAAAGCCGTGACGGCGACCGCGCGTAAGATCGCGGTTCTCTTCTTCAATGCCCTTCGGTTCGGCATGGCTTATCGTGATCCCGGTGCGGCGGCATATGACGAGCGCCATCGCGGTCGAGTCTTGGCAAACCTGCAGCGCCGTGCTCGCTCTTTGGGATATCAACTTGATCCCATTCCCGATGCGGAGAGTGTTTCTTAGGAAGCGGCCGCGTATTTCGCCAGGGATGCAAAGTGAAGTACGCGTTAATTGCTTTGCATCGCTTCCAGTTTTCGGTGCGGACGATGTGCTGCCCGAACCGGGTCGCGCGCCTGGCGCGTCGCGCCGGAATAAAGACGCAGATCGGCTACAAACGCTGTCCCGGCATCTATGGCGGCAGACCGTCTGTCGTCGATAATAAGCTCGACCGGCAATTCGACGCAGCAGCTCCGGACAAGGCCTGGGTCACGGACATCACTTACATTCGAACCTGCGAAGGTTTCGCTTACCTTGCGGTTGTCATCGACCTCTATTCTCGCCGGGTCATCGGCTGGGCGGTGCAGAGCCGACAGACCACGGGCGTCGTATTGCAGGCTCTGCTCATGGCGGTGTGGCGACGCAAACCGAAAGACAAGGTGCTGATCCACTCGGATCAGGGCTCGCAGTTTACCAGCATGGACTGGGCCTCGTTCCTCAGGCACCACAATCTGGTTCACTCGATGAGCCGACGCGGCAACTGCCATGACAATGCGGTGGCCGAGAGCTTCTTCAATCTTCTGAAACGAGAGAGGATACGTCGCAGGGTCTACCGTTCACGCGATGAAGCACGCCAGGACGTGTTCGACTACATCGAAATGTTCTACAACCCGAAACGCAAACACGTCAGGAACGGGATGCTGTCGCCCGTCGAGTTCGAGAAGCAGCAGAAAATCTAACCCGAGGGTGTCTACGAAAGTCGGGGCTATTCATATTGTGATGGTGAGTAATCTTCTTTGATGAAGATATTGGTCCGATAAAAATAATAGACATTTGTGTAAGCTGCACTCAAAGTACTGCACATGCGGTACTAGGTGTCGACATACCTCATGTTAAATTGAATTAAATGCTGTGAAGCATTTTCTTATATTCCGTTTTTCGAACCTCTGCGTGAAAGGTACAACAACGTAATGGACGCCTATACGCCCTCAACAGAGAACGGAGCCGCCACGAGTGTCCGCGAAACGGATTACACCTATCGCGCACCCGGCATTCGCCCGATGGAAAAATGCGACGTCCAAGCGGTGGAAAAGCTCATCAACTCCGCCTTTGGAAAAACACGCAAAAACTTAAAGTTCAATCTACGCACTTACATATTGGAAGTATTTTTTGAGAGCCCAATTTATGACCCGGCGCATGGTAGCGTTGTATACGATGCCGGCGACAACCGGATAACCAGCGTCGTTCTCGCGCTGCCAATGAGATTTATTGCCGATCGTGAGCGAATCGTTGCACGTCTTCTGTGCGCCTTCGCTTCGGATGCCAAAAACGGCGCTGCTGGAGCTGCCCGTCTATCGCGCACGATGCGAGCATCTCAACAGGATCTTTGCTTTACGGACACCTCCTCGCCCGTTAGTGCGGACCATTGCACAGCGATTGGAGGTACAATCCTAGCGGTGAAAAGCCTTCAGTGGCATAAAGCTCTAAAGCCGTTCTCCAGCGTCGTGCTGCGGCTATCGCGCCGCGTACCGTTCCTTGGCTCTCGTCTGGTTCTCTCCATCGTCGGTCTTTGCGATGATCTGGTCGGAAAACGCAACCCTGACCTAGCTCTGGAAAGGGCCGGCGGTTTGACAATAAAACCTGTCGACTTCGAAACCTTCCGCCAGTACGCACTGTCCATGACAGAACGATTTTTCGTTAGGCCGGAATGGTCGGCAAGCGAGTTCGACTGGCTCATCGCAATGGCACAAAAAAACGAAAGGATGGGCAGGCTTGCCTGCCTGACGGTTTTTGACGGCCTGGGCAAGGCGATCGGCGCAGCACTCTTCTACGGCAAACTTGGGAGGACCATTTATGTTCTTAACATCGTTACAGCCGAAGGTCGCGACCGTGAGGTGCTTAATCAGCTATTCTGTCATTTTGCTGATGAGGGTTACGCCCACGTCACTGGGATGTCCCACACTTTCCTGATGAACGCTTTGTGCCGCCAACAACGTATGACTTTCCGTTTTCGGGGTTACTTCTGCATCACAACTCGAAGCGAAGAATTGAGGAGCCGCGCACTGCGCGGCGAAATTTATATCGGCGGGCTGGCTTCTGAGAGCTGGAGCAAACTGATGACCGAATACTGAATACTGAGGATTGCGCAACCCACAAGCGTTCGCGTTTTGCATTAGCAACTTCGACGTCTGGGAGGCTGCAATCTCGATGCCTAAGGGGCCTATTTCGGAATTAGAAATGGCGGCGCAAAGGGTGACTTTCAGGCAACGGAGCTCAGCCTGCTTTTGGATAGGGCAACAGACATGACGCAGCTGTTGCTGCGGGAAAACCACGTCGACCGGCTTGTGCAAGGCAAGGTTTACCTAAGCATCGTGTCTCCTCGGGTAAGTCGACTAAACTGGTATCCGGATCCGTTAGTCGCAGGCACTATCTGGCAGGCTGCTATCGAAAACAAGACAACGATGACGATCCGACATGTTGCAAAATGACACATTGTTCTAATTCAGATTATTAATACGGTTGACCGCTTATTTTGCCGCCTCGACATGCGCGGCAGACTTCCCCTCGCGCTTGCCGACCTGAAACGGGGCGATCGATAGAAACGCAGCGGCGCAGAGCTTCATTCAACCGGGAATGATCTTACGACTAAGGCCATCCCCGTGACTTGGTCGGACACGGCCTTTACGTCAGCCTTCTTGCGCCAGAGGAGGAAGGCGCCGGCGATACCGAACGCCAGGCGAACCAACGCAAGGTTCTGCCAGGGCATCGTACCGACAGCAGCCAGACCGGTTGAAAGGCCGCCGCCAGTTACTATGGGCACGATAGCACCCTTAGATTTCCACCAGAGCGCATCGAGGCTGGGCGGAGTGATAGCCACGGTCTCTTCAGTGACAGGCGCAGCCTCGATCCGCACCTGAGCGACCTGCGCTTTAGGTGCGAGATCGACAAGCATCAGATGGATGGCAGCTCGCCTTTGCTGACCATCCAGTCCATCCAGATTGCCTTTGTAATACCCCCGCCCGTTTCGCGGCGGCCTGGAAGCCACGAACGTCTTTGACATCGTGCCCGCGCACCACGAGGCCGAGGCGGTGTAATATTCCATCCGGTCAGCGTATCCGTTCAGGCCGAGTGATCATCTCGGCGTCGTTGCGATCGGAATAACAATTGAGGCTTTTCCGGTCCGGGTTGCCCTCGTCCCAGAACCAGATCGCGGAAAGACCCTCCAACGGATCTATATTGATCCGGCCCGGATTGGCGACGAAGTCCGGCGGATTAATCGTTGCGCTTGCACCACTCATAGAAGGCCAGTATGTTATAGCCGCCAGTCATCTGAATAGGGCCGCGTCCCGTTTCTTGTAGCCGTCACCATTCTTGGTCGGCGTGTTGCCGGAATCGGCACGGGTGTCGGACCGCTCCTGCGCTGGGGGCGGCCCCTAGATCTCGCGATCGTATCGGAATGAGCTAATCTCGTGAAGCAGCTGCGCGAGAAAGGCGACGGCGCGATGAGGCAGATCGAGGCGGCACTCGGCGCCGTACTTGTTCAGCGCCATCATTACAGAGTTGAAGTTGCTTTCATTCACGCGCGTTTCGCAGCATCGCGCACATGCGCGGCGGTTACGAGGACCGATGGGCCTCTTCTTTTAGACCCGACTTCGAGGCGTTAGACCACTGATATTGCTGGGCCTCGTCATTAACGTTTAACTTGACCGCGAAAAAAGTAAATGTAGTGTCGTCCCATTGTAAAAGGGGACACGCATGCATTCGCTTGATCGCGGAATCGCTGTTTTCGTGGTTCTTGCCGCAGCCGGATGCGCTGGAACAAACTACGCCACGAACGATTTTAACGGTATCGATCCTGTCATGTGGCAGAGTGTCACGACTGGATCAACATTTCGGATAGTTGATAAGCCACGTGAGAACCGCCTCCTGGTTGCCAGCGACCGAGGAATGAACCTGCAAAACGGCATCGCAAGTCCCGCACCGATCGCAACGGATACATCCCCCGCGTCGTATGAGAGTGCCACAATCGAGTGGCTAAAGACGACTGGACGTACATGCACGACAAGATCAACCCACTTGATTGCCGAGTCTCAGTACGAGGTCCGATACACGTGCGAAGGCCCTTTCCCGGCGGCGCCAGCAAAACCAGCGCCCTGGTGATCCAATTGTTACAAATTCGATGGAGGGTTACTTTAGTAAGCTTTAGGCAAGCTTATGATGGCAATCTTTCTTCCAACGACACGAATGCCAAAGAACAGGCATCAGAGAATGCAGCGGCGTTGCGAATAACGCTCAAGCGTGAGCCCGCCACCCCGCCAGGTGACGGGTTTTTTCTTTCACCTGCGCAAGGAACATTTGTTTTATTAGCGTATTGAAATATTGCCGCCGGTGTTCCAATTCCGCAGCGGCATGAGGCCCAGCCGGTTAATCTCCAACGAGATCGGCGGGCCTCTTTCTTGACAGTTTAGGGCGATGGGAAGCGTTTCCCGAGCCATAATGTTCTCCTGCTTGTAATTTTCGGATTGTCGCCCATGAATCCACCCACCAAGGGAGCGACGGCGGCGCTCTGGGCCCGACAACACTTCTATCTTAGGGATGTGACTAGTCATAATGGGCACATTACTCCTCACACTTAACAAGTGGGAGATCGCGTCCAGATATTTATGGGGCCACTACAATAACAACCTCGATCACCGCCCGCGCGCAAACCGGTCCAGAATGCGCCTCGACAGACACAGGCTCCGAAGCCTCCCTTGTCGGGCGCGTGCATCACGACGCCAGCCGAACCATTGTGATGGGTGTATGCCGATGCGACGCGCAATCGCCGAGACACTCGCTTCAGGCTCCATCGCCTCAGCCACCGCTCGCTCTTTGAAATCATAGGACCAACGCCGCCGAAATTGCCGCGGCACGCCCTCGAAACGTTCCGGAACGGCCTCGATCATAGGAAAGTTTCTAGTTCCAAAGATAGGCGCAGACATAGAAGCTCACAGTTTGTGAGTCGTCTATCTGGAATATAGGCGAACGCTCAAAGTACGCCAGATGCGGTCAGCTCGTCGCCTACATGGACTACTGAGGCCAGTCAGCTTAACTGTATAAGCGTTGATCGCAACGTTCGGTGAAATAAATCCCAAGCGCGGCGTCTTTCTCAGCGACAGCGGCCAGGGAACACCGTATAGAGACCGGAAACGCTATTCCACCTCTGGAAATCCACTTACCGGATGCTTTACGGACAAGAATAACGGTCGAAGAGGATCGTCGGGGCCTTACGCTGAATCCTGCAAGTCGGGCCTCAGCCGGTCCAGAAACTTGTGCGGTGCAAAACCGTCGACGCTCTAATCGCAGTCGGGCGAAGATTCAGTGGCAGGTCAGCGCTCGGGGGCCCAGCGCGGACATCACAAGAATTATCACCGCGAGTTCAACTGCGTCCTCCGGCTAACTGAAAACCAGATTTCCCCGACGGGCCGGCACAAGTCAAGATGAAGGATAACTAGCTTCCAGTCCTTGGACGTTGAGCGACCTCGTTCTCCTACACGCCCGAACCCAAGCTCTCCATAGACGAAGATCGGTGGTCGAAAGTTACCGTTCTGACTGGTGCCTACCGGAGGTCGCCTCAATCCGACCAGAGCTTTGACCAATTCTCAAGAAAACTGTCGAAACTCAGGCAATCTCTACACGGAAATAAACCCGAATTTTAACGCCTTCCACGCGATCAGGCGCTGATCGGGCGATGTTGCTCCGCCGGCCTTATATTCATAATTTGTCTCAAAATTCAGGGTATTGAGTGACGCCTTCAGACGATGCCGGCTTTCTAGCTCTAGTCGAAACCAATTACGGCCGGCCGCAAGCTTGCGCGCGCCACAACTCTCTCCATTTACGGAACAAACGAGGAAGAGATCTTTACACGCATTCTGATCAGCGAATGCGAGATCTTCGATCTCGAGCTCGATAAATAAATAGTCGCGCTTAAATTTTTTGGCGAGATTTTTCGGCAAGAATTCGGTTACTCTTCGCCACAGTTTACGAAGGCTAGGCCCTCCAGACAGACGGGCGGATGCCGATTTTTGTACCCAGCAGAACCCTGGCTCTGCATCATAAAAGCCCTTAACAAATACGATCTTCTCCGTTTTCTGACTGAAGTCAACTTCCGAGGGAGGATATTGAATTGGTGGAATTGTTAGCTCGGAAACGGCAATGATCTTGGCGCTGTCACTTCGACATCCGATAGGAGGAGGAAAATTCAGCAAATCGTGTGCGAGATTAACATTGGGCAGGTTTTGGAGGACGCTACATGTAATTTCGGCGATCGTTTGACATTCGTCCAAATCAATTTTTTTCTTTTCTGCACTTTGAAAATATTTTGAAGTACTGAAGACGACATCTGCCAGCTGGTGAGCCGTCGATCTGTCGATACTATTATCGATCAGTCCTGCGTAGAAGAAATCGAAAACTAATACTCGTTCAGTTAAAATGCTCTTCACGTACTGTTGAAAACCAGCGTCGTCGCGAACAAGAATGAGAAGCTTAAAGTTCCTATAATGCTCACGCAACGCCGACTCGAAAGCTGAGATTATTTCCGCACATCGTTTGTTAGTTACTGTTTCGAGTTCGAGACAAACGACTGGAATATCAGTCCACGGGAGGTCGCGGATGTAACTTCCTAGTGGACGCCAAATTTTTGATGCGCAACTTGCTAGTGTCGCCGCACCTTCAGACGTATTAAACTCCAAATCTTTCCGGTTTCCTTCAGCAATCTCGTTCGGCTTGAAGGCGCGAGTTGCACCCAGCAGGTTTCTGATCCACTCATGAAATCTACGGTTCTCATCACTGTAGTCAATCGAAACCCGGCGATTGCGATTTTCGGCCGCAAGTCTCGTCATCTCTTCAAGTGCCTTTGCTCCGCTTTCGATGTCATAGGCAGAGAAGAACACGGCGCCCGTATTATATTTTTCGTCAAAAAAGCGCATCTGCGGGTAATCTGAGACGAGACTTGGAACGCCGTATTCTGCAGCCTCGAAAACCGAGGCAGTTCCGTTGTCGTATAAAACATTGTGCCATAGGAATGTTGCGTCGCGCAGTGTTCTAATGAAATCGGGGCGACTTAATGTCTCTGGAAAGAAGATGTTTCGCAATACATGAGGCTTGCTCTGAAGTAGTTCGCGGACTTCGATGTGATAATCGTGGGTAGACGATGTATTGTCAGGGTTGAACCAGCGAGTTCCGACGCCTGTTATTACTAATGGAAGAGCGGTTGTTGGGTTGTCATTGTAGTAACGGTCGAGAACATTAATTGCCCTTATATGGTTTTTGTGTGCTGTATCGTTGGAAGTCCAGAGAAAATACTTATCGAACGGCACGACACGTTTGCCGTCGCTCGTTGGTTCGTTGGGGAGGGGAGCGAATTGAGGCGCCAGCCAAACCCGGGTGCGGGGCACCCCGGCAAAAGCGACCACATCCTCGAGTGTACGAGGCGTGGTACAGTAAACCAAGGCCGCATAACGGTAAGATAGCAAAGTGTTGAGCAACCCTTGCCACACTTCCCCTTCGCCGACCGGCCGCGACGAATATGCAGACGGAACGATCCTCACGAGAAGGTCCGCGCAGAATATTACATAGGGGCGTAGAGGCGAAACGATACCCTCGGTTGGGAGGTTCCATAAAAACCAAAGATTACAGTCTAGGTAGTCTTCTCCAGCCAGGGTTTGAGGTTGCACCCAAGTTGTGCCGTGCGAATCTTGTTTCTGTGCCCAGGTTAGATCGCGAAATTCAATGCGAGAGTGAAATATAGGTTCGAGGAGCAACAAGGCGTCAGATGGGTTAAGGTTAGAGCCTAAAACGACGGTCAGGTTGGGATCTGCCTGAAGCAGGGCGTTACAGAACATTAAGGTGGTCCGGCCCATTCCTGAACTCGTGCCATACGCGCCGCAAAGCAGCACCGCAGCTTTGTTCTTTTTCAACTCTACTATCCTTTTGAATTCGCCACCAATTCCAAGCGGCGGCGGATGGTCGTGCTCAAAAATTCGCGCCGTCTCCCACCCGCCACACCCTTTTGCGGCACCATCCGGCAGAGTCAGGAGTTGGTCAGCGTTGGAAACTTATTGCATCTCGAATCCCGCATTGCCAATGTCATAGACGATCAAAGTAAGTCCTCATGCTGTCAGTAACAGCTTCAATCTGTGCTGGCGTTAAGTCCGGGAAACTTGGCAAATTCAGGCCGCGGCTGGAAATATCTTCGGCGTTTGGCAACGAAAGTTCTTGGCGAAGATGAGGCAAAAAATGAGATGGATAAAACACGGGTCGAGTTTCAATTCCAAGATTTGCCATGTGCTCGCGCATAGGCTCACGATCTGCGGCATTTCTAACCGCCACAGAACACATCCAGAAAGAATGGACCGTGCCTGCAACCTCGTCATGAAAATCTAGAGGCAGATCCCGTAAAGCCTTGCGATAGCGGTCTGCGACGTCGCGTTTGCAGCGTATGATCTCATCCGCCTGCTCTAGTTGTGCAAGCCCGATTGCGGCGCAAATGTTGGTCATCCGGTAGTTGAACGCTAGCATGTCGTGCCAATATTCCCGCGTGGGTGAAACCCCTTGGCTTTTTAGTCTCCTGCTCCGTGCAGCAATCTCTCGATCTTTAATGACCACCATACCACCCTCGCCGGTGGTGATCGTTTTGTTCCCGAAAAAGCTGAATGTCGCAGCGTCGCCAAATGTGCCTACATGTTGTTCACGGTAGTGACTTCCAAAAGCCTCAGCGCAATCTTCGATGAGTAGAAGACCGTGTTTTCGGCAGATTTTAACGAGTGTTTCCATGTCGCAAGGCAGCCCGTACAGATGAACTGCCATTATCGCTTTAGTGCGCGGCGTTATTTTTGACTCGATGTCGTCGACGTCGATTTGCCACGTCGCGGCGCACGAATCGACGTATACAGGTAACGCGCCGCACTGCAGTATGCAGTTCACAGAAGCAACATAGGTTAGAGAGGGAACAATTACTTCGTCGCCTGGGCCGATACCAAGGGCAACGAGAGCGAGGTGGATTGCCACTGTTCCATTGCTGACGCTGATCGCGTGGGCTGCTCCCGTGTAATCTTCGAACGCAGCTTCAAATCTCTCGATGAACTGTCCTCGAGACGAAATCCATGTCGAGTCAAGGCATTCGTTGACGTAGAGCTTTTCATTGCCCGCGAGGCGTGGCCTATAAACCGGTATCATCTTTTCCATTTTTTCTCTGGACGTCAGCTTTCGTGATTTTTGAGCAACGCCTCATTTCTCGCGCGTCTCAGATCTTCTTTGGCCATTTCATGGACAAGTTCCGTGAAGCCGATCTTCGGTGACCAGCCTAGCATGCTTTTCGCTTTCGAGGGGTCACCGAGAAGCGTCTCGACTTCCGCTGGTCTAAAATAAGCTGGATCGACTTCGATCACGCACTGGCCGTTTTTCGCATCGAAAGCTTTTTCTTCTAGGCCCTCTCCGCGCCATATAAGATCAATCTCCATAATTTTTGCGCAGAGCTTCACAAATTCTCTTACGGAGTGCTGCTCGCCCGTTGCAATAACAAAGTCCCGGGGTTGGTCCTGCTGCAGCATCAGCCATTGCATTTCAACATAGTCACGCGCATGGCCCCAATCACGAAGCGCATCCATGTTCCCTAGATAAAGCCGATCCTGCAAGCCAAATTTAATCCGTGATAGAGCGCGCGTAATTTTTCTTGTGACAAATGTCTCGCCGCGGACCGGGGACTCGTGATTGAAAAGGATGCCATTACACGCATATATTCCGTACGCCTCCCTGTAATTTACCGTGATCCAATATGCGTAAAGTTTCGCGACGGCATAAGGTGAGCGGGGATAAAATGGAGTTGTCTCGCGTTGAGGCGTCTCTTGAACCAAGCCATACAGTTCGGACGTAGACGCTTGGTAGAAGCGCGTCGTTTTCTCCAACCCTGCAATGCGTATTGCTTCAAGGATACGAAGAGTTCCTAGCGCGTCGGAATTTGCGGTGTACTCGGGCTCCACGAATGAAACAGCGACGTGGCTTTGAGCGGCCAAATTGTAAATCTCATCTGGCTTAGTCTTCTGCACTATTTGCGCAACGGCTGAAGAATCTGTTAGGTCACCATAGTGAAGGATCAACCGAGCGTCGGCGTTGTGTGGATCTCTGTAGAGATGGTCTATCCTTTCAGTATTGAAGCTAGACGATCGGCGGCGCATGCCGTGTACTTCGTACCCTTTTTGGATAAGAAATTCAGCGAGATAGGATCCATCCTGGCCTGTAACGCCAGTTATCAGCGCTCTTTTTCGACTTGTCATGACTGCTCCCGGAAACGTATAATTCACTGAGCCGCATAAGGCACTAGAGATAGCTTATGGCTGTCCATCCGAACGCCTTCACATGGAATTCAGGCTTTAAAGAGGAGCCACTAATTTTATGGTGCGGCTCGATTGTCAAGCGAATACCGAGCGGCGAGGCGCTTTGCACCGCGTGTAAGAATTTTCACGTTAAAGCCTTATCTTCTTGCTGATGGGTCTCGCGGGATTTCCCACGACCGTCTCAAAAGCTGGAACGCTTTTAGTCACGACGGCACCCATGCCTACGATGGCGCCGTCACCAATCGTAAGTGGGCTTGATGGAGAACCATCTCGTATAACCGCCCCAGCCCCAATATACGCGCCGTTACCAATCCCCACATTTCCGTTGCATCTCACGCCGGCCGCAAACGTTACGAAATCTCCAATTTTGCAGTCATGTGCTACATAACAAAAGGAATTCGCATAAAAAAATGACCCAATTACAGTATTTGTTGTAATGACCGTGTATTCAGCGATGACAGCGCCTGCGCCAATAGAGCTGTGTTCCGAAAATTTCGTCGATTCCGTTATAATTTCGAGCGGCGTAACATTCCGATCTATACACCTCTCTGCTATCCGTTTCCTAACGGTTGGGTCACCAACTGCTGCAACGAAATACTTGTCGGCACTCTCGCTTAGAAAAAAATCCTGTTCGAACACGAGACGCGCACCGTTTATTTCGTCGTGTTTGGGGTCGACCTCGACGAAGCAGACATCGAAACCTTGTAGGAATTGCCTACGGCACTGGGTTTTTGCGAGTGGCATGAGTTCTCTACCAAGTCCTCCTGCGCCAAAAATTCCTACCAATGGCCGCGTATTCATCTCTTCCTCCCGAGAATTCCGGTGTTGTCCCATAAGATGGACCCATGCCCCGCGACTCTTAGCGCAAAGGCAGGAACGCTTCGTTACAATTTTTCTTTGAGGAAACTCTATGTTTTTTGCTGCCGCAGCCAACTTTGTCGGCCTACGACCTAATCGCTCCTAAAAATAGTACCGTCATCGTTCTCCCTTGCGCACTCGTCGGAGGTGTTCTATTAGCCCGTTTTTATGAGCGGACATAGGACGGATTTTGGGTTGAGTACAGCATCTTGGAGCGATTCTGGGCGATACCGATTTATCGACGCGCTTCGCGGTGTGGCTGTCTTATTAGTTTTAATTATCCACATTTCCGAAATATATGTACAAATATCGTCGAATGGTCGCCACAGCGGTAGATGGATCGCTGACATCTCGCACGAATTTGATTTCGGGCGTATGGGCGTTACGATTTTTTTTCTGATCAGCGGCTTTGTAATACCAAGCAGTTTCGTGGGCGACCGAATAAATGGCACGCTGAAATTTCTCATTTCGCGATTTTTTAGACTCTTCCCGCTGTTTTGGCTTTGTGTTTTTCTGTCACTTGTAACACAGGAATGGACAGCGGGGAGGTTTCCCAACTGGAGCGCCATTTTCTTAAATCTAACCATGCTCCCGCAATTTTTCGGCGTTTCCCCAGTCAACGGCGCTTACTGGACTCTTGCGGTTGAGTTGGTGTTTTATGGCTTATGCGTTCTTTTGGCGATTACCGTTGGGATAAAAAATCTAAATATCATCGGGATTTTGTCCATTGCTTTAATCGCGACTTTCTTCGATCGAGAGTATGGTTATCGAATTCAGTTCCTTCAAGGACCTTTCGGGGACTATCCAATGCTCCTAGGAATGATGTTTTGGGGAGCGTTAGCCCGTGCCAGGTTTGAAGATAGCCGACTCCCGCTCATCGCCGAAGTCGCATACTGGCTGGCAGCACTCTGGTGGCTGATCGGTTTTCCAATGGCCGGCTTCCACGAGGCGTTTGCACGCACGCACGCGGAAGTAGATTTGGTGCCGCGAATGTACGGATCATACTTTTGCGCATTCGCTATATTTTTCTATTCGGTCCATTTCTTTCGATTTAAAGCAACGGCTCTCGAGTTCGTAGGGAAAATTAGCTACTCGGTGTACTTAATACATGGTCCTGTAATGTATTCCATTCTATTCATACTTGATAATTATCTTGGATATTTCAAATTTCGCTTCTCGCTTTACGCTTGGCTGGCGATTGTGACAGCACTTACGATCGTCATATCAAGTCTGACGTACCGATTCGTGGAGCGCCCCTTTCAAAGAATGGGAAAAAAACTGGCTTCGGCGTTTAAACCGTAAATTCATAAATCGAGTAACATAGGCGATGCAAGTTGGCATCGTAGTGCATGTTAAACATCGCCAAATTGCAACTCGGTCAGGGTTGGTGGCCGATTCAAATTCCCCAGAGCCGTAGGTTTCAGGTGAGGCCTCCTCGGTCAAGGTCCGCTCCGTTGTTACAAAGTCGAGGACAACAAAAAGCCAACGGGCATTCTCAGGGCGTGGGGTGGATTTTCGAAGCGCAGTTTCAAATTTGAAGAGACATGGGCACTTTGAGATTTGGTGGTTGCTGCCGCTGGCGCTGGGCCGGCGCTAATCATCATGAATGGTTTAAGGTAGACGGCAATGGCGGCTACAGCGGCGTTGCTCCTCGTTGGGGCAAGTTCTATGAGTTAATCGGTACTGCCCGCAATCGCCATGCGGTGCCTCGGGAAACGATCGGAGCATACACAACCAATTCTCAGCATATTCTAGATATTCCCGCGATGAAATGCCCGAATTCATAGGCGAGGATTGGTCGTTTTCTCCAAGTTGACGGACTAGATCGCGCTCCCAGTCCAGTTTTGGGACTTTCCTATCGCCGCATCACTGCTTCAGATTCTGGGATGAGGTGCTATGATCTGGCCGACTTGAATGGCAAACAGGCGTGCGTTCGTCTTACTGTCAACCAT
This sequence comes from Agrobacterium sp. FDAARGOS_525, assembly GCF_003938925.1. Taxonomy (NCBI): domain Bacteria; kingdom Pseudomonadati; phylum Pseudomonadota; class Alphaproteobacteria; order Hyphomicrobiales; family Rhizobiaceae; genus Agrobacterium; species Agrobacterium sp. FDAARGOS_525. The sequence goes on along the minus strand of NZ_RKIU01000004.1, from coordinate 245,730 downwards.
AATAAGTCCAACGGACTGCGATCCAACAAAATTGCGCATTAAATGCGCTAAGTGGCGAGTAGTTCACTCAAACTTTCCTACGAGGATAACCGCGAGATTGACACCTCGGTGAACCAGATATTCGAGCGTGAGCTAAAAAATTTGCGGTGAAGTCTGTGCGAAAGAATTTCTATCTTCTTACTTCCACATGGCCCTCATCCGCGCACCCACATCGATCCGGATCTGCTGCGCGCTGCGTTCCGAAGCGGCGGCCGAAACCAGTGGCCAGGTCATCGTCTCAAAAAACTGCAGCAATGTCGCCGGTATGAAGCGGGTTCTGGCGGCGTAAACATGCCGGTCACCCTGCTGACTCTGCCCGCCTGTGAAGAAGCGTTGCGGCGTGATCAGCGACAGGCTGTCCTTGGCGCGGGTCATGGCGACATAGAGGAGCCGGCGTTCCTCCTCCAGTTCCTGGGTGGTGCCGACGCCGAGGTCGGAGGGGATGCAGCCATCGACCACGTTCAGGATGAAGACGGAGCGCCATTCCTGGCCTTTGGCGGAATGGATGGTGGAGAGGCTGAGATAATCCTCGTCGAGCAGCGGGACGCCGGCCTGATCGCTGGTGGCGTCCGGCGGATCGAGCGTCAGTTCAGTCAGAAAGCGCTCGCGCGATGGGTAGCCGCCGGCGATCTGCTCGAGCTGCAGCAGATCGGCCTTGCGGGTGTCCGCATCCTCATGCAGGCGTTCGAGATGCGGTTCGTACCACAGCCGAGCCTGCCCGATCTGGCCCGGCCAGTCATTCGGCGCCTGCCGCAGGCCCACAAGCATTTGTGTAAAGGCTGCCCAGTCATCGCCGGTCTTCGGCGGCGGCGGAATTTCGGCGAGGGCAAGTAGCGGCTCGGGGTCTGTCGCAATCGCATCGAGAATGTTGCCAGCCTTCTTCGGTCCGATGCCTGGCAGCATCTGCAGCAGCCGGAAACCGGCGACGCGGTCGCGCGGGTTCTGTGCGAAACGCAGCACGGCCAGCATGTCCTTCACATGGGCGGTGTCCAGGAATTTCAGGCCGCCGAATTTGACGAAGGGGATGTTGCGGCGGGTCAGTTCCACCTCGAGCGGGCCACTATGGCTAGAGGTGCGGAACAGCACGGCCTGCTGTTTCAGCGTCATGCCGCTCTCGCGATTGGCGAGGATCTGGTCGATTATGAAATTCGCCTGCTCGGTTTCATCCTTGACCGTTACGAGCCTTGGGCGCTCGAGCGATACCCGTTCGGTCCAGAGGTTCTTGGTGAAGCGCTCGCGCGCGAGATCGATGACCCCGTTGGCGGCTGCAAGGATCGGCTGCGTCGAGCGATAGTTGCGATCCAGCGTGATGATATCGGCCGCCGGGCTGAAGGAAGCCGGGAAATCGAGGATGTTGCGAACGGTCGCTGCGCGGAAAGAATAAATCGACTGCGCGTCGTCGCCCACCACGGTCAAGCCGCGGCCACCAGGCTTCAGCGCCATCAGCACCGATGCCTGCAACCGGTTGGTATCCTGATATTCATCGACCATCACATGGTCGAAGCGGTTGCCTATATCATCAGCCAGAACGGGGTCGCTGACCATCTGGGCCCAGTAGAGCAGAAGATCGTCGTAATCGAGCACGTTCTGGATCTGTTTGGCCTCGACATAGGCCGCGAACAGTTCCTTGAGTTCGCTTTCCCAGTTGGCAACCCAGGGATAGTGCTGGCGCAAGATGTCCTTGAGTGGTGTCTGGGAATTCACGACACGCGAATAGATCGCAAGACAGGTGCCCTTTGTCGGAAAGCGGCTTTCAGTTTTGGAAAAACCCAGCTCGTGCCGGGAAAGATTCATCAGGTCGGCGCTGTCTTCGCGGTCGTGGATGGTGAAATCGATGTTGAGGCCGATCTGCTCAGCGTAGATGCGCAACAGCCGTGCACCAATGCCGTGAAACGTGCCGGACCAGGCCAATGCATCTGTCATGATTGCCGAATTTGCCCCGAGGACCTGCTTGCATATCCGTTCGACACGGCGCGCCATCTCAGAAGCTGCGCGCCGTGAGAATGTCATCAGCAGGATGCGGCGGGGATCGGCGCCATTCACGATTAGATGCGCAACACGGTGAGCCAGCGTATTGGTCTTTCCCGAGCCGGCGCCGGCGATGATCAGAAGCGGACCGGCGACATGTCCATCCACCAGTCCAACACCATGTTCCACGGCCTTGCGCTGCTGCTCGTTCAGTTTTTCCAGATAGGCAACCGCCATCCTGCACTAATCCTCGATATTTGCCCCAGGCGAAGTTGCCTGCCCGAAAACGGCGGGCGACTGAGCCTGCGCCGCCATGTCGCCTTCGTGCCGCAATGATTAGCAAAGACTCAAACAGCAAGCCAGAACAAATGCTGAACGCAAAAGCCTTGCTGCGCAAGTCCGGTTGGCGCCATCACCTGACAGCTCGATTTCCGAAGTCTCTTCCGCGAATGTTGCCTCAGGAGCGGAAGCGGATATGCTGTCGTCGCATCGCCGGAAATCGGATGAGGCAGTTGTCTCATTGGTCTGAAATGATGAGATATTTCATGTTTTCCGAGGCGCTTTTCCTGCTTTTTCCGGGAGCGTTTAACCCGATCGGATTTAACGGTCATTACCCCGAAGAGGCTTATTCACTGGGAGGAAAAAATCATGAGACGACTTAAATTCTGCCTGATCGCTCTGGCCGCAATCGCTGCCTCGACATTTGCTCAGGCCGAGCAGAAAGCGATGAAATCCGATGTCACCATCGCTTCTGACATCAACTACCTGATTTACTCGCCCAAGGATTACGCCGGCTCGAACAAGACCTATCCTCTTGTCGTCTGGCTGCATGGCGGCGATCAGGGCGGCAGCGACGTCGAAAAGTTGCGGTCGAGCGGCTTGCCGAAAATGATAGAGGAGGGACGTGAGTTTCCCTTCCTGGTGTTTTCACCCCAAAATCCGAGTGAGGAACTACTTTATCCGATCGAGCGTGTCGCAAGCGTTCTTGAGGCGATGGTGGCCAACCATCGGGTCGACCGGGAGCGCATCTATCTGATCGGCTATAGCCGGGGAGGGTTCGGCGCATGGTCCATGGCAGAACAGTTTCCTCAAACTTTCGCCGCGGTGGTTCCGATTGCCGGCGGCGGCATTCGGCACTACCTCAATCGAACGAACGAGAAGGCGGCTTTCTGGGCCTTTCATGGCGCAGATGACGAGGTGATCCCGCTGTCCGATACAGTGGTGCTCGTGCAACGTCTTAAGGAGCTGAAGCGCAATGTTCGGCTCACCGTGCTTGAGGACACTGACCATCAGGCGGTCGAGGGAAAAGTGCTGAACGACGAGGCGATGTGGACTTGGTTGCTTGAGCAGAAGCTTGCGGGCGAAAAAGCACCCTCGAATCCGTAAATCCGGGCCGACCGCTGTTTTTTACAGCTGATATTGCCGTTTCTGCCGCGTTTTGCCATTGCAGCGCAGGCTTGCGATAATATGCGACCCTTTCAGCGAATGCACTTTATCGCTTGACTCCCTACGCGGAGATGGTGCTAATACGCATTAGCTGCTAATGCGTATTAGCAGGGAGCGAATGCCGGAGGAGGGCATGGCGTGTCCAGTCACAGACGTCTCACGCAGAACGATATCGCCAAGCTTGCCGGTGTCAGCCAGGCAACGGTGTCGCTTGTTCTGAACGGCGCGCCGGCAGCGGTCGCGCGCATCCCGGACGAAACCCGGGAAAGGGTGCAGGCCGTCATTCGCCAGACTGGTTATGTTGCCGATCCGATTGCGCGGCGCATGGCCAAGGGGCTGAACCGGATCCTCGGCGTTTTCACCTATGAGCCAGCATTCCCGAGCGCCCAGGCTGACTTCTTCACGCCCTTCCTGCTGGGTATCGAAGAAGAGGCGCAGCAGCAGGCTTATGATCTTCTGCTGCTGACGAGCGCCGGCGTCGGCGATAACCGCAAGATTTTCTCGGAAGGCAACAGGCTTCGGATTGCGGACGGCTGTCTGGTTCTCGGCCGCGAGTTCGATCGCAAGGAACTCGCCCGGCTGGTTTCGGAAGACTATCCCTTCGTCGCGATCGGCCGGCGTGAAGATGCCGGTGGTCCGGTTCCCTATGTCGGCGGTGACTACGCCGCGGGAACGCGTCAGCTCGTCGAAGACGCCATCGCGCTGGGACACACCAAGCTTGCCTATATCGGCCCGCATGGTCCGGCAGAATCGATTGCCGATCGCTGGCAAGGTTTCAGCGCGGCGCTCGCAGATGCGGCCACGATTGCCCTGCATATCAAGGCGGTCAACCGGCCGGCCGAGAAAATACTCGATGCCATCATTGAGAGCGGGGCAACAGTCGCCTTCTTCATAGAATTGGCCGATGCCGTGCGCGTGGAAGCGCTGGCGCGGGCGAGGGGGCTTGTCGTGCCGGACGCATTTTCGATGATCGTGCTTGGCAGCCATATCAGGGCCGCTCGCAGCCCCGTGCGCTTCACCTCCTATGAAATTCCGCGCGAGGAGATGGGGCGGCAGGCAACCGCCATGCTGGTCAACCGCATCGAGACCGGCAGCGCCGGTGGGCAGATCCTTCTCAAATGTGAACCCGTCAAGGGAGAGACGTTGGGGCGGGCCCCGACCGGCTCGGCAAACAAGTCCTCAGTCAACAAAACGGATGTGACGTCGTGAAAGACATGAAAGCAGATATTCTCGTGGTCGGTGGCGGCCTTGGCGGCGTAGCGGCGGCACTGGCGGCCGCACGAGCGGGCAAACGCGTGATCATGACCGAAGAATTCGACTGGATCGGCGGCCAATTGACCAGTCAGGCCGTTCCCTCGGACGAGCATACATGGGTCGAACAATTCGGCATCACCCGTTCCTACCGGGCGCTGCGTAACGGTGTGCGGCAGTATTATCGAGACCATTATCCGCTGACGGAAGGCGCGCGCGCGTGGGGCGATCTTAATCCGGGCGGCGGATGGGTGAGCCGCATCTGCGCCGAGCCGCGTGTCAGCCTCGCGGTCATGGAAAGCATGCTGATGCCCTATATTGGCGCAGGTCGCCTGACGATACTCAAGCCCTGGCGTCCCGTCGCGGCCGATGTGGACGGCGACCGGGTTCGCTCCGTGACCCTCCGCCATCGCGACAGCGGCGCTGAAATCGTCATATCGGCCGATTACGTACTCGACGCCACCGAACTTGGCGATCTGCTGCCGATGACCGGCACGGAATATGCCAAGGGTTTTGAGGCGCAGTCGGACACGGGGGAACCGAGCGCGCCAGAGCACGCTCAACCGGACAATGTGCAGGCTGTCTCAATCTGCTTTGCCATTGACCATGTCGATGGCGACCAGACGATCGACAAGCCTGAGAACTACGACTATTGGCGCTCTTACCAGCCGCATTTCTGGGGCGGGCCGCTCCTCGGCTTCACTGCGCCGCATCCGCGCACGCTGGAGCATACCACCCGCTCCTTCACGCCAAATCCCGATGATAATCCGCTGCTGGTCGATGCCGACCAGCGCAAGGGCGGCGGTGATGAGAATCTCTGGATTTTCCGGCGCATCGCGGCACGGAAAAACTTTGCGCCCGGCTTTTACCAATCGGATATCTGCCTCGTGAATTGGCCGATGATCGATTACATGGATGGCACGATCATCGATGTGACAGAGGAAGAAAAGGCGCGCCACCTGAAGGCGGCGGCAGATCTTTCCTATTCGGTCTTTTACTGGCTGCAGACGGAAGCGCCGCGCCTTGATGGCGGGCAGGGGTTCCGCGGGCTTCGGCTGCGTGGCGATATCACCGGCACCGACCATGGGCTTGCCATGGCTCCCTACATTCGCGAAAGCCGCCGTATCAAGCCGGTAACGCGCATTGTCGAGCAGGATCTTTCCTATACGGTTCGCGGCGAAAGAGGCGCAGTCCGCTATCGCGACAGCATCGGTATCGGCATGTACCGCATCGACCTGCATCCATCCACCGGCGGCGACAACTATATCGACGTGCCATCCTGTCCGTTTGAAATTCCGCTCGGTGCGCTGATCCCGCAGCGGGTGAGAAACCTGATCCCGGCCGGCAAGAACATCGGCACGACGCATATTACCAATGGTTGCTACCGCCTGCATCCGGTCGAATGGAACATCGGCGAAGTGGCCGGGATGCTTGCGGCGCACTGCCTGGAAAATGGCCTCACGCCACATCAGGTGCAGGAAGACGATGACCGCCTGGAAGCCTTCCAGACGCAGCTGACCCGTGAGGGCATCGAAATACGCTGGCCTGATATCGCGGCCTATTAGGACGGCGGTTTGCCGTCTGATCGAACCCATCTTTGGAGGAGGACCGGGAATGAACAATCATTTTAAACTGAAATCCACGGCCCGTGCGCTTGCCCTGGTCGGCTCGCTTGCGCTTGCGGGCGGAGCGGTTGCGCAGGATGCGGTTAATTTGCGCATGACGATCTGGAGCGCCAACGAGGCGCATCTCAAGCTCTTCAACGAGATCGCAGCCGGTTTCAAGAAGGATCATCCAAATGTCAGCGTGACTTATGAGTCGCTGCCTTTCGATACCTACACGACTGCACTCACCACACAGATCGCGGGCGGCAACGCACCTGACATGGCCTGGATTTTCGAGACGTCGGCTTATGATTTCGTCAAGTCCGGGGCGCTCTACCCGCTGACGGACACACTGAAGGCTGCGCCGGGATATAATCTTGAGGAGGTGGGTGCCGGCGCCACGGAACGCTGGTCGCAGGACGGTACGCTTTACGCCTATCCGTTTTCGACCTCGCCCTTCGCCGTCTTCGTCAATAACGATCTCATCAAGGCTGCCGGTGCCAAAACCCCTGCCGACATGATCGCTGCCGGCGAATGGACGTGGGACGACGCCATCGCAACCGCGTCGGCTGTCGCCAAGACCGGAAAGGGCGGGCTTGTCGTCCGCGATTTCAATTACCAGAGCTGGCAATATCTCACTTCCGTCTGGAATGGCTGGGGGGCTTCACCCTGGAGTGCTGACGGCGCCACCTGCACCATGGCGGAAAAGCCGATGGCGGACGCCATTTCGTTCATCCACGACGCCATCTTCGACAAGAAGGCCATTCCGGGCCCCGGCGAGACGGTCGATTTCTTCGCTGGCAATGCGGCGATGACGATTACGCAGATCAGCCGTGCCTCGCTTCTGCCGAAGGAAAAGCCATTTGGCTGGGACCTCGTGCCTCTTCCGAAGGGCCCTGCGGGCGATTATGCGCTGATCGGCCAGGCGGGTATCGGCGTCATGCAATCAGGCAAGAATGCCGAGACCGCGGCGCAATTCGTGGCTTATATGACCAATCCGGAAAATTCCGCCAAACTCAGCCAGTTCTTCCCTTCAGCGCGCAAGTCTTTGCTAAATGCGCAGGTGCTGAAAAAGACGAACCCGCTGCTCAGCGAGGAGCAGATCGAAAAGGTTGTCATCTCCGGCATCTCGACCGGCAAGGTCATGCCCGGCCATACCGGGTTTGCCCAGATCCAGCAGATCGTGCGTTCGAACCTCGACGCCGTCTGGCGGCCGCAGGCCGATGTGGCCGGCGCGCTTCAAAAAATCTGCGGCCAGATCGGGCCGCTCTTGAAGCGCTGAGGAGAAAACCATGGCTGTCGCGCAGGATATTGCCCGTACTCAGGATCGTCCGGCCCCGGCGTTCTGGACCATCGCGCGGCGCGACAGCCTTGCGGGATTCCTGTTCATCGCCCCGCAGCTGATCGGCATCGTCATCTTCGTTCTGATCCCGCTCGGGCTGGTGTTCTGGTATTCGCTGCATGAATGGAATGTGCTCGCCAACACCTTCACCTATACGGGTGCGCAGAACTACCGGATGTTGGTCGAGGACAGCAATCTTCGCGAAGTCCTTGGCGCGACGGCGATTTTTTCGGCCGGGCTCGTCGTGTTCAACCTTTCACTGGCGCTGCTTCTGGCCGTATTACTGAACCAGAAACTGGCTGGCATCGCGATATTCAGGACGCTGTTCTTCTCGCCGGTCGTCGTCTCGCTGGTTGCTTGGACGATCGTCTGGGGGTTCCTGTTGCAGAAAAATGGCGGCATCAACGGCATGTTGCTGATGGCCGGCATCGAAGGCCCCAACTGGCTGCGCGAGGAAACGACCGCGATGATTTCAGTCATCGTCGTGCAGGTCTTCAAGAATGTCGGGCTTAACATGATCCTGTTTCTGGCGGCACTTCAGGGTGTGCCGAAAGAACTCTACGAGGCGGCCCGCATCGATGGCGCGCCCGCCTTCAAGCAGTTTCGTCGCATTACCCTGCCGCTGATCAGCCCGACGATCCTGTTGACCTCGATCATAACCATTGTCGGATCGCTGCAGGTATTTGCGCAGATTGCCGTTCTGACCCAGGGGGGGCCGGGTCTCTCGACCACGGTGCTGGTCTATTACCTCTATCAGCAGGCCTTCCAGTTTCATTTCTTTGGCTACGGCTCGACGCTGTCCATCCTGCTGTTTGTGATCGTCGCCGTACTGACCTTCGCCCAGTGGCAGATGCGCAAGAGGATCGTCTTTTATGAAAGCTGACCTTTCCCCCCGCATGCAGGTCGCTCTTTACGGGGTGTTGTGCGTGCTCCTGATCCCGTTCGTCTTTCCGACATGGTGGATGGTGACGTCATCGATCAAGCCGATCAGCGATATCTTCGCCTTCCCGCCGCAATTCTTGCCGCAAAACCAGGACTGGACGAGCTATTCCAAGGTCTTCGAGTTGCAGCCTTTCGTGCGGCAATACTGGAACTCCGCCTATATTGCCGCTGTGGTGACGGCAGGAACGATGATCATATCGTCCATGGCAGGCTATGCTTTTGCGCGGATCCGGTTTCCGGGCGCAAATCTCATTTTCATGGTCGTGCTGCTTGGCCTGCTCATTCCGTCGGAAGTCACGATCGTGCCGCTGTTTCAGATGTTTCTGAAGGCGGGCATGGTCAACACACACTGGCCGCTCATTCTTGTGCCGATCTTCGGTGCGCCCAGTGTTTTTGCCACTTTCGTCATGCGGCAGTTCTTCGTGACGCTGCCCGCCGAGCTCGAAGAGGCGGCGCGTGTCGATGGTCTCGGGCGCTTCAAGATATTCCGCAGGATCGCGCTGCCGCTGGCAAAACCGGCGCTGGCCTCGGTTGCGATCTTCACCTTCCTGCACTCCTGGAACCTGTTCCTTGAGCCTATCGTCTTTCTCTCCAGCGCAGAGATGTTCACGCTGCCGCAGGCGCTGACCCAATATACCGACGCCTATGGCGGACCGATGTGGAATATCCAGCTTGCCGCAGCGACGCTGACGGCGCTGCCCGTGCTCATCGTCTTCGTGATTGCCCAGAAGCAGTTCGTCGAAGGCCTCGCCCATACCGGCCTCAAGGGCTGAAGAACCGGATTTAATCGATGGCTAATGTAACCCTGTCCGACATCCGCAAAAGCTATGGCGCGGTAAAAACCATTCACGGCGTCGATCTCGATATCAGGGATGGCGAATTTGTCGTCCTCGTCGGACCCTCCGGCTGCGGCAAGTCGACCCTGCTGCGGATGGTCGCCGGTCTCGAAACGATCACGGGTGGCGAACTCAAGATCGGCGAGCGGATCGTCAACGATCTCGATCCCAAGGACCGCGACATCGCCATGGTATTCCAGTCATACGCACTTTATCCGCATATGACGGTCGCAACCAATATGGGCTTTTCGCTGGAGCATCGCGGCTCAAGCAAACAGGAAATTGCCGAGAAGGTGAACTGGGCCGCGAAGATCCTCGGCCTTACCGCATTGCTCGACCGTTATCCCCGCCAGCTCTCCGGCGGTCAGCGCCAGCGTGTTGCAATGGGTCGCGCAATCGTTCGCAATCCGCAGGTGTTCCTGTTCGACGAACCCCTCTCAAACCTTGATGCCAAACTGCGCGTCGTGATGCGTGGCGAGATCAAGGCTTTGCATCAGAAACTCAGGACCACCACGATCTATGTGACGCATGACCAGGTGGAGGCGATGACGATGGCTGACAGGGTCGTTGTGCTGAACGGCGGCCGTGTCGAGCAGGTCGGCACGCCGCTCGAACTTTACGACCGTCCGGCAAACCAGTTCGTTGCCGGCTTCATAGGCTCACCTTCCATGAATTTTCTGCCCGGCGTGATATCGCAAGCCGGTTTTGAAACCGGCGGTGTGGTCTTGCCATTGCCGGCAGCTGCCGCCGCTCTTGCGGGAAACGGGGCGACTTATGGCATCCGGCCCGAGCACCTCGCCCTTGATCCCTCGGGCGTACCGGCCGAGATCCTGCTCGTCGAACCGCTGGGATCGGAAACGCAGGTCACCATGACACTGGGTGGTTCGCGGGTGCTCGGCGTTTTTCGCGAACGCATAGGCCAGGCGGTCGGCGAGGAGATAAGGATATCCCCGGCTTTGGACGGCATTCATCTGTTTTCGGACGAAAACGGCAATCGGCTGAACTGAGCCCCGGCGCGCGTCCAAAAGGTCCGGCCGCGCTTCAGCCATCTCCGCGACCGATCATCTCAAAGAAAGCTGCTTTCGAACAGCTCGCCTGAATAGGCGGCATGGGTAACGCCTGCTTCAAGGTCGGCCTTGGTTAGCTCATCCACAAAAACGCCGTTCTGCATCACCAGCACGCGGTCGCACATATGGGCGATGACAGCTAGATCGTGACTGACGAGAACAAAGGTCAGATCGCGTTCTTCGCGCTGGTCGGCAAGAAGGTTGAGGATTTCGGCCTGGATGGAAACGTCGAGCGCGGATGTCGGCTCGTCGAGCAGCAGGATCGGTGGTTCGAGGATAAGCGCGCGGGCGATTGCCACGCGCTGGCGCTGACCGCCGGAAAGTTCATGCGGGAACCGCTCGGCAAAATGCGCGGGCAGGCCAACCTGTTGCAGGGCGGCGGGAACCTTCGACCAGCCGTCGCCAAGCCCCATGGCGCGGATGGGCTCGGCCAGAGCCCGACCGATGCGGTGGCGAGGATGCAGTGAACCGTAGGGATCCTGAAACACCATCTGGGCCAGTTTCAGTTCGTCGCGGCTGCGGGTCTTGCCGACCGGTTTTCCATTAAAGCTTATCGAGCCGGTCCAGCCACCCTCCAGACCTGCCAGCGAGCGCAGCAAGGTCGATTTGCCGCAGCCGCTTTCGCCGACGATCCCGAGGGTTTCGCCTTTGTTGACCGTAAGGCTGACGCCGCGTACGACGTGGTTACGTTTTTCCTTGGCGCCGTAGACGACGTCGAGCTTGTCTACCGTGATCATCGCATCACCTCCGCATCGATTGCCTGACGATCCAGCACCTTGAGACGCCTGACCGGATTGCGGGGATCGGGCATGGCCGCGATCAGGCCGCGCGTATAGGGATGCCGCGCATCTTCAAGCTTCGTCAGCGTTTCCACCACGCGCCCGCCATACATGACCAGCACGCGTTCGCAGAAGGCCGCCACCATGCGGATGTCGTGGCTGATGAGGATCAGGCCGGAATTGTTCTCGCGCACCATCTCGTCCAGAAGCAGAAGTACATCCTTGCGCACGCTGACATCGAGGGCCGAGGTCGGTTCGTCGGCGATGACAAGCTTCGGCTTGGCGAGCAGCATCATGGCGATCATCACCCGTTGCCCCATGCCACCCGATATCTGGTGTGGATAAAGCGCCATGACGCGGTCGGGATCGTTGATACGTACGCGCAGCAGCATGTCGCGCGCAGCAGCCCTTGCCGCCTGGCCGGTAAGCGCCAGATGCAGTTCGGCGGCTTCCGCCACCTGTTTGCCGATGGGCAGCACCGGGTTCAGCGAATAGCGCGGGTCCTGCATGATCAGCGCCATCTCGCTGCCGCGGATCGCGCCCATCTGCCGTTCGGTTTTTGTGAGCAGCGGTTCGCCGAGAAAATCCATTTTCTCCGCCGTCACGGTCGCGCTCTTCGGCAAAAGGCGCATGGCGGCGCGGCCGGTGGTGGATTTGCCGGAACCGGACTCACCGACGATACCGACCCTTTCGCGGCCGACATCGAAATTGACGTTGGAAACGGCGGAAATGGCATTGCGCCCAAAACGGACATTGAGGTCGCGTACCGAGAGTATGGGAGTGCTGTCAGGAACGGGCATGACGCGGATCCAGAAGGTCGCGCAGCGTATCGCCGGCGATGTTGAAGGCAAGGCTCGTCAGCAGGATGGCGATGCCGGGCATGACGGCGACCCACCAGTAATCGAGCATGAATTTGCGGCCGCTGGAGATCATCGCACCCCATTCAGGCAGCGGCGGCTGCGCCCCGAGGCCGAGAAAACCGAGCGAAGCAGCCGTCAGGATGATGCCCGCCATGTTCAGCGTGAGGCGAACGATGACCGAGGGAATGCACATCGGCGCGATATAGAGAAACAGGATGCGCAGCGGCGAGGCACCGTAGAGGCGGGCGGCGGCCACATAATCGGTGTTTCGCACCACCAGTGCTTCCGCGCGGGCGAGACGCGCAATCGGTGGCCACGCCGTCAGCGAGATCGCGATGATCGCTGTTCCGAGACCGGCTCCCATCGCTGCCGCAAAGGCAAGTGCGAGCACGAGCGAGGGGAACGAGAGGACGATATCGGTCGCGCGCATTAAGATGGCATCGGTGCGCCCGCCGAAGAAACCCGCCATGACGCCAATCGCAAGGCCGATCGGACCGACGATGACCGAGACCGACAGGACGGTCTGGATGGTGATGCGGGTGCCGTAAACGAGCCGGCTGAAAATATCGCGGCCAAATTCGTCGGTTCCGGCCAGATGCGCCCAGCTTGGCGGCTGAAGCGCGTTTTCGAGCGCCTGGCGGGCAGGATCGTAAGGCGCAATGAGCGGAGCGAAAATGGCGACCAGAACCAGAACCGCCAGAATGGCGAAGCCGAACATCCCAAGTGGCTCGTCTGCGAGCTTCCTAAGTGTCCGCACGGTTGTGGTCGACAGGCGCGACAGGGCGCCGGGGCGATCGACGGTATTGTTTTGCGCGATATCGGTCATCGTGCGGCCTCCCGTGTACGGGGATCAAGCGTGGTGTAGGCCAGATCGGCGAGGAAGTTGAGCAACATGAATATGAAGCCGATGACGATCGTGGCGGCGAGGATTGCATTCATGTCGCCGATGAGCAGCGCATTGGTCATATATTGGCCGATTCCCGGCCAGGAAAAGACGATCTCGGTCACCACGGCGCCTTCCAGCAGATTGCCGTAGGAAATTGCCAGAACGGTGATGAGCTGCACGGCGATGTTGGGCAGTACATGGCGTGTTATGGTGCGTGCGGGACTGACACCTTTTGCCCGCGCCGCGACGACGTAGTCCTGGCTCAGCTGTTCGAGGGTGAAGGCCCTCGTCATGCGGGTGATATAGGCCATGGCCATATAGGCAAGGATTACGGCCGGCAGGATGATGTGTCCGAGCGCGTTCCAGAAGATTTCCGTCTCGCCCGCAAGCAGGCTGTCGACCAGCATCAGGCCGGTTCTGGGTTCCACAAGACCCTCGTAGAACACGTCCACCCGGCCGGGCCCTCCGACAAGATTGAGACTGGCATAAAAAATGACGAGCCCGACAATGCCGAACCAGAAAACAGGTATCGAATGTCCAACCAGCGCAAAGACGCGCGCGAACTTGTCGATGAACGTATCGCGAAACAGGGCTGCTGCAAGACCGAGGGGAACGCCGATGATCGTCGAGATGATGATCGCCAGGGTCGCGAGTTCGAAGGTTGCGGGGAAGGCCTGCGCCAGATCGCGCGTCACGGGATTGCCCGTCAGGATCGCGATGCCGAAATCCCCATGCAGCAGGCCACGCAAGTAAATGAAGAACTGCTGATAAAGTGGCAGATCAAGGCCAAGCCGCGCCCTCATGGCCTCATAGGCTTTTGGATCGGCAAGCTCGCCGACGATTGCTCCGACCGGATCGGTCGGCATCACACGGCCTGTGATGAAGGTGATGCAGAGCAGGATGAAGAGGCTGACGATCAGTTGCAGAAAACGATGCCCAAGCCCGCGCAGTGAAATCTCCGTCATTGCTGGCCGCGCTTCCTTGAGAGAAATCCGTCAGGGGCCGGCCCTTTGCCCGCTGCTCGCCGCAGACGCGCAATTCTCTTTTGTAAAAACTCTTGATGGTACTTCATCCCAACCCCTCCCTGAGTTAACATGAAAACATATGACGTGCCGCCACGTCATCATATGAGTAACGAAGGGATTCGTATTCTGCAAGAGGGAAGACTGGCATGATTGGCGACAAAGCGAGGCCGCGGGAGAGGCGGGCGCAACAGATCATCGATAATCTCAGCGCAGAAATTCGCAGTGGAAAACTGAAAAATGGCGACCAGCTTCCCACGGAGCCGCAATTGGAACGCGCTTATGGCGTGAGCCGGACGGTGGTCCGCGAAGCGATTGCCGATTTGCGTTCTGCCGGTTACGTCGTCCCTATCCAGGGCAAGGGGGTTTTTGTCAGTAGCGACAGTGAATGGGCCGGCGTGAAACTGACGCAGTCTGAAGTTGGCACCATTGCCGAGACGCTGGAAATGCTGGAGTTCCGCCTGGCAACGGAAGGGGAGGCGGCGGCGATCGCAGCCTATCGCCGGACGGCCCAGCAGGAAGCGGCAATCTCGGCGGCGCACCGGAAAATGGCCCGTGCCATCGACGCTGGCGAATCAACCGTCGATGCGGATTACGAATTCCATTCGGCCATCGCGACCGCAACCAATAACCGCTTCTATCTGGAGGCATTGCGCCAGTTCGGTTCACGCTCGATACCGCGTGGGCAGTTCCCAACGCTGCCTGAAACCGGCGACGCGAATTATCTTCGCAAAGTCCAGGCCGAGCACGAGGCAATCCTGCGCGCCATCGTCGAGCAGGATCCCGATGCGGCCCGAAAAGCCATGCGTGAACACATGCTGGCAAGCCAGCGGCGATACAGGCTGCTCTCGGAGGCGCAATAGCATCTCGACACTCATCTTATTTCATGCGATGTCATATGATGACTTGCATGGAGAGAGGAGAGAATCGATGTATGTCGGCACCCAGGTTGCTGCGCGCGATGACGAGGATTACAAGGTCTGGGCGCAGCTCGGCGTCAAAAACATCAGCGCGGATCCGCCCGGAGCACCCGCGAGCTGGACTTTCGAGGATTTCGAGCGCCACCGTGACAAGGTCGAAAGCTTTGGCCTCGTCCTCGATATGGTGCAACTGCCGTTGCCGTCCCGGCCGATCGAGCAGGCGTCATATCCCGATATCCTGCTTGCCGGCCCGGACCGCGACCGGCAGATCGATGCCGTCTGCGCGATGATCGAAAACATCGCGAGGGCCGGAATTCCTGCCGCGAAATACAATCTCAACCTCATTGGCATTCCGCGCACGGAGATGGAGCGCGGCCGTGGCGGTTCGCTCAACGAGGCATGGCGCTGGGACAAGGCGGACCATGATGCCGCACCGGGCCTCGCCGGCGTTCTGTCCGAAGACGAGAACTGGGAACGCATCGACTACTTCCTCGAACGCGTCGTGCCGGTTGCTGAAAGCAACAGGGTGCGTCTCGCCTGCCACCCCCATGATCCCTATACACCGCCAGGCTACAGGGGCGTCACCCGTGTGCTCGGCACAGTCGATGGGCTGAAGAAGTTCGTGCAGATGCGCGAGAGCCCCTATCACGGCCTGAATTTCTGCCAGGGGTCAATCGGCGAGATGCTTGATGATCCGCGCGAGGAGATCGACGACATCATCCGCTGGTTCGGCAGCCGCGACAAGATTTTCAACGTCCACTTCCGCAACATCAGCGGCGGGAAATTGTCCTTCATGGAGACTTTCCCCGATGAGGGGGACATGGACATGGTGCGCTCGCTGAAACTCTATCACGAACTCGGTTATCGCTACATGATCATGCCGGACCATGTGCCGACGATCGCCGGACGCGATCCCGTCGGCGTCGCTTTCGCCTTCTGCTACGGCTACATCGCAGCCTTGATCGAAGCACTTGATAACAAACATCTTTGACCGTTTTGGCCCGCGACGCCCCGCTGCGTCGCGGCTTTTCCCGAACATCAATTACCGATCTGTAGGAGGAGCAGGTATGAAAAAAACAATGATCCGTCTCGCATTCACCACCGTTCTTGGCGCTATGCTCGTGCAGGGATCGCCCGTCGCGGCCAAAACCCCCAACGACCAGCTGGTTATCGGCACGTCGCTGGCCCAGGTGCTGTCACTCGACCCCCATCAGGCCACCGAGGCAAAAGCCAACGAAATCATGGCCAATCTTTATGATCGCCTGATCTCGGTGGACGGTTCCGGCAAGGTTTCGCCGCAGCTCGCCGAGCGCTGGGAAACGGATGAGAAAGGCATCACCTTTCATCTTCGCGAGGCGAATTTCGCCTCCGGTAACCCGGTGACCTCGGCCGATGTGGTTTATTCGCTCAGCCGCCTTCTGAAGATGAACCAGGCAGCCGCAGCGAACCTCAAGCGCGTGGGCTACAATGCCGACAACATCGACAAGCTGGTAAGTGCTCCGGATGAAAAAACGGTTCGCGTCGATCTTTCGGGTGAAACGACTTCGGAATTGCTGCTCTATCGCCTCGCCATGGTCATTGCCAGCGTGGTCGACAGCAAGGAACTGAAGTCCCACGAGGTCAATGGTGACTGGGGGAATGCCTGGCTGAGAACAAATTCGGCCGGCTCCGGCCCGTTCACCCTCAACCGCTGGTCGCCGAATGAGATCATCATTCTGGAGGCGAATAAGGACTATGTGGCCGGCAGCCCCAAAATGCGCCGCGTCATCGTGCGGCATGTGCCGGAAAGCCAGGTTGAACGCCTGATGCTGGAGCGCGGTGATATCGACATCGCCAGCGCGCTGACGGCTGCGGATCTTGCGACCTTCAACAACAAGGACGGTTTCCAGATCCAGCGTGTGCCGACGGGCGGTTTTTACGTCCTGTCCATGAATGCCGGCAAGGAGCCCCTGTCCAACCCCAAGGTCCGCGAAGCGATCGCCTACGGCATCGACTACAAGGGCATGGAAAAAACCATCATGGGTCCCTACGGGCGGGCGCGCACGGTGCCGGTACCAGAGAATTTCGAATATGCCATTCCGAGCCCGGATTGGAAGCTCGACGTGGAGAAGGGAAAAGCGCTCCTCAAGGAGGCCGGCTACGAGAACGGTTTCACGCTCAATCTGAAGACGATCGCGCAGACGCCGCGCATCGACCTCGCCACCGCGATCCAGGCCACGCTCAGCCAGATTGGTATCAAGGTCAATATCCAGCAGGGTAACGGCTCGGACGTGATTGCCGCGCACCGCGCGCGGGATTTTGATCTGCTCATCCCGCAGACCGGAGCCTACATGCCGAATGTTCTGGGCTCGATGGAGCAGTTCTCCAGCAACCCGGACAACTCGCTTGCCGCCAATAACGCCGGCAATTTCGTCTGGCGCTCGGCCTGGGATATTCCGGAACTGACCGCGCTCACGGCAAAGGCGTCACTCGAGCCTGATGCCAAGAAGCGCGGGGAAATCTACACCCAGATGCAGGAAATGTTCGTCGCGCAGAAGCCGGCGGTGCTGCCGATGTTCGAGAGATTCGAGCCGATCGTGCTGAATGCACGCGTCAAGGATTATGTGGGCCACCCCAGCCAGACGACCCGGCTTGAAAAGGTCACGAAGGACTGACGGCAAAGCATAGTTTGCGAAACAGGTGACGGGCGGTTTTACCGCCCGTTTTTATGCGTGACTGGGCCAATGCGCCAGAGTCTTCTCCCGCACATTGACCAGGCATACAGCGCCGGTACGGGAGATAGTCGTGCGCCATCCCGTAATTTCAGGGGGTTTTCTCAAGGACTTCATCGGTTTAGACCGTGCGGCAACTTTTCCTTCCGTCGGGCGAGAGTCGCGAACTCCGCTCACCTACCTCCCGAAGAATGCGTTGACGACTATGAACCTTGCACAGATAAAACTTCCGTCTCGGCCACTCAGCCTCAAACGTGGCGTCATTTCGGTGCCGGCAGCCTATTATTTCTCCGTTCCCGTGCTTCTCGTAATCACGATTGTCATGCTGGTAGCCGAAGGCCCGGGTGTCGTGCGTGACTACAAGATCAGCCAGGATCCGCTGGAGATTGAAAACGGCGATATCAGCGGCAGCTGCAAGACACGCAAGGCGATCTTCACGACCTGCAAGGCCAATCTTTCCTACGACCATGCGGGCGTGAGCTACAAGAAGGATGTCGAGGTCATGTTCGTCGATCTCCATTCCTGCGATTACGAAACCGGGCTGGTCATCTCCGCGAAGAACCCGGAACTCGCAACGATTTCGCTGGGTCTGGACATGCTCTGGAACCGCATCATCACACTCGGCGTGTTCGTCTTTCTGCTTGGTTTCGGCAGTCTCGCCATGCTGTTCACACTTGTCCGTATGCTGCGGGTCCGCCTGCAGCTACGCAACCCGGCGCCCTTGACCGTTATTCCGGTGGCGCTGACGGCCGTTGCAGAAAAACGCAGCCGTCTTTTCGTGACCTATGCCGATACGGTCAGAGACGATAAAACCAAGCGGCAATCCTTCACGCACCTGGAACGGGGTCGCATTCCCGTTGTCATCGGCAATACCGGCAAACAGGATGTGGCGCTTGCAGTCCTGCATGGTAACGGCGCCTTGCCTGTCCTGCTTGACGATCAGCTGGAGCGGATCGACCTGACGGAACAGGAGCGCGCGGAAGCTCTCGCATCGCTTGCCCCGATGGTCGCGCACGAGACACAGGAGGCTGCCGCCGCCCAGGCCGCGTCGATGAACAAGGGACCCGGCCTCTTGCGTAGGCTCGGGACTTTCGTCGCCATTCTCGCCGTCATCATCGTGGCGGTCATGGGCTACTGGCTTTGGTATGTCACAAGCGCTCCGTCGCAATTCAACTCCCCCGGCATGGACATCAACAACATGCTGCCGGCGGCACTCAACGAGTGGGGCTGCGCTCGCCTGCAAGAACGCTTCTCTGACGGCCGGGCTCCGTTTGGCTGCGCCGCTGCGGATTATCAAAGCTGGAAATAAAGGGTTTTCCTTTTTACCGTCGGGTCGGTTTGCCAAAAGCGTTACAGCCTGGCACACCGGCCCGGACTCTACTCAGGATTCTGGACGAGAAGAGGTCGTTATCAGTAGTTGCATTAGAGATTTATAAATAAACCACTTTCATAGTGCCATCGTGAGCGGTTCTTCAGAGGCTGGGAGAGTGCATCATGTTCACGGTGCTGGAATGCGTTGCCGTCCAACACGATCGGGAGATCGTGCTTCTTGCGGCATTGATCTGTCTGCTGGGAATGCTCGCCTTTTTTCACCTCTTGTTGCGCGCTGAGGAAAGTCCCTCCAGCCGAAAGCCCTATTGGGTCCTAGTTGCCGCCTTCGCGGCGGGGCTCAGTGTCTGGGCCACCCATTTTGTCGCCATGCTTGCCTATAAGGGCGCTGTTCCCATCGGCTTCGATTTTTACTTCACCGCGCTTTCGGCGGTTCTTGCCGTACTCGGCTTCTGGCTGGCGCTTACCGCCCGCACGCAGGCAATTTTCGGCCCGGTCATCGCCGCCACCCTGGTGACGCTCTCCGTTGCCGTCATGCATTTCGTCGGAATGGCGGGAATAGATGTCGCCGCCACGGTCAGCTACGATTGGGGGGCTGTTCTTGGCGGTTTTGCCGTCGCCTGGGCGTTTTTTCTTCTGTCCTCCTGGCTGTTTCACCGCCTCGGCTCCTGGAAGCGTATCGTTTTTCCCGCCGCCGCGTCGATCCTTGCAATCTGCGCGCTGCATTTCACTGCCGTGTCGGCCACCGTTCTCTCGCCCGATCCGTCCATTTCCGGACCAGACCCCGACAATCTCGGCCGGCTGATCATGATCGGCGCGGTTTCCGGCGTGACATTCCTGATCCTTTCCGCAACCGCGACCGCGGCGCTCGTGGACCGGTATCTCGTCGACCTCAAGGGTCTCGTCGACGCGACACTGGACGGCCTTGCGGTCGTGCGCGATGGCCGCATCGTCGAGCTGAATACGCGTTTCGCAGGCCTGCTGGGGCGCGATGAAACGTCGCTGGTCGGAAAGAATCCCGATGAACTTTTCCGGGCCACGGATGGGCAACCCGCCTATGTACCCCGTAATGCGCCCGTAGAGGCCATACGTGAGCGCGCCGACCGCGCGCAGGTGTTCGAACTCGCCGTGCGCACCATCGAATACCGAGGTCGTCCCTGCGAGGTCATGGCAATCCGCGACCTGACGGAGAAGCGTGAGGCGCAGCGGGAGATCGAATATCTTGCCCGCCACGATGTGCTGACCGGCCTTTCCAATCGCACCATGTTCCAGACGCGGCTGCGCCAGCAGATCGAGCATTGCGGCGAGGGCGACGAATTTGCGCTGCTGGCGCTCGATCTCGACCGCTTCAAGGCGGTCAACGATATATTCGGCCACGCCGAAGGCGACAGGGTACTCAAGAAAGTCGCGGCGATTCTCGATGAATGCGCGAGATCTGGAGATGTGGTCGCCCGGCTCGGTGGTGATGAGTTCGTCATTCTGACCGCGCGGCATACCAGGGCGGAAGAAGCGCGCCTGCTTGCCGAGACGATCCTCGCCATGTTCGCCCTGAAAATGAATGCCGCCAACGATCCGACCGCCGTCGGTGTCAGCATCGGTATTGCCGTCTTTCCGCGCGACGGAAAGGATGACGAGAGTATCCTGCATGCCGCCGATCTCGCGCTTTATCGCGCCAAGATGGGCGGCCGTGGCATATTGGCCTTTTATGACCCACTGATGGATCAGGAGGCGCGCGAGCGTCGCCAGCTCGAGACGGATCTCAGGCTGGCAATCAATCGTGATGAACTCGTGCTGAATTACCAGCCGGTCCTTTCCGTCGAATGCGGTGAGGTCGTCGGTTATGAGGCGCTGGTACGCTGGCAGCACCCCACAAGAGGCGTGGTGCCGCCGGACGTGTTCATCCCGATCGCCGAGGAAAGTGGTATTATCATCTCGCTCGGCGAATGGGTGCTGCGCGAGGCCTGCCGTCAGGCGAACACCTGGGCGCCGCATCTGAAAATCGCGGTCAATGTGTCGCCGCTGCAATTTTCCCTGGCCAATCTGGGCCATGTCGTTTGCACCATCCTGATGCAGACCGGCCTTTCGCCCAACCGGCTGGAACTGGAGATCACCGAAGCTGCCCTGCTGAAAGACCGAAAGGCGACGCTGACAATTCTGACCCAGCTCAAGGCGCTTGGCGTTGCCATTGTCATGGACGATTTCGGTACGGGTTATTCTTCGCTCAGCAACCTGCAGAGCTTCCCTTTCGACAAGATCAAGATCGACCGCAGCTTCATTGCCGCCATGAGCGATGACGACAATGCCCGCGCCATCGTGCGCGCAGTTATCGGCCTTGGCCGCAGCCTCGATCTGCCGGTAACGGCGGAAGGAATCGAAACCGATGCGCAATATCGCATGGTTGTCGATGAAGGATGCGCGCAGGCTCAGGGCTATCTCTTTGGCAAGCCGGATGTGGCGCCGGCACAGGCCGCGGGCACAACCACCCGGAAGAAATATACCGTTTGAGGAAGGCGCGGCAGCGCGTGGGGGGCGCTGCCGGCCATCTCTATGTCGGCCATCCACGCTAGGCCGTTCATCCTCCCAGCCTTATTTCATGGAACGAGAGCCTGCGCAGATCGTTAGGATTGCGTGTGGCGCGCCGTGTTGTCCGTGCCACTTCCGGCGCCGGTCAACCGCTCGGACAAAGCTGTCGGATCAGCTTTTCCCGGGCCGAGCGCGACGAATGCAACCTTTTATTGGGAGAGCCCGCAATGACAGACCGCCTCGAGCCCCAGGATCCGCGCAGCCAGTATCCGCGCCCGCCTTTTTCGACGCCGGAGCAGGAGATGCCGGGTCTCGTGACCAACATGACGCCCCTGCCGGATCATGGGGAGAAGACCTACAGGGGCTCGGGCAAGCTCGCCGGTCGCAAGGCGCTGATAACGGGCGGCGATTCCGGCATCGGCCGTGCGGTGGCAATCGCTTTCGCACGAGAAGGAGCGGATGTCGCGATCTCCTACCTTCCTGAAGAGGAATCCGACGCCGAGGAGGTGGTCGCGCTTGTCGAGGCGGAAGGCCGTCTGGCGGTGGCGTTACCCGGCGACATTACCGATGAAGGCTGGTGTCGCGAACTGGTCGAAAAAGCGGCTGGCGATCTCAACGGCCTGGATATTCTGGTAATCAATGCCGCAAGACAGCAATATCGCGAGAATATCGAGGAACTGTCGACCGAGGATTTCGACCGCACGATGAAGACCAATCTCTATGCTCTTCACTGGATTGCGCAGGCCGCCGTTCCGCATCTCAAGCCAGGCGCTTCCGTTATCACCACGGCCTCGATACAGGCCTACGAGCCTTCTGCAATCCTCTTGGATTATGCGACCACAAAAGCGGGCATCGTGGCCTACACCAAAGCGCTCGCGAAGCAGCTGATAGACAAGGGTGTGCGCGCCAACGCTGTCGCACCGGGCCCGTTCTGGACGGCGCTGCAACCGAGCGGCGGCCAGCCCACCGAAAAGGTGCGCAATTTTGGCAAGGATAGCGATTTTGGCCGCCCCGGCCAGCCGGTGGAGCTTGCGCCGGTCTATGTCCTGCTCGCATCGCAGGACGGCAGTTTTATCAATGGTGAGGTTTACGGCGTGACCGGCGGCAAGGGTATTGCCTGAGACAATGACTTTGTCGCCAGCTGGCTGGTCGAGGAGCAGACATGAAAAGGCACGAACGACGTTCACAAACGGACGCAAAACCCTTCGATGTACGCGACCGGCTGATATTGGCCCTTTACGCGCAGCTGAAGGCGGAAAGGCAGACGAGAGAGGCCATGGAATGGGTCATTCGCAATGGCGGCCTTTCCCCTGAAGTGCTGGAAGCCATGGCCTCCGACCCTGTGCCGGTTCTTGCGGAAGCGGACGTTCCTGCCATCGAGCGCATTCTTGCCGCAGACCGGAATGGGGGGAGCTCGTCGCGTAACGACAATCACGGGCGGGCGTCATGAACAGGAGGGCGAGCTGGAAAGGCCATCTGGTCTTTGGTGATTTGAATTGTGAAATCGGTCTTTATTCAGCGCTGACCTCGTCGGAGAAAATTTCTTTCAACATCGTCAACCGCAACACGGGCCACCGCGTGGAGCGGCAATATGTGGATAGCGATACCGGCGAGGCCGTCGACCGGGACGAGCAGGTCAAGGGCTACGAACGCGATAATGGCGATTACATCGTCATCGAGGGTGACGAAATCTCAAAGCTGATGCCGGAAAATGACAAGGTCATCCGTATCCGGCATTTCCTCCAGTGCGACGACATAGACAAGCTTTATTTCGACAGGTCCTATTATCTTGCGCCGACACAGGAAGGTGGCGAGGAGGCGCTGACGCTTCTCGCCAGAGCGATGGAAGACGAAAATGTTGCTGCCCTCGGAGAGGCCGTGCTGTTCCGGCGCAACCGCGTTGTCCTCATCCGGCCGAGCGGCAGGGCGCTCGTCGCAACCACGCTGAATTTCGGTTACGAGGTTCGGGCAGAGAACACCGTCTTCAAATCCATCCCGGACATCGAGTTCGATGACGAAATGCTGGAACTTGCCGGGCATATCATCGAAACGCGGGCCGGCACCTTCGATCCCTCCGATTATAGCGACCGTTACAACGATGCCCTTGCGGAGCTGGTGAAAGCCAAGATTGAGGGCCGGGAAATCCGCAAGCGGGCACCGCAGAAACAGGACAATGTGATTGATCTCAAGGAGGCGCTTCGTCGCAGTGCAAGGGAAGACGCCGGAAAAAAAAGCGAAGCCGTCAGGCCGCAAGACGTCGCGGAAAGCGAGCTGATCCATGGGATTGCAGACCTACAACGCCAAACGCAGCTTCGACAAGACCCCTGAGCCCAAAGGGACGAAGGCCGACGTTGAAGGCTCGAGCTTCGTCATCCAGAAACATGATGCCCGCAGGCTGCATTACGATTTTCGTCTAGAAATGGATGGGGTGCTGAAGAGCTGGGCGGTCACGCGAGGCCCAAGCCTTGATCCGGAAGAAAAACGCCTTGCCGTGCACGTGGAAGACCATCCGCTCAGTTATGGCGATTTCGAGGGTGTCATCCCAAAAGGACAATATGGTGGCGGAACCGTCATCGTTTGGGATCGCGGCGTCTGGCGGCCGATCGGCGACGCCAGAAAGGGCTATCGAAAAGGCCATCTCGAATTCGAGCTGGAAGGCGAGAAGCTGAGAGGCCGCTGGCATCTCGTGCGTATGCACGGAAAGCCTGGCGAAAAGCGGGAAAACTGGCTGCTGATCAAGGGCGATGATGACGAGGCGCGGCACGACGGCGGTGCCGACATTCTGGAAGAGCGGCCGGAATCGGTGAAAACCGGTCGCAGCGTCGAAGATGTCGCTTCAAAACCCAAGGACACGTGGAATTCCAAACCCGTGTCGAAAAAGGCCACGGCATCCTCTTCAGGCCGGAAGCAGGCGCATGATTTGCCCAGGGGCGCGCGTAAACAGGCGCTTCCGTCCTTCGTGCCGCCGGCGCTTGCCACGCTGAAGCCGAAACCGCCTGGCGGCGATCGCTGGCTGCACGAAATCAAGTTCGACGGATACAGACTGCAGGTCCGGCTCGACCACGGCAAACTCCAGCTTCTGACCCGTAGTGGCCTGGACTGGACAGAGAAATTTGGGGATGCGGTGGCCCGCGCGTTAAAGGCCTTGCCCGCCGCAACAGCCCTGATCGACGGTGAAATCGTCGTGGAACGGGACAGCGGCGCATCCGACTTTTCAGCCCTGCAACAGGATTTAAGCGAAGGGCGCAGCGACCGTTTCGTCTTCTACGCCTTCGATCTCCTGTATCTCGATGGGTCCGACCTGCGCGGCGCAGCGCTCACCGAACGCAAGGCTCTCCTCGAAAAACTCCTTCCGGCGGGCAATCCGCAGCTGCGTTACAGCGAACATTTCGAGGAGAGCGGCGCGCTGGTCCTTGACCACGCCTGTCGTCTCAGCCTCGAAGGGGTGATCTCCAAGGTCAAGGACAGCAAATATGCCTCCGGCCGCAAGGGTGATTGGGTGAAATCGAAATGTTCGATGCGGCAGGAATTCGTCATCGGTGGTTATACGGTTTCTTCCACTTCGGATCATGCCATCGGTTCACTGGCCCTCGGCGTGTATGAAAAGGGCAAGCTGCGCCATGTGGGCCGCGTCGGTACGGGTTACACCGGCGAGGTGGCTGAGATGCTGCTCGGACGCCTGAAGCCGCTCGCGCAAAAGGAAAGCCCCTTCGGAGAAAAGCTGACCGCGCTTGCACGTCGCGACCTCCACTACGTCAAACCGGAACTCGTGGCGGAGGTCGAATTCCGGGCGTGGTCGGGCGATGGCAATCTGCGGCACGCCTCATTCCGAGGACTGCGCGAGGATAAGCCTGCTCGAGAAATCGAACGCGAGGAGAAGGCCGTGAACGACACCAGACCGCCGCAGTCTGCCATCCAATTCACTCACCCGGACCGCCTTTACTGGCCGGATGACGGCGTGACGAAGGAAGGTCTTGCCGATTATTATGCCCAGGTCTGGAAGCAGATGGCGCCCTTCGTGGTAAACAGGCCGCTGGCGCTGCTGCGCTGCCCGGAGGGTATAGAAGGGCAGCGGTTTTTCCAGAAACACGCCTGGCGCGGCATCAACAAGGCCATCGAACAGATCAGGGATCCCAAGGACAAGGCCGGCGAACCACTGATCCGCATCACCGATTTTGACGGCATGATGGCGCTCGTGCAGTCTGCGGCGCTTGAAATCCACCCGTGGGGAGCGACCACCGCGAGCTGGGAAAAGCCGGATATGATCACCATGGATATCGATCCCGCCGAGGATGTCTCCTGGGAGGATGTGATAGAGGCGGCGCTCGAACTGAAGCGACGTTTTGAAGCGGCGGGTCTGGCAGCTTTCGTCAAGACATCAGGCGGCAAGGGGCTTCATGTGGTTGCCCCGCTGAAGCCGCAGGCGGGCTGGACGGCAGTCAAGGCATTTGCCAAAGCCATGGCCGCAGACATGTCGAAGGCCGAGCCGGACAGGTATCTCTCGGTCGCAACCAAGGCAAAACGCAAAGGCCGCATTTTCATCGACTATCTGCGCAACGGTCGCGGCAATACCGCGGTGGCGCCTTATTCGACCCGGGCGCGGCCGGGTGCGGCGGTCTCCGCCCCCCTCGAATGGTCCGAACTCACGGCCGATATCGGTCCTGCCCACTTCACGGTCAACAATATCGGGGCACGTCTTTCCGCATTGAAGAAAGATCCCTGGGAGGGCTTTTTTGCCGCCGCGGAGGCTTTGCCGAAAAAGGCACGCTAAGACAGCGTCTCAGCGCTTCTTTTCGGCCGCGATGCTTTTCTTCAAGGCGTCCATGATGTTGATGACGTTGCCGCCGGTTCGGGCCTTGGTGCCGGCCTTCTTGTTCGAGGCGGGCGCCTCATTGCCTTTGCTCTTGAGCAGCGACCTGATCTTTTTCTGGATCGGGTCCTGAACCAACGTTGGTTTCCACTCCGTCATCTGGCTGGAAATGCGTTTTTCCATGGCCTGCAGCAGCGGCTTTTCAAGTTTCATCTTCGGATCGAGAGCGTCAATGCTTTCGCGCACCTCCTCGCCGTAGTGCAATGTCCACAGGATGATACCCTTGCCGGAAGGTTCCAGCAGCACGGCCCGTTCCCGCCGGTAGAGCACAAGCCTGGCAATGCCGAAAACGCTGTTTGCCGTCATGGCCTCGCGAATGACGCTGAAGGCTTCGGCCCCGATCTTGTCTTCCGGGCGAAGAAAGTGCGGTCGGTCGTACCAGATCCAGTCTATGGAGCCTTTTGGCACGAAGGTCTTGATATCGATGGTGCGGGTACTTTCGAGCGCCACCGCATCGATCTCGTCATCCTCGAGCAGCACATAATCGTCCTCGCCACGGGGAAAACCCTTCACCTGGTTTTTCGCCGCAACGGGGCGGTGGGTGACGCTGTCGACATAACGGCTTTCGACGCGATTGCCGGTCTTGCGATTGAGAACGTGGAAGCGGTATTTGTTTCCTTCTGTCGTTGCAGGTGTCAGCGACACGGAGGCCGTCACCAGCGACAGCTTCAGATAACCCTTCCAGAAAACCTGACGTGCCATTTCCCGCGATCCGCTTGCCCGTTGATCTCCCGGATCAAACAGCCACGGTGTGGTTTTTGTTCCGGGAGGGGCCGATGGGGCAGGGGAGTGTCAGCCGAACAGCGATGTCAGCCAGTAAACGGAAGCGGAAATCAGTGCCGCTGCCGGCATGGTCACGATCCAGGCGATGACGATGTTGCCGGCCAGTCCCCAACGCACCGCGGAGACGCGGCGTGCGGCCCCGACGCCGACGATGGCGCCGGTGATGGTGTGCGTGGTGGAGACCGGGATGCCGAGCCACGTGGCGCCGAACAGCGTCAATGCGCCGCCGGTTTCAGCGCAGAAACCCTGCATCGGGTTGAGCCGCGTGATCTTTGAACCCATCGTATGCACGATGCGCCAGCCGCCGAACAAGGTGCCGAGCGCCATGGCAGACTGGCAGGAAATCACCACCCAGAAGGGCACGTAGAAACTCTCCCCGAGATGTCCCTGGCTGAACAGCAGAACCGCGATGATGCCCATGGTCTTCTGCGCGTCATTGCCGCCGTGGCCCAGCGAATATAGCGAGGCGGAGATGAACTGCATGACGCGGAAGGTGCGATCGACTGCAAAGGGGGTCTGCCGCACGAAAAGCCACGATACCGCAAGCACCAGAAGCAGCGCGAGGAAAAAGCCGATTGCCGGCGACATGAAGATGGCGCCGACTGTCTTCAGCAGACCCGACCAGACGATGGAATTGAAGCCGACCTTTGCCAGACCTGCGCCAACGAGGCCGCCGATCAAGGCGTGCGACGAACTGGAGGGGATGCCGAAAATCCAGGTGACGATGTTCCAGACGATCGCGCCGATCAGCGCCGCGAAAATCACCTGCGGAGATACGATGGCCGGATCGATGATGCCGGTGCCGAGCGTTTCCGCCACATGCAGGCCGAAGAAGAGGAAGGCTATGAAATTGAAGAAGGCCGCCCACGCAACGGCATATTGCGGCCGCAGCACCCGGGTGGAAACAATTGTGGCAATGGAATTTGCGGCGTCGTGAAGACCGTTCAGAAAATCGAAGAACAGTGCAATGGCGATAAGGCCGACAAGCAGCGGCAGTGCAAGTGCGACATCCATCAGACGTTCTCGATAACGATGCCGCTGATCTCGTTGGCCACATCCTCGAAGCGGTCAACCACCTTTTCGAGTTCGCCGTAGATCTCGCTGCCGATCATATAGGCCATGGCATTGCCAGCGGCGCCATGGCGGCGGAACAGGTCTTTCAGTCCCTGGTCGTGCAGGTCGTCGGAGCGACCCTCGACGCGGGTGATCTCTTCGGCGATGGACGACAGGCGCTGGGCATTGGTGCCGACCTTTTCGAGAAGCGGAATGGCCTCTGCGATCAGGCTCGCCGCGCGCACGATCTCATGGCCCATCTCCTTCATCAGCGGGTCGAATTCGCTCTGCTCGAAGAGGCGGATGGTCTTGACCGTTTTGTGCATCATGTCGATGGCGTCATCCATGGACTGGATCAAGTCCTTGATATCGCCGCGGTCGAAGGGCGTAATGAAACTGCGTCGCACCGCAAGCAACACGTCGCGGGTGATGTCGTCCGCCTGATGTTCGAGGGCAACGATGAGATCGCAGTTCTTTTCGACCTCGACGCCGCTCAACAGGCTATCGAGGGCTTCGGCCGCTTTGATGACGGTTTCGGAATGTTTGCTGAACAGGTCGAAGAAACGATCCTCGCGCGGCATCAATTTGCGGAAAATGCTCATCATGCGAATTGGCCCTCAGTGGCGCTTTTTATGTTGTGGGGGGTAATTGTCATAAAACTGTCATAAATGCACGCGGGGCATTGATGCAACCCGGAAAATCAGCACTATCAACGGATATGAAATCGACGAAGAAAAGCCGGAAATCCCGCCCGGCCCGCCCCCTGACATTGCTTCAGCAGCTTGCTGCGGTTCCGGAAAAGCTCTTCACAGGCGCTTTCCGGCAGCAATATGCTGCGCTGTGCTTTCGATATGGCGGGGGCGATGACAATGTCGAAATCCTGCTTGTCACGTCACGCACCAGCGGCCGCTGGATCATTCCGCGCGGCTGGCCGATGAAGCGCAAGAAGCCTCATGAGGCCGCGGCAATCGAGGCTTGGGAAGAGGCCGGTGTTCGTGGCCGGGTCAGAAAGGAAGCGGTCGGCCGCTATACCTATCTCAAGATGCTGGATAATGGCGAAGTCGTGCCCTGCGTCGTGGACGTGTTTCAGATCGAAGTGACGGGTGCGGAAACCAAATTCAAGGAGCGTGGCGAGCGTCTGGTGGAATGGGTTCGCCCGGACGAGGCGGCAAGAAGGGTCAGGGATATCGAGCTGAAATCGCTGCTGGTCGATTTCAGGCCAAAGGGCAAACGGAAGGGCCGCACGGGCGAAGGGGCATGAATATCTGCCGCATCGCCTGGCTGAACCGACGACTAATGTGGGCATAAAACGACAGGCTCAAATCTGCCGGATATCTTCTGGCAGGTGAAGCTCATGCTGAAGAAACTGCATCTGTCGATCCGACACGTCGTGCTCATCCGCCTCGTCCGGCGGTTTCGGCAGCAGTCGGGCGAAACGCGTGCTGATGCTGTCGATATAGGACAGGATGGTCGGCACGACGATCAGGGTGAGAAAGGTGGAACTGATGAGGCCGCCCACCACCGCATGGGCCATCGGCGCGCGCTGCGCGCCGCCCCCACCTATGGCGAGCCCGAGAGGGACCATGCCGAAGATCATCGCGAGCGTCGTCATGATGATCGGCCTGAAGCGGATCACGCCCGCATTTTCCAGCGCCTCGTTCAGCGAAAGGCCGCGCCGCCGTTCACGATTGGCGAAATCGACCAGCAATATGCCATTCTTGGTCACGAGGCCCATCAGCATGATGAAGCCTATTAGCGAGAACATGTTGATCGTACTGCCCGCCACCATAAGGCCGGCGAGGGCGCCGACAAGCGAGAGCGGCAGCGATGCCATGATGGCGAGTGGTTGCATGAAGCTGCCGAACTGCGAGGCAAGGACGATGTAGATGAAGATGACCGCCATGGTCAGCGCTGTCACCATATGGCCCACGGTTTCCTCCATTGTTTGGGCCTCGCCGCCGAAGCGTATGCGGTAACCATCCGGCAGATCGCGATGCGCTGTGAGGTTCTGCAACGCTTCCGTCAGATCGCCTAGCGTGCGGCCGGCAATATTGGCCGTGACCAGCACCTCGCGGCGATTGTCGATACGGCGGATTTCCGCCGGTGCCGGAACGACGTTGATCTCGGCGACCTGATCGAGACGCACCATGACGGGGGCGCCGTTCGACGTGGTCCGTCCGGTTGCGATCATGAGGTCGCTGATCGCCATGACATCGGAACGCCGCTCGGCGGGCAGACGCAGGACGATGTCGTAGCTGTTGCCGTTCCTGTCCGTCCATTTCGATACGTCTTCGCCGCCGATGAGCGGGGAGAGTGCTGCAGCGAGTTCGGACCTGCTGACACCGAGATCGCTCGCGGCTGCGGATTTCAGGCGTACGGAAAGGATGGGTCTCACGTTGCGGGCGCTGGAGGTTACATCCACAAGGCCCTGGATTTTCTTCATGTCTTTCATCAGGGCGGATGAGATTTTGTCGAGTACCTCCCTGTCGTCGCCGAGAACGCTGAGCTGCACCGGGCTTTCCTCGCCGCCAAGTCCGTCCTGCAGGATCGAGAACTCAATGCCGGGTATGGCCTTCAGGCGTTGGCGGATCGGGTCGGCAAGCGCCAGCGGCGTCCTGCTCCGCATATCGAGCGGCACGAGCGCCACCTGAATGATGGCGCGATGTTTACCGGCGGCGCCGCCGGTATTGATCGTGGAATAAAGCGTCTCGACTTCTGGAAACTGCCTGAGCGCCTTTTCGACCTGCCGGACCTTCACCGTGGTGTAATCCAGCGAAGAGCCGGCCGGTGCGGTAACGGCTATCTGGAAGCGGCCCCCGTCGGCGGTCGGCACGAATTCCGCGCCGAGCAGCGGCACCATGAAGAGGCTACCGATGAAAATGGCGATGGTGGCAAGCAATGTAACGAGCCGATGTCGGAGGGTCCAGCCGATCACGCGTCGGTACCTGCCGGCGAAACGTCCGAAGCCATGATCAAAACGTGCAATCAGGCGACCGATGCGCCCACGTTTCGCGTCAGGCTGTGAATCAGGATCGTACCAGACGCTCGACAGCATCGGATCGAGCGTAAAGGCGACGAAGAGGGAAATGAGCACGGCGGCCGAGACGGTGACGCCGAATTCGTAGAAGAACCGACCCACAATTCCGCCCATGAAGGCGACCGGCAGGAAGACTGCCACGATGGTCGCGGTGGTGGCGATAACCGCAAGCCCGATCTCGTTCGTTCCATCAAGTGCTGCGCGGATATGGGATTTGCCCATGTGAAGATGGCGGGTGATGTTTTCGCGTACCACGATCGCGTCATCCACCAGAATGCCGATGGACAACGTCAGCGCCAGCAGGCTGAGCGTATTGAGCGTGAAGCCGAGGAAATCGATTACTGAAAGCGTGCCAATGATGGCGACGGGCAGGGTCAATCCGGTAATGACCGTGCTGCGCCATGAATTGAGGAAGAGAAAAACGATGGCGATTGCAAGTGCCGCGCCCTCGATCAGGGTTGTCTGCACCTGAGTGACGGATTCCCGGATCGGGATAGACGAATCCGTGACGATGCGCAGTTGCACGTTCTGCGGGGCGAGTTCTCTATTGAGGTCGTCAAGGCGGCTCTTCACGTCCCTTACGACCTGAACGGTGTTGGCATCCTGTATCTTGACGATATCGATCGCCAGTGCCGTCTGGCCGTTGTAAAGGGCGCGGCTTTCCGCGTCGGCCGCCCCTTCGAAAACTGTTGCCACGTCGCCAAGCAGGATCGGCGCTCCGCCGCGCCGCGCCACGACCATCTCCAGCAGTGCCTGTGGGGTGTCGATGCGGCCCTGAACCTGAATGGTACGTTCGGAGGTTGGCTCCACGATGCTGCCTGCCGGGCTGTTACCGTTGCCACTGCGCAGCGCATTCGCCACCTCGTTGACGCCAATCGCGAGCGCGCGCATGCGCGTCTCGTCCATTGCAACATCGATCTGCCGCTTTCGGCCGCCGACGAGTGTCGCCTGTCCGACGCCTGAGACGCTGGTCAGTTGCCGCAACACCTTCTGGTCGGCAAGTGTGGTGAGGGCAGGCACATCGAGTGCCGTGGAGCTGATCGCGATCGAAAGGATCGGTTCCGCAGCGGGGTCGAAGCGAGAGATGACCGGCTTTTTCGTGTCTTCCGGCAGACTTGCCTCAATGGTCGCCACCCTGTCACGCACATCCTGTGCGGCGGTCGCGCCTTCAACCTCCAGCTTGAATTTTGCGACCACGACGGATCGCCCCTCATAGGAGGTAGAGGTGATTTCATCCAGACCGCCGACGGTGTTCAGGGCCTCCTCGACCGGACGTGTCACGTCGGTCTCCACCGTCTCCGGTGTCGCGCCTGGATAGGTAATGGCCACCACGACCACGGGCACGTCGACCCTGGGATACTGGTCCAGCCCCAGTCTCTGCAGTGAAAAGAGGCCCAGGACCAGCAGCGCCACCATCATCATGGTGGTGAAAACGGGATGAGTAACGGATATGCGGGTCAGAACCATGTCAGCCCGCCCTGTCTATCGTCACCGCCATATCAGGCTGTAACTCCGGCAACGGCGCGGTGAGGATCGTCTCGCCTCCGTTCAGGCCGGCGGCGATCTCGACGGAGCTTCCACCGTTCCAGCGCGCTCCAAGCGCAACGGCCTGGCGGCGGAGATGGCCGTTCAGCACCTTGAGGACATGATAGCCCGTCTCATCCTTGCGAAGCGCGATGGCGGGAACTACCAGCGCGTCGTTTTTTTCCCGCAGAAGGATCGATCCGCTTGCGAACATTCCGCCCCATAACCTGCCGTCACGGTTGGCAAGCCGCAGATAGACCGCGACGAAACGCGTCCCCTCTTCGGCAAGAGGATTGATGCGGTCGACGGTGCTCCTGACGACGTCCCCACTTAGCCCGTCGATCTCCAGGTCGGCCATCTGGCCGAGTGCGATGCGGGGAACATCGCGGGTGGCTACGAGGACTTTTGCTTCCATCACGCTGCTGTCCACCAGCGTCAGAAGTTCGCCATCGGCGCTGATCCGCGACCCCGTCTCTGCCACACGTCTGGTAACGGTACCGTCAAATGGTGCACGGATTTCGGCGTTGCGGAGGGCGAGACGGGCAATATCCACCTGTGCCGACAGGCTCTGAACCCTTGCCGTCTTCACCACGACATCGCTTTTCGCCTTGTCGAGCTGCTCTGCCGAGGCAATGTTTTTTGCAGCCAGCTGTTCGGTTCTCGCCAGCGCCTGCATCGCCAGTGTCAGCTCAGCCTCGGCCGCATTCCGGTCGCTTTGCCGGAGCAGCAGCGTTGATTGCAACTCGTCGGTTTCAAAACGCGCAAGCAGGTCGCCCGCCTTGACCGGCTGCCCCTCCCGGACCGTCATCTCAAGTATCTTTCCGGCTTCGCGGGCGCGGATCACAACGCGGCTGATTGGCTGAAGCTCGCCGCTGATGCTGAGGCGCTCCGCCATGGAGCTTGTACCGATCTTTGCCGTTTCCTGCTCTGTGAGTTCGAAAGGAATGCCGGCAGGGCTCATGGTAGCCGCCGCCACGACACCCTTGACGCGCTCATTCGCATCCGCGCTTCCGCGTACCGGACCGGGAGCGGTGACGACGAGAACGCAGCCAGCAAGCGCGCCCCCCGCCTTTATCGTTCTCTTCATCCACATAACATTGTTTCTCCAGATAAAACCGACCCGTAACCGTCGGGTCACGCCGCCTGCGCTCGGGCCGATGGCCAAGGGATAGGCATTCATAATTGCAGCAGCATTACCCGGCCTGAATGCCCGGCGGCATAATGTTGACGTAACGTTACCGGTGCAGAACGCCCTTCAGACTGACCGAACTGAGTTGGTTTGTGGTGTGGAGACGGATCGTGACTGATGGCAAAGGCGCTATGGGCCGGGATGGCGCAGTGGGTCCCTTCTGGAGGACGCCGGTGCCGTGCCGCCACGTGAAAACTCCCCGTCTGGAAAGTCTTCGTTTTCATCACGCGCCGCCCGTTTGGATTCACAGTCATGTCAGCTTGACGGGCCTAATTGGATTGGCGCGGCAAAATCCGAATTCGCAGGTGATTGCTATTATCGAGATGTCCTTCTCCCTCTTTTCCCTTTGCTCTCATTCTCTCTGCAGGTGTCAAAATGTGGCGCGCTGAAACGTCTGCCCTCCGGCGTGCTCATGACCCTGGTGCGCTTGATCCGCTGCCGGCTTACCCGGAAGGTCTCCCAGCCGCTGAGAGGGCGGGAGTGTCTTTTTTGCCGCTTATGACAAGGCTCGCGCGGTTCACCCGGCGGGCACACTGGAAGCGCGGTTTTCTTTTATGGATGCGTTTTGCGGGCAATCCCATCGTGACGCTGCGATGGTGGCGTTTTCTCATGCGGTTTTCGGCAATGGAGCAATTAGCGCTTCCGCACGACGATCTGCTGCAAAAACCTTTCTCGAAATTCCTTATCGCCAATCTGGGCTCCCAGAAACGTCTCGCACTTCTGACCACGAATTTTCACCTCGCCAGGGAGTGCCTTTCGCGCGGTGTGATGGCAGCGATCTGGGCTGGGGAGGCCGTCCAGATGTCAGTGATTTCCGGCCGTTCCGACGATTACCGGTGTATCCTGGCGCTTGCGGACCGCTTTGGCGGCCGGCACGAGGGCGCGTTTGCCATCCGGTTGATCCGATGCCGGGATGAGGCGACAGTTTGGACAGCCAAGTTCATGTTCGTAAACAGGGGCGATGTCAGGACGATCGTGGTCGGCGGAATGCAGGGGCCGCACGCGGCGAAGCAGGAAATGGTGGCTGTAACGCGTGATCTTTGTGGTCTGCGCCCCAAAGAGGCGGTGTTGATGGTTATGCAGGCCTATCTGGGAAAGGGTGCTTATAGCTTCTTTGCGATCTCGCAGGCCCGGCATCCGATAAACCATCGGCGAAGACGGCGCCAGAAGATGCTGCTTTCGGACATTGACGCTTTCTGGAACGAGCGGCTTGCAATGCCGGAGAGCATATTCGGGTTCGAAGTGCCCATTTCCACAATGGATGGCAGTGACAAGCGCAGCCGCATCAAAAAGGCTTTTTTCGAGGCTTCGGCCCGACTTTGCGCACCCTGTGCGCCTGACCTCTATCTGGTGGAAACGTTACCGCCCTGAATTTTTTGCAGGCCACAGTCTCGGATGATCTCCGAGATATGAGCGAACCGCGCCGAAAGCGGGTTACTCTTCCGCCACACAATACCGATGGTGCGGGACGGTCGCGGTTCCGCCAGACGGAAGACCGAGACCGTGGACTGCCGGGTCTCCATGTCGACGGCCATCTGTGGAATGAGTGTGACGCCGATGCCGGCGCCGACCATTTGCACCAGAGTGGATAGTGAACTCCCCTCCATCAGCACGCGGGGTGGCGCATTCGTGGTGCTGCAGAAGGATAGCGCCTGATTGCGGAAACAGTGGCCTTCCTCCAGAAGCAGCAGGCGCATTTCGCCGAGCTTGTCGGCGCTCGGCACCGGCATGCCCGCATCCTCCATCGGCCGCACCAGGATGAATTCCTCGGAAAACAGCGGGATTTCCTCCAGCGACGGTTCCGAGACGGGGAGGGCGACGATGGCCATGTCCAGCCGGGCCTCCAGAAGGTCCTCGATCAGTTTTTGCGTCACCGCCTCTCGCGGACGTGCTTCCAGCCCGGGGTAATGTCTCGTAAGCGTCTTGATGACCTGTGGCAGAAGATAGGGAGCGACGGTCGGAATGACGCCGATGCGCAGGCGGCCGCTGAGCGGGCCGTGCCGAGCCCGCGCCAGATCCTGCAGCTCATCGACCGATTGAAGGATCGCGCGGGTGCGCTCGGCAAACTCCTCGCCAAGAGTGGTCAACCTGATCTGCCGGCTGCCTCTTTCGACCAGCGGCGCACCGATCAGTTCTTCCAGTTCACGGATCTGAAGCGAAAGGGCGGGCTGCGAAATGGCGCAGGCCTCGGCAGCACGCCCGAAATGGCCAATCTTCGCCAGAGCGTCAAAATAGCGGAGATGTTTCATGGAGAGCGCAATCATAAGCTCAGCATATCGCAGCATTTAGAATATACAATTGGAAATTATGGAACCCGCCTGTTAGTCATCATCATGACAGAAAGAGGCTGTAGCTGTGAAAGGCCGTCAGTGTCGTTGCGGTTGGCAGTAACCCGTTGCGAACGCTGATTCATACCGCTGCCCGTGTCGAACTTATTTTGTTTAATTGCTAAACCCATCGGAGGGCGAAATGGACGCAACTTCAAAACCGGCTGGCAAATGTCCCGTCATGCACGGAGGCAATACGGCTTCCGGCAAATCGGTGACCGACTGGTGGCCGAACGCGCTGAACCTCGATATTCTTCATCAGCACGACACCAAGACCAATCCGCTTGGCACCTCCTTCAACTATCGCGAAGCGCTGAAGACGCTTGATGTCGAGGCCCTCAAGGCCGATCTTCGGGCCCTGATGACCGATAGCCAGGACTGGTGGCCGGCCGACTGGGGCAGCTATGTGGGTATGATGGCCCGTGTCACCTGGCATGCCGCCGGCTCTTATCGCGTAACGGACGGCCGCGGCGGCGCCAACACCGGCAACCAGCGTTTTGCACCGCTGAACTCCTGGCCTGACAACGTCAACACCGACAAGGGTCGCCGCCTGCTGTGGCCAATCAAGAAGAAATACGGCAACAAGATTTCCTGGGCAGACCTGATCGCGCTCGCCGGCACCATTGCCTACGACGTTGCGGGCCTGAAGACCTTCGGCTTCGCTTTCGGCCGTGAAGACATATGGGCTCCGGAAAAGGACACCTATTGGGGTGATGAAAAGGAATGGCTGGCGCCGAGCGACGGTCGTTACGGCGACGTGACGAAGCCGGAAACGCTGGAAAACCCGCTTGCCGCCGTGCAGATGGGTCTCATTTACGTCAATCCGGAAGGCGTGAACGGCAAATCCGATCCGCTGGCGACGGCGGCGCAGATGCGCGAGACCTTCGCGCGCATGGGCATGAACGACGAGGAAACCGTGGCGCTCACCGCCGGCGGCCACACGATCGGCAAGTCGCACGGCAATGGCAGCGCGGCCAATCTCAGCCCCGATCCGGAAGCCGCAGGCCCGGAATATCAGGGCCTTGGCTGGATCAACACCAAGGGCCGCGGCATCGGTCGTGATACCGTCGTCTCGGGTATCGAAGGCGCGTGGACGAGCCATCCGACCAAGTGGGACAACGGCTTCTTCGACATGCTGTTCAAGCATGAGTGGACGTTGACGCACAGCCCCGCCGGTGCATCGCAATGGGCGCCGATCACCATCGCCGAAGAAGACAAGCCTGTTGACGTCGAGGATGCCTCGATCCGCACCATCCCGATGATGACCGATGCGGACATGGCACTGAAGGTCGATCCGATCTACCGTGAGATTTCGCTGAAGTTCAAGGATGATCAGGATCATTTCTCCGAAGTCTTCGCCCGCGCCTGGTTCAAGCTGACGCACCGTGACATGGGGCCGAAATCCCGTTATTTCGGACCGGATGTTCCCGCAGAAGACCTGATCTGGCAGGACCCGGTGCCTGAAGGCTCGACGAGCTACAATGTGGCTGCCGTACAGGCCAAGATCGCCGCTTCGGGCCTTCCGGTCGCAGATCTGGTTGCCACCGCCTGGGACAGCGCCCGCACCTTCCGCGGTTCGGACAAGCGCGGCGGCGCCAATGGCGCACGTATCCGCCTTGCTCCGCAGAAGGACTGGGAAGGCAACGAGCCCGCCCGTCTTTCCCATGTGCTTTCGGTTCTCGAGCCGATTGCCCGTGAAACCGGTGCGAGCATCGCGGATGTCATCGTTCTGGCCGGCAATTACGGCGTGGAACAGGCCGCGAAAGCGGCCGGCTTCGATATCGCCGTGCCGTTTGCACCGGGCCGCGGCGACGCTTCCGCCGAGCAGACGGATGCCGACAGCTTCGCTCCGCTCGAGCCGCTGGCGGATGGTTTCCGCAACTGGATCAAGAAGGACTATGTTGTCAGCCCCGAAGAACTGCTGCTGGACCGCGCCCAGCTTCTCGGCCTGACTGCGCCGGAACTGACAGTACTTATCGGCGGTCTGCGCGTCATTGGCGCCAATTACGGCGGTGCGACACATGGCGTGTTCACTGACAAGCCCGGCGCCCTGACGACCGACTTCTTCACGACGCTGACGGATATGGCCTATTCCTGGGTCCCGACCGGCAACAATCTCTATGAGATTCGTGATCGCAGGACTGGCGTGGCACGATATACCGCCACTCGTGTCGATCTCGTGATCGGCTCGAACTCGATCCTGCGTGCCTATGCGGAAGTCTACGCACAGGACGACAACAGGGAAAAATTCGTCCGCGACTTCATCGCCGCCTGGACGAAGGTGATGAACGCCGACCGTTTCGATCTTCTGTAACGAGCCTGTTTGCCATTAAAAAGCGCCTCCCTGAGAGATCGGGGAGGCGCTTTTGTTTTCGGCTTCTCGTAGATCGGCTTGGCGCTCTCACACGCGTTGCGCAAATGTGCTGGACGCGGCGGCGGCTCACCGACGGTCGGAAGACGGTACCGGACGCTCCGGGGATGATTTCTCCGCCCCTTGCGACGGGGTTCTACCGCTCTTTTCATTCTCGTGGGCATCCGGTCCGGCGACGATGACGCCGCGGCCCTGTTCCTCGCGCTTCTTCTCTGCGAAGTCGCCGGGTTCCTTGTTGCGGTCCATGAATAATCTCCCTCGTTTGGTTCCTGTCAGGAATTCAACGGTCGTCCCGGGCAGAGGTTCCAGCCTTTTCGCGGGGGAGAATGTTTCTATTCATAATGATCTTTGCTATTAACATGAATAGATAAGTCATGTTATGGCGGCGTGCTGGGTGATCGCCACGATTGCACTGTGCCACGTTTATTTCCACGCCTCGGCCTCGGCTCGACAACCGGACGGTAACTGCATTGGGTTTCTGGCATTCCATGACCTGGTACACGGAAGGGATCAGCGTCACCGCGCCGGTCAAGTGGCGCCAGTTCGACGGGCTGGTCAGCGCTTTCTGGGAGGCGGAGAGCCAAGTGGGGGCGAAGGGGTATTATCTCGCCGCCGATCCACGCATCATGATTTTCTTCAACGACGTCTCGTCGCGGATCCGCATATCAAATCGCGACGGCGAGCTTTCGCAGCATTCGCGGCCGATGACGCGGGCGGTTTACGTGCCGGCAGGCGTGCCCATGTGGACGGGCAGCAGCGCCACGCATCGTTTTTCCCATCTCA
Organism: Agrobacterium sp. FDAARGOS_525; assembly: GCF_003938925.1. Taxonomy (NCBI): domain Bacteria; kingdom Pseudomonadati; phylum Pseudomonadota; class Alphaproteobacteria; order Hyphomicrobiales; family Rhizobiaceae; genus Agrobacterium; species Agrobacterium sp. FDAARGOS_525. The sequence continues at coordinate 206,268 of NZ_RKIU01000004.1, read as the reverse complement.
ACCTGCATATCCACAAGGACCGCCTTCTCCGCTTCCTGTCCCCGGCAGTCGGCGGTTCGGCGGCCATGACCGCGTTACGCCGTCCGGTCGAGATACAGGATATCGGCGGGGTGGAAACCCTGGCGGGCCTGCTGGTGGATGAACTGGCCGAGCCGCAGAAACATTCGCTTTATGCCGAAAGCCTCGTCGGCAGTATTGTTGCCGGCTTGCTGGATATTCCCGGACCAACGCCCGAGCAGGCCAATGGCAGGCTGACGCAGGCGCAGATGAACCGGTTACTCGCCCGCGTGGAAAAGCGCGGTGATGACCGCATGACGGTCGCCGAGATGGCCGATATTGTCGGGCTATCGGAAAGCTGGTTCGCCACGGTGTTTCGCCAGACAACCGGCAAAACACCTCTGCAATGGCAACTTGAGCGGCGTATCGATGCCGCACAGAAACTTCTGCTGGAAGGCGATCTGACGGTGGCCGATGTTGCTGCCCAGCTCGGTTTTTCCGATCAGGCTCATCTCACCAAGGCGTTCCGTCAGTCCGTGGGTAACACGCCTGCTGCCTGGCGACGTCTGCACAGGCTGCTTTGAAAAGGCGGGATTTGCGTCCTGATGCGTAGGCCGTGGTGGGCGACCGCCTGTTTGAATCTCGGCAAGCCAGAGCATGACATCGTGCATCAGGAAATATCCACAATATATTGAAATATGGTGGATATCTTACATCACCATGTCTTGCGCAGGGTAACCGAAAACGCCCTGCCCGGATTGTAGAAGTCTGCTCCAAACCCGCCATAAGAAACGTGTTTTTCGTTGAAAAGGTTGGAGACATTGACATCCAGCGAGGCGGTTTCCTGGATCTTGTAGCTGAATGCCGCATCCACGGTCACACTGCTTCCGGTTTCGACCTTGTTGGCATTGTCGAAGTAATAGGCGCCGGTATAGCGGCCGCCGAGACCGAACGTCATGTCACCGAAATGGTCGTTGCCCGCAAGCGTATAGTTGACCCATAGTGAGGCCTGATGTTCGGGCACAAACTGCGGCCTGTTGCCGACATTGCCGCCAGTGCCGTTTTCGGCGATTTCCGCATCGAGATAGGAATAGGCTGCCGTCAGGCTGAGACTGTCTGTGACCTCAGCCTTGGCCTCGAGGTCAAGACCACGCACACGCACCTCGCCGATCGTTGTGGGCAGGCTGGTGATCGGGCTTGTGACGGTGATGTTGTTCTTTTTCAGATCGTAGATCGAGGCAGTGAAGAGAGCCGGGAAAGCGTCCGGCCGGTACTTCACGCCGAGTTCGATCTGTTCGCCGCGCTCCGGCTCGACGGTGAGACCGGACGCGGGCACTACCGATTCAGCATAGCTGATATAGGGCGCGATCTCGTTGGTTATCTTGTAGGACACACCAATGCGCTTCGTGAGTTCGCTGATGTCGCCGCTCGCCGTCGTGCGGTTCAGCCGGTTTGTCTGGTCGGTGTCGATCCAGTCGTTTCTAAGGCCGGCGCTGATGGTGAGCCTGTCGAAGAAGGTCAGGTCCTGCTGCAGATAGAGCGCTCTTGTCTTCTGGTCCGTCAGGGAGTCCGCATAGAGCGGCACGGAAGAGGGCGCGCCGGTATAGATCGGGTTCATCCAGTCGATGCTCGGTGCAGCGCCAAAGTAGCTTTTGCTGCCGGAGGTGTAGTCATTATAGAAAACACCGACCAGGCTGCGGCTTTCTACGTTGTCGAACCGCGTGTCATATTGCAGGCGCGTGTCGATCAGGAAGTTTTCGGTCTCGGTGTCGTTGCCGAAATAGGAACGATTGGCGATGGTCGAACCGTTGGTCGGCGTCGACGATATATAGGCATAACCGAAGTCCGTATTCGCCTTGCTGTAGCGGGCGTTGGAACTCAGCGTCAGGCCGGATCCGAAATCGTGATCGAACATCACGCTCAGCGAGTTGCGGTTCGTGCCGCGATAGTTGTAGTCGGGTTCTCCGAAGAAGCGGCTCCGGTCGAAATGCGAGCCGACGGGATGGCCGCCGCCACCGGGAACGCCATCCTTGTTAAGGTGGTCGTAAACGACAGTCAGGCTGGTGGCGTCGGTCGGACGCCAGGTAAGACCGCCCATGAAGAATTTCTCGTCGTCGCGGGAATAGTCATATTCCGCATCGGCGTTGCGAAGCTTGCCGGTCAGACGATAGGACAGAGTGTCGTCCCCGGTGATGTTGTCGCCGAAATCGAAGCCGGTCTCGGCGCGGCCATAAGAACCGCCGGTCACATAGGCTTCGCCGAAGCGCGCATGTTTCGGCACTTTTGTGGAGTAATTTACCGAACCGCCGGGGTCCGAAACGCCGAAGGTGGTAGAATTGCCGCCCTTTATGACTTCGACGCGCTCATAGGCATAGGTTTCTTCGCGCAGCGCGCCGAAGGGGCGGCCGAGCGTCAAGCCGTCGCGGTACATGTAAGCGTCGAAACCGCGAATCTTGAAATAGTCGAAACGGTCGTCGGAGCCGTAAAAATCCGTGGTGACGCCGGCGGTATATTGCAGTGCTTCTTCCACCGTCTGCACGCCGCGCTGCTGCATTTCCTTGGCGGTAATGACAGAGACAGAGGCAGGTGTGTCGAGAATATCGGTCGCCATCTTGCTGCCGCTCGTCGTGCGGGTGGCGACGATCGATTTCTGATCATTGTCACCGCTGTCGATGGTGATGGTCTCCAGAACCGTGCTGCCGCCCGTGTTGGCAGCCTCCTGCGCCACGAGAAGGCCGGGCATGGATGCGGCAAGCGCCGTGCAGGTCAGCAGGGCCGCTTTCCCGTGGAGACGTCGCGCGGTTTTGCGGTTTCTGCCTTGGATTTCGATATTCATTGGTAGGTTCCAGAAATTAATGCCCCGATCGCCGTTTTCACGGACCACTCTCGATGCGCCCAATAACTTGAGAAAGTTTGTCCGGTATTGTAAATTTTTTCGGTTTTGTACAAAACCCCGGAAATTTCACCGCTGTTGCGGCAGCATTTCCTCCCCGGACTTGACGGGGGCAATTGAAGCTGAGAATTCAAGTCCACTTTTGAACTTTGAAAGCCTCGCTCATGCCCCGCCTGTTTTGTGGTCTTCTACCGGTCTTCGTGTTTTTTCTGTCCGTGATCGCACAGAATACAGCTGTGGCGGAGGAGACGGCACCCTATCCCGTCACCATCAAACATGCGTTCGGCACGACGACGATTGCGAAGAAGCCCGAGCGGGTCGCTACCGTCGCCTGGGCCAACCATGAGGTGCCGCTGGCGCTCGGCATCGTGCCCGTCGGCTTTGCCGCCGCCAACTTCGGCGATGATGACGGTGACGGGCTGCTGCCCTGGGTGGCGAAGCGGCTATCTGAGCTCGACGCGCCAAAGCCTGTGCTGTTCGACGAGGGTGACGGCATCGATTTCGAGGCTGTGGCGGCAACGCAGCCGGATGTCATCCTCGCGGCCTATTCCGGCCTTAGCCAGTCCGACTACGACACGCTCAGCCAGATCGCGCCGGTGGTCGCTTATCCTGTTTCGCCATGGGCGACGGACTGGCGCGACATGATCCGGCTGAATAGCGCCGGTCTTGGAATGGCCGCAGAAGGGGAGGCGCTCATCAGGCGCATCGAGGGTGAAATAGCCGAGGTCGTTGCCGGCCACCCGCAACTGAAGGGCAAGTCGGCCATGTTTGTCACCCATCTCGACGCCACAAATCTCAGCGTCGTCAATTTCTATACGGCCAATGATACCAGAGTGAAGTTCTTCAAAGATCTTGGCCTTGCGTCCCCCAAAAGCGTCGCGGAGGCAACGAGGCCTGGGCAATTCGCTGCCAGTATCAGCGCCGAGCGCGTCGATGCCTTCGACGATGTCGATATCATCGTGACCTATGGTAGCGAGCCGCTGCTGAATGCCATGCGCGCTGATCCGCTTCTCGCCCGGACGCCTGCCGTCTCAAACGATGCTGTCGTTATGCTGGGGCGCGATCCGCTCGGCACGGCTTCTAATCCAACGCCTCTGTCGATTTCATGGGTGTTGAAGGACTATGCCGATCTTCTGGCAAGGGCCGCGGGCAAGTCCGGGAAATCACAGTGACAATGTCCGGATCCGGCAAAGCGGCTGCCGTGCTTTTGGCCGGGCGCTCGAACCGCGTGCGGATGGCGTGGCTTGGCGCGGTGCTGGCGCTTCTCGGGCTGCTATGTGCGTTGTCGGTTGCCATCGGCACGCGTGAGGTCTCATTTGCGGATATTCTTGGTGGGGTGAGTGGCCGTGTCGAAACGGTTGCAGAAGCGGCGGTTGCTGTGCGCCTGCCGCGCACCGTGCTTGCGCTTATAGCGGGTGCCGCGCTGGGGCTGGCCGGCGCGATCATGCAGGGGGTCACACGCAATCCGCTTGCTGATCCCGGTATTCTCGGCGTGAACATGGGGGCGTCGCTTGCCGTTGTCATCGGCATCGTCTGGTTCGGCATCGCCTCGGCTCAGGCCTTCATCGTCACGGCAATTGCCGGGGCGGGGGCATCCGCGATCTTCGTTTATGTTGTCGGTTCGCTCGGGCGAGGCGGGGCCACGCCGCTGAAACTCGCACTTGCGGGTGCCGCCACCTCCGTCGCCTTCTCGTCGCTCGTCATCGCCGTGGTGTTGCCGCGCAGCGATATCGCCGGCGGCGTCCGCGCCTGGCAGATCGGTGGTGTCGGCGGGGCGACCTTCGAACGTATCGAGACCGTATTGCCCTTTCTGGCTGCCGGTTTCGTCATAAGCCTGCTTTCGGCGCGGAAGTTGAATTCACTGGCGCTTGGCGACGAGCTGGCCGCCGGCCTTGGAGAAAACGTTGCCGTCGCCAGAGCCATGGCATCCTTCGGCGCCATTCTTCTGTGCGGCGCTGCCACCGCCATTTGCGGCCCGATCGGTTTTGTCGGTCTGGTGGTGCCTCACCTCTGCCGCTCGCTGGTCGGGGTGGACAATCGCTGGCTCCTTCCGTTTTCTGCACTTGGAGGCGCCTGCCTGCTGCTGGCCGCCGATATTGTCGGCCGCATCGTCGCGCGGCCCTCCGAACTCGATGTCGGTATCGTCACGGCGCTGGTCGGCGCGCCCTTTTTCATCTGGATCGTCAGACGGCAGAGGGTGCGTGAGCTGTGAGCATGTTTCCCTCAGTCGTCGAAACGCTGGGTTTCAACCGCCATCGTCGGCAGGGCCGGCGCCGTCTCGTCATCTTTTGCCTGCTGACGCTTCTCGTCGCGGCTTTTGCGCTCACGCTGACGCTCGGCCAATCATTCACCCCGCCCGGTCAGGTGATCCGCGTGCTGCTCGGCGAGGACATCGCCGGCGTCAGCTTCACCGTCGGACAATTGCGCCTGCCACGCGCGCTGCTGTCGGTGCTGGCGGGGCTGAGCTTCGGCCTTGGCGGCGTCGCCTTTCAGATCATGCTACGCAACCCGCTCGCCAGCCCCGACATTATCGGCATCAGCTCCGGCGCCAGCGCCGCCGCCGTCTTTGCCATCGTCGTATTGCAGATGAACGGACCGCTGGTTTCGGTTGTCGCCGTCGTCGCCGGCCTTGGCATCGCCCTACTGGTCTATCTCCTCTCCTTCCGCAACGGCGTGGCCGGAACGCGTCTGATCCTTGTCGGCATCGGTGTTTCTGCCATGCTGGAAAGCATCATCGCTTATATTCTCTCCGTCGCGCCGGCCTGGACACTGCAGGAGGCGATGCGCTGGCTGACCGGCAGTGTCAATGGCGCCAAACTTGCCCAGACACTGCCGCTTGCCATCGCGCTGGTTTTCTTCGGCGGCCTGCTTCTCAGCCGTGCACGGGATCTCGAGACGCTCAGGCTCGGTGATGATGCCGCCGCGGCACTCGGCGTTCGGGTCGGGGCAACACGCATCGTCGTCATCGTCGCAGCCGTTGGTATGATCGCCTTTGCTACGGCCGTCTCGGGGCCGATCGCCTTCGTTGCGTTCCTGTCCGGACCAATTGCAGCGCGTATCGTTGGCAGCAATGGATCGCTGCTCCTTCCCGCCGCACTGGTCGGGGCGGCGCTGGTGCTGGCGGGTGACTATTGCGGCCAGTTCCTGCTGCCCGGCCGTTACCCGGTCGGCGTCGTCACCGGTGCGCTCGGTGCACCCTATCTGATTTATCTGATCGTGCGGGTCAACCGCAGCGGAGGCTCGTTATGACCGGCCACTCTCTTTCCGTAAGCGGCCTCTCGGCCGGCTATGGCGACAGCCTCATCATAGAAGAGCTGAACCTCACCGTCCCGCGCGGGAAGATCACGGTTATCGTCGGCGCGAATGCCTGCGGCAAGTCCACTCTGCTACGCAGCATGTCGCGGCTCATCACACCGCGCGCCGGTCAGGTCCTGCTTGACGGCAAGTCGATCCATCGTCTGCCTTCCCGGGAACTGGCTCAGCGGATGGGTCTCCTGCCGCAATCGCCGATAGCGCCTGTAGGTATCGTGGTTGCGGATCTCGTCAGCCGTGGACGACATCCGCATCACGGCCTGTTCGCACGCTGGACACGTGAGGATGACGAAGCGGTTGCCGCAGCACTCGTCGCCACCGACACGGTCGAGCTTGCCGAACGGCCGGTGGATGAATTATCGGGCGGTCAGCGGCAACGCGTGTGGATCGCCATGGCGCTTGCCCAGCAGACCGACATATTGCTCTTGGATGAGCCGACCACCTTCCTCGATATCAGCCATCAGGTCGAGGTGCTGGACCTTCTCCCAGACCTCAACCAGTCGCGTGAGACCACCATCGTCATGGTCTTGCACGATCTCAATCTCGCAGCCCGTTATGCCGATCATCTCGTCGCCATGAGCGACGGAAAGCTGCATGTCTTCGGCACGCCGGAAGACGTGTTGACGGAAGAAAATGTCCGCCACGTTTTTGGTATTGAAAGCCGTGTCATCACGGACCCGACGTCGGGCAAGCCGATGATGCTGCCTATCGGGCGGCATCGGACCGTGCAGGGGAAATAATAACGTATCTCTTTGAGATACGGTTTCGTTGACTTCTGCGCGTATCTATTTATGATACGAACATCAAGAGGCAGGCGATGATCCGTTCTTTCAAAAACAAGCTGACTGCTTCGATTGACGACGGATCTGTGAAGAAGGGATTTCCCTCCGATATGCTACGCCGCGCCCAGCAACTGCTCACGGTCCTGGATGCGGCGACTACGGTTGAAGACCTTCGGTCACCGCCCGGTAATCGTTTGGAAAAGCTTTCCGGCGACCGTGAGGGACAATATTCGATCCGGATCAACAAGCAGTGGCGCATCTGCTTCGTCTGGACGCAAGCAGGACCGGAAAACGTGGAAATAACCGACTATCACTAGTCGGTTATTCTCGTGGAAAGGCTCATGACAAATCGGCCAAGGAGGGCCAGCGAGCATGACAATCAGTAAATCGCCTCCGATCCATCCGGGCGAAATCCTGCGGGAACTCTATCTTGAGCCGCTGGGGATGTCGGCATACGCGCTCGCAAGGCACCTCAATGTTCCGCGCACCCGCATAGAACGGATTGCGGGAGAGAAACTTGGTATCACCGCGGACACCGCCTTGCGTCTGGCAAAGTTTTTCAAGACCACCCCGGAATATTGGCTGAACTTGCAGAACGCTTTTGACATTAAGGCGGCTGCAACGAGGCTGGAAACGGACCTTGCGAATATCAAGGAATTGGAAGCCGCGTAGTTGTCAGCCTCCTGTCCCGTCACGGCCAGGCCGCATAGGATGGCGGCGGCATGTTCTGCTTCTGCCTTGCCGTTCTTCTGAAACGGCCGGGAGAGGTCCCCTCGTTGCGGGTGAAGAAGCGATTGAAGTAGCCGGGGTCCTGAAAACCCAATCGAAACGCGATTTCAGCGACTTGCAGCGAAGAGTTCAGAAGAAGGTCGCGCGCCTCTGACAGGAGTTCCCGGTGGATATAGGCCTGTGGCGAAAGCCCCGTGGCCTTGCGGACCGCGAATCCCAGTCGCTCGCGGGTAACGCCGAGATGGTGTGCATAATCTTCGACGGCCCATTGATCGTGCTTGTGCTGGCTCACCAGAAGGACGAAACGTTCGGTGAGGCCGCCCGGGGTGGAGACGGCGGCAGCAACATCGGCGATGGCGTGCTGACAGACCCGGACAAGGGTGACGCAGAGCAGGCTGGCGATGATCGTGTCGGAACCGGTCGCTGCGCGGACATTTTCGCTCGCGATTGTCTGGAGATAAGCCTCCAGTTCCTTTTGGTCCAGCTCTTCGGGCGTCTGTACCAGAATACGCTGCAGTATCGCGCGTACGGCGTTTGCGCTCGTGCCCGTCGGCATCGCGTGAGCCAGCCCGATTTCGGTGGTCGTCAACAGCGATCCGCGGCTTCCGGCGCTCAGTCTCACGCGGCCGGCCGGGCCTATGGGCAGCCAGATGAGCCCCGGCGAAGGGACATCCAGCCTCTTATCGCCCTGCGTGATCTCCGCTTCCCCGACAGAAAGCAAAAGCATGTGGGCGCTGTCTGCTTCCAGCCGGAATTCCGATACGCGCAGCGAGGAGGCGAAGGCACGTGCCGTGATCTCCACGCGATTGGCGGCAAACTGGCTGTGCAGCGGCATTCAACCTCCAAAAGTGCAATAATGTACTACACTAGTGCATTTTATATGCGACTGTCATTGCTAAACTTCGATCAGCGCGTGGGGAGTCTTGAGGAGAAGGGCTGCCCGATCGAGCGCTTTGGGAGGAACATCATGAACAATTTGAAGCGCAGAACGCTGTTCTGCCTGCTCTCCGGTGCTGCCCTGTCTGCAGTGTCTTTCAGTCATGCCACTGCGCAGGACCGCACTTCCGTAAAGATTGGCTATGCCGTGTCAAAAAGCGGCGCCAATGCTACCGGCGCGGGTATCACGACCATTCCGAACTACAAACTATGGGTGAAGGAGGTCAACGATGCCGGCGGCCTCACGCTGCCAGATGGCAAGCGCTTGCCAGTTGACGTGGTCGAATATGACGACCGTTCCTCGGCCGAGGACGCGGTGCGGTTCACCGAGCGGCTGGCCAGCCAGGACAAGGTGGATTTCATCCTGCCGCCCTGGGGCACGGGGTTTAATCTGGCGGTTGCGCCGCTCTATGACCGTTTCGGCTATCCGCAGCTCGCGGTCACCGGCGTCACCGACAAGGCGCCCGATTTCGCCGCGCGCTGGAAGAAGAGCTTCTGGATGCTGGGCGGGGGGCACGACTATGCCGTTGCACTGGCCGATGTTTTGAAAGCCGCCCGCGAAGCAGGCCAGATCAATGACAAGGTGGCCGTGATATCTGTCGCGGACGGTTTCGGCATCGATCTCATCAAGGCTGCGCGACCCGCGCTGAAGGAAGCAGGTTTTACGCTTGCTTATGACAAGACCTATCCGGTCGGCACCTCCGATTTTGCTGCGTTTGTGAACGAGGCCGCGGCAAGCGGTGCGGACAGTTTCATCGCCTTCTCCTACCCGCCGGACAGTTTCGCGGTAACGAAGCAGGCGCAGACTGCACGATATAATCCGAAGGTGTTCTACGTCGGTGTCGGCGGTGCTTTCCCGATTTTCCCGAAGGTTTCCGATGGCAAGCAGGAAGGTGTCATCAGCATCGGCGGCGTCGATGGCAGCAGCGACAGGATCGAGGATTATTTCAAGCGTCACGAAGCCTTCATCGGCACCAAGCCGGACAGCTGGGCAAGCGCCATCACCTATGCGAGCCTCGAAATGCTGGCCCAGTCAATCCAGCGCGTCGGGCTCGACAAGGCGGCGGTGGCAGGCGAGCTTTCGACGGGAAGCTTCGACACCGTTATCGGCCCGGTCAAACTTGAAGACAACCAGCTTCGTCAGCTGTGGTGGGCGGGGCAATGGCAGGGCGAGCGTTTTGTCGCGATTGCGCCCGCGGAACGTCCAGGTGCGGCCAAGCCCGTTGTCCCGAAGCCGCAATGGTAAGCCCTTTCCGGCCGGGGCCGTGAACCCGGCCGGAAGGCTTCGGCCATGTTCCAGACTGGAGACATTTCCTTGTTCTTATCCACCCTCATCTTCGGCTTGATGCTGGGAGGGACCTATGCGCTGATCGCGCTTGGACTTTCGCTGCAATATGGCATCGCCCGCATCATGAACCTCGCTTATGGCGAAGTGCTGATCGCGGCTGCCTTCATCACCTTCGTTCTGTTTTCCGGTTACGGGCTTTCGCCGCTCTGGTCGCTTTTCATCATCGTACCGCTCGGTTACGGCCTGTCTTTCGCGATCTACCGGGTCATGATGCGACCGCTGGTGCGCCGTTCAGGCGGCTCCGGCCGTCTGGAAGTCGCTTCCATTCTGGCAACCTTCGGACTGCTCTTCGTTATCCAGGGCATCATGCTCGTGGCGTTCGGCGGCAATTACCATTCCTATTCCTATCTCGCCGATGGAGTCGATATATTCGGCACGACGGTGGCAATGAACCGGCTTCTGTCTTTCGGCTTGTCCGTCCTGATTGGCGGTGGGCTTTATCTGGCGCTCACCCACAGCCGCTGGGGTCTTAACCTGCGGGCAGTGGCGCTGTCGCCCCGTTCCGCGCCGCTGGTCGGCATCGATGTGAACCGTGTGGCTTCCCTTGGCTTTGCTCTCGGTGGCGCACTCGCCGTGGCGGGCGGGGTGATGATCTCGATGTACCAGACCTTCTCCGCTTCCTATGGCGTGGTCTTCACCATGAAGGCGCTTGTCGTCGTCATCATGGGCGGTGTCGGCAATCTGCTCGGCGCGCTGGTCGCCGGGCTGCTGCTCGGTCTCGTGGAAACCTTTGTGCTGGTTTATGTCGATCCCGGCCTCACACTTGCCGCCACCTACCTGCTCTTTCTCATGGTCCTGCTTTGGCGTCCGGAAGGCATCTTCGCAAGGAGGGGCAAATGATTCCGCTTCTGATCGGCCTCGCCGCAGCCGCGCTGCTGGCGCTTTCCCCCTTCTTCTTCGATGCCTATGGTGTCGGCGTCATCATCGGCCTTCTCGGTTATGCCACGCTTGCTTCCGCCTGGGCCATGTTCTCCGGTCCGACCCGCTATATATCGCTCGCCACCGTCGCCTTTTTCGGTGTCGGGGCCTATACGGTCGCGGTGCTGAGCGAGGTCTTGCCCTGGCCGCTCGTCCTCCTGTGCTCCGCCCTTGTCGGCGCGGCGCTTGCCTTCGTCGTTGGGCTTTCCACGCTGCGCGTCGCCGGCATTTATTTCGTGATCTTTTCTTTCGGCCTCGCCGAACTCATCCGCCAGCTCATCACCTGGTATGAAGTGAATGTGACCGGAACGCTCGGGCGCTATATCTTCCTGCCGCTGGAGCCGCAGCATGTCCTCTGGCAATTGCTGGTGCTGGCCGCCGTTACTCTTGTCCTGTCGACTCTCATCGACCGCAGCAAGCTCGGCCTGGCGCTGAAGGCAATCGGCGATGATGAGGTGGTGGCCGCCCACGCAGGAATTAATCTTGCCCGCACCAAGTTGGCGCTCTTCGTGCTGTCCGCCACCATCATCACGCTTGTTGGCGCCATCCAGGCCCCGCGCTGGGTCTATATCGAGCCGGCCATCGTCTTCAATCCTCAGGTTTCCTTCCTCACCGTGATCATGGCCCTGCTTGGCGGAGCGACGCGCCGCTGGGGACCCATCCTCGGTGCTGTGCCGCTGTTCCTGCTGTTCGAATGGCTGGGCGCCAATTTCCCCAACCATTTTTCCATCATTCTCGGCGCTCTCTTCATCCTCATCGTCTTTGTGTTGCCGGATGGCGTGCTGGCGGCGCTGGAGAAGTTGCGCAAAAAGGAGAAGATGGCATGAGCACGGTTCTCGAAATTGCTGATATCCGCAAGACCTTCGGCGGGCTGAAGGCAGTGGACGGTCTGGGCCTGACTATCAAGGCTGGCGAGGTCGTGGGGCTGCTCGGGCCGAACGGTTCCGGAAAGACGACGCTGATGAACCTGATTTCGGGCGCGCTGAAGCCGACGGAGGGATCAATCCGGCTGGAAGGGCAGGAGATTGCCGGCCGGCGGCCGGATGCGATTGCGCGCGCCGGCGTGGCGCGCACCTTCCAGCTCGTGCGGCTTTTGCCTTCGCTCTCCCTGCTGGACAATGTCGCGGTTTCGGCCATGTTCGGGCCGCAGCGGTTGTCCCGCCCAGCGGCGGAGAAGGTCGCGCGCACCTGTCTGCAAAGAATAGGGCTCGCGGGGCGGGAAGTCATGCCGGCCGGCGATCTCACCTATATCGATCAGAAGCGCCTCGAACTGGCGCGTGCGCTTGCGGGCGAACCGAAGCTTCTGCTTCTTGACGAATGGCTCGCAGGCCTCAACCCCACGGAGCTGCAAGAGGGGATCGCGCTGATCCGGCGGCTGGCATCGGAAGGGACGACCATCCTGCTGGTGGAACATATCATGGCGGCCGTGCGCGCCCTTTGCCCGCGCTCCGTGGTCATGGCGGCCGGCCGCAAGATCGCCGACGGGCCGACGGCAGCGGTGCTTGATGATCCGCAGGTTATCTCCGCATATCTGGGAGCGGCACATGCTTGAAATAGATGCATTGACAATCCGCTACGGCAAACATCTCGCGGTTGACGGCATATCGCTCAATGTTGCGAAGGGCGAAACCGTGGTGCTGCTTGGCGCCAATGGCGCCGGCAAGTCGTCGCTGCTGAAAGCTGTCGGCGGCATGGTTGTGCCGGCATCCGGGGAAGTGCGCGTCGACGGTGCGTCGCTTGCCGCTGTTCCTCCTCATCGGATCGTGGACTGCGGCGTGGCGCTGGTGCCAGAAGGGCGCGGAATTTTCGCGGCGCTGACAGTGGAGGAAAATCTCCGCCTCGGCGCCAATCCTCGCCATGCCCGTTCCGCAGAAAAAGTGACGCGGGAGCATATTTTCTCGCTGTTTCCGCGTCTCGCCGAACGCCGGCAGCAGCTTGCCGGCACCATGTCCGGCGGCGAACAGCAGATGGTCGCCATCGGGCGGGCGCTGATGTCGGCACCGGATTATCTCTTGCTGGACGAGCCGAGTCTGGGTCTTGCGCCCATCGTCACGCAGGAACTTTTTGCCGCCCTGGCCGAGATCAAGAAGAGCGGCCTTTCCCTTCTGCTCGTGGAGCAGAATGTGCGCGAAAGCCTGGCGCTGGCCGACCGGGGTTATTTGCTGGAAGCGGGGCGTATCGTCGGGACAGGTTCAGCTGAAGCCCTCTCCGCCGATGCCGCCGTGCAACGGGCGTTTCTCGGCGGCACCACCGCCGCCATTGTCTGAATTCAGGAGGAAGACCATGCAGACTGTCAATCTTTTCATCGGTGGCGACCATTGCCCGGCCGCGAACGGAAAGCGCTTCGAGCGTCACAATCCGATCACCGGCGACGTTGCGACCAGCGCGGCGGCGGCAACGGTGGAGGACGCTACCCGTGCGGCCGATGCTGCCGCGGCCGCCTTTCCCGTCTGGTCGGCCACATCGCCCGGCGAGCGCCGCCGCCTGCTGCTGGCGGCGGCTCAGGCGCTGCTCGCCGCCGGGCCTGACATTACCCAGGCGATGAAGGAAGAAATCGGCGCGACCGATGCCTGGGCTGGTTTCAATGTGAAGCTCGCAAGCGATATGCTGGTGGAGGCCGCAAGCCTGACCACCCAGATCAAGGGCGAGATCATTCCTTCCAACCGGCCGGGAACGACGGCGATGGCACTGCGCCAGCCGGCGGGCGTGGTATTGTCCATCGCCCCTTGGAATGCGCCCGTCATTCTCGGCGTACGTTCCATCGCCACGCCGCTGGCTTGCGGCAATACGGTGGTGATGAAAACCTCGGAACTTTGCCCGCGCACCCATGCGCTGATCATCGAGGCGGTCTCATCGGCAGGTCTGCCGAAGGGCGTGCTCAACGCCGTCTCCAATGCGCCGGAGGATGCAGCAAAGATCGTCGATACGCTGATTGCGCACTCCGCTGTCAGACGCGTCAACTTTACCGGGTCAACCCGCGTTGGCCGCGTGATTGCCGAAACGGCCGGCCGTTACCTGAAGCCAGCGCTGCTGGAACTCGGCGGCAAGGCGCCGTTCATCGTGCTTGATGATGCCGATATCGACGCCGCTGTCGCGGCGGCCGCCTTCGGCGCCTACATGAACCAGGGCCAGATCTGCATGTCGACGGAGCGCATCATCGTGCTCGACAGCGTTGCCGATACATTCGTGCAGGCCTTCGCCAAAAAAGCGTCCAACCTCACGGCCGGGGACCCACGCGAGGGAAAGACACCGCTAGGCTCACTGGTCAGCGCCGAAGCGACGTCACGCATAAGGGCGCTGGTGGACGACGCCGTGTCCAAAGGCGCAAAGCTGGTCGCGGGTGGCGGCGGCACCGGCACCATGCTCGATGCGATCGCCATCGATGGCGTCACTCCCGCCATGCGGCTTTATTCCGAGGAAAGTTTCGGTCCGGTCGTTTCCATCATCAGGGCCGGCAGCGTCGATGAGGCGGTAAGCATCGCCAATGAAACAGAGTTTGGTCTTTCCGCCGCGATTTTCGGCAGGGACCAGGCGCGGGCGCTTGCCATTGCCGCGCGGATCGAAAGCGGCATATGCCACATCAACGGGCCGACTGTTCACGATGAGGCGCAGATGCCTTTCGGCGGGGTCAAGGCCTCCGGTTACGGCCGCTTCGGCGGCACGGCGGGCATTGCGGAATTCACCGAATTACGCTGGGTCACGCTGCAGGACGGGCCGCTGCATTATCCGATCTGAACCGGACGCCGGGGGCGGCTGCGGCGGCCTCACCGCCGCTCGTCAATCAGCCAGCCGGTGAGTTTTCTCACCGCGCTGTCGCTGCTTTTCGGCCGCATCAACCAGTAGCCGCGCCCCGGTGCATCGAGGCTAGGGCCTGCCGTGACCAGTACGCCAGCCTCGAGCAGTGGATCGACGAGCCCGGCCCAGCCGAGCGCAAAGCCCTGTTCTCCGATGGTCGCCTGAACCACCATGGTGTAATTGTTGAAGCTGATGTCGCCGCCGTCGTTTTCGGGGCCTCTCTGAACGCCGAAATGCTTGAAATAGGAAGGCCAGTCGAACCAGTGCGCTGATGAGGTATTTTCGAGGTGGATGAGTTTCCGCCGCGAAAAATCAGCAACGCCTGCGGGCGCCGGCGTTGCTGCCAGAAACGCAGGTGAACAGACCGGCGTGACTTTTTCCGAAAGCAGCAGTACGGCCCCGTCACCCGCCTCCTGCCGGGTGCCGAAAATGATCATCACGTCGCTGTCATGCTTGCCCTGACCCAACGGGTCCTGCGTGGCGACGATCTGGATGTTGATGTCAGGGTTGAGCGCTCGAAATCCGTGCATCCGCGGAATGAGCCACAATGACGAAAAGGCATAGTCCGTATGCAGGCGGATGGTCTGGCGTTCCTCCGTCCGCCGAAGCTGCTGCGCGAGCAGATCAATGGCATCGACATTGCGGGAGACGATCTCGAACAGCCTTTGTCCCTCTGCCGTCAGATCGATGCCGCGATGTTTGCGGCGGATGAGCGCCACCCCAAGCTCCTCTTCGAGCCTGCGCATCTGATAGCTGACGGCAGGCTGGGTGAGCCGCAGGGAGCCCGCCGCCGCCGTCAGGCTGCCCTGGCGGGCAACCTCGGTAAAGATGCGCATCCATCCGAGATCGAGCGGCCGGTCTGACATTAAATTTCCTTATATCACTTATCGAAAAATACCCGCTTCACAGGCAAAAACAATGTGGTGTTCAATAAACTGGACTAATACAAGGGGAGCCGCAATGAAAACCGTTTCTCATCTGCACCGCATCGCCGCCGGCCTGTTCCTGTCCGTGGCGGCCTTCTCCACCCCGCTTCAGGCGGCCGATGACGCGTCCTGCAAGCTCGTACGTCTAAGCGATCCCGGCTGGACGGATATTACCGCAACCAATGGCGTCGCCTCGGTACTGCTCGATGCATTGGGTTATGAAGCCGACGTCAAGACGCTTTCCGTGCCCATTGGCTATCAGGCGATGAAGAACGGCGAAATCGACGTTTTCCTCGGGAACTGGATGCCGGCGCAGAAATCCTTCGTAGATGACCTCAATTCGGCGAAAGCTGCCGAGGTCTTGACGAAGAATCTCGAGGGCGCCAAGTTCACGCTGGCGGTGCCGTCCTACATGGCGGAGAAGGGCGTGAAGGATTTCGCCGATCTCGCCAAACATGCCGATGAATTCGAGAGCAAGATTTACGGCATCGAGCCCGGCGCACCCGCCAACCAGAATATCCAGAAGATCATAGACGCCAATGATTTCGGCCTTAAAGGCTGGCAGCTCGTCGAATCGGGTGAGCAGGCCATGCTGGCGCAGGTGGAACGGGCGGGCCGGGATAAGAAGGCCGTGGTCTTCCTTGCCTGGGCGCCGCATCCGATGAACGAGAAGATCGATATCGCCTATCTCTCCGGCGGTGACGCCTATTTCGGCCCGAATTTCGGCGGCGCAGAGGTTTATACGCTTGCCCGCACCGGCTGGCCGGAAAAATGCCCCAACGCGGCGGCGCTCTTCAAAAACCTGAAGTTCGATATCGGCATGGAAAATACCCTCATGGGTTCGATTCTCGGCGGAGAGGATTCCAAAGCCGCGGCAGCGGCCTGGGTGAAGGCCAACCCCAAAGCGCTGGATGGCTGGCTTCAGGGCGTTACCACGCTGGATGGAAAACCGGGTGCGGATGCCGTTAAGGGCAAGCTTGGTCTCTGAGCCGGAAAGTGGAAATGCCGCGTTCCAATATCCTCATTCTGATGGTCGACCAGTTCAACGGGACGTTGTTTCCCGATGGACCGGCCGATTTTCTCCATGCACCGCATCTGAAAGCCTTGGCGGAGCGGTCTGTACGCTTCGCCAATACCTATACGGCCAGCCCGCTTTGTGCGCCGGCCCGCGCCTCCCTAATGTCCGGGCAATTGCCAAGCCGGACGCGGGTTTACGACAATGCCGCCGAGTTCGCCTCCGACATTCCGACCTATGCGCACCATCTGCGGGCAGCCGGTTATTACACCGGTCTCTCAGGCAAGATGCATTTCGTCGGGCCTGACCAGCTGCACGGCTTCGAAGAGCGTCTGACGACCGACATCTATCCCGCGGATTTTGGCTGGACGCCCGATTATACCAAGCCGGGCGAGCGGATCGACTGGTGGTATCACAATCTGGGTTCGGTGACGGGTGCAGGGGTTGCCGAAATCACCAACCAGATGGAGTATGACGACGAGGTAGCCTACCACGCCACTCGCAAGCTCTATGACCTGTCTCGTCGGCTCGATGACCGGCCGTGGTGTCTGACCGTCAGCTTCACCCATCCGCACGATCCCTATGTGGCGCGGCGGAAATTCTGGGATCTCTATGAGGATTGCCCGGCGCTCGATCCGCAGTCGGAGGCCATTGCTTTCGATCAGCAGGACCCGCATTCGAAACGGTTGCTGGAAGCCTGTGACCACAATGCCTTCGATATTTCGCCGGAGCAGATACGCCGGGCACGCCGCGGTTACTTCGCCAACGTCTCCTATATCGACGAGAAGATCGGCGAAATCCTTGGCGTCCTGAAGGCGACGCGGATGGAGCAGGACACCATCGTCCTCTTCCTTTCAGACCATGGCGATATGTTGGGTGAGCGCGGCCTGTGGTTCAAGATGTGCTTCTTCGAGGGCTCGGCCCGTGTACCGCTGATGATCGCCGCGCCAGGCTGGCAGCCGGCATTGATCGATACGCCGGCCTCGACACTGGATGTGACGCCGACGCTGTGCGGTCTGGCAGGGCTTGATATCACCTCGCTTAAACGCTGGACGGATGGCGAGGATCTGGCGCCGTTGGCTGCTGGCACCGGCGGGCGCGGCCCGGTGCCGATGGAATATGCGGCCGAAGGCTCGATCTCGCCGCTCGTCGCCATCAGGGACGGTCGATACAAATTGTCCGTCTGTGAGGCCGATCCGCCGCTGCTTTACGATCTGGACGCCGATCCCGAAGAGCGCACCAATCTCGCCGGCGATCCCGCTTTCAGCGACGTGCTCTCGTCGCTTTCCGCGGAAATTGGCCGGCGGTGGCAGTTGCCGGTGTTCGACGCCGCCGTTCGCGAAAGTCAGGCGCGGCGCTGGGTGGTCTACAAGGCGCTGCGCAACGGCGCCTATTACCCGTGGGACTACCAACCCTTGCAGAAGGCTTCGGAACGCTACATGCGTAACCACATGGACCTCAACGTTCTGGAAGAAAACCAGCGTTTTCCGCGCGGCGAGTGAGGTGGGCAAGGTGCCTCAAGCGGTGGTCGACACCCTCGGTGCGCCGCCCGCCGCCTGCACGGCAAGACTGCCCGCGGCAACCCCGGCTGTGAGGCATTGCTGTTCGTCCCTGCCTTGAAGCCAGGCATCAAGAAAACCGGCATTAAAGGCGTCGCCGGCTCCGGTCGTATCGACGACGGGTACTTCCTGGGCTGCCAGATGCTGCAAGCCCCTTCGACAAGATATCCACGCGCCCTGCGCACCGCCTTTCAGCGCCACGACGGGAAAGGCCTCTGACAGGGCGTGGATGGCTCGTTCCGGGTCAGAATGCCCCGTGATTGCTTCCGCCTCTTCGAGATTGGGCAAAAACACGTCGACACCGGCACAGGCCTTCAGCAGCCCCTTGTCGTAAATCAGCGAAGCATCCCAGCTTGGATCGAGCGATACTGACAATCCGCTTGCCTTGGCGCGTGAAACCAGATCAGGCATCTCATGCAGCGTGGCGAATTCGGCGATGTGCAGATGCCGGGCGTTATCCCACGCGAAGGCGGCATCGAGCGTCGAGGGACGGGCGGCACCGGCGCGGCGCGTCAAAAATGCCCGGTCCTGGCCAACCACTGTCGCCACCGTCACCTGCGGTCCGGCATCTGCTGCATGTTCCAGAAACCGCAGGTCAACGCCGCTTTGCGCCATTTTCTCACCGATGTCGCGCGAAAACGTATCGGTGCCGAGCCTTGCGAGCAGAGCAACCGGGCGTCCGACATGGGCGAAATGGGCGGCGGCAATGAAGGCTCCGCCGCCGGGGGCGATTTCCATGTCTCGGGCAAACAGTTCCCGGCCGAGCACTGGCAGTTCATTAAGACCGGTGAAAATGAGGTCACAATAGATCCGGCCGATGCTGATGACGGCAGTTTTTTCCGTTGTCATCATGCGCGGCCCAGAAGCTTTTCCGTCTTGGCGTCGAAAAGATAAAGCGAACCTCGCGCCGCCTGGCATTGCAGCCTGCCGCCGACGGCCGGAATGGTTTTGCTTCTCGCCGTGGCGATTACCGAACTGGTGTCGGTGTCCAGATGAACAAGCGTCTCCGGCCCGAGCGGCTCGACTGCCGTTACCGTTCCTTCCAGGGTAAACGTCCCCTGAGCGGACCCAGACTCGCCAACAAGCAGATCATGCGGCCGGACGCCGATCAGAAGCTCACCCGTGGCGGACGGCGCGACGCTGTCGCCGGCTCTGGTTCCGCGCAGCAGGTTCATCGAGGGGCTGCCGATGAAGCGTGCGGTAAAGATGTCGACGGGTGTTTCATAAAGTTCCGTTGGCGTGCCGACCTGCAGGATGTGGCCGTCCTTCATGACGACGATCCTGTCGGCCATGGTCATGGCTTCCACCTGATCGTGGGTGACATAAACGGTTGTCGTCTTAAGACGCTGATGCAAGCGCTTGATTTCAATACGCATCTGTGCGCGCAGCTGGGCGTCTAGATTAGACAGTGGCTCATCGAACAGGAAGGCGGCGGGATCGCGCACCATGGCGCGGCCGATGGCGACACGCTGCCGCTGGCCGCCTGACAGGGCCGCCGGCCGCCGGTCGAGCAGGGCCTCCAGACCGAGCACCCGGCCGGCCTCCTCGATGCGGCGGTTCTTTTCCTCGCGGTCAAGCTTCGAGGTGTAGAGGCCAAAGCCGATGTTCTGGCGAACCGTCATGTGCGGATAGATCGCATAGTTCTGGAAGACCATCGCGATATTGCGCTGTTTCGGTTCCTTCTCATTGACGATGTCGCCGCCGATCTTCAGCGCTCCGTCGGAGATTTCTTCCAGCCCGGCGATCATTCTGAGGGTGGTGGATTTGCCGCAGCCGGACGGGCCGACAAAAACGACGAATTCGCCGTCTTCAATGGCAAGATCGATGCCCTTGACCGCCTCGACCTTGCCGTAGCGCTTCACGAGTTTATTGAGTTCGATTGTCGCCATCATCGGGCTCCCGTCAGGGCGGTGAATTTCTCTGTGAGTTCCGCGGCCTTTGCCGCTTCGTGATCGGCGGATCGCCGTGCTTCGGCCTCGAATGCAGCAAGCGTGTTGCGATAGGTGGCAATCGCCTCCCGCATCGGCTCGGGCGCAGGGCCGCCGAAACGGCTGCGTACGGCAACGAAGTGCTCGGGCGAGACGATCTGCATGAATTTTTCCTCATCGATCCCGGTTTGCCGCCCTGTCAGCTCATGGAACGCCTTGAGGAACGGCTGGTAACCGTCGTTCGGCAGATCGCCTTTCAGCGCGACGACGCTCTTGGCAACAGTCGCGGCAATCTCATGGGCCTGGCGGAAAGACAGGTCTTCGATGCGGACAAGCGAATCCGCCAGTTCCGTGATGGTGATACACGACCGGCGGATGTTCTGGTCGACCCTTTCGGGATCGATGCTGATCTGGCCAACGAGGCTGGCAAGAAGATCGAGAACCCGGCCCGCAGAGGCGAAGGCCTCATAACCCATGCCCTGCGTTTCGCCCTCACTGTCATTCATGTCGGTGAACGGCGTATTATGCATCACATCCAGCACCGTGCGCGCCCGCCCGAATGTCTGGCTGGCGAGGTGGCGCAGATGTTCAATCGGCACCGGGTTTCGCTTCTGCGGCATGATCGAGGAAATCTGCACCAGCGCATTCGGCACGTAGATCTGGCCAACCTCGAAACTCGTCCAGAACTGGAAATCCTGGATGAGCCGTCCGAGATGCAGGAACATCAGCTCGATCGCGCCATAGGTCGCGGTCGTGTAATCCACGGCGGCGATGCAGGAATAGGAATTGCGTAAGGGTGCAGCAAAACCCAGCAATTCGGCGACCCGCGCCCGATCGATGGGAAAGCCCGAGGTGGTGATGGCGGCAGCGCCCATCGGCGAAAGATCGACGATGCGGCGCGCCTCTGCAAAACGTTCGATATCCCGGATCAGCACCTCGATCGCGGCGGAAAGGTAGTGGCCGAAGGTGGTGGGCTGGGCCGGCTGCCCATGGGTGTAAGCCACGATCAGCGTGGCTTGATTGCGTTCGGCGGCATCGATCAGCGCTTTCAGCAGGACACGCGCCTTGACCGTGAGCGTGTCGATCTTTTCCTTGAGGCCGATCTTGAATAGAGTGTGATCGATATCGTTGCGCGAACGGGCCGTATGCAGGCGGCCGGCGACATCGACGCCGATGCGGGCTTTCAGCTCTTTTTCGATCAGGAAGAAGAAATCCTCGACTTCGCCGGTATAAACAAGCTCCGCGGGTTCGATGGTTTTGTCGATGTCTTCGAGTGCGCCGGCGATCTTGGCCGCCGTCTCGGCATCGAGAATGCCGGTCTCGCGCAGCATGACAAGGTGGGCGCGGTCTATGCGGCGGAACCCATCTACGTGGTGGTTCTTGGCGCCGTCGAAAAGCGGGCGCAGCACGGTTTCCTTGTAGACAGGGTCGGGAAACTTGCTGGTATCCGACTGGCGCGGGTTGATATCGGCCATGATGTTATCCTTTCAGGCCCGCCAGCATCACACCGCGAACGATGTAGCGTTGCAGGACGATGAAGACGATGAGGGTGGGGATGGTCGCAATGGCTGCGCCCGTCATGATCATTTCCCACTGGATCTGCTGTTCCACGGCAAAGCTCGAAAGGCCGACCGGCAGGGTGTAGAGCTCCTTGCTTGTCGTGACGATCAACGGCCAGAAGAATGCTGTCCAGTTCCCTAGGAAGGTGAAGATCGCGAGCGCGGAGAGCGCGGGCGTCACCAGCGGCAGGGCGACTTTCCACCAGATCTGGAATTCGTTCAGCCCGTCGACGCGCGCGGCCTCGATGAAGTCGTTCGGAACCGTCTCGAAGAACTGCTTCATCAGGAAGGTGCCGAAGGCCGTCATCATGCCCGGGAACATGATGCCCCAGTAGCTGTCGAGCCAGCCCAGCTGGCTGGACATCAGATACCAGGGAATGACGAGCATTTCGGTCGGGATCATCAGCGTCGACAGGATGGCGAGGAAGATGAAATAGCGGCCGCGAAACTCGAACTTCGCCAGCGTGTACCCGACCAGACTGTCAAAGAAGCAGTTGGAGACGGTAACGATGACCGCAACCAGCATTGAGTTGAAGAACCAGCGCAGGAAACGGCCGTCGGCCATGACCGTGATATAGTTGGCAAGCGTCGGTGCTGCGGGAATGAGCCTGAGATCATAGACTTGGTCCGCCGTCTTGAACGAGGTCGAGAACATGAATAGTAGCGGCGAAACCATGATCAGGCCGCCTATGAACAGCAACGTCCAGGCGAGAATGCGACCGGGGCGGATACGGGCGTGGGAAAGTGGCTTTGCTTCGCTCATTTCTTTTCCCTCAGGACCCAGAGCTGGATCAGCGATACGACGAGAAGAATGGTAAACAGGACGACCGTCTGCGCTGCGGCATAACCCATGGCATAGGAATTGAACGCCGTCTGATAGATCATCAGCACAAGCGGTTTCGTTGAGCCGAGCGGTCCGCCCGGATCATTGGTCGTCATGTTGTAGACCTGGTCGAAGATGCGCAGGAAACCGATGGACGAGAAGACCACGAGGAAGACCGTGGTGGGTTTCAGAAGCGGAAGCGTGATCTTGCGCAGGATCGCCCATTCGCCCAGCCCGTCGATGCGGGCGGCTTCGTAAAATGTCGTTGGAATGGCGCGCAGCCCGGCCATGAAGATGATGATCTGGAAGCCAAGGCCTGCCCAGATGGCTGTCACCATGATCGAATAAAGCGCCTGGTCCGTAGAGCGGATGAAGGGTTGCTGCGGAATGCCGAGAATTGCGAAGACGTCGTTGATGATGCCGATGGGCGGCGGTTGATAGAACCAGCGCCAGACCCAGGCCATCGCGGCCGCCGTCGTCAGATAGGGCAGGAAATAAAGCGCGCGGATGAAACCGTGCAGGATGCGTACGCGGTCGAGATAAAAGGCGATGACGAAGGCGAGCACGAGGCTGATCGGCGTGCCGACGATGAGATACGCGAAGGTGTTCTTGAACACCTTCCAGAATTGCGGGTCCTTGAAGAGCTTGACGTAATTGGCAACGCCAATGAACTTTGCCGGCCTCAGCAGGTCCCAGTTGGTGAAGGACAGATAGAAGGCCTGAAGCGTCGGGTAAAAACGGATGATGCTGTAAAACAGGATAGGGATCGCCAGAAAGCTCCATATCCATAAGAGCCGTTTGGTGCGCATGGAAAGACGGTCCCCAAAGGAGCCGCCGGGGCGGCCGGATACCGCCCCCTGTTGATCTGTCGCTGTCATGGTTGGACCTGCGGTTTTCAGGGTTTCGCCGCGTCGATGATTTCCTGCTCGGCCTCGGCGGCCTGCTTGATGGAATCTTCAACCGACTGGCCCTCGAGCAGGACCCGGTTGGTCATGTCAATGGCGTTCTGGCGCTGGGCGGCCTCATCCATGAACAGTGTCGTGTGGGCATATTCCAGACCCTTCAGGAACGGCGCGTAGATCGGGTCCTTCAGGTTTTCTTCGGTCAGCGCTGCGGAGCGTCTCGCCGGCAGTTCGCCCACTGTCTTCAGCCAGATCGCCATGGCTTCCGGTGAAGAGATATAGGCGAGGAACTTCTTGGACGCCTCAAGCTCTTCACCCGTTGTCTTGGCGCTGATGCCGTTGGCGAAATAGCTCGCATAGTTGGAGCGGATATTCTTGTCATTGGTCGGAAGTTCGGTCACGCCCCACTCGAAATCCTTGATGGTGCGGAACGAGCCCAGCCGGAAAGTGCCGTCGATGGTCATGCCCGCCTTGCCCGCACGGAAGGCGGCCTGGCCTTCATCCATGAAACCCGCCTCACCGATCTTTTTTTCGAGCTGCAGACTGGTGTAGAATTTCAGAGCCTGGATGCCGGGCTCGCTATTATATGCGACCTTCTGGTCGTTGTCGGTATAGGGCTCGCCACCATATTGGCGGATGAGCACCTCACGCCACCACTGGTGATCCTGTCCGCCCATATCGAGCGTGGAACCGGCGACGGTGAGATTGCCGGCGGCATCGTGCTTGGCGATCTTTTGCGCGGCGGCGACGAATTCATCGAGCGTCTTCGGCGGATTTGCGGGATCGAGACCCGCCTCGGTAAAGAGCTTCTTGTTGTAGAACAGTGCAAGCGAACGAACCGCGGTCGGCAGGCCGTAATAGTCCTCGCCGCGTTTCATGGCGCTGACGATCGGGAAAAATTCGCTTTCGATCTTGTCATGCGGGAAAGCGTCTGTTGGCAGTGGCTGCAAAATCCCGCCCGCCGCGAACTTGTCGAGCCAGCCGTAAAACAGCTGCATCACGTCCGGGCCCTTGCCGGACATATTGGCGGCAATCACGCGCGTCTGGTAATCGGCATAAGGGAAGGTTACCTGCTTGACGGTGATGTCGGGATTGGCCTTCTGGAACTGTGCGATCAGCTCGTCCATGGCCTTCACGCGGGTGTCGAAGACATATTGCCAATATTCGATTTCAACCGCCTGCGCGGCGTTGAATGCAAATGTGCTGAAACCGGCAACCAAGCCGGCGAACAGAGTTGCCCTGCGCATGTAAGCCTCCTTTTCCTCCGCCCGGTCTTCCGGATGCGGAGCCATCGTTCCCTTTTCCGCGCTTTCGCGCGCGCTCATCGATTTGCCGGTGGCGGAGTTTCCTCTTCCGCCCGGGCAAGCCTGACCCCCGGTCGCTCTTACGGTTCTCTGAAGGCAGGCATTTGTCAATAAGATAATTTACTTGAATTATTATATTGCGCTTATCGTCGGTTCGACGCTATTAATTTTCTAACAGACGGGAAGTTGAAGAGATGACGGTGCACACGGTGGACGCTTATCCCGTAGCAATCGGAAAAAACCCTGAGCGGAGCCGCGAACATAACAGGCGAGTCGTCCTCGATATTGTCCGGCGGCACGGCTCCCTCGGCCGCGCCCAGATCGCCAAGATCACGCATCTGACGCCGCAGGCGGTCGCCAATATCGTCGATGAACTCATGGGCGAGGAGTTGCTGAAGGAGCTCGGCCGTCGTCGCTCCGGTCGCGGCCAGCCGCCGATCCAGTTTTCGGTCAACCCGGATGGGGGGGCGACGATCGGCGTGGAAATCGCCGCCGACCATATGGTCACCGTCGGTCTTGATCTCGCCGGCGTTCTTCGCACGCAGCGCATCACGCCGCTCTCGGACACGACACCGGAAGCCATATTCAAGACCTTTGCCGCCGAGCATGACGCCGTTGCCAAAAATCTAGGCTGCAGGCTTCTTGGCACCGGGGTCGTCATGCCCGGTCCCTTCGAGATCGATGGCATGACTTCGGTGGGACCGACGACGCTTTCCGGCTGGGGCGGCATTGATGCCCGGCAGATGCTGGGCGAAGCCTGCGGCCAGCCGGTCGTGGTTGAAAACGATGCCACGGCCGCAGCAGTCGGGGAACGGCTGTTTGGTGCTGGTCTGGCGATCCCGAATTTCTGCATGATCTATTTCGGCGTCGGTATCGGCCTCGGCATCATCCAGGATGGCGCGCCCTATCGCGGTGCATTCGGGAATGCCGGCGAAATCGGCCATGTGACTGTTTCGCCGAGGGGAAGGCCTTGTCCTTCCTGCGGGCAGAGAGGGTGCCTGGAGGCTTATGCCTCAGTCTATGTACTGAAGGAAAAGCTTGTATGCGCCGGTGTTGCGGATACGGAACTTGATGATCTGGAGGCCCTGTTCAAGGCAGGCCATCCCGTGGTGAGGGAATGGATCGACGAAGCTGCGGCGCATCTGGCGCCCATGGTGGCGATGCTCGAGAATATTCTCGATCCGCAGACAGTCATTCTCGGCGGCGCTCTGCCTGAGGTCATCATCAGTGAAATCATTGCACGGATGGGGCCTTTGCCGACCTCGGTCGCAAGTCGCAGGCAGCGGGAACTTCCGCGTGTCATCCATGGCAAGTCCGGGCAGTTGACCGCTGCCCTCGGCGCTGCCGCCTTGCCGCTTTTCGATATCGTCACGCCAAAACTTGAGACATCCATGGGAGCCGCAGCGCAGGCAACCGGCTGAATATTGGAGGAGACCGCCCATGCTTACCCCCCGGGAGCGCATCGAACGGCAAATGGCCGATCCGTGGCTCATACGCCTGCATCGCAGGCTGAGCGCGCTGAAGTCCACGGTGACCGTCATGCATACCGGCGCGCATCCGGACGACGAGCAGAACGGGTTGCTTGCCTATTTCCGCATGGAGCTTGGCATGCGTACCATCATCGCCTGCTCGACACGTGGCGAGGGCGGTCAGAATGCGCTGGGGCCGGAAAGGCTTGGCGCGCTTGGCGTCATCCGCTCGCGGGAGCTGGAGGAGGCGGCCCGCGTCATCGATGCGGATATCAGCTGGCTCGGCCATGGGCCGGCGGATCTCATTCATGACTTCGGGTTCTCCAAGGATGGCGACCAGACCTTTGGCCGCTGGGGGCAGCAGCGCATCATTGAGCGGCTGGTGCGCGCTTATCGCAAGGAGCGGCCGGATATCGTCATCCCGACCTTTCTCGATGTGCCGGGACAACATGGGCACCACCGCGCCATGACGCGTGCGGCAAAGAGCGCCATCGCGCTGGCGGCGGACCCTGCGGCCTATCCTGAACATCTTGCAGAGGGGCTGAAGCCGTGGCAGGTGGCGAAATATTACCTTCCCGCGTGGTCGGGCGGTGGTGACACCTATGATGACGAAGTGCCGCCGCCGGAGACGACCGTAACGGTAAACGCTCGCGGCAGGGAGCAGGCGACTGGCGCGCAATATGACCGGATCGGCGAATGGTCGCGTTATTATCACGCTTCTCAGGGAATGGGACATTGGCCTAAGCTGGCGCAGGAGGTCTGGCCGCTGCATCTTGAACTCGCCAGTGATGCAGGGGGCCAAGAACACTCGATCCTCGACGGGCTGCCGTCTTCGTTGTCAGACCTTGCGGTGTTCCCGGGCCTGGATACCGAATTGGCAAAGGCGCTGGTCAAGGCGGAACAGGCGATAAGCGAAGCGATATCAGCCTTTCCCGACAGGCAGCGGATCACGGCGTCACTTCTCGCGGCGGCAGCGCTTTTGCAGACGGTGGACGAATCCGCCACTGCGGATTTCAGGGAACTGCACGGACATCGGATCAGGCGCAAACGGGCGCAGGTCGATGCCGCCATCCTGACGGCGCTTGATGTTTTCGAGCGGGCCTACGCCGAGCCGGCGGAGATCGTTCCGGGCGGAACGTCGGTTCTTTCCGTGGAGCTTTCAGATAAGGCGGCTCACATTGACGTTGAGGTCACCCCGGTCCTGCCATCAGGTGTATCGTCATCCATCCAGTCGCTTGGCGAGAGGCGGGTCTTTACGCTTGTCGCGGATCAGGATGCACCTGTTTCCGGGCTGTATCAGCCTGACTGGAAAGCCATGGGCGGCAATGGCCATGCCTCAGTGCGGCTTTCCGCAAAGGTTGAAGGCAGAACGGTTTCGGCCGCCTTCGACCTTGAGGAACCGTTTTTCGTGACGCCGGCGCAGTCGCTGACCATTGCGCCGGACGCTCTTCTGGTTCCGCTCGGACAGGGGCAGGAGGCGCATGTCTTTCAGGCGCATATAAAGGGCGCCGATGCGTTGCTGTCGTTCAGGAATACGGGCGGCTGGAACCTGCGCAAGAACGGCGGCGACTGGATTGCCGAACGTAACGGCGAGGCCCGGGTGGGCCTTGCCCAGATCGAGGCGCTTGTCGGTGCGCAACCCGCTTTTCAGATAACGCCGATCGCTTATCCGCACATCGGTCGGGCAAGATTTCTGGCGCCGTCCGTTCTGAAAATCCTCTCGCTGGACCTGAAGCTGCCCGAGAAGGCGCGGATCGGCTATGTCGGTGGTGGTGCTGACAGGGTGGGTCTTTGGCTGTCGCGAATGGGACTCGATGTCACCGACCTCGACGCTCAGGCGCTTGGCGGGGACCTGTCATCCTTTACGACGATCGTTATCGGCATCTTCGCCTTCGGCATCCGCAGGGATCTAGCTGCCGAGACGGAGAAACTTCACCGCTTCGTCGAAAACGGCGGTCATCTGGTCACGCTCTATCACCGGCCGACTGACGGATGGAACCCGGAAACGACACCAGTTCGGCGTCTTGAGATCGGCAAGCCTTCCCTGCGCTGGCGTGTGACCGATCCGCAGGCGGAGGTAACGGTGCTCTTGCCCGACCATCCGCTGCTTGTCGGGCCGAACAGGATTGATGCCGCCGACTGGGGGGGCTGGGACAAAGAGCGCGGGCTTTATTTCGCGTCACGCTGGGATGATGTCTACGAGCCATTGCTCGCCATGCATGATGTCGATGAGCAGCCGCTGAAGGGTGCGCTGGTTTCGGGCGTCATCGGCAAGGGTAGGCATACCCATACCAGCCTCGTGCTGCATCACCAGATGGACAAGGTTGTGCCTGGCGCTTTCCGCCTCATGGCCAATCTTGTGCAACCGGCGTGAATGGCGACGATCAAAACGAAGAACAGCAAGGCCCTCGCGAAACGGACACCCGCGCGGGCATAGGCTGGCTGTTGCTGGACATGACCCTTGTTGCGGGCGGTATGACCGCGCTCGTGAAGGCGCAAGGCGTCACCTATCCCGCCTTCCAGCTCGTCTTCATCAGGGCGATGATTGGTCTGCTG
Organism: Agrobacterium sp. FDAARGOS_525; assembly: GCF_003938925.1. Classification (NCBI taxonomy): domain Bacteria; kingdom Pseudomonadati; phylum Pseudomonadota; class Alphaproteobacteria; order Hyphomicrobiales; family Rhizobiaceae; genus Agrobacterium; species Agrobacterium sp. FDAARGOS_525. The sequence goes on along the minus strand of NZ_RKIU01000004.1, from coordinate 177,517 downwards.
TTCATCCTGCCGCTGATCTGGCGGCACAGGGGAGAAATGGCGCGTATCCAATATCCCTGGCGTAACATTTTCCGCATCTGCTGCAATGCCATCGCACTCACCAGCAATTTCATCGCCATCACCCTGTTGCCGCTTGCGACCGTCAATGCCGTTGGTTTTTCCCGGCCATTGGTGACGATGGCGATGGCTGTCGCCTTTCTTGGCGAAAGCGTGAGCCGCTTTCGCTGGGCGGGAGCCTGTCTTGCATTTGTCGGCGTTCTGGTCGTCATTGGGCCGGGCGGCGCGGAATTTGGCGTGGGCGTGATTGTTGTTCTGATATCGGTGGTGTTCGGTGCGCTTGCGGTTATCCAGACACGAGCGCTGCGGCGGGAGAACACCACTGTCATGATGGTGTTCTACACGGTGGGCCTCGCCGTCATCACCGCCATTCCGGCAATCTGGACATGGAAGCCGGTTGCGTCATTTGACTGGGTTCCGTTGCTCGGCATCGGATTGCTGGCGCAAATGGGACAATATTGTTTCCTGCGGGCCTATCGTATCGCGGATGCAAGCGTCCTTGCGCCGGTCAGCTATCTGTCGATCCTGTTTGTGACTGCGGTCGGATATTTTCTGTTCGACGAAGTGCCTGAAGCCCGCGTTGTGTTCGGCATCGTCATCATTCTCGTGTCGCTGCAATCGACTGCGCTTGCGGAATATCTCTTGAGAAGGCTGCGCCGCAAAAGATGACGGGCAGGTTCTATCGCGATTGTGCAAGGATCCGAAGCCTAATCCAGCTCAGCGCCGCAAGTTTCAAACGGTCGTAAAACGAACGGGCAAAACGCACATAGCGCATGATCCAAGCGAGCCAGCCATAGGTGAGAAGCTTTTCCCGGCCGGCATGGTAGATGCGTTCGACAATCAGGAAGGTCGAAAGATGGGCAATGATCGTCAGAACCACCCCCGACTTGAAAGCCCCATGGGCAAAGAGGACGAGGCCCATGATCTTCATCGGTTCCGCAATCGCGAAGGGAACGGCGAGACAGAGCAGAATGGCAAGGCGCGGCAGCTGCGCTATCCGGCTTTCCAGCCGCTGGATGATTTTCAGGTTCGACAGGGCCCTGATGACCGGCCGGTAGAGCGGGCGGAAAATGCCGTCGAGGACCATGGCGAAAACGATGATCGCCCTGAGCGGAAAGACGAGAATCGTCCGGATTTTGCTGTTCACCTCTGCCAGCCTCCAAAGAAGGTGTAACGCCTATTCTTAATCGCCTGAAACATGTCAAAACCAAGTCCTGTTTCGCGTCAGCCCTGCCTGACACTGGCATACATGCCGGTGGTGCGGAATTCGCTCGGATTGGTGCCGTAAAGCCTGCGGAACACCTTCGAGAAATAGTTCGGATCCTCGAAACCGCATAGCACCGAGACTTCCTTGATTGGAATGTTGGCTGCAGTTGTCAATAGCTTGGCTGCCCTTCTCAGGCGTCTTTGCAAGACGAATTCCGCCGGCGGCAGGCCTTCGCTTGCGGTGAAGATTCGGGAAAATGCGCGCGGCTGAGACCCGCTACGGCGGCCAGGTCGCTGACGGAAAGTCGGTCGCCAAGGTGGCTGTCTATATAGCTCAGCACCTGCTGCATCGTGCGATATTCGCCGCCAAAGGAAGGATGCGAGCCGAAAACATCGTCATAAAGCGTCATCGCCGCCTCATAGGCGACAGCCGACGCCGCCCCCGGTGTCTCGGCACCGTTGACGAGACGTGAGCAGCATCCGGCGAGATGATCCACCGTTTCAGGCTGCAGCTTGAGGATCGGGCCGGTGACGGAAAGAATGTTGCGGTGGATGCGGAGCGCTTCCTCGCCATTCATTGAGATCCAGAAGAACTCCCACTCCTTGCCATCTTCCAGCCAGTAGCGGTGATTGTGAGGGATGAGCAGCAGCAGGGTTTCGCCGGGCCTCACCACGTAATGGCGGTTCTCATAGCGCAGGTTGCCCTGACCGCTGATGCAATATTGCAGGACGGTAAAGGGCGTCTGCCCGCGTTTGCGACCATCCCAGTCGTAAGTACCGCCACGGCGGATTTCATAACCGCTGCTGGTCGGCATGGTGTGCAGCGTCTGGCGGCCGCGCGGCAGTGAGACGGTTCGCATGCCGGGTCCTTGATCGATCAAATCCTGCAGCACAAAATTACCCATAAAAGCATAATCCTTCTCTGGTCCTCGTCGGTATTATACGCATAATCCCGATCCGAGGAGACAGCCAGCAGGATATTGTTGCTGAAAAATTGGAGAGGAAGGCCGGTTTTCCGGGATTCTCACGGGTGTTTTTCTGCAATGCCATTTTACGATCCGCCGGCCCGTTTCACCCGTTCGATTTGCAACAGAGGTGGCGTTATGAGTTTCAAAATCGCTATTATTGGCGCAGGCAGCGTCGGTTTCACGAAAAAACTGTTCACCGATCTCCTGTGTGTGCCGGAGTTTCGCGATCTTGAAGTCGCGCTCACGGATATCAGCCAGCACAATCTCGATATGATTAGGGCGATCCTTGAGAAGATCGTTGAGGCAAATGGTTTCCCCGTGAAGGTGACCGCCCATACCGACCGCCGCCGGGCGCTGGAGGGCGCGAAATACATCATCAGCTGCGTACGGGTCGGCGGGCTCGAAGCCTATGCGGACGATATCCGCATTCCGCTGAAATACGGCATCGACCAGTGCGTAGGTGATACAATCTGCGCCGGCGGCATTCTCTACGGTCAGCGCAACATTCCCGTCATTCTCGATTTCTGCAAAGATATCCGCGAGGTCGCGGCACCCGGCGCAAAGTTCCTGAACTATGCCAACCCCATGGCCATGAATACCTGGGCAGCCATCGAATATGGCAAGGTGGATACGGTCGGTCTCTGCCATGGCGTTCAGCACGGGGCGGAACAGATTGCCGAAATCCTCGGTGCGAAATCCCCGGCAGAACTCGATTACATCTGCTCCGGCATCAACCACCAGACATGGTTCATCGATCTGCGGCTCAATGGCCGCAAGATCGGTAAGGAGGAGCTGGTTGCCGCGTTTGAGGCGCATCCGGTCTTCTCGCAGCAGGAGAAGCTTCGCATCGACGTGCTGAAGCGCTTCGGCGTCTATTCGACCGAAAGCAACGGCCATCTCTCCGAATATCTGCCATGGTATCGTAAGCGGCCAGAGGAAATCGCCCGCTGGATCGACATGTCCGACTGGATTCACGGGGAAACCGGCGGTTATCTCCGCCACTCCACCGAAACGCGCAACTGGTTCGAAACGGAATTCCCGCAGTTTCTCGCATCGGCCGACAAGCCGATCGATCCGGCCAAGCGCTCCAACGAACATGCAAGCCATATTCTTGAGGCGCTGGAGACCGGGCGTGTCTATCGCGGCCACTTCAACGTCAAGAACAATGGTGTCATCAGCAATCTGCCAGCGGACGCCATCATCGAATCGCCCGGTTTTGTCGACCGTTTCGGCATCAACATGGTTTCCGGCATCACGTTGCCGGAAGCCTGCGCGGCCACCTGCATGGCTTCCATCAACGTGCAGCGCATGTCGGTCCATGCGGCAGTCACTGGCGATATCGATCTTTTGAAACTCGCCGTGCTGCATGATCCGCTGGTCGGCGCCGTCGCCACGCCGGAGGAGGTCTGGCAGATGGTTGACGAGATGGTTGTCGCTCAGGCGCGCTGGCTGCCGCAATATGCCGATGCCGTTCCGGCGGCGAAGGAGCGACTTGCGAAGTCCAGCGTCAAGACCCGTGACTGGGCGGGTGCCGCGCGCCGCAACGTGCGTTCCATCGAGGAATTGCGGGCCGAGAAATCGGCACTGAAAAAGGCCGTTTGAAGGAAAAGACATGGGAAAAGGCCGGCGGCGGAAGGGAGTTCGCCGTCCGGTCTCAACGATGAGAGAGGGTCGGCGGTCGAAGAGCTGCCATTTGGGAGGAATGACGATGTTACTTCAACGCAGGATTGGTATCATCTCGGCACTGGGGTTCGGTGTTTCGATGATCGCACTCAATGCGAATGCCTTCGAAACCACGACGCCGCCCGAGCCGCCGCAATTTCCGGCCGAAGGCAAGATCAACTATGTGGCGCGTGACTCGATCCTCGAATTCAAGGCGCTGCCAAGCTACAGCGAACCCGACTGGATCACCGAGAAATTCGAAAAGACCGGCAAGCTGCCGCCGCTGAAAGAGCGCCTGCCCGAGGAGCCGCTGGTCTACAAAACAGGCAATATGCCCGACGGCATGGGCGTTTACGGCGATACGATGCGCCATGTGGTCGGCGGCAGGCCGGAGGGCTGGAACTACATTGCCGGCCAGAGCCAGGGCTGGGGCGGCATCGATATCGCCCTTTCCGAATGCCTGACACGCACCGCCCCGCTGTTCCAGGTGGATGCCAAGGATACCGAACCGCTGCCCAATCTGGCGAAAAGCTGGGAGTGGTCGGAAGATGGCCACAAGCTGACGATGCATCTCGTCAAGGGTGCCAAATGGTCGGATGGCGAGCCCTTCAACGCCGATGACGTGATGTTCTACTGGGAAGACGCCGTCATTGACCCCAATGTCTCACCGCTTGGCGGCGGGGCATCGCCCGAGGCTTTCGGTGAGGGAACGACGCTGAAGAAGATCGATGACTATACCGTCGAATGGACGTTCAAGGCGGCGTTTCCGAAGCAATATCTCTACACCATGGCCTATCCGAGCTTCTGCCCCGGGCCGTCGCATATTCTGAAACCCCAGCATCCGAAATATTCCAAGAACACCTATAATCAGTTCAAAAACGCGTTCCCGCCTGAGTATATGAACATGCCGGTCATGGGCGCATGGGTGCCGGTTTCTTATCGGCCGGATGATCTCATCGTGCTGCGGCGCAACCCCTATTACTGGAAAGTGGACGAGAATGGCCAGCAGTTGCCCTATCTCAATGAAGTCCATTACAAGCTTTCTACCTGGGCGGACCGCGATGTGCAGGCCGTAGCGGGATCTGGCGATTTCTCCAATCTCGAGCAGCCGGAGAATTTCGTCGCCTCGCTGAAACGCGCCGCTGACCCCAATGCGCCAGCCCGCCTTGCCTTTGGACCACGCCTTATCGGCTATAATCTGCAGATGAATTTTTCCGCCAATGGCTGGGGCAATCCGGATGAGCGCGGACAGGCCATTCGTGAGCTGAACCGTAACGAGGTGTTCCGCCAGGCCGTCACCTCGGCTCTTGATCGCAAGGCGATCGGTGACTCGCTCGTCAAGGGGCCTTTCACGGCGATCTATCCGGGTGGTATTTCGTCGGGGACAAGCTTCTATGATCGTGCTTCGACGGTCTATTACCCCTTCAACCTCGAGGCTGCCAAGGCGGCGCTGGCTTCGATTGGCCTGAAAGACACTGACGGCGACGGTTTCCTGAATTTCCCCAAGGAAACGCTTGGCGGCCGTAATGTCGAGATTACCCTTCTCGTCAACAACGGTTACGCGACAGACAAGAGCCTAGCGGAAGGTCTTGTCGGCCAGATGGCGAAACTTGGGCTTCGCGTCGTCATCAATAGCCTCGATTCAAACCAGCGTGACGCCGCCCATTATGGCGGGCAGTTTGACTGGCTGGTGCGGCGCAATTCCACCGAGCTTTCATCCGTGGTGCAGAATACCGAGCAACTGGCCCCTGTCGGGCCGCGCACCAGCTGGAACCACCGCGCACCCGAAGGCAAGGAACTGGACCTGATGCCCTTCGAAAAAGACATGGCCGACATTGTGCGCAAGTTCATATCTTCGCAGGACAATGCCGAGCGGGCCGATCTGATGAAGCAGTACCAGAAGGTCTATACGCAGAACCTCTACACGATTGGCCTCACCGAATATCCCGGTGCGCTCATCGTCAACAAGCGGTTCTCCAATGTGCCGCAGGGTACGCCGATCTTCATGTTCAACTGGGCCGAAGACGCCATCATCCGCGAACGCCTGTGGGTCGCGGCCGACAAGCAGGGCAAATACGAACTTTTCCCTGAGCAGCTTCCCGGCAAGCCGGGCGAGGGCGGGCCGATCAACTGAAGCTTCCGGTAAAGGTGCGTAACGCCATTATGTCCGGAAGTACGAAAACCTGAAGAACTCCTCCCGGAGCACACCCGGTACCGGTCGCGCGTGAAGCGCGGCCGGCAACACACGGCCAATCCAAACCGAGGAAGACCGTTCGATGCTGAGATTTCTGACGATACGCGTGGCATCCGCCATTCCAGTGCTGTTGATCCTGAGCGTGGTGACTTTCGCCATCATCCAGGCGCCGCCCGGCGACTATGCCGACTACATCCGCTCGCAGCTGATGAACCAGGGCGGAGCTTCCTTCGAACAGGCGGAAGCGCAGGCGCAGGCATACCGTATCGAACACGGGCTCGATAAGCCGCTCGTTATTCAATATTTCAACTGGATCGGCGGCATCCTCGCCCGCGGCGATTTCGGCTACAGCTTTTATTACAACAAGCCGGTCGCCGATGTGGTTGGCGAACGCCTGCCGCGCACTATCGCTCTGGCGCTGGTCTGCCACATCTTCGCATCGGTACTTGGCATCGCCTTCGGCATATGGGCCGCCACACGGCAATATTCCTGGGTCGACAACCTGCTCTCCACCATTGCCTTCCTGGGCATGACGATCCCGCGCTTCCTGATGGCGCTGATCCTCGTCTACCTCATGGTATTTCATTTCGATGTGTCGGAGATCGGCAGTTTCTTTTCACCGCAATATGGCGGTGCGCCGTGGTCATGGGCGAAATTCGTCGATCTGGTCAGCCACGTCTGGCCGGTCGTCGCCATCGCCGTCTTCGGGGGGCTGGCCTACAATATGCGGGTGATGCGCGGCAATCTGCTCGATACGCTGAATGCGCAATATGTCGAGACGGCGCGTGCCAAGGGCCTTTCGGAAGGCGCCGTCATCATGCGCCATGCGGTGCCGAATGCCGTGCACCCGCTCGTCATGTATCAGGGCGTGGTGCTGCCCTACATGCTGAGCGGCGAGATCGAGACCGCGATCATCTTCGCGTTGCCGACCGTCGGCCCGGCCATCGTCGGCTCCATGGCGGTGGGGGACGTCTATGTCACCGCGACCTTCATGATGGTGCTGGCCGCCACGCTGATCGTCGGCAACATCATCGCCGATATGCTGCTCGCCATGCTCGACCCGCGCGTCCGCGAATTCGGGAGGGCCTGAGATGATGGCGTTTGACGAGATGAAAACCGAAACGGCCGCCGCGGCAAAACCCGACCGCTCCGCCAATGGCAACGAGACCTATCTGGCGCTTGTCTGGCGGCGTCTCAGACGATCCTTCACGGGTATGGTCGGGCTGGTACTGGTGGTGCTGCTGATCCTCATCTCCATTTTTGCGGACTTCTTCGCGCCGATGAACCCGCTCGAAACCCATGGCAGCTTTTCGCCGCCGCAGGTGGTCCGGTTCACCGACAAGGACGGCAATTTCAGCCTCGCGCCACGCGTCTATGCCATTGCGGAGACGGAAGAGCTCGATCCGGTCACCTTCCAGCCGATCGTCGGCCCGGATTACGACAATCCCGTCTATCTCGGCTTCTTCGTGAAGGGTGCGGAATACAAACTTCTGGGTCTCATTCCGATGAGCCGGCATTTCTTCGGCTCTACCGATGGCCAGCCGGTGCATTTTCTCGGAACGGACAAGTTCGGGCGCGACGTGCTGTCGCGCGCCATTTATGGCTCGCGCATCTCGCTTGCCATTGCACTCAGTGTTGTCGCCATCGTTACCGTCATCGGCACCAGCGTCGGGCTGATCTCAGGCTATTTCGGCGGGCCGCTGGATGCCTGGGTGCAGCGTTTCGTGGAGGTGGTGCTCGCTTTCCCGCAATTGCCTCTCTATCTCGCGCTGACTTCTCTTATTCCGGTCACCGCACCAACCACCGTGTTCCTCGTCTTTGTGGTCGGCGTCATGTCGGCGCTGGGCTGGGCGCAGATGTCGAGGGAGGTGCGCGGCAAGACGCTGGCACTGGCGCGGATCGATTATGTCCGGGCGGCGATCGCTGTTGGCGCCACCGACAGGCGCATCATCTTCCAGCACATCCTGCCGAATGTGATGAGCCATGTGATCGTCGCGGTGACCTTGCATATTCCAAGCGTCGTGCTGCTCGAATCCTTCCTCGGTTTCCTCGGCTTTGCGGTAAAGCCGCCGCTGATCTCCTGGGGGCTGATGCTGCAGGATACCGCTACCTATTCGGTCATAGGTTCCTATCCCTGGATTCTTGCACCGGTTGGTTTCGTGCTGGTCACCGTCTTTGCATTCAACGCGCTGGGCGACGGCCTGCGCGATGCCGTCGATCCCTATTGAGAGGAGCGTGACATGGTAGCTGCCCTGAACAACACCTTCGCTCCCGCCATCCGATTCGACGCGGATGATCGTCAGGATAACGCCATCATCGATGCCCGCAACATTGCCGTGACCTTCAAGGTGGAACACGGAATGGTGGAGGCCGTGAAGGACATTTCCTTCCAGCTTTACCGGGGTGAGACCATCGCCATCGTCGGCGAATCCGGTTCGGGAAAATCAGTGACAGCCCGCACCGTCATGGGCCTGCTGACGAAGCGTGCCACAGTCTCGAAATCGGCAGTCGTCCGCTTTAATGGCGACGACATCCTGAAATTCTCGTCGCGCCAGCGCCGGGCGCTGCGCGGCAATCGCATCTCGATGATCTTTCAAGAGCCGATGAGTTCGCTGAACCCGATCTATACGATCGGCAGCCAGATTGTAGAGGCAATCCGCGTCCACTCGAAATTGAGCAAGAAGCAAGCGGAGGCGAGGGCGCTCGATCTCCTGCGCCAGGTGCAGATACCGGAGCCGGAAGCGCGGCTCAAACAATACCCGCACCAGCTGTCCGGCGGCCAGCGCCAACGCGTCATGATCGCCATGGCGCTCTCCAATGATCCTGACGTGCTGATTGCCGACGAACCCACCACTGCGCTGGATGTGACGGTGCAGGCGCAGATACTCAACCTCATCCGGGATCTCCAGAAGAAGCGCGGCATGGCCGTAGTGCTCATCACCCATGACCTGACGATCGTGAAGCAGTTCTCCGATTACGTCTATGTCATGCAGCACGGCGAGATGCGTGAGCACAACACCACGGAGAAGCTGTTTGCAGCGCCTCAGCATCCCTACACGAAAAGGCTGCTTGCTTCCGAACCTCGGGGCACGGCAAAGCCGCTGCCGGAGAACTCCGGCGTCCTCCTGACGGCAAGCGGCGTGCGCGTTTCCTTCATGATGCGATATGGCGGCCTGTTCAAACCAGAACTCAAGGAGCTGATAGCGGTCGACAGTCTCGGCTTGACGCTCAGGCGGCACGAGACACTGGGGCTCGTCGGTGAATCCGGCTCCGGCAAGACGACCTTCGGCCAGTCCCTGCTCCGGTTGAACGAGCCTGTCGGAGGCGAGGTGGTTTTTGACGGTCAAAGGGTCGATGGTCGTTCCCGGGCTGAAATGCGGCCTTTGCGTTCGCGTATGCAGATCGTCTTTCAGGATCCCTTTGCCTCGCTCAACCCCCGCATGACCATTGGCCAGATCATCGAGGAAGGCCTCATCATCAACGGTCTCGGCAAAACGAAAGCCGAAAGGCTGGATCGGGTGCGTGACGCACTGGAGGCGGCAGGCATGCCCGGCAACATCCTCTCGCGTTTCCCGCATGAGTTCTCCGGCGGCCAAAGACAGCGCATCGCGATTGCGCGTGCCGTCGCGCTGGAGCCGGAATTCATCCTGCTTGATGAGCCGACCTCCGCACTCGATCTTTCCGTGCAGGCGCAGATCATCGATCTCCTGCGCAAGCTGCAGGATGAGCGTGGCTTGAGCTATCTGTTCATCTCCCACGACCTGAAAGTGGTCCGCGCCCTCTGCCACCGTGTCATCGTCATGCAGCGCGGCCGGATTGTCGAAGAGGGGCCTGTCGAGGACGTGCTCAGTCAGCCAAAAACTGAATATACACAGCGGCTTGTGCGAGCCGCCTTCGAAATCGCTTGAATTCCCAATTGCCGGAGGTAGACATGGCAAGAGATCCCAAGATTGCATTCATCGGCGCAGGTTCCACGGTGTTCATGAAGAACATCATCGGTGACGTGCTGCAGCGTCCGGCCCTTTCCGGCGCCACAATTGCGCTGATGGATATCAACCGTGAACGGCTGGAAGAAAGCGCCATCGTCGTCAACAAGCTGATTTCGACGCTCGGAGCAAAGGCGAAGGCCGAGACCTATACCGACCAGAAAAAGGCGCTTTCCGGCGCGGATTTTGTTGTCGTGGCGTTCCAGATCGGCGGATACGAGCCGTGCACGGTCACTGATTTCGAAGTGCCGCGTAAGTATGGGCTGCGCCAGACCATTGCTGACACACTTGGCGTCGGCGGCATCATGCGCGGCTTGCGCACCGTGCCTCACCTCTGGAAGATTTGCGAGGACATGCTGGCCGTCTGCCCGAATGCCATCATGCTGCAATATGTGAATCCCATGGCGATAAACACCTGGGCGATTGCCGAAAAATACCCGACGATCCGGCAGGTGGGTCTTTGCCATTCCGTGCAGGGCACGGCGATGGAACTCGCCCATGATCTCGATATTCCCTATGAGGAAATCCGCTACCGTTCGGCCGGTATCAACCATATGGCGTTTTTCCTGGAATTCGAGCATCGCCAGCCCGATGGCAGCTACAGGAGCCTCTACCCCGATCTCGTGCGCGCCTATCGCGAAGGCCGCGCGCCAAAACACGGCTGGAACCCACGCTGCCCCAACAAGGTGCGGTACGAGATGCTGACGAGGCTCGGTTATTTCGTCACCGAAAGCTCCGAGCATTTCGCCGAATACACGCCCTATTTCATCAAGGAGGGGCGCGAAGACCTGATCGAGAAATTCGGCATTCCGCTCGATGAATATCCCAAGCGCTGCATCGAACAGATCGAGCGCTGGAAGGGCCAGGCGGCCGCCTATCGCTCGGCCGAAAAGATCGAGGTCAAGCAGTCGAAGGAATATGCCTCCTCGATCATCAATTCGGTCTGGACCGGCGAGCCCTCCGTCATCTACGGCAACCAGCGCAATAATGGATGCATCAGCTCGCTGCCATCGGATTGCGCGGCGGAAGTGCCGTGCCTGGTCGATCATAACGGCGTGCAGCCCACCTTCATCGGCGAGTTGCCACCGCAGCTCACTGCGCTGATGCGCACTAACATCAATGTTCAGGAGCTGACCGTGCGGGCGTTGATGAGCGAAAACCGCGACCACATCTTTCACGCTGCGATGATGGACCCGCATACTGCGGCGGAACTCGATCTCGATCAGATTTGGTCCTTGGTGGACGATCTGCTGCTGGCCCATAGTGACTGGCTGCCGGAATGGACGCAGGCGGAGGTGAAACGGGCGCGGGCTGTGTAAACATCATCGCCCTCAGTAACGGATCGGAGGTGTGCAGCGAGCCCACATCATCCTTTCGCAAGCGCTATAGAAGACCCTACTCTGTCATCCTCGGGACAAGCTCGAGGATGACGTCCGATTGTCGAGGGGATGGCGCGGCATCGGTATGATCGCTTGGTACCGTCGGTGTTCTCAAAGGTGAGCCGGTTAACTGCCGGCGAACGGGGGGCGCCTTGATGACGCGCTCCATTAAATCCTTTCGCCGCTTGACTTGTGTCAAGGTTGCAGGCCGCTCTCTGGCGTAGACAGTCCCCGAAACCGGTTATTCAGCTTTCAGTGCGGGAAATACCGGGTACGAATTATGAACGTGATGGTGGCTGGCTTCTTCGGTTTTATCGTACTACGGTTGAAACCTGAAGGGTTCATGGGGAAGACGGATGTCTAAAAAGGGCTTGCTCATTGGTCTGGCGGTTGTGGTTCTGGCCGTGGCCGCCTATTTCGCCTGGTCGAAGCTGACGGCCGAGGGCCTGCCTTCGGGATTCGTGGCCAGTAACGGTCGCATCGAGGCCGTCGAGATCGATATCTCCACCAAGACCGCCGGCCGCCTTCAGGATATTATGGTCCGTGAGGGTGATTTCGTGAAGGCCGGACAGGTTCTGGCGCAGATGGATACGGCCCAGCTGGAGGCGAGGAAACGCCAGGCGGAAGCACAGCTTCGCCGTGCGAAAATAGCAATCGACACGGCCCACAGTCTTGTCGCCCAGCGTGAAGCGGAAAAGACGTCGGCGCTTGCGGTGGTGGAACAGCGAAAGGCCCAGCTCGATTCCGCCTCCAAGACCAATGCACGCTCGAAACAATTGCTGACGGGCAATGCGGTCTCGCAGCAGATCGTCGATGACAGCGAGGCCGCCGAGCAGTCCGCCCGCGCAACGCTCGCCTCTGCGCAGGCCTCGCTTGCGGCTTCCGACGCCGCGATCAACGCCGCCAAGGCGCAGATCGTCGACGCCGAAGCGGCGGTAGACGCCGCACAGGCTGACATCGAGAGCATCGAGACTGACATAGCCGATGCGACGCTGAAATCGCCCCGCGACGGTCGCGTGCAATATCGCATCGCCCAGCCCGGAGAAGTGCTGTCCGCCGGTGGAAGGGTTCTGAACCTCGTCGATCTCGGCGACGTCTATATGACGTTTTTCCTGCCGACGGCCGAGGCTGGCCGCACGTCCATGGGGTCTGATGTTCGACTGATACTGGATGCCGCCCCCCAATACACCATTCCGGCAAAAGTGTCCTTCGTCGCGGATGTCGCGCAGTTCACGCCGAAAACGGTGGAGACCGAAGAGGAACGCCAGAAGCTGACATTCCGGGTAAGGGCGCAAATCCCCCAGGAACTTCTGCAGAAATATATTCAATATGTGAAAACCGGGCTGCCCGGCATGGCCTATGTCCGGCTTGATCCGGAGGCCGCCTGGCCGGAGAATCTCGAACGCAATCTCGTCAAGTGAGGGTGGCCGCTATGGTCGCGCCTCCCGAAACAAATGACAGGAACGCGCCCGTTGCGCGATTGACCGATGTGCGGTTGACCTTCGGAAGCACGGTTGCGCTGGACGACATATCGGTCGAGATACCCGCCGGGCTGATGATAGGGCTCATCGGGCCTGACGGCGTCGGCAAATCGAGCCTGTTGTCGCTGGTCTCGGGCGCGCGCGCCATCCAGAAGGGCAAGGTGGAGGTTCTGGGTGGCGAGATGTCCGATCCGCGCCACCGCGAGGATACCTGCCCGCGTATCGCCTATATGCCGCAGGGCCTTGGCAAGAACCTCTATCCCACCCTGTCGGTCTTTGAAAACATCGACTTTTTTGGCCGGCTGTTCGGACAGGACGGAAGGGAACGGCAGGCGCGTATCGCCGAATTGCTCAAGAGCACCGGCCTCGAACCTTTTGCCGATCGTCCCGCGATGAAGCTCTCCGGCGGTATGAAACAGAAGCTGGGGCTCTGCTGCGCGCTCATCCACGACCCGGACCTGCTGATCCTGGACGAGCCGACGACAGGCGTTGATCCTTTGTCGCGGCGGCAGTTCTGGGAACTGATCGACTCTATCCGTGCCGGGCGTCCGGGCATGAGCGTCATCGTCGCAACGGCCTATATGGAGGAGGCCGCCGGTTTCGACTGGCTGGTTGCCATGGATGGCGGCAAGATTCTTGCCACCGGCTCGCCCGCCGAACTTCTCGACCGCACCGCGGCACCCAATCTCGACGCCGCCTTCATCGCGCTTCTTCCCGAAGAAAAGCGCAAGGATTACCACGAAGTCCATATCGCGCCACGAAAGCCGACCGGTGAGGGTGATTATGCCATCGAGGCATTGCACCTTAGCATGCGTTTCGGCGATTTCACCGCCGTCGACAATGTCAGCTTCAAGATTCCGCGCGGCGAGATTTTTGGCTTTCTCGGCTCCAATGGCTGCGGAAAATCCACCACCATGAAGATGCTGACGGGGCTTCTGGCCGCCAGCGAAGGAGAGGCGAAGCTCTTCGGACACAAGGTGGATGCGAGCGACATGGCGATCCGCCACCGCGTCGGTTACATGAGCCAGGCCTTCTCGCTCTATTCCGAACTGACGGTGCGGCAGAACCTTGATCTGCACGCCCGCCTGTTCAAGCTGCCTGAAGAGGCAATTCAACCGCGTATCGCCGAAATGGCGGAACGTTTCGATCTTGGCGCGGTCATGGACACGCTGCCGGACGATCTGCCGCTTGGCATCCGGCAGAGGCTTTCGCTGGCGGTGGCGATGATCCATTCGCCCGATATTCTCATCCTCGATGAGCCCACCTCGGGTGTCGACCCGGTGGCGCGGGACGGCTTCTGGCAAATCCTCGCCGATCTCTCGCGCAACGATAATGTCACCATCTTCATCTCCACCCATTTCATGAATGAGGCGGAGCGCTGCGACCGGATTTCGCTGATGCATGCCGGCAAGGTGTTGATCAGCGATACGCCCGATGCGATCACCAGAAGCCGTAATGCCGCAACACTTGAAGAGGCTTTCGTCGCCTATCTGGAAGATGCTTCCGGGGTTACGAGGGGCGCGCATGCGACAGCATCTGTGGCAGCAGCGGACGTGCAGGTGACGCAACATGCGGCGCCCACCCGCAAGAGATTTTTCGATTTCAGGCGCATGTTCAGCTATACGCGCCGCGAGGCACTGGAACTGCAGCGCGATCCCATTCGCGGCACGCTGGCCGTGCTCGGCAGCGTCATCCTGATGTTCGTCATCGGATACGGCATCAATCTCGATGTCGAGGACCTGACTTTCGCGGTGCTGGATCGCGACGATTCCACTATCAGCCGCGATTACGTGCTCGACATTGCCGGCTCCCGTTATTTCATCGAGAAGGAACCTATCCGGGACTATGCCGATATGGACCGGCGCATGCGTGATGGCGAACTGAGCCTTGCCATAGAAATTCCTCCTGGCTTTGGCCGCGATGTCTTGCGCGGCAAGACTGTGGAGGTAGGGGCCTGGATAGACGGCGCCATGCCGCAGCGGGCGGAGACCGTTCGCGGTTACGTGCAGGGCATGCATCAGACATGGCTGGCGCGGAAGGCCGCCGAGATTTACGGCAGCGCGGCCACGCAAAGCAGCTTCAGCATCGAAACGCGCTATCGTTACAATCCCGACGTCAAGAGCCTTGTCGCCATGGTGCCGGCGGTCATTCCGCTGCTTCTCATGCTCATCCCCGCAATGCTGGCGGCCCTCAGCGTCGTCAGGGAAAAAGAGCTCGGTTCGATCGTCAATCTATACGTGACGCCGACCACGCGGCTGGAATTCCTGATCGGCAAGCAGCTTCCCTATGTCGCCCTTGGCATGCTCAATTTCGTGCTTCTGACGGCATTTGCGGTCTTCATCTTTCAGGTGCCGTTCACCGGAAGTTATCTCGCTTATGCGACGGGCGCGCTGCTCTATGTCATCATCGCCACATCCATCGGCCTCCTCATGTCTTCCTTCATGAAGAGCCAGATTGCGGCAATCTTCGGCACGGCTCTTCTGACGCTCATTCCGGCGACGCAATATTCGGGCATGATCGATCCCGTCTCGTCGCTGCAAGGGGCGGGCGCCTTTATCGGCAACGTCTATCCTGCCACCTATTTCATGACCATTTCACGCGGAACTTTCTCCAAGGGCCTGGATTTCGCCGGACTTTCCGGCTCGTTTCTACCGCTTCTCATTGCCATTCCACTGCTCCTCATTGCCGGCGCTGCACTTTTGAGAAAGCAGGCGTCATGAGGCATTTTTCGTCCAACATCTTCCAGCTCGGCATCAAGGAACTGCGCGGTCTCGCGCGAGACGGAATGCTGATGCTGCTTATCGTCTATGCCTTCACGCTGCAGATCTATACCGGTTCCAGCGCGCTGCCGGAGACGCTGAACAACGCGGCCATCGCCATTGTCGATGAGGATCAGTCGCCGCTTTCCAGCCGCATCAGCACGGCGTTTTATCCGCCCTATTTCTCCCCGCCGAAGCGGATTTCCATCGCTGAAATGGACAAGCGCATGGATGCGGGCCTCGATACCTTCGCGCTCAATATTCCACCGGATTTCCAGCGCCGGCTGATGGCCGGACAGCAGCCGGCCATCCAGCTCAATATCGACGCCACCCGCATGAGCCAGGCTTTCAGCGGTGGCGGTTACGTGCAGAGCATCGTGACGAGCGAAATACAGGAGTATGTCGACCGCTATCGCGGCGCGACCTCGGTGCCGGTGGATCTCACGCTACGTTCCCGCTTCAATCCGGAACTGGACAAGTCCTGGTTCGGCTCGATCAACAACATCATCACTGCCATTACCATGCTATCCATCGTGCTGACGGGCGCGGCGCTCATTCGCGAGCGAGAACACGGAACGGTCGAGCATCTGCTGGTCATGCCAGTGACGCCGCTGGAAATCATGCTCAGCAAGGTGTGGTCCATGGGGCTGGTCGTGCTGGTGGCCTCTGCATTTTCGCTGTTCGTGGTGGTGAGGGGCCTGCTTGCCATTCCCATCGAAGGCTCGCTTTCTCTTTTCCTGCTCGGAACGGCATTGCAACTCTTCGCCATGACTTCCATGGGAATTTTTCTCGCGACAGTCGCTGGGTCCATGCCGCAATTCGGCATGTTGCTGATCCTGTTTTTGTTGCCGTTGCAGGTGCTGTCCGGCGCCATGACGCCTCGCGAAAGCATGCCTGATATCATCCAGTACATCATGCTTCTTGCGCCAAACACCCATTTCATCATCCTGGCGCAATCGGTGCTTTTCAGAGGGGCGGGGCTGGATGTGGTCTGGCCGCAACTGCTGGCGCTGCTGGCCATCGGCTCGGCTCTTTTCGTTTTTGCGCTTCGCCGGTTCAGGCGTTTCCTGCGCTGACAGCATCGGGATCATGCGCATATTTCAGCCGATTCCACGCAAGTTGAATTAATTGTGTTCGGTAACGGTATGTTCGCCTTCCGCGATTATGCCTATGAGGACGGCTGGGTAAAGCGGGCTTTGTTCAGGAGTAGCACGATGAATATTGCAGCACGTCTGTCGACGGCAGCCATGGTCGCACTGGCTGCCACGTCATCTTTCGCGTCGGAGGATATGACCTCTGAGACGAGTGAGGCGATATTCGGCTTCGCTGGCGCCATGACAAAAGAAGACATGCTGAAAAGCGCGGCGCTTATTCCCGTGGACTATGAAAGAAACGCTGTCATCGGCGGCGGCTATCAGTTCTATCCTTACCGTATCGGCAATATAAAACTGGGCGGTGAGGTCGGCATGGCCGTCAGGTTCGGCAAGGGCTTCACCGGCGAGGTGTGGGCGGGCCCGGTCGCGCGTTATGAACAGATCAGGCTTGGAGAGCGACTGTTCATCACCCCAAGTTTTACAGCAGGGCTCAGCCTTGTTACGGATGCGCAGCCGGGCCGCGAGCGCGAACAGGAAATCAAGGACGACGGCAACGCCAATGTCCTTTTTTATCTGGGGCCGGAAATCAACGTGTCATTCAGCGAGGGTTCCTCGACGGAATTCTTCTGGCGCCTCCACCACCGTTCCGGTGGCGGCAAAACACTTGGCAACATGAAGGGCGCAACAAACGCCAACGTGTTCGGAGTCCGCTACAAGTTCTGAGCCGCCGCTACGTTATAAGGTCCTGCGAACTGTCTGGATTTCAGCCACGTTTCTGTTTCAACGCAAACTGGCGCCAGCAACCCTTGCGTCTGATGCATGGGTGGATTGCCTTATTCTGCCTGTTAAATCCCCATTGGAAAGCGCATATAGAGGTCATCGAAGGACGCCGGAACGAAAACGTTACTGACGTCACCTAAACCTCAGAAAGGGTAATGTCATGAACGTAGCACGCAGCTTCAACAATTGGCGCAAATATCGTCAGACCATCACCGAACTCGGCCGCATGAGCACCCGTGAACTGCACGATCTCGGTATCGATCGCAGCCAGATCACCAGTGTCGCTCGCGCCGCTGTTGGCAAGTAAATAGGGCGATACCGCCACATTCTGAATGCTTCAACGCCCGCTTTGCGGGCGTTTTTGTTTGGTTTGAAAATGAAGGCACTTCATTGGGAGTGTCTGACAGCGAGGCGGTGCTCTCACCGGATGCGCCGCATTCTTCTCGATTGCTGTCGATGTTCGGTGCAGGTTGGGAACTCGGTAAAGGCCGGATCCGCGAGAAGCGGGTAAATGCCCGGTATCGTCCTTCGTGACGGACGCCATGCGCTCAGCGCATATCTGTGCTGCAACCTTATGCCTGTCAAATGCGCAGGGAAATGGTATGTTCCTCTCATCGAAACGGATGTACCTCCTCCCACATCCTTTTCGTAAAGCGGGTGATCCTACTCCTCCTCCCAAAGGATTGCCCCGGGGACAGCGGTTTTCCTCCTCCCATATCGCTGTTCATCTTTTCAGAAAGCCTGCCGCACCTCCTCCCGCGGCAGGCTTTTTTTGTTTTTGACCGTTTTCCGTGTTGGTATATCTCAGTCGAATGCCATCATGCCGATGGGCGTCACGGCACGGGTGCCTGCGCGTCTGGCGAGTGCATAAGTGAGGCATTGTTCGACTGCATCCTGCGGAACGGGCTTGGCGATGACGCCGGCGCCGATGCCGAGATTGACCACGACCTCGGGGTTTGCGGTCATGAAGATGACCACCACACCGTGCTCTTCGGAAAGCCGCCGCCCGATTTCCGGCCCGGTTTGTCCATCGGCAAGATTGACGTCGACAAATGCAATATCGGCGCGGCGGCCAAGTGCCACGGCATCATCCAGCTTGTTGGCGATACCGATGACGTCTGCCTCTTCATCCGCCTGAAGAATGGAATCCTCTATGTCCATGGCGATGAGGAACTCGTCTTCCACGATCAGTACCCGCGGCTGCTCCATGCGGAAGCCGGGTTCACTCTGCAAAACGTCTGCCAACATATGCCTGCCTCCATTGAGTACGCTACCAAGCACCGAACTGAAAAAATACGCCGCGGTTTGGGGTCGTCTGGTGCTTCGACAATATCTGGAGCGTCGGGACTGTTTGATCTCATCACCCGCCGCCTCAGCACGGTCGGCAAGCAAACACCCGGCGGGCCAACTCGTTCCAAAGTGAGATAAACATAGTGAATGGAGTGTAAACAACGTGCCTTTTGGGCTATCACCTCTTGATAGCGAAGCAGTTGATTCGGTTTGGTTTTCATCCGGGGGAAGGGTGGAGGAACGTCGCCGTAGCGCATCTTTCGCCGCTGGAGCACCAGTCTTTTGGCCGCAATCGGTCCTTAAGGCTTACATGGAAATTCAAGACGTTACGGCCTCCTTCGCGTGCCAGGAAGGAAGAGCGGGAACGCCACCGATCAATCGCGTGCCGCGGTCAAAACCGGCGCGGGACCCTATGAATTTGGAAAGAGAATTAGACGATGACACAGTCTCCGCGCGCTACCATTGCCCGCAACACTCCCAACATCGCCGTCGTCGGAGTTGGTGGCGGTGGCGGAAACGCGATCAACAACATGATTGCCGAGGGTATCGGCGGCGTCGATTTCATCGCGGCCAATACGGATGCGCAGGCGCTGAAGAAGACCAATGCGCCACGGCTCGTGCAGCTCAGCTCAGAACTGACGGGCGGGCTTGGTGCGGGTGCTGATCCCGAGGTCGGCCGGCAGGCTGCGATCGATTCCCTCGACGAGATCATGGATCACCTGAGCGGCTATGATATGTGTTTCATCACCGCCGGCATGGGCGGCGGCACCGGGACGGGTGCGGCACCCGTTATTGCCGAAGCCTGCCGTGCAAAGAACATTCTCACAGTTGGTGTCGTCACGCTTCCTTTCAGCTTTGAGGGCGTGCGCCGCATGCGGGCTGCTGAGTACGGTTTTGCCAATCTGCTCAACACGGCCGATACCGTCATCGTCATTCCCAACCAGAACCTGCTGCGCATTGCCGATGCCGGGACCACCTTCGAAAATGCGCTCAAAACCGCCGACAAGGTACTGTCGCTCGGCGTGCGCTGCATCACCGATCTCATTTTGCGTGAAGGTCTGGTCAATCTCGATTTCGCCGATGTGCGATACGTCATGAAGAATGGCGGCCGGGCGCTCATGGGCACCGCACAGGCCAAGGGCGAAAAGCGTGCTTCGGAAGCAGCGGCAGCGGCCATAGCCAATCCGCTGCTCGGCGAGCCCTCGCTGAAGGAAGCCCGTGGCGCGCTGGTCTCCATTTCCGGCGGCAACGACCTGACGCTTTACGAGATTGATGAAGCGATGACGCTGGTACGTGAGGCTGTCAGCGAGGAAACCGATGTGGTGATGGGCGCTTCGTTCGACCCAACGCTGGACGGTGCTTTCAAGATTTCCGTCGTGGCCACCGGCCTGCGGAACTGATCTCCGACTAAGGCGTCGCGTCGTCGCTGGAAGCCGCTATCCGCCGCTTCGGCCGTGAAAGCGCGATGAAGACGTCTGCGCCACAAACCGAACGATCGAAAGCCGTCGCGGGCAATTTTCGCGACGGCTTTTTGTTGTTTTTGAACAATTATTCCGTCATGCAAGCCAGCGACCCGGTGACACGTCGTTGATAACAAAAAAATATAATAGTACTCTTTATGTCGACAAGAAGGATTTGATTATGACGGATATATTTGCTTCTGCCGAGCGCAAGCGCGGCTCCGGTGTGAAGATGGTCTACGATCTGCTGCGCGACGAGATTCTTGATCTCGTCCTGCCACCCGGCAGTCCCATCGATGAAGTGCAGCTTGCCGAACGGTTCAAGATGTCGCGAACGCCGATCCGTGAGGCGCTGGTACGGCTTTCGGGCGAGGGGCTGATCGATACGCTGCCGAACCGCTCTACCATGGTGTCGAACATCGATTTCCTCAACATGCACACCTATTTCGATGCGCTGGTCTTGATGTACCGGGTAACGACCCAGCTTGCCGCGCAATATCACCGTCCGGAAGATCTGGCTGGCATTCGTGCCCATAATGCGGAATTCGCGGTTGCGGTGGAGGAGCAGGATGCGCTGGCGATGATTTCCACCAACGCCGCCCTTCATCTTTCCATCGCAGAGGCCGGGCGCAACCCCTATTTCACCAGCCTGTTCAAGCGGCTGCTGGACGAGGGGCGGCGCATTCTCAGGCTTTATTACCAGTCCTATGACGATCGTCTGCCGAAGCGCTTTGTCGATGATCATGAAGAGATGATCGAGGCGATTGCCGCACGCGATATCGCTCTTTCCGAAAGGCTGGCGCGGGAGCACGCTGAACAGATCGTCCGGCAGGTGCAGAAACTGCTGGTGCGAAACGAACGGCTGGAAATAAATCTGTAGCTTGTCGATTTCTTGTCGACAAATAAAATACAAGATAGTAATGTCCCTCTCGAAAGGGTGGCGCGGACGTGCGTCCATTCCCGAAAAACATGTCCCTTAGGAGCTAGTAATGACGGCCAGCATTTTTTCCGGCGTGATTCCCGCCTTGATGACCCCCTGCAAGGATGATCGCACCCCCGATTTCGATGCGCTTGTTCGCAAGGGCAAGGAACTGATCGCCGATGGCATGTCCGCCGTGGTCTATTGCGGCTCCATGGGCGACTGGCCGCTCCTGACGGACGAGCAGCGCATGGAAGGCGTGGAGCGTCTGGTGAAGGCCGGTGTTCCCGTCATCGTCGGCACCGGAGCGGTCAACACGGCGTCTGCCGTTGCCCATGCCGCCCACGCCCAGAAGGTTGGCGCCAAGGGCCTGATGGTCATTCCCCGCGTTCTGTCGCGCGGTTCGGTCATCGCCGCCCAGAAGGCTCACTTCAAGGCAATCCTCTCGGCTGCACCGGAAATCCCTGCCGTCATCTATAACAGCCCCTATTATGGTTTTGCGACCCGCGCCGATCTCTTCTTCGCGCTGCGCGCCGAGCACAAGAACCTCGTTGGTTTCAAGGAATTCGGCGGCCCGGCGGATATGCGCTATGCGGCTGAAAACATCACCAGCCGTGACGATGAAGTCACGCTGATGATCGGTGTCGACACCGCTGTCTTCCACGGCTTCGTCAATTGCGGCGCAACCGGCGCCATCACCGGCATCGGCAACGTGCTGCCGAAGGAAGTCATCCACCTCTGCAAGCTGTCGCAGGCTGCCGCCAAGGGTGACGCTGATGCCCGCGCACGCGCCTTGGAACTGGAACAGGCGCTGGCCGTTCTTTCGTCCTTCGACGAGGGCCCGGATCTGGTTCTCTATTTCAAGCACATGATGGTGCTGAAGGGCGACAAGGAATACACGCTGCACTTCAACGAAACAGATGCACTGACGGACAGCCAGCGGGGTTATGTCGAAGCACAGTTCAAGCTGTTCAACAGCTGGTACGCCGACTGGAGCAAGCTGCCGGGCGCAGTGCAGGCCTGCAAGGCCGCCTGAGATCTTGCTGCTGTGAAAAAAAGGCCCGCAACTGCGAGCCTTTTTTGCATGTGATGAGGTTTGATGTCTCTCCTCCGTCATGCCGGGCTAGATCCGGCATCCAGCCACGGCGCGTCTGCGCCGTGAAAGGTTTCTTCCGCGATCAAGGACTTGATCGCGCTGGACCCCGAATCTAGTCCGGGCTGAGAGGGCGGGGATGCCATGCACTCGCAAAAAAACGCTGAGTGACGTTGTCGTTATGAAGGCCCGCAATTGCGGGCCTTTTTTCATTTCCCCATCCAAACGGTCAGGAAACCGCGTCCAGCCCCTTTTCCAGCAGCCGGTCGAGCCCGGCCATTTCGGCGGCGGTAAGCGTGATGCCTTTGCTTTCGGATTTGGCGCGGGCAGTGAAGCGGCGGCCCGAGGGCAGGCGGGCGCCCTGGCCGATAATGGCGTCGAACAGCACTTCCGCGCGCTGGAAGGGATCGCCGGGGCGGCCCTTGGCAAAGGCTTCAGGTGAAAAAGCGACGATCAATTCGCCATGGGTGGGGGCAAGCGTGGTGGTGCCGAGAAATTCGAGCGCTTCGGGGCTGGTGAGATCGCCAATCATGATGCCGGCGAGAAGCTCGATCATGGTGCCGATGGCCGATCCCTTGTGGCCGCCAAAGGGCAGCATGGAACCGGCAAGGGCCGCCTCCGGGTCGGTCGTCGGCTTGCCGTCGGCGCCCAGAGCCCAGCCTTCCGGCAGGGGCTTTCCGGCCCGCCGGTGTAGTTCGATTTCACCGCGGGCCGCAACCGACGTCGCAAAATCGAAGACATAAGGGGAGGTGCCCTTGCGCGGCCAGCCGAAGGCGAAGGGGTTGGTGCCAAGCAGAGGCTTGGTTCCGCCGGTGGGCGCGACGGTGGAATAGCTCGGGCACATGACCAGCCCGGCGAGACCGTTTTCGGTCAGCCCTTCGACTTCCGGCCAGAGCGCCGAGAAATGCGTGCAGTCATTGACGACGAGTGCTGCGATGCCCGAGCGTCTCGCCCGCTCCACCAGAACCGGCAGACCGAGTTCGAAGGCGGGGTTTGCGAAGCCGCCGTGGGCATTGACCTTGACGACGGCCGTGCCGTCGTCTTCGGCCACTTCAGGTATCGCATCCGGATTCACCTTGCCGGCCTTAACGGTGCGGAGCGCGCCTTCGATACGGTAAATGCCGTGCGATTTGCAGGCATCGCGCTCACCGGCGGTGATGACGCGTGCCAATGCGCCCGACTGCACCTTATTGAGGCCCGCCTTGCTGAAAATCGCCTCGACCCGCGTCGAAAGCTCTTCAATGGTCAAGGTGGTGGTGTCGCTCATCATTATCCTCCGATGTCGGGCTCGCACATTTTGAATACATAAAGTATACAAAGGTGTGAGTATTGCAACGTGTCTTTTCGATGAAGCTCAGTCACAGCAGAAGGCCACCGTCTCAAACACGAAGATACCTCAAGCCCTCATTCCTATGCTTGTCACAGGATTGCAGTCGACGCGCGTCTGCGCATCGGAAAGCCACTTTCAGCCCAAAGATTTGGGCTGGCTAGATTCCTGTGACAAGCAACGGCATGAAGGAGGCGGAATGTTTCGCCCACCTTGTCCGCTCCCCCGCGCCGGCTCGCGTAATCATCCGCGACACCTCATCAGTTCGCAGATGCAAAAAATTCTTTTTGTATACTCATTGTATTTTTCTATTGCTTTCTAAGCCCCACAGGGAAATAGTGGCCGCGCCTTCAAGGGCAGACCAATTCTGGGAGCAAATCAAGAATGAAAAAATCGGTCATTTTCGCCGGCCTGCTGGCCGCCACTTCCGCTATCACCCCGGCCAAGGCCGACAAGCTTGACGACATCATCTCGTCTGGCACGCTGCGTTGCGCGGTTGTGCTCGACTTCCCGCCCATGGGCGCGCGCGATGACGCCAACAATCCTATCGGTTTCGACGTCGATTATTGCAACGACCTCGCCAAGGCGCTCGGCGTCACGGCTGAAATCGTCGAGACGCCGTTCCCCGAGCGTATTCCGGCACTGATGTCCGGCCGCGTCGACGTCGGTGTCGCTTCGACCTCCGATACGCTGGAGCGCGCCAAAACGGTTGGCATGACCGTGCCTTACTTTGCCTTCGAAATGGCCGTTACCGCCAACGACAAGTCCGGCGTCAAGTCCTTCGAGGACATGAAGGGCAAGACGGTCGGCGCAACGGCCGGCACGTTCGAAGCCATTGCGCTTGAAAAGTCGGTCAAGGAGTGGGGCGTCGGCGAATTCCGTCCTTACCAGACCCAGGCTGATGTGTTCCTTGCCCTGAGCCAGGGGCAGATCGATGCCACCGTTTCCACGTCGACCGTTGCGCAGTCCAACGTCAAGAGCGGCAAGTTCGCCGGTATCTCGGTGGTCGGCAAGGCGCCTTACGACATCGATTACGTCGCGCTCTTCACCAACCGGGATGAATACGGCTTCATCAACTACCTGAACCTCTTCATCAATCAGCAGGTTCGCACCGGCCGCTACGCCGAGCTCTACAAAAAATGGGTTGGCGGGGAAGTGCCTTCGCTCACCGTCAACGGCGTTTATCGCTGATCAGGACTTTTCGGAAACGGCGCGGTCGAATGATCGCGCCGTCGATCGTTTCTGAAAGGTGAGACGGTTATGTTCAACTACACATTTCACTGGAATCAGGCGCTGAAGGCTTTGCCGCAGCTTCTGGACGGTGCGGTGGTGACGCTGCAGATCGCCATCCTGTCGATGGTCATCGGCGTGTCCTGCGCCATCGTGCTGACGTTGTTCCGGCTTTCGGGCAACCGTATCCTCGGCGCCTTCGCCTCGGTCTGGGTGGAAATAGCCCGCAATACGCCGGCGCTGTTCCAGATCTACATGGCCCATTTCGGGCTCGGCAATTTCGGCATTCATCTGAGCCCCTATACCGCGCTTCTGGTTGGCATCGCCTTCAATAATGCCGGTTATCTCGCGGAAAATTTCCGTGGCGCGCTGAAGGCCATTCCGGATACGCAGACGCGTTCGGGCCGCTCGCTCGGCATGACCTCGATGCAGACCTTCAGGCTGATCATCCTGCCGCAGATGCTGCGGGTTGCTTTCCTGCCTGCCACGAACCAGATGGTCTGGGCAATCCTCATGACCTCGCTCGGCGTCACGGTCGGCATGAACACGGATCTCGCCGGTGTCACGCAGGCCTTGAACGCACGTTCGTTCCGCACCTTCGAATTTTTCGCGCTCGCCGCGGTCATCTATTACGTGATCGCCAAGATCGTCACGCTCGCCGCCAGATTGCTGGCCGCGCGTCTGTTCCGTTACTGAGAGAGGTGAGCCATGTTTGAAACCGCTCTCACCTGGAGTGATCTCGCCTTCCTGGCCAAGGGTGCCGGCATGACGCTTGCCGTCACCGCCGTCGCCGTCACGGCAGGCACCATCATGGGGATCATCTTCGGCGTCCTTCGCTTCCAGCTCGGGCCTTACTGGGCCCTGCCGCTCACCTTCGTTCTGGATGTCTTCCGTTCCGTGCCGCTGCTTATCCAGCTGGTTCTCGGCAATGCCTTCCAGTCGATCGCAAAGCTCGGCTGGCCACCCTTTACGACCTCCTGCGTGGTTCTGTCGCTTTATACCGCGGCCTATTGCACGGAAATCGTGCGTGGCGGCATCGAAGCGGTGCCCTCGAACACCCGCCGCGCCTGCCGGTCGCTCGGTATGACCTGGTCGCAGGACATGCGGTACATTGTTCTGCCGCTTGCCACGCGCGTTTCGCTGCCTGCCTGGATCGGCCTGACGCTGGGTGTCATGAAGGATTCAGCGCTCGTCCTTTGGCTCGGGCTCATTGAGCTTCTGCGTGCCTCGCAGATTCTCGTGACCCGCCTGCAGGAACCGCTGACCATCCTGATGATCTGCGGCGCCATCTACTTCCTTATCAGCTTCCCCATCGCCCGTTTTGGCGGGTATCTCGAAAGACGGTGGTCCCCCAATGATTGAGATCGAAAACGTCCGCAAATCCTTCGGCCCGCTGGAGGTTCTGAAAGGGATCAACCTCACCGTCAACAAGGGCGAGGTCGTCACCATCATCGGCGGCTCCGGTTCCGGCAAGTCGACGCTGCTCACCTGCATCAACGGCCTCGAGCCGATCGACAGCGGCAAGATCGTCATCGATGGCACCGAGGTGCATGCAAAGTCGACCGACCTCAACAAGCTGCGCCGCAAGGTCGGAATCGTCTTCCAGCAGTGGAACGCCTTTCCGCATCTGACGGTGCTTGAAAACGTCATGCTGGCGCCGCGCAAGGTGCTCGGTATTTCGAAAGAGAAGGCCGAAGAAATTGCGGTCAAGCAATTGACCCACGTCGGCCTTGCCGAAAAGCTGAAGGTCTATCCGAACCGCATGTCAGGTGGCCAGCAGCAGCGTATGGCGATCGCCCGCGCGCTCGCCATGTCGCCGGAATATATGCTGTTCGATGAAGTTACCTCGGCGCTTGATCCGATGCTGGTCGGCGAAGTGCTCGACACGCTGAAGATGCTGGCGGATGAGGGCATGACGATGATCTGCGTCACGCATGAAATGGCCTTCGCCCGTGATGTCTCGAACCGCGTCGCCTTCTTCCATCAGGGCGTGATGGCCGAGATCGGCACGCCAGACCAGCTGTTCGGTGCACCACAGCATCCCGAGACGCAGAAGTTCCTGGCGAGCGTTCGGTAATGCCTGCAAATGATGTCATCGTCATCGGGGCCGGCGTTGTCGGCCTCTCGGCGGCAATCGCGGCGCAGGGCCGAGGTCTTTCGGTCACGGTCATCGACCGTGAGGGACCGGCGGCGGGCGCTTCTGCCGGCAATGCCGGCGCCTTCGCCTTCACCGATATCCTACCGCTCGCGTCGCCCGGCATTCTCTGGAAGGCGCCGAAGTGGCTGCTCGATCCGCTTGGGCCGCTCAGCGTGCCGCCGGCCTATGCGCTGAAGATCGCGCCTTGGATGTTCCGGTTCTGGCGGGCCTGCGCCGCCTCGAAGGTGGAGCACTCAACTGCAGCGCAGACGGCACTGATGGACCTTTCCAGGGCCGAACTGGAGCCGTTCCTCAAAAGGACCGACACCATTGCCATGCTGCGCAAGGAAGGCAACCTCCAGGTCTATGAAAGCGATGCGGAATTCGAAGCGTCACTCGGCGGCTGGAAGGCGCGTGAGCGCCACGGTATCGAGTTCCGGCATCTGAACGCAGAGCAGATGGCCGAGATACAGCCCGGCATCGCACCGCGCTTCAGCTGCGGCACGTTCACGCCTGGCTGGTATTCCATTGCCGATCCCAGGCTTTACACGCTGGCGCTGGCCGACCATTTTCGCACCATGGGCGGGCGTATCGAATGCCTCGATATCGCCTCGCTCCGGCCGTTGGAGGATGGGGTCGAGGTGGTTAGCCATGACGGCCGCACGCGCAAGGCAGGCCGGGTGGTACTGGCGGCAGGCGCCTTTTCGCACCGCATTGCCCGTTCGCTCGGGGAAAAAATTCCGCTGGAAACGGAACGGGGCTATAATACAACCCTGCCTTCAGGCGCATTCGATCTGCGGACGCAGGTGACCTTCGGCGGCCATGGTTTCGTCGTTACCCGGCTTTCCTCCGGCATCCGCGTCGGCGGTGCGGTCGAGTTGGGCGGGCTGGAGCTTCCGGCCAATTTTGCCCGATCCGAAGCGCTGCTGGCCAAGGCGAAAGCCTTCCTGCCGGGCCTGAAAACCGAAGGCGGCAAGCAGTGGATGGGCTTTCGCCCCTCGCTGCCGGACAGCCTGCCGGCCATTGGGCATGCGCGACACACGGCGCGGGTGGTCTACGCCTTTGGCCACGGACATCTGGGACTGACGCAATCTGCGGGTACGGCGCGCATCGTCGCCGACATTCTGACGGGGCAAAAACCCGCCATCGACACGAGCGCTTTTTCGCCGCAACGTTTCTAGAGGATTTCGGCTTTTCCCCGAAACGCAAAAATTCTCTAGCACTTTTTCACGCATTTACCGGGGCGCAAAGCGCGACGCGCTTTTACTGGAAATGCCTTAGGGAGATTTTCGATGTCTTCTGCCGTTCCGCAAGCCCGCAGCATTCTTACCGGTGCGGCCGAAGGCCCCGTGATCGCCACGACGGAAGCGCTGAGTTTCTGGGGCGGTGTCGATCCCGCCACCGGCAGGGTGATCGACGTGCATCACCCGCTGCACGGCGTCAGTCTCACCGGCGGCGTGCTCTTTATGCCGACCAGCCGGGGCTCGTGCACCGGGTCTGGCGTTCTGCTCGACCTTATTCTAACGGGCCGGGCGCCATCCGCTCTCGTTTTCTGCGAGGCGGAGGATGTGCTGACCTTGGGCGCACTTGTCGCGGCGGAAATGTTCGAGCGGGCGCTGCCGGTCGTCCGTCTCGACCCCGAAAATTTTGCCCGCTTTTCCCGCGCGGTCCATGTTCGCATCGATGAAAACAGCATCGAGGCCGATGGCCTTTCGCTTGCCATAGCGCATCCCGCGACTGCCCGTCTCGATCTGACGGGTGACGACCGCGCGATGCTGGAAGGGCGCGACGGCATCGCCGTGCGCCAGGCCATGCGCATCATCGTCGCCATAGCAGCCCAGCAGGGCGCTTCCGCGCTCGTTAATGTCACACAGGGCCATATTGACGGCTGCATCTATGCCAGCCCCGCCAATCTCACTTTCGCGGAAAAAATGGCTGAGATGGGTGGCAAGGTCCGGGTGCCGACGACCATGAACGCCATTTTGGTGGACAAGGCCAACTGGCGGGCACAGGGCGTGCCGGATGATTTCGGCGATCCGGCGGCGAGACTGGCGGATGCTTATGTGCGCATGGGCTGTCGGCCCACCTTCACCTGTTCGCCTTACCTGCTCGACAGCGCGCCGGGCGCGGGTGAATCGATTGCCTGGGCGGAATCGAACGCGGTGATTTTTGCCAATACGGTGCTTGGTGCACGCACTGCCAAACATCCTGATTTCCTCGATCTATGTATCGCGATGACGGGCAGGGCGCCGCTTTCGGGTGTTTACCTGGAGGAAAATCGCCGGCCGCAGCGCATCGTGGACGTGGTGCTGCCGCAAGGGATAGACGATGCGTTCTGGCCGCTCGTCGGTTATCTCGCCGGCAAGGCGGCCCCCGATTGCATACCGCTGCTGCGCGGACTTGGGGCTGCGAAACCATCGCGGGATGATTTGAAAGCGCTCTGCGCTGCCTTCGGCACCACCTCAGCAGCGCCCATGCTGCATATCGAGGGCGTTACGCCGGAAGCCGGCATTGCGCCTCTGGAAACGGCCGACACGGTCAGCATTTCGCTTACCGATATGGCGGCCGGGTGGTCGCTGCTGAACGAGGGACCGGAGGAGGTGCAACTGGTCGCCATAGGTAGTCCTCACGCGTCGCTGGAGGAGTGCCGCGCCCTTGCGGCTGTTTTCGACGGTCGCAGGCGCCATGCGGATGTCGCCGTCATCGTCACAGCCGGCCAGCAGGTCATCGATGCAGCTGCCCACGACGGCACGTTGAAAAGCCTGAAGGATAGCGGTGTACAGGTACTGCCTGACCTCTGCTGGTGTTCTATCTCCGAGCCGGTCTTCCCGACGAAGACGCGCGCCTTGATGACCAATTCCGGCAAATACGCCCATTACGGACCCGGCCTCAGCGGCCGCGCGGTGCGCTTCGGCAGCCTTGCCGATTGCGTCGAGAGCGCGTTGACCGGCCGTGCCGCTTCCCGTCGTCCCGCCTGGCTTTCCTGAGGAGAATTCAATGCGCAGTATTAAGACCGTTCATGTCATTTCCGCCCATGCGGAAGGCGAGGTGGGGGATGTGATTGTCGGTGGCGTCAAGCCGCCACCAGGCGAAACGATCTGGGAACAGAGCCGTTTCATCGCCCGTGACGAGACGCTTCGCAACTTCGTGCTGAATGAGCCGCGCGGCGGCGTATTCCGCCACGTCAATCTGCTGGTGCCGCCGAAACATCCTGATGCGGATGCCGCCTTCATCATCATGGAGCCGGAGGATACGCCGCCCATGTCCGGGTCTAACTCCATCTGCGTGTCCACCGTCCTTCTCGATGGCGGTATCGTGCCGATGCAGGAGCCGGAAACCCATATGCTGCTGGAAGCTCCCGGCGGGCTGGTGAAGGTGCGTGCCGAATGCCGCAACGGCAAGGCCGAGCGTATTTTCGTGCAGAACCTGCCAAGCTTCGCCGCGAAGCTTGATGCCGAACTCGAGGTCGAAGGCCTTGGAAAGCTCAAAGTGGACACGGCCTACGGCGGCGACAGTTTCGTCATCGTAGATGCCGAAGCAATG
This sequence comes from Agrobacterium sp. FDAARGOS_525, assembly GCF_003938925.1. Taxonomy (NCBI): domain Bacteria; kingdom Pseudomonadati; phylum Pseudomonadota; class Alphaproteobacteria; order Hyphomicrobiales; family Rhizobiaceae; genus Agrobacterium; species Agrobacterium sp. FDAARGOS_525. The sequence continues at coordinate 146,952 of NZ_RKIU01000004.1, read as the reverse complement.
GGTTTCAGCCTTAAACCGGAAGAGGCGCACGAGATTGCCCGCCTCGGCGTGCGCATCACCAACGCCGCCAACAAGACTCTGGGTTTCGATCATCCCGAAAACCCGGACTGGCGGCATTTTTCCTTCTGCCTGTTCGCCGGCAAGGTGGAACGCACGGCCGAAGGCCCGCGGGCAGGGGCGGCCGTCGCCATCCAGCCGGGCAAGGTGGACCGCTCGCCTACCGGCACGGCGCTTTCGGCCCGTATGGCCGTGCTGCATGCACGCGGCGAAATGAAGGAAGGGGAAACGCTGACGGCGGTGTCGCTGATCGGCTCTACCTTCACGGGCCGTATCCTCGGAACCACAACAGTCGGCGACCGACCGGCCATAATGCCGGAAATATCCGGCCGCGGCTGGATCACCGGAATACACCAGCACATGCTCGATCCGTCGGATCCATGGCCGGAAGGGTATCGTCTGACGGATACCTGGGGTGCGAGGTAAGGGCGTTACAGGTCACTCGGGTGGAATGGTGAGTACGCCACAGCGGTGCGGCATATTTCTTCTCCCCGCCGGGGAGAAGGTGGCCCGAAGGGTCGGATGAGGGGGTAACTCCGCGAGAGACGGAGAGCTTGCCCCCTCATCCGCTGCCGCGGACTTCTCCCCGGCGGGGAGAAGAAAGAAGCGGTACCCGCTCGTTCCAACAGGGCTAAAGCTTCACCGACCCAACCGCTTCGTCGTCTCCCGCACGATCAGCTCGAAGCCGACATCCACCCGCGCACCCTCGGGAACAGCGGCATCCTTTTCTGCCTCCAATATCGAAAGCAGCAACTCGCCCGCCTTGCGGCCGATCATCTGCGCGTCGACCCGTATCGTTGAAATCGCCGGATAGCATTGTCTGCCAATATCAAAATCACCGAAGCCGAGAATGGAAATCTGATCTGGTACATGAATGCCGCGGCGATGACATTCCATCAGCGCACCGACAGCGGAAATATCCGACACGGCGAAGATGGCTTCGACATCGGGCGCCTTGGCCAACAGGGAGCCCAGCGTTTTCGCGCCGTGATCGTATGAGACCGGCGCGCTGCCCTCGCGGATGATGAGATCATCGGCGATGCCGGCTTCGCGCAGCGCCGCCCCGAAACCGAGCAGGCGGCTTTCGCCGCGCCAGTCCTTAACGTCGCCATCGGCTCGGGAGCCAAGTGCGCCTATGCGCGTGAATCCAAGCGATATCAGGTGTTTGGCGGCGGTTCTTCCCACTTCGTAATTGGAGAAACCGACCGCGTGGTCGATCGGATGTTCGGGTACGTCCCAGATTTCAACGATCGGGATACCGGCGCGCATCAACACTTCGCTTGCCATCTTGGTATGAACCGTGCCGGCGACGACAATCGCGTCGGGACGGCGCTCCATCATGGTGCGGATGACGCGCTCTTCTTCCTGCAGGTCGTACATGGTGTAACCGATCAGCAATTGGTAATCGGCGGCGCGTAGCGCATTGGCCAGGCCTTGAGCGCTGTCGGCGAAGTTTGAGTTGGTGAGTGTCGGCAGGATGGCGGTGATGAAATTGGTGCGGCGAGAAGAAAGCGAACCGGCGATTCGGTCAGGCACATAACCAAGCTTCTCAATGGCCTTCATCACCCTCTGGCGCGTCTCCTCGGACACCAGAGCGGGATCGGCCAGCACCCGCGAGACGGTCATCTTGGAGACGCCCGCAAGTTTTGAGACGTCGCTCATGGTTGCTTTTTTTGACGTGACTAACGCTGCGGCCAAAGGCGTGCGCTCCACCAAAGCATGTCTCCCCAGTTACAATCCGGCTGAATGAAGACCGGTTCACGACAAGACATACACGAAGATACCAAGGGAAAGCACGCCGTATGATTGCAGATCAATGCGACGTGCACCGGATTTATGCGACGCGGCTATAGACCAGATGGTAGAAACGCCCGTCACACATGCTCATCATCTCATCCGTCAGTACCCGGCCTTCCAGCCGGACCGGCGAGACCAGCGCTTCCTCCACGGCCTCCATCGACGGATAGTCGATTTCCTGCACCATTATGATCTGGGCCGCGTCCGGGTCCGTGCGCTCCGTACGCATCACTCGCACCGCCTGCGCATTCGGCATGCGCTTCCAGACAGGCAGTAATTTTTCCTCGACGATGCGAAAAAACTCCTCCTCCCGGCCGGGGTGAATCCTGCCTTCGAAAATTGCCGAGCGTGTGTACATGTTTCCTCCCGAAATGAATGCCGACCGAAACAGTTCTGTAGATCGGACTTGCAATGATACCGATAACATGCATTATTGATCCTGCCAAGAACGTGAAGCGGCGTCGAAGAGAGGAAAATCGACAATCATAATAACCTATTGAATTTCGTGAGAAATTCATCTGGTTCTGTATTTTCACGGTTTCTTGGGAGGAGTTTTCAGTCAAGCGCCTAGAAATGTTATCGAGAACATTTTTCGGTTTGCGAAGGCCGCTGTTCTGCATTGGGCAGCTACTATTGGGTTGGAGGAGAAACCATGAGCATTTCAAGATTTCTGAAAAACATAACCGTTGCTGTTGGCGTTGCCGCAGCTTCGCTTGCGGCTACAACGTCCGCCCATGCCGTCTCGCTCAGCGAGATCACGGCGCGCGGCAAGGTCAAGATCGGTGTTCTCACGGGCGCGCCGCCGATGGGCATGGTGGATGAAAAGGGCAACCCTTCCGGTTATGACGTCGATGTTGCCAATCTCATCGGTTCCTACCTGTCGCTGCCGGTGGAACTGGTGCCGCTGACGCCTCCAGCGCGTATTCCGGCCCTTCAGACCGGCAAGGTCGATTTCCTCGTTGCGACGCTCGCGCCGACCGGCGAACGCGCCAAGACTGTGATGTTCACGCAGCCATACAGCGCCTTCAACATGGATATCATCTCCGGCAAGGACCAGAAATTCGAAAATCTCGACAGCCTCAAGGGCAAGCGCGTGTCGGTCAACCGCGGTTCCTCACAGGAAACCGCGCTGCGCAAGGCTAACGTCGAAGGTCTCGAAATCGTCGTTTACGAAGACGATTCCACCAGCGCCCAAGCTTTGCTTGCGGGTCAGGTGGATGCCGTCGCCCTGCCGTCCACGGTTGGTGAAGCAATCATCAAGCAGCGCCCGGAAGCCGGTCTCCAGGTCGGATTCACCTTCTTCCAGCAGGGCAATTCCATGGCGACCAAGCTTGAGGATTTCGAGCTGCGCCAGTGGCTGAACACCTCCATTTACCTGATGAAGATGTCCGGCGATCTCGACCGCATCTCGGTCAAGTGGACCGGTCGCCCGCTGCCGCAATTGCCAAGCTTCTGATTGAGCCTTTCAACGCGCCCGCCGGGAATACGTTCGGCGGGCCGGGAAATGTCAACGGAGTGACGCATGTCCTATACATTCCAATTCGGCGCGCTCGCCCAATATCAGAATGAAATTCTGAACGGCATATGGCTGACCATCAAGCTGTCGGTCCTCTCCATCGTGCTCGGCTGCGCTTTCGGCATTCTTCTCGCTTCATTGCGCTCCATCAATGGTGGCATCGTCCGCATCATCGTGGATGCTTATGTCGAAATCATCCGCAACACGCCGTTCCTCGTGCAGCTGTTCATCGTCTATTTCGGCCTGCCGGGTCTCGGCTTTCGCGTCGGGGCGGATACGGCGGCGCTGATCGGCATGACGATCAATCTTGCCGCCTATTCGACGGAGATCATCCGCGCCGGCATCGAGGCGGTGCACAAGTCGCAGATCGAGGCGGGTGAGGCTCTGGGCTTCACCAAGTACCAGATTTATCGTCACGTCATTATCGTGCCCGCCATTGCCAAGGTCTATCCATCGCTCTGCAGCCAGTTCGTGCTGATGATGCTGGCATCGAGCATATGCTCGGCCATCTCCACCCATGAGCTTGCCGCCGCTGCAGCCTTCGTGGAATCGCAGACCTATCGCTCCTTCGAGGTCTACATCGTCGTCACGCTCATCTATCTGGCGCTGGCGCTCAGCCTGCGGCTCATCCTTGCCCTTGTCGGCATGTGGCTGTTCGGTCGCCGCGTGGCCCGCAAGACGATGACCGCTTTGCCGGAGGTGCAGTCATGACCCTTAGAACTTTCGGCTGGAACGAATTCGGCTTCCTGCTGACCGCCCTGCAATGGACCGTGCTTCTGACGATCATTGCGCTAATCGGCGGCGGTATCGTCGGCTTCTTCGTGGCGCTCGCCCGCACCTCGAATTTCAAGGCGCTGCGCATTGCCGCCGGCACCTACATTCAGGTGATCCAGGGCATTCCGGTGCTGATGATCCTGTTCCTGTCCTATTATGGCCTCAGCCTTGCCGGGCTGGAACTGCCGCCGCTTTTTGCCGCCGGCGCGTCGATGACCATCTATACGTCAGGTTATCTCGCGGAAATCTGGCGCGGCTGCATCCAGGCGGTGCCGAAGCAGCAATGGGAAGCGTCGGAATCGCTCGCTCTCACCCGCGCCCAGCAATATCGCTACGTCATCCTGCCGCAGGCGATCCGAATTTCGCTACCGCCGACCGTCGGTTTTGCCGTCCAGGTCGTCAAGAACACCTCCATCGCATCGATCATCGGTTTCGTCGAACTGGCGAGAGCGGGGCAGCTCATCAACAATGCCACGTTCCAGCCGTTCCGCGTCTTCGTGGCGGTGGCCGTACTTTATTTCATCGTCTGCTACCCGTTATCCCAGCTGTCGCGTTGGCTGGAAAGGAGGCTTCATGCCGGAAGTAATCGTTGAAAGCGTTCACAAGAGCTTTGGCGCTCTGGAGGTACTCAAAGGCGTGTCGCTGACGGTCGGCCGTGGTGAAGTGTTCGCCCTCATCGGCCGCTCGGGCTCGGGCAAGAGCACGCTGCTGCGCTGCATGAACGGGCTGGAAAAGATCAATTCCGGGCGCATCGAAATCGCTGGTCATGCGATTGGTGAAGACGCCAAGGCCCTGCGGAAGCTGCGCACCGATGTCGGCATCGTGTTTCAGAGCTATAATCTGTTCCCGCATCTGACGGTCGGCGAAAACATCATGCTTGCGCCGCGCATCGTCAAGGACGTGGCAAAATCGGAAACCAAGGATATCGCCCGTGAGGTTCTGCAGCTCGTCGGTCTTTCGGAGAAATTCGATTCCTATCCGGACCAGCTGTCCGGCGGCCAGCAGCAGCGTGTGGCGATTGCGCGCTCGCTTGCCATGCGGCCGAAGGTAATGCTGTTCGACGAGGTGACGTCTGCGCTCGATCCGGAACTCACCGAAGAAGTGCTGACTGTCATGGAAAACCTCGCCAGAGACGGCATGACCATGATCCTCGTGACGCATGAGATGGCTTTTGCGCGGCGCGTGGCGACCGAAACGATCTTCATGCACAAGGGCAAGATCTGGGAGCAGGGCCGCTCGTCCGAACTCTTCGCCAATCCGCAAACGCCGGAACTCCGGCAATTCGTCAAGGCCGATGTAAAGTAGTTCACCGGCACAAAGGAAAATCCATGACCACTGAAATCGTGCAACTGTGCCCGCTCATTCCGGCACTGGAGGAAGAACTTGCGCAGCGCTTCACCGTGCATCGCCTGTTCGAAGTGTCAGACAGGGCCGCCTTCCTTGCTGAAAAAGGCGGCGCGATTTGCGGCGTCGTCACCGGCGGTCATATCGGCCTGCCGGCGGATATTGGTGAAGCGTTACCAAAGCTTGAAATCGTTGCCATCAACGGCGTCGGCTTCGACAAGGTTGATCTGGCTGAAGCGAAGCGGCGCGGCTTTCGTGTTTCCAATACGCCTGACGTGTTGACGGCCGATGTCGCGGATCTTGCTCTGGGCCTTATTCTGGCGCAGGCACGCAGGCTGCCGCAGGCAGACCAATATGTCCGCACCGGGCAATGGCTGAAGGGCGACATGGGCCTTTCCACCCGCGTGGCCGGTCGTCGCTATGGCATATTCGGTTTCGGCCGCATCGGTCAGGCGATTGCCAGGAGGCTCGAAGGTTTCGATGCGCATATCTCCTACACCGCGAGAAATCGTCGCGATGTCGCCTATGATTATTATGACAGCATCGAAGCTCTGGCCGCTAATTGTGACGTGTTGATCATCGCCGCAGCGGCCACCGCCGAAACGCGTCACATCGTCAGCGCCGAGGTTCTGAACGCGCTTGGCCCGCAGGGCGTGCTCGTCAACGTGGCTCGCGGCTCGTTGGTGGATGAGAAGGCGCTCATTGAGGCACTTTCGAATGGCGTGATCGCAGGTGCTGCGCTTGATGTCTTCGAGGATGAACCGCGTGTGCCGGAAGCGCTGTTTGCTTTCGAAACCGTCACGCTCGCCCCACATATCGGCAGCGGCACGCATCAGACGCGACGGGCCATGGCAGACCTCGTTCTTGCCAATCTCGACGCGCATTTTGCCGGCAGGGAGCTGCCGACGCCGGTGGCGTGACGGGGCCTTGCTGGATGCCGGAATTCTGGCGGCGCGGCTTCTATCCGCGCCGTTTTCCCTGAGACAGGCGCTATTTCATCGCCGCAAGCGTACAGACGGCCACCGGCCACCCTATCTCCGCCCCTCGTTCATATTTATATAATATGTATAATCCTACTATTCTGCTCTCTTATAAAGTGATGAGGCGGATAGGTGCGTTCCAAGGGCCCGAAGACACCCGTGCAGAACCGGATATCGCGAAAAAAGCGCGAAACAGGGCCATCTGCCTCTACCCCAACAGATGAAAATAGTAATCCATCCGACCGGCATGTGTTGTTGGAAGCGATGATCGACCACGTGCCGGATTTTATCTATGCCAAGGATCTGGAAGGTCGTTTCCTGTTTGCGAACCGCGCAATCGTCAAGGAAAATGGTTTTGACACGGTGGAGGAGCTGATTGGCCTCACCGATTATGATATTCATGGCGAAGCAGCACGGCGGGCGGGCATTCCCGACACCGAGGCACGGGTGATGCGCACGGGAGAACCGGATCTCGGTTACGAAGAGCGGGCCATGCGCGGCGATATCGACCGCTGGCTGATGATGTCGCGCGTGCCGCTGCGGGACAAGTCCGGCAACATCATCGGGGTGGTCGGCGCTTCTAGGGACATAACCCAGAAAAAGGCTTCCGAAAGGCTGCTGCAGACGCAGGCGCGCATTCTCGAAATGATTGTCGCAGCGGCGCGTATCGAGGATTTCCTCGAGGAATTCGTCAAGGCGATTGAAAATCTCGCCACGGGGCTTGCCTGTGCCGTACGGGTGTTCGACGCCGCTACGGGTGAACCTTCGGTTTATGCATCGCCGGCACTCGCTCCGCATGCGGGGCTGACGGCGCTGATTTCCTCGGTCAGCGATCCTGACATCATCACTTCCCCTGCCGATAACACGGCCTTCAGCTTCGATATTCCCGCCAGCGACGGCAAGGCGCACGGTTTTGTCTGGTGCATGCTCGCGGCCCGCCAGCCAGATCCGGCACTGGTGGAATTTATCGGTGCGGCTGCACGCATGGCGGGGCTCGCGATCGACCGCAAACGTGCGGCCGAACATATCGCCTTTCTGGCCGACCACGACATGCTGACCCGGCTCCCCAATCGCCGTTTTCTCGATACACGACTGCCGGAAGTTCTTGCGGCCGCGGCAAAAGCCAGGCGGACGATCGCCGTCTGCTTTCTCGACCTCGACAATTTCAAGCAGATCAACGACACGCTGGGCCACAGCGTCGGCGATGCGCTGCTTTCGAAGACGGCGGCGCGCATCGCAGGGACCCTGGGTCGAAACGATCTCGTGTTGCGGGTGGGTGGGGATGAGTTCGTCGTCATTCTGGAGAAGCAGCGTGACGGTTTCGAAAACCGGCTTCGGAGCATCCAAGCTGCGGTCTCACAGCCGCTGCGCATCGGCAATTATGATATCAAGGCGACATCCAGCATCGGCGTGGCGTTTTTTCCGGAACATGGGGAAACCACGGCGGAGATCGTCGCCGCTGCCGATCTTGCCATGTATCAGGCGAAACATAATGGTCGGGACGGTATCGCCACCTTCTCGCCGCGAATGGCAGACGATTTGAGAAAGAAGGTCACGCGTATCGAGGAATTGCGCAGGGCCGTGGAACGCGATGAATTCATCCTTCATTTCCAGCCGCAGGTCGATCTACTTACCGGCGGCATCAGTGGGGTGGAGGCGCTGGTGCGCTGGCAGCACCCGGCGGAGGGACTGCTTGGGCCTGCGGAATTCATCGGCCTTGCGGAAGAAACCGGCCTCATCGTGGAGCTTGGGGAGAGCATTCTGAAAAAAGCGTGCCGTCAGGCGCGAGACTGGATGGCTGCTGGATTGTCGCCTGTCAAAATGGCAGTCAATATCTCCCCCCGGCAGTTTCAGGCCGGCTTGGCGGACCAGATCAGTTCGGTGCTGAAGGAAACCGGCCTTGCACCTTCGCTGCTGGAAATCGAGATTACCGAGACGCTCATCATTCAGGATGTCGACACGTCAGTGCGCATCATGCGCGCCATCAAGCAGATGGGCGTCAGCCTGGCACTGGATGACTTCGGCATCGGCTATTCCTGTCTTGGCATGCTCAAGACATTCCCTCTCTCGTGCATGAAGATCGACCGGTCGTTCCTCACGCATCTGCCGGCAAAAACCAAAGACAGCGCCATTGTTTCGATCATGATCCAGCTTGCCGGTTCACTGGGCATCGATGTCATTGCCGAAGGCGTGGAAACGGCCGAGCAGGCTGACTTTCTGCGCGCTGCCGGTTGTCCCTACGGGCAAGGTTATTATTTCGGCCGCCCCGTGGCGGCTGGCGAGATCGAGGGCATGCTGAAGGCGATGCCCACATTTGCAACCGGGTCTTCCAGCCAACCGCTGTAATCGCCGATCCACCGCCCGCTGCGTCATCCGAACGGAATTGAAGCACCACGCGCGAGTTTCGGGTCGGGTATCGCCGCCTCGCGCACTCACTGCACCAGCCTCGGCCATTGTCACATCACCGTTGTTATTCAAGGTGAGCTGTTGGGCTCCTGCCGCAGCAATATTGTTACTAATCTCGTCATATTAGAATATTATCGTAAATTAAATATCCAATAAAGCTTATTTTCCCAGTTTATATAAGTGTATTTTTATATTTTAAACTTTATATTTGTTGTAATTTTACTACGTAATGTGATTGCGTCATCGTGTTGTATTTTAAATTCTGAGATTTGAATTGCGACTCCCCCGCGATTTCTGTCATTTGCTGATCAGCGCAGGGAAGCGGGCGGCAGTGAAAAGACCAGCCCACAAATTTGCGCATTCGTTGAAAAATTTTTGACTGGAGATTACAAATGAACATCAAGAGCCTTTTGATCGGCTCCGCTGCGGCTCTCGCAGCAGTATCCGGCGCACAGGCCGCTGACGCCATCGTTGCCGCCGAGCCCGAGCCCATGGAATATGTTCGCGTCTGCGATGCTTTTGGCACCGGCTTCTTCTACATCCCCGGCACCGAAACGTGCCTGAAGTTCGACGGTTACGTTCGTTTCCAGACGGAGTTCGGTCGCCGCAAGGCTGGCGACTCGGATTGGGACAGCTTCTCGCGCGCGCAATTCAACATAGATACCCGCACAGACACCGAACTGGGCGCTCTGCGCGGCTATATCGGTTTCCGTGGCGATGCCGACCAAGACAGCAGCCGCGGCGTTAACGTCGACCAGGCTTTCATCGAACTCGGTGGCCTGAAAGTCGGTTTCTACTACAACTGGTGGGATGATGGTCTCGCTGGCGAATATGACCAGCTCAGCTCCAACAAGACTCGTCTGAACGCTATACGTTACACCTATGATGCCGGCTCGTTCTACGCTGGTGTTGCAGTTGAAGAACTCGAAGGCGTTATCGCTGGCAACGACGCTGATGTAGCAGCAACAGTAACGGCTGGAAGGGTTAGTGGTGGTTACACCGCCACCAATAAAACGAACAACCTCGGCGTAGCCCAAGGCAACTGGACAACCGCCAACGGAAAAAGCGCCACCGACAACAACGTCGGTATTAGCGCTATCATCGGCGGGAAGTTCGGCGCTGTTAAGGCAAACATTCTCGGCGGTTACGACACCAATGCTGAAAATGGCGCAATCCGCGCAATCGTGACGGCTGACCTCGGTCCTGGCACGTTTGGTCTGGCTGGCGCATGGGCTTCCGGTGCAAACGCCTACTACGAAGAGTCGGAGTGGACTGTTGCCGCGGAATATTCCATCAAGGCGACAGACAAGCTGACCATCACTCCCGGCTTCCAGTATTTCGGTACGTTGGATATCGGTACGGACGGCAAGTTCACGGGTAACCGTGATGCATGGCGCGCTGGTGTTGCTGCCGGTTACAAGATCGCTTCTGGTTTCTCTACCAAGGTTGCCGTGACCTATCAGGATGTGGATGGCAAGAAGGATGTAAACGGTGGTGGCGACAGCTGGACCGGTTTCGTTCGTCTCGAGCGTTCGTTCTAACAGAGCCTGACAAAAAGCATAACCGGGTTAGACAACTCAGATCCACACCGTTTCTTGAACGGGTGAGTGCTAGCTCCAGTCAAAGTTCCTGACATGATGTCAGGTTTGCTCCCCGGTCCTCTCCTGGCCGGGGAGTCTTTGTCGTGATGTTGGCAAGAAGTCCAAGGGGCCTTGCCGACCCCAGTCGATTAGTGATCCCGCGTCGATTTGTGATCCTGAACAGGCCCTTGGTCGGCGGCGCGGAATCTCGCATCCGCCGGCGGACGGGGAGGGAGCACGGGTTCGTCGAACGTGCGCAGCAGGCGGCCCCAGCCCGGATCGTGCATGTGTGCTTTCAGACCCGCCCGTTCTGCCAGTGCCATGGCTTCCTGTTGGCCGAAGGTAATGGCGGCGTCTACATCTGATGTCAGTACCCGGCCATTTTCCATCAGCAATCTACCGTCCACGAAGACGGTATCTACATCGCTGCCAAGAACCTGATGTACCAGACGGTGGACCGGCATCCACATGGGCATGAGATGCGGCTTCCGCATGTCGATGATGACGACGTCAGCCTTCTTGCCGATCTCGAGCGAACCGATCTCGTCCTCCATGCCGATAGCGTGGGCGGCATCGATCGTGATCATCTCTAAGATCTTGCCCGGCGGAAGCAGGTAGCGGTCGTGATTGTGCAGGAGATGTTGCGTAAATTGTGCCAGGCGCGCCGTCTGCAACATGTCGAAATGGCGGCTTGGAGCTGCGCCATCGGTGGTGATGGCGACACGAATCCCTTTTGACATCATTTCCATGATGGGAGTTGCGCGGCCCGGCGGCGCATGGGTCACGCGTGTGCCGGTCTCGGCCAGTATGTCTATTTCGTCGTGGGAGATACCCCAGCAATGCTGAAGGTGAATGTCAGGGCCAAGCAGGGCATTTTCCTTGTCCTGAAACGCCATGCGGATTTGCCCGGCAAAGGCGTCGGAATGAAGCCTGACACCGGTCTTGCGCGCCATCTCGCGTATCCGGCGGGCCTGCATTCTGTCACCCTCTGTCAGTTTCACTGCCTGGTCCGGCGTAGATGCATTGGAGGGTTCGACCGACGGTGCGATGGTGAAAGGCGTCAGGAAAACGCTGATGCGGCCATCGGCGCTGCCGTGCAATGCTTCGATCACCGCTTCGCTGCCATCCATCATTTCGTCGAAGCTAACGTCGCGACGTTCCGGTAGACCGCTCTCCCACCGTGTGACCGGATGAGGCCATGGGAGGCCTGACGGCCCGACGCAGATGATTTCGCGAAGGCCGAGTTCGCTATAGGCGCGGGCGTGGTTGATGGCGAAGACGGGGTCATCCGCGCGTGGCATAGAAGTGATGATGCTGGCCCCGGTCGTCACCCCGGCGCGCAGCCGTTCAATGCCGGAAATCAGCCCGTCGGCATACCAGTAGTCGCGGGTGACGTAGTGGTAATAGGTCGGCGTGATGATTTTCATCCACATCGCATTGGTGTCCGCTGCGATGCTGCGAAGAAGGGCGTGGCCCGCGTGGCCATGGGCATCGATCAGGCCAGGAATGAGAAGCTTTCCCCTGCAGTCGATAACCGCCTTATCACTGTGGCGGGGGTCAAGTTCATCCACAGTGCCGATGTCGACAATCCTGTCGCCTTCTATCGCCAGTGCCCCGTTCTCAATAATGCGCCGCTCCTTGTCGATCGTAACGATCGTTCCGTGCCGCAGCAGAAAGCCTGTCATATTCTCTCCTCCCTCGCTTAAACTCGTATTCAAAAACTTGCGATTTTGAGTACGATAATTGTCAACAATATTATTGACAATAAGCCTCGGCGAAACAATACTCCTTCTGCCTGACCGGACCCGTGCCGGTTTCCAACGATCAATAAAAAGGGGGGATCAAATGTCCCGTATCAGAAGTTTTGTCTTGGCGGCCATGGCTGCTGCCGCCATTGCCGTTCCCGCCAGCGCGGAGACCCTTCGCTGGGGCGGTCGCGCCGATCTCTATTCGCTCGATCCCTATTCGGTCCCGTCCACATCCAACCTCGCTTTTCTCAATCATATCTACGAGGGTCTCGTCCGCTACGGACCGGACTTCCAGATCGAGCCGGCACTCGCCACCGAGTGGAAGCTGATTGATGGAAAGACCTGGCGCTTTACCCTTCGCAAGGGCGTGAAATTTCATGACGGTGCAGACTTCACCGCCGATGATGTCGTCGCATCCTTCACGCGCGCGTCGGACGCAACGTCGCCGCTGCGGGGCAATATCCCGATTTACGCTGGCGTCAAAAAAGTTGACGACTACACGGTGGACCTCGATGTCAACGCGCCGACTTCGCTCTTCCTGAACGACATAACCAATATCTTCATTTTTAACGCCAAGTGGTTGAAAGATAACAATAGCGAGAAGCCTACCGACTTCGCGTCGAAGGTTGACGGCTATACCACCATGCACACCAACGGCACCGGCCCGTTCAAGCTCGAAAGCCGCGTTCCCGACAGCAAGACTGTTCTCGTTGCGAATGAAGGCTGGTGGGACCAGAAGAAGCACAATCTCGTCCGCATCGAATTCGTGCCGATCGCATCTGCGGCAACACGCGTCGCGGCACTGCTGTCAGGTGAAATCGACCTGATCGATTCCGCCCCGATCCAGGATTTGCCGCGCCTGGAATCCTCGCCCAATATCACGGTCAAGAAGCGCACTGAGCTTCGCACGCTTTTCATTGGCTTCAACCGCCGCGAAAAACTGGAAAACGGTCAGCCGAACCCCTTTAATGATCTGCGCGTTCGTCAGGCCTTCGAAGCCTCCATCGATCGTGACCTGATCAACAAAAAAGTCATGCGTGGTCTTGCAAGACCATCCGGCTCGCTGATCGCACCTGAGATCGCTGGTTATGCCAAATCGCTCGACACGTTCGAGCCGGCCGATCCGGCCAAGGCGCAGAAGCTGCTCGCCGATGCGGGCATGAAGGACCTTGCCTTCACCTATACCTGCATGAATGACGAGAGCGTCAACGAAGAGGATATCTGCTCGGGCGTTGCCAACATGTTGAAGCGCGGCGGTTTCCAGCCTACCATCGATATTGCGCCACGTTCCGTGCAATCGCCCAAGCGCAATGGCGGCAAGGCTGACGTCTTCAACCTCAGCTGGGCAAACGAACCGACCCTCGACGCCTTCTCGATGCTGTCGCAGATCCTCTCGACCCGCAAGGGCGCGATGGGCGTCTCCAACTATGGCGGCTGGTCCAATCCCGAGATCGACAAGCTTGTTGCGCAGGCGGCGCAGGAGCAGGACAATACGAAACGCCTGGCGCTCGAAGAAGCTGCCCTGAAAATCGCCAAGGACGAGACCATGCTCGTTCCGCTGCATCAGCAGCCGATTGCGTGGGCGATGCTGGCCAAGGTCAAAAGCGTCGACTTCCGCGCTGACAACAAGCCACGCCATTGGCTGACCCAGCTCGACAAGTAAGACGGACAGCAAGCGAGGCGCCGGTCACTGGACCGAGCGCCTCGTCTGTTTCAGCGGACATTCGAGCACGCGCCAGTTCATTTGACTGGATGTGAAGCCGACGAAACCGTGTCAAAAATTGTCGACAAAGTTGCATCGTGTTCGTGGTTCTTGCCCGCCGCGCAACCTTTGCCCCATCTCTGGAAGAGAATGATCGAACCTGAAAGCCTGCGCGGCTCAGGCTCGCGTCCGAGAGGTAACAATGCTGGTATTCATCATCAAGCGACTTGGAAATGCCGTGCTGGTCATGCTTTCCGTTGCGCTTATCGCCTTTCTCATCTTTCGGCTGGCGGGTGATCCCGTCGAGCTGATGGTCGGCGAACAGACCTCGCAGGAGGATCGTGCAGCCCTGCGTGAGAGGCTCGGCCTCAATGACAGCCTGCCGACCCAATATCTGCGGTTCGTCAAAGACGCGGCGGAGGGCAATTTCGGCGTTTCCTACCGCAACGGCCAGCAGGTGCTGCCGCTGATCGCGGAAAGGTTCCCCGCGACCCTTGAGCTGGTGCTGGTTGCCACCGTGATCTCTCTGGTCGTCGGCCTGCCTCTGGGTGTTCTGACGGCGATCCGGCGCGGGAAGTGGTACACGGAAGGTCTGCAGTTCCTGTCGATCGTCGGGGTGTCCCTGCCAAGCTTCGTTGTCGGCATTCTTCTCATTCTTGTCTTTTCCGTTTCCCTCGGCTGGGCACCGGCATTTGGCCGTGGCGATGTCGTTCAGCTCGGCTGGTGGTCAACCGGGCTTTTGACCTCGTCCGGGCGTGCTGCGCTCATTCTTCCGGCTATCGCGCTTTCGCTTTATCAGATCACCCTCGTCATGCGTCTGGTGCGGGCTGAAATGCTTGAAGTTCTGCGGTCCGATTTCGTGAAGTTCGCACGGGCCCGCGGCATTCCGCGCTGGCGGATCTACTTCCGTCATGCGCTGCGCAACTGTCTGATGCCGGTGGTGACACTGACGACGATGAATGTGGGTTCGCTCATCGCCTTCGCGCTCATCACGGAAACGGTGTTTCAGTGGCCGGGCATGGGCATGCTGTTCATTCAGGCGGTTACCTTCCTCGATATCCCCGTCATGGCGGCCTATCTCTGCATCATCTCCTTCATCTTCGTTGTCCTCAACACGTTCGTCGATATCGCCTATGCCGTCATCGATCCGCGTCTGCGCACCGCGCGCTGACCGAAGGGAGCCAGTTTCATGACAGACCTTTCGCAAACGGAAAAAACCGCCCGTCGGTCACTTTTCAGCCGCATGCGCGATAGCGACCTCTACTGGTCGTTCAGCCGCAGTAAATCGGCCAAGATCAGCGCGCTCATCCTGACAATCCTCATCCTCGCAGCTGTCTTCGCGCCGTGGATTGCGCCCCAGAATCCCTATGACGGTGCATCGCTGGACATGTGGAAGGCCGAGCTGCCGCCGATCTGGCAGGAGGGCGGCGAATGGCCGTTTCTGCTTGGAACGGATACGCAGGGACGCGACATGCTCTCGGCCATTCTCTACGGCACACGCATCTCTATCGTCATCGGTGTCGCCTCCGTGCTGCTTTCGCTCGTCGTCGGCATGACGGCAGGTCTGGTGGCGGGGTACTTCGGCGGTTTTGCCGATGGCCTCCTGATGCGTATCGGTGACATCACGCTGTCCATCCCGACCATTCTGGTTGCCATCCTCGTGTCGACAGTTGTGCGGCAAATGCTGCCCGACAATCTGCGCGAGGTCGGTGCATCCGCCGTGCTCATTCTCGCCATCGCGCTTTCCGCCTGGGTGCAATATGCGCGAACGGTCCGTGCACAGGCGATTGTAGAAACCGGCAAGGACTATGTTCAGGCCGCTAAGCTGATCGGCGTGCCCGCCCGCCGCATCATGGCGGCGCATATCCTGCCCAATACGTTAACGCCGATCATGGTTGCCGCCACGCTGAATTTCGGCATGGCGATCCTGACGGAAGCGACGCTGTCCTTCCTTGGCATTGGCATGCCACCAAGCCAGCCGTCGCTCGGCACGCTGATCCGTATCGGCAACCAGTTCCTGTTTTCCGGCTCCTGGTGGATCGTGCTGTTCCCTGTCTTCCAACTCTGCCTGCTCGTCGTCACCGTCAACCTTCTGGGTGACTGGCTGCGCGATGCGCTCAATCCGAAACTGAGGTGAGCTCCATGCACGATCTTCTTCTGCGCAACGTACGGCCCATGGCGGGCGAAGCCTGCGATATTTTGATCAGGAACGGCAAGATTTCAGGTTTCGGAACATTTGACGCCGAACCCGGCATGCCGGTTGAGGACGGCAAGGGAGCAATTGCCGTTCCCGGTCTTATCGATGCCCATACGCATCTGGACAAGACGACGTGGGGCATGCCCTGGCACGTCAACAATCGTGCTGCTATCCTGCGCGAGCGGATCGATTTCGAGCGGGAAAACCGCGTTCAGATCGGCATCGATCCGCATCGCCAGTCCATGCGCCATGCGATCGGCCTTGCGGCCAATGGCGGCACCCATATTCGCAGCCATGTCGATATCGACCCCACCCATGGCCTGAAACTGGTAGAGGGCATATGGGAGACCCGTGAGAAGCTTAATGGCATCATCGACATCGAGGTCGTCGCCTTCCCGCAATCCGGCGTCATGGTCATGCCCGGCACGGTGGAGCTTCTCGATGAGGCGTTGAAGCAAGGCTGCGAGGTGCTTGGCGGCATCGATCCCTGCGGAATTGACCGCGATCCGAAGGGCCAGCTGGACATTCTTTTTCAACTGGCGACAAAACACGGCGTGCCGATCGATATTCATCTGCACGAAGCCGCCGACCTCGGCGCCTTCACGATGGAGCTCATCTTCGAGCGCATCCGGGCGAACGGCATGCAGGGCAACGTCGCCATCAGCCACGCCTTTGCCCTTGGCATGAACGACTATCTGCGCGTCGGCAGGCTGATCGACGAGATTGCGCGGCTTGATGTCGCCATCCTGACCACGGGTGCGCCATCGGCAAGCGTGCCGTCGATCATGCGCCTCAAGGAGGCGGGTGTGCGCGTTGGCGGCGGCTGTGATGGCATCCGCGACACATGGGGTCCGTGGGGGCAGCCGGACATGCTGGATCGCGCCAAGATCATCGGCATGAAAAACGGTCTGCGCTCGGATATCGAACTTGCGCATGTGCTCCATGTCGTTTCCAAGGGTGGCGCCGATGTCATGGGTCTTGAGTATTACGGCATGGAGATCGGCTGTGCTGCCGACTTCACGCTGCTGACCGGCGAAACGCTGGCGCATGCTGTTGTCGATATCGCGCCGCGGCCGCTGGTGGTCAAAGGCGGTCGTGTCACGGCGAGAAACGGCAAAGCCATCGTGGAGGCGCCGTGATGAGCGATGTTCTCAATGCGTTGCAACTCGGCGAAAGGCCGCAAGGGCGAACGTTGCTGACAGCCAGCTGGGTTGTCGGGCACAAGGATGGATCGCACCGCCTTCTGAAAAACGGTGAGGTTGTTTTCGAAAACGGCGAAATCGTCTTTGTCGGACATGGATTTCCCGGAGAGGTCGCCCGGGGTATCGATTTTGGCAATGCGCTCGTCAGCCCCGGCCTGATCGATCTCGATGCGCTTTCCGATCTCGATACGACGATCCTCGGCATTGATCATCATCCGGGCTGGGCGAAGGGTCGTGTCTGGCCGCGCTCCTATGTCGAGGCTGGTCCCTACGAAATGTATTCCCCGGAAGAGCTTGCCTTCCAGAAGCGTTTCGCCTTCGGGCAGTTGCTCCTCAATGGCATCACCACGGCAGCCCCCATCGCATCGCTGTTTTATCGCGAATGGGGGGAGACCGTGGCGGAATTCGAGGCGGCCGCCGATGCCGCCGGGGAACTTGGTTTGCGCGTTTATCTCAGCCCCGCCTTCCGTTCAGGCGGCATGGTGCTGGAAGAACCGGGCCGCATGGTGCCTGTTTTTGATGAGGAGCGCGGTTTTCAGGGCCTCGCCGACGCAATCGCCTTCATCGAAAAGCAGAGTGGAAGGCACGGCGATCTGGTGCGCGGCATGCTGGCGCCGGACCGCGTGGAAACCTCCACCCTGGCGCTCATTGAGCGCACCGACGCAGCGGCCCGCGAACTCGGCTGCAAGTTCCGTCTCCATATGGCGCAGGGCGTCATGGAGGTCGATACGGTTCGCAAGCTCCACGGTTCGACCGCGCCAGTCTGGCTCGCCAAGGCCGGGCTGCTCAGCGAAAGGCTGATCGCCCCGCACGCCACCAATGCGACGGGAGAAGATCTGGCGCTTTATGCGGAAAACGGCGTCTCCATCGTCCACTGTCCGCTGGTTTCGAGCCGTGGCGGCAGCACGCTCTCATCCTTCTCCTCCTGCCGCAAACGCGGCATCAATATCGCGATGGGAACGGATACGGCCCCGGCGGACATGCTGATGAATTTGCTCGTAGGGCTGATCACCTGCCGCATCAATGACGGTGCTCCGGACCAGATCCGCTGTGCCGATCTCTTCGATGCGGCCACACTTGGCGGCGCGCGGGCTCTTGGACGATCTGACCTTGGCCATCTTTCCCCGGGCGCAAGGGCAGACATTGCCGTCTTTGACCTCGACGATACCGTCATGGCGCCGAGCATCGATCCGATCACCACGCTGGTGACCGGCGGTTCGGGCAAGGTCACGCGGGCCGTTTTTGTCGACGGCCGTCTTTCCATGCGTGAAAGGCAGGTCGCCCGTATCGACATGCGGCGTGCCCGTGAACAGGCGCAGGCGCAGTTCGATCGCCTGATTGCAAAATATCCCGAACGGAGCTGGGCAAATCCGCCCGTCTCCGAAATCTTCCCTCCGAGCTATCCGGTGGAGGTCGCCCAGCATGGTTGACATGAACCAATCGGTTATCGATGTCCGCAATCTCAAGGTCGAGTTTCCCGGCCGTCGAGGCACCGTTACCGCGCTTTCCGATATCAGCCTTTCGATCCGGCCCGGTGAAATCCTGGGTGTTGTCGGTGAATCCGGTGCCGGAAAATCCATGACGGGCCTTGCCATACAGGGCCTGCTCGAGAAACCCGGCCACATTGCCGATGGTGAAATCTGGCTCGGGTCGCGGCGTATCGATCAACTGGATGACCGGGCGATGGAAAGCATTCGCGGTCGTGAGATCGGTGCGATCTTTCAGGACCCGCTGACCTCGCTCAATCCACTCTTTACGGTCGGTGCGCAGCTTGTCGAGACGATCCGCCAGCACCTGCCGCTGTCGAAAGCGGATGCACGCGCACGCGCCGTTCAACTGTTGAAGGATGTCGGTATTCCATCACCTGCGGATCGTGTCGATCATTATCCGCACCAATTTTCTGGCGGCATGCGCCAGCGTGTCGTCATTGCGCTGGCGCTCGCCGCCTCTCCGAAACTCATCATTGCCGATGAGCCGACGACGGCGCTCGATGTCTCGATCCAGGCGCAGATCATTTCCCTGCTGCGGCGGCTGTGCAAGGAAAAGCAGACGGCGGTCATGCTCGTCACCCACGACATGGGCGTCATTGCCGAGGCTGCCGACCGTGTGGCGGTGCTTTATGCCGGCCGGCTGATCGAGGTGGGCCCGGTCGAGCAGGTGCTGCACGAACCGCGCCACCCCTATACGCAGGGCCTGATGGCCTCCATCCCGTCACTTGGCGCACGGGTGGAGCGGCTGAACCAGATCGACGGCGCGATGCCGCGTCTCGACGCGATCCCGCCCGGATGCGCGTTTAATCCCCGCTGTGGATTCGCCGGGCCGCGCTGTCGGCGGGAAAGGCCTGAACTCGAAACCGTCGGCAACGGCGCCAGTGCGTGCTGGCTGAATGCAGGAGGCACAGCATGACCCAATCCGCATCTCAAAAGGCAGCATTGAGCAAGCCGGCCTTGACGGTGAAGGGCCTGACGAAAACCTTCGACGTTTCGGCCCCGCTGCTCAATCGCATCATCGAGCGCAAACCACGGCAGTTCGTGCAGGCCGTCAACGATATCGACTTTTCCGTTCCGGCCGGCGGCTGTCTCAGTATCGTCGGTGAAAGCGGTTGTGGCAAATCTACTGTTGCCCGCCTGGTAACGGGACTTTTTCGGCCAAGTGCCGGCGAGTTTCATTTCGCGGCAGGCGGCAAGGGTAAACCGCTGTCGGCACAGATGATCTTTCAGGATCCCTATGCCTCGCTCAATCCGCGCTGGCGGGTGAAGAACATCATCGCCGAACCGATCCGCGAATTGAAGCTGCGCGCGACCAAGGCTGAGACGATGGATAGGGTGGAGGAGCTTCTGAAGACTGTGGGGCTGTCGGCCTCTGACGGCGAAAAGTTTCCGCATGAATTTTCCGGCGGCCAACGCCAGCGCATCTCCATTGCCCGTGCATTGGCGAGTGAACCGGAATTCCTCGTCTGCGATGAGCCGACATCGGCGCTCGACGTTTCGGTGCAGGCGCAGGTGCTGAACCTTATGCGCCGCCTGCAGGATGAACTCGGCCTCACCTATCTCTTCATCAGCCACGACATGAGCGTTGTTCGTCACATGTCGGACCGCATTGCGGTGATGTATCTCGGGCGGATTGTGGAGGAGGGGGATACGGAAGAGCTTTTCGCCAATCCGCGCCATCCCTATACCCGGCTGCTTCTCCAGACGATCCCTAATATCAAGGCGCCGCAGCGGGACCGGGAGATTGTTGCCGGTGAAGTGCCAAGCCCTCTGAAGCCGCCTTCGGGTTGCGCGTTTCACCCGCGTTGTCCGCTCGCAACGGCGCAATGTTCGGCAGAAGTCCCGAAGGTGAAAAGCCTTGCCAACGGCACGCGGGTTGCCTGTCATCTGGTCGAAGATGACACGCAATGGGCAGGCGAGCGACAGCGCGCCTGAGCGGGGGATCAGCCGAGCGCGGCGCGCAGGTCGTGGGAAAGGTCGCGGATTTCGCTGAGATCGAGCTCCGCTTCCACATGCTCGAGGTGGTGGGTCATCAGGTGGATGGCCCGCGACGGATCATTGTTGGCGATCGCATCGACGATTTCTGCATGTTCGTCCGGGCCGCAGTTGAAGCGATCCGTGTTACGGTAAACGGCTGTTATCAGCGACGAGCGGGAAATGAGGTCGCGCATGGTGGTAAAGAGGAAATCAGAACCGAGCGTTTCCGCAAGCAGAAGGTGGAACCCGCCGGAAAGCTTGATGATGTCGGTCGTGACGTTTTTGGCATTGGCCACGCGCTCTTTGGCCACGTGGTCGCGTAGCTTTTTGAGATCGGTCTTGGTGGCGGATTTGCAAAGTCTTTCGACAACGCATTGCTCGACGGTACGGCGCACGAAGAAGACGTCGCGGGCTTCCTCGACCGACGGTTTGGAGACGAAAGCACCGCGATTGGGAACGATGGTCACCAGTCCGTCACGTTCGAGAACGGACAAGGCCTGGCGGATTCTGGCACGGCTGACGCCAAAGATTGTCGCCAGTTGCTCTTCTTTCAGCTGCACCCCCGGACGCAGCCGGCGTTCGGCGATCGAAAGCCATACTTTCTCGACAATCTGCTGCGTGGACGGGCCGGCCTGCTCGCTCATTCGACATACTCCCCAATCGTCCTAGAGAAGCGTGATGTGAATGAAAAAGTCAACCGTATCAACGGGATTTTGGTTGCAACATTGTCAACAATATGAGAGATAATTGTAGACTAAATTAGGATGCCGATCATGGAATTCGATTTCAGCGCGCTTGAGCCCCAGAGCCGCTACCGCCTTCTGACGAATTTTATCGGTCCGCGGCCGATCGCGCTTGTGACGACCCGCTCGGAAGCGGGCCATAATAATGCAGCGCCGATGAGCTTCTTCAACGTCTTCTCGCATGATCCTCCCATCGTGGTCCTCGGCATCCAGCCGAAAGTCAGCGGCGAGGAAAAGGATACGATGGTGAATATCCGCCGCACTGGCGAGTTCGTCGTCAATATGGTCGATATGTCGCTTTCGGAGCAGATGCTGATCTGCGGTCTCGGCTTCGACAATGAAGTTGACGAGATGTCGATGGCCAAGCTTACGGCCATGCCCTGCAGCAAGATCGATGCGAGTTATGCCGCGCAATCGCCCTGCGCCTTCGAGTGCCGGGTGGAGCGACTGATCGATTACCCCCGCCGCACGCTGGTGCTGGGCGAAGTGGTTCATATGCATGTCCATAACGAATGCCTCGATGAAGAGGGACGTTATGTCGATGCCGATCGCTACCAGCCGATCGCCCGGCTTCACGCCGACAACTACATCACCTCGGACCGCCAGTTTGTTTTGAAGGCGCCACCAATCACCGATTTCACCGCGCCTGACGGCAAGTGACAGCTCATCAGGATGCGTGCGATGCATATTCGTTTGATCAATCCCAATTCCACCGCCTCCATGACCGCGCAGGCTCTCGATAGCGCGTTAAGGGTCAAGCAGAAGGAGACCCACGTCTCCGCGGCAAATCCTGACGATACCCCCGTCAGCATCGAAGGGCAGGCGGATGAGGCCATGGCCGTTCCCGGGCTGCTCGCGGAAATCCGCAAGGGCGAGGCGCTGGGCGTGGATGCCTATGTGATCGCCTGTTTCGACGATCCTGGACTTCACGCCGCACGCGAAGTGGCGCGTGGACCCGTCATCGGCATCTGCCAGGCCGCCGTGCAGGTGGCGATGACGATCAGCCGCCGCTTCTCGATCATCACGACGCTGCCGCGTTCCATCGCGATCATCGAAGATCTGGTGGAGGATTACGGCGCGCAACGGCATTGCCGGAAGGTCCGGGCCATCAACCTGCCGGTTCTTGGCCTTGAAGAAGACCCGGAGGTCGCGGAAGCCCTGCTTCGTCGCGAGATCGAGGCCGCCAAGCGGGAGGATGCGGCAGAAGCGATCATTCTCGGCTGCGCGGGCATGTCCTCGCTCTGCGACCGGCTGCGCGACGCCACAGGTGTTCCGGTCATCGATGGTGTGACGGCAGCGATCAAGCTTGCCGAAGCTCTCGTTGGCGCCGGTTACAATACCTCGAAGGTCAATGCTTACGACTATCCGCGGGTGAAGGGGCCGGCCCTCGTCGCCTGCGCCTAGTCTGCAGGAAAATGCCCGCGGCCATTTGCGGGCGCTTGCGCCACGTTCTAGTGTTCTCCCGCGCACACCGGTCAAGCGGGCGCGCCGCGGGGGAGAGCGTATGATCGACAAGCTGGAATTTTTCATTGCATTAGCGCGGGCTAAACATTTCGGCCGGGCGGCGGAGGAATGTGGTGTCTCCCAGCCCAGCCTGTCGGCGGCAATCCGGCAGTTGGAGGATCAGTTGGGCGTCGTTCTCGTGGTGCGTTCAGCGCGGTATCAGGGGCTGACGCCGGAAGGCCAGCGTGTGCTTGAATGGGCGCGTCGTATCGTTGGCGATACACGCACCATGCGTGAGGAAATGCGCGCCGCCCGTAGGGGCCTTGCCGGACATATACGTCTGGCCGTCATTCCGACCGCGCTTGCCATGGTGCCGCGATTGACCGAATCCTTCCAGGCGCGCCATCCCGATGTGACTTTTTCCGTCACGTCCCGCACCTCGCTGCAGGTTTTGAGCCAGATTGAAAACCTCGAGATCGACGCGGGAATCAGTTACCTCGACAATGAGCCGCTCGGACGCGTGACCACCGTGCCGCTCTATTCCGAGCGTTATCACCTGATCGCGGCTGCCGGAACGCCACTTGCTGATCAGGAAAGCGTTACCTGGCAACAGGTTTCCAGTCTTAGGCTTTGTCTATTAACTCCGGACATGCAGAACAGGCGCATCATCAACCGGCACATGGCCGAAGCTGGCGTCGAGGCCAAGCCGACGCTCGAATCCAACTCGATGATCGTGCTTTTTTCTCATATCCGCACCGGACAATGGGCTTCAATAATGCCGCGTAACCTCGCGGAATCGTTCGGTTTTCCTAAGCAGATCCGGATAATCCCGATTACCGATCCGGACCCCGAACACCTCGTGGGCCTGATTGCCACCCACCGGGAACCACACACTCCGCTTGTCTCCGCGCTGCTTCACGAGGCTCGCCAAAGGGCCGCCGAGAAGGCATTTGATAGGAATTTCCTATCAAATGACGGAAACTGATTATTGACCTGATCCCGCCGATCTCGACATTCTTTCAGGCACCGCAGGGCTGCGAGAGGATTGACTATATCCCGCTCGTCATCCCTGCCCCTGTCGGTTTGGGAGGACTGGCTTATGAATATTCGAGCGGTTGCCGTAGATGAGGCGGCGCGTGTTTCCGCCATCATTGATGAATTTCTCCATCTGGAGGGGCCTTTGCTGCCCATCCTGCACGCAATGCAGGAAGAATTCGGCTATATCCCGGAAAGCGCCAAGCAGATCATCGCATCCGCGCTGAACATATCGCGCGCCGAGGTTCATGGCGTCGTCACCTTCTACCCCGATTTCCGTGATCATCCGCATGGTCGCCATGTCTTAAAGCTCTGTCGCGCCGAGGCTTGCCAGTCGATGGGTGGTGAGCCTCTTGCGCAAACCATCAAGAGCCGCCTCGGCCTCGACTGGCACGAAACCGCGCCCGACGGTTCCGTCACGCTTGAGCCGGTCTTCTGTCTCGGGCTCTGCGCTCAGGCACCGGCCCTGATGCTGGATGGCGAAGTCCATGCCCGTCTTGATGAGGACTGTCTTGTCGAGATTCTGGCGGAGGCACGCCGATGAGTGTCACCGTTTTTGTTCCCGGCGATTCCGCCGCTCTTGCCGTTGGCGCAAACCGCGTTGCCGACGCTATCGCCCGCGAGGCCGCTGGCCGTAATCTTGAGGTCGAGATTGTCCGCAACGGCTCGCGCGGTATGCTCTGGCTTGAAGTGCTGGTTGAAGTGCGCACCGAGCATGGCCGTATCGCCTATGGCCCCGTCAAGGCAAGCGACGTCGCCTCACTTTTTGACGCAAATTTTCTGACCGGTGGGGCCCATCGCCTCTGTCTCGGGCTGACAAAGGACATTCCGTTCCTGAAAAGCCAGACGCGTCTGACATTTGCCCGATGTGGCGTCACCGATCCATTGTCGCTGGAGGATTACCGCACCTATCAGGGCATGAAGGGTCTTGAAAAAGCTGTTGCGATGGCCCCGTTGGATATCGTCGCGGAGGTGACCCAGAGCGGCCTGCGCGGACGCGGCGGCGCTGGTTTCCCCACCGGCATCAAATGGAAGACCGTTGCCGATGCGGTGGCGGACCAGAAATACATCGTCTGCAATGCGGATGAGGGCGACAGCGGCACTTTCGCCGACCGGATGATCATGGAAGGCGACCCCTTCGTGCTGATCGAAGGCATGGCGATTGCCGGCCTCGCCGTCGGCGCGACCAAGGGCTTCATCTATACCCGCTCGGAATATCCCTACGCCATCAGGGTCATGGAAAAGGCGATCGAGATCGCAAGGCGTGAGGGTATTCTTGGGTCCTCCGTCCTCGGGTCAGGCCGCGCGTTCGACATGGAAGTGCGCATGGGCGCCGGCGCCTATGTCTGTGGCGAGGAGACCTCGCTTCTCAATAGCCTCGAAGGCAAACGCGGAACGGTGCGCGCCAAGCCGCCGTTACCAGCCCTGCAGGGCCTGTTCGGCAAGCCGACCGTCGTGAACAACGTGATTTCGCTCGCTTCCATTCCGGTCATCATGGATCGTGGCGCAGCGTTTTATCGCGATTTCGGTGTCGGCCGTTCGCACGGCACCATCCCGATCCAGCTTGCTGGCAACCTCAAGCATGGCGGGCTTTACGAAACCGCCTTCGGTTTGACGCTCGGGCAACTGGTGAACGATATCGGTGGCGGCACGATCACTGGCCGTCCGGTCAAGGCCGTGCAGGTGGGAGGTCCGCTCGGCGCTTATTTTCCGGTGTCGCTGTTCGACACGGTCTTTGACTACGAAGCGTTTACGGCGGCTGGTGGGCTGATAGGCCATGCGGGCATCGTGGTGTTCGATGATACGGCAGACATGCTGCATCAGGCCCGGTTTGCGCTGGAGTTCTGCGCCGTCGAAAGTTGCGGCAAGTGCACGCCCTGTCGCATCGGCTCCACGCGTGGTGTCGAGACGGTGGACAAGATTGCGCTCGGCATCGAGCGGGAGAAAAACACGGCGTTGCTGGAAGACCTCTGCGAAACCATGAAATTCGGTTCGCTCTGTGCGCTGGGCGGTTTCACGCCCTATCCCGTCATGAGCGCGCTCCGGCATTTCCCGGATGATTTTGCCCCCACCCCACGTGTTGAAGCGGCGGAGTAAGACGATGGCCCTTGTAACCGAATTCGACTACGGCACCCCCAAGTCCAACGCCACTGATATGGTGACGCTCACAATCGACGGCCGCCAGGTGACTGTTCCCGCGGGAACGTCGATCATGCGCGCCTCGCGTGAAGCGGGCATCGATGTGCCGAAGCTCTGTGCCACCGACATGGTGGATGCCTTCGGCTCGTGCCGGCTCTGTCTTATCGAGGTGGAGGGCCGCAATGGCACCCCTGCCTCCTGCACCACGCCTGTTGCCGCCGGTCTCGTCGTGCATACGCAGACAGAGCGGCTGAAGCAGATCCGCAAGGGCGTGATGGAGCTTTACATCTCCGATCACCCGCTCGACTGCCTGACCTGCGCCGCCAATGGCGATTGCGAGTTGCAGGATATGGCGGGCGCGGTGGGCCTTCGCGATGTGCGTTATGGTTACGACGGCGACAATCACGTCAAGGCCCGCACCGGGGAGGGCGATCTTAATGCCCGCTGGATGCCGAAGGACGAAAGCAATCCCTATTTCACCTATGATCCTTCCAAATGCATCGTCTGTTCCCGTTGCGTGCGCGCCTGCGAGGAAGTGCAGGGCACCTTCGCGCTCACGATCGAAGGCCGCGGTTTTGAAAGCAGGGTATCGCCCGGCGCGCACGAGGCATTCCTCGATTCCGACTGCGTGTCCTGCGGCGCCTGCGTGCAGGCCTGTCCGACCGCGACGCTCACCGAAAAATCGGTGATCGAGATTGGCCAGCCTGAACATTCGATGGTGACCACCTGCGCCTATTGCGGCGTCGGTTGCTCCTTCAAGGCGGAAATGCGTGGTGAAGAGCTGGTGCGCATGGTGCCGTGGAAGGATGGACAGGCAAACCGTGGCCATTCCTGCGTCAAGGGCCGCTTCGCTTACGGATATGCGACCCACAGAGATCGTATCCTCAACCCGATGATTCGCGAAAAGATCAGCGATCCGTGGCGGGAAGTCACCTGGGAGGAAGCCTTCTCCCACGTTGCGTCCGAGTTCCGGCGTATCCAGGGCAGCTATGGGAAAGAGTCCACTGGCGGCATCACCTCGTCCCGCTGCACGAATGAGGAAACATTCCTCGTCCAGAAACTCATTCGCGCCGGTTTCGGCAACAATAACGTTGATACCTGCGCCCGCGTCTGCCATTCGCCCACGGGTTATGGTCTTGGCCAGGCCTTCGGCACATCTGCCGGCACGCAGAATTTCGACAGCGTGGAGCATTCCGATGTCGTGCTTGTCATCGGCGCCAATCCGACCGACGGCCATCCCGTTTTCGGTTCCCGGCTGAAGAAGCGGCTACGTCAGGGCGCAAAGCTGATCGTCATCGATCCGCGCCGTATCGATCTTGTGCGCACGCCGCACGTGGAGGCCGCTTTCCACCTGCCGCTGCTGCCGGGCACCAACGTTGCGGTGCTCACGGCACTGGCGCATGTGATCGTCACCGAAGGGCTGTTCAACGAGGCATTCATTCGCGAGCGCTGCGACTGGTCGGAATTCGAGGACTGGGCTGCTTTCGTAGCCGAGCCGCAGCACAGCCCGGAAGAGACGGAACGTTTCACCGGTGTTCCCGCGGAAGATCTGCGCGGCGCGGCCCGGCTTTATGCCAAGGGTGGCAATGGCGCGATCTATTACGGTCTTGGCGTTACCGAACACAGCCAGGGTTCAACGACCGTCATGGCGATTGCCAATCTTGCCATGGCGACCGGCAACATCGGCCGTCCCGGTGTAGGCG
This sequence comes from Agrobacterium sp. FDAARGOS_525, assembly GCF_003938925.1. Classification (NCBI taxonomy): domain Bacteria; kingdom Pseudomonadati; phylum Pseudomonadota; class Alphaproteobacteria; order Hyphomicrobiales; family Rhizobiaceae; genus Agrobacterium; species Agrobacterium sp. FDAARGOS_525. Next base: position 119,119 of record NZ_RKIU01000004.1, on the reverse strand, counting down.
TCAATCCGCTGCGCGGTCAGAACAATGTGCAGGGATCCTGCGATATGGGGTCTTTCCCGCACGAACTGCCTGGCTATCGCCATATCTCCGATGATGCGACACGGGATGTGTTCGAGAAACTCTGGGGCGTGAAGCTTAACAACGAACCGGGGCTGCGCATTCCCAACATGCTCGACGCTGCCGTTGATGGCAGTTTCAAGGGCATCTATATTCAGGGCGAGGACATTCTCCAGTCGGACCCGGATACCAAGCACGTTTCCGCCGGCCTTGCCGCCATGGAATGTGTCGTGGTGCACGATCTCTTCCTGAACGAGACGGCGAATTATGCGCATGTGTTCCTGCCGGGTTCCACTTTCCTCGAAAAAGATGGCACCTTCACCAATGCCGAGCGTCGCATCAACCGCGTGCGCAAGGTCATGTCGCCGAAGAACGGTTATGCCGACTGGGAAGTAACCCAGAAGCTCGCGCAGGCCATGGGTCTTGCATGGAACTACACCCATCCCTCCGAGATCATGGACGAAATTGCCGCGACGACGCCAAGTTTTGCCAGCGTCTCCTATGCTTACCTCGAAGAGAAGGGCTCGGTGCAGTGGCCCTGCAACGAAAAATTCCCAGAGGGTTCGCCGATCATGCATGTGGACGGCTTCGTGCGCGGCAAGGGCAAGTTCATCCGCACGGAATATGTGGCGACGGACGAGCGCACCGGTCCGCGTTTCCCGCTGCTGCTCACCACCGGCCGCATCCTGTCGCAATACAATGTCGGCGCACAGACACGGCGCACGGAAAACGTCGTCTGGCACGAGGAGGATCGTCTGGAAATCCATCCCCATGACGCCGAACAGCGCGGCGTCAAGGATGGTGACTGGATCAAGCTTGCGAGCCGCTCGGGCGATACGACGCTGCGAGCGCTGATTACGGATCGTGTGGCGCCGGGCGTGGTCTATACGACCTTCCACCATCCCGGCACGCAGGCGAACGTCATCACGACCGATTTCTCCGACTGGGCGACCAACTGCCCGGAATACAAGGTAACGGCGGTTCAGGTCTCTCCCTCCAACGGGCCGACGGAATGGCAGGAAGAATATGATGCGCTTTCGCGTCAGTCCCGCCGCATCGCGGGCAAGCTGGAAGCTGCGGAATAATCGGGGGCCGGGCTTGTCCCGGCCTTCTCATCATGTGGCGTCGGGACGTGAACTGGCGCGGGGAGTAGATCATGTTACTCAATCACACGGACGAAAAGCTGGTGAGGATGGCGAACCAGATTGCGACGTTTTTTCTGTCACAGCCGGAAGATATCCGTATCGATGGTGTTGCCACCCATATCAACAAGTTCTGGGAACCGCGCATGCGGCGGCGCTTCTTTGAGATGGTGGACGCCGGTGCCGGTGATTTTCTACCGCTCGTGATTGCCGCATCCAGAGAGATCAGGCGGCCAGACGCGCCAGCGGCCGATGCCGTAGGGCTGGGCGAAGACGCAGAGGGCGCACCGGGCGGCAAGGGGCCGATTGCGGGAGAATCCCTTTCGGAGCCGAGCGTGCCCGAAACAACGCGCGTCTGACCCGTGCGGAAATGAATGAAGCTTGCCGCCGCATGGGAGGACGTTTGGCGGCATCGCTATTCGCCCGGCGGGGCGAATGAAAGATGTCCAGACATTCACGAGGGAGGTAGTGTCAATGGCAGTAGCAGGCGCAACGGCGGGAGAGGCGGCGCAAGCCGGGTTTTTGGACCGCGAACGAATAATCGCAAGACCGGGTTTCAATCGCTGGCTGGTGCCGCCGGCAGCGCTTGCCATTCATTTGTGCATAGGCATGGCCTATGGCTTTAGCGTATTTTGGCTGCCGCTGTCGAAAGCGTTGCCAGCGACGGATCCGAGCTGCTCCAGCCTCACGCTGGTCGGCGCACTGTTTACCACCGAATGCAATTGGCGTGTGGCTGATCTTGGATGGATCTATACGCTTTTCTTCGTGCTTCTCGGCTGCTCGGCGGCTATCTGGGGCGGCTGGCTGGAACGGGTGGGACCGCGCAAGGCGGGCTTCGTTTCGGCCTGCTGCTGGTGCGGCGGCATTCTGGTGGCAGCCGTTGGCGTCATGACCCACCAATTGTGGCTGATGTGGCTGGGTGCCGGCGTCATTGGCGGCGTTGGCCTTGGCCTCGGTTATATTTCGCCGGTCTCGACCCTGATCAAATGGTTCCCGGATCGTCGCGGCATGGCCACGGGCATGGCCATCATGGGGTTTGGCGGCGGTGCCATGATTGGCGCGCCACTTGCCAACCTGCTGATGAACACCTTCAAGACCGAGACGTCTGTCGGCGTCTGGCAGACCTTCGTCGTCATGGCATTGATATACTTCGTCTTCATGATGGCGGGCGCCTTCGGTTATCGCATTCCGCCTGCGGGCTGGCGCCCGGAAGGATGGACGGCACCGGCGGCCAAAAGCGCGATGATCACCACGCGACACGTCCATCTGCGCGACGCGCATAAGACGAAACAGTTCTGGCTGATCTGGGCGGTGCTCTGCCTGAATGTTTCGGCCGGCATCGGTGTCATCGGCATGGCCTCTCCGATGCTGCAGGAAATTTTTGCGGGTTCTCTGATCGGCCTTCCGGGCGTGGGTTTTGCTGATCTCGATGCCGGACAGAAGGCGCAGATTGCGGCGATTGCCGCCGGCTTCACCGGCCTTCTTTCGCTTTTCAACATTGGCGGCCGTTTCTTCTGGGCGTCCATGTCGGACAAGATCGGCCGCAAGAACACTTACTTCTGCTTCTTCATTCTCGGCATCATTCTTTACGCGCTGGCGCCGACGCTCGCGACGATGGGCAACAAGGCGCTTTTCGTTCTCGCCTTCGGTATCATCCTATCCATGTATGGCGGCGGTTTCGCCACCATCCCGGCCTATCTTGCGGACATCTTTGGCACCCAGTTCGTCGGCGCAATCCACGGCCGTCTCCTGACGGCATGGGCGACTGCCGGCATCGCCGGTCCCGTGGTCGTCAATTACATCCGCGAGGCGCAGATCGCGGCGGGCGTGGCACCCGGACCCGCACTCTACACAAGCACCATGTATATTCTGGCAGGCTTGCTGGCGATCGGCCTCGTGGCCAACGCCTTCGTGCGGCCGCTCTCGGACAAGTGGTTCATGTCGGATTCGGAGGTGGCGGCGCTTCAGGCGAAGACCGCGGCCGCGAATGCCGGGCCGACAGGCTCCTTCGGGATCGGTCGCGGTGGACTGGACGCCAAGGCCGCTCTTGCCTGGGCTGCGGTTGGTATTCCGCTTCTCTGGGGCGTGTGGGTCACGGTAAAAAGCAGTCTGGCGCTATTCGGCTAGGCGTTCCGGCAAAAACTCATGGGCCGGCTATTGGCCGGCACATGATCGAGCAAGGCGAGGCGGCGCGGTTCGGATCACGTCAGATGAACCGCGCCCCGTTATTTGCGTAATTTGCAGCTGGACGGTTCGGCGCCATCAAGACCAGCTGGCAAGCAGTCCCTCAAGGGTCGCACGGTCCTCTTTATCCAGACGCGCCAGTCCCGGTGCGCGCACCGGGCCAACTTTGAACCCGAGTATGTCCATGGCTTCCTTCACAACGGTCACATTGGCGCCGTTGCGATATCGTGTGCGCAGCCGCTCGAACAATTCGATCTTTTGAACAATCTTCCGTGCAGCCGTAAAATCGCCTGAGGTCAGTGCCTCATGAACTTGCAGCGAAAATTGCGGCGCCACGTTAACGAGGCCGGAGGTGAAGCCGCGCGCACCAACCGCCGCGAAGGCAGCCGCCCAGCTTTCAGCCAGTCCGCAGACATATAGAGCGCCGTCCGGATCGGAAGCGGCAATCGCGCGCGACAGAAGCATGATGTCGGTCGTTGCGAACTTGATGCCGGCGACATTCGGGTGGCTCGCAAGCCGTACCATGTCATCGACCGAAAAGCCGTCCGCCCGGACATAAGCGACCAGCGGCAGTTCGCTGCCTTCAGCGAGGCCGGTAAAGTAGTCGATTTGCGATTGCGGGGCTGCGAAAGGATCGACTGGCTGATGCGACATGACGGCGGATGCGCCCATTTCTTTTGCCTGACGCGCCAAGGAGAGCGCTTCGCGCTGAGAGCGTCCAATAGCCGCCGTGACCGGGGCTTTCCCGCCGACACCTTCTATCGCGGCCTCATAGACCTTCAGAATTTCTGCAGGCGTCAAGGCGTAGAATTCGCCGGTATTGCCTGCCGCGACGATATTATGGATTCCAGCCTTTGCAACGCGTGCGTAAACCTCGGCGGTAACACCGGTCTCCACTTCGCCGTTTGCATCGTAAGCGGTTACCGGAACGCCGGAGATGCCCTTCAGGGCCTGGCGAAAATCGAATGTCGTCATCAACTGGGTTCCTTAAGATCAAAAGTCATCTTCAGATGGAGAATTTGTGAACGGGCGTGCCGGCGACCGGGGCATCGAATGCAACAACCGTACCTGCTGTGGTTATTCCGTCCGTCTCGGTGACGAGACTTGTAAGGTAGATCGTCTTGAGGGCGGGACCGCCGAAACAGGGCATGGTCGGCCCCTTGAACGGCAGCCTGTAGACCTCGAACAATTCGCCGTCCGGTGAAAAGCGGTTGAGACGTCCCGCCTGAACGCCGGCGCTCCAGTAACAGCCTTCGCAATCGGTCGCCGCACCGTCCGGCCTGCCTTCATCCGGCGCGAAATCGTGCAGACGTTCGGCCGGGCCGATCCTGCCGGTCGCAGCGTCGAAATCGAACGCCTGAAGCATGAGGCCGCTGCTGTCGGAATGGTACATGCGTCTGCCGTCCGGGCTCCAGGCAAGTCCGTTCGAAGTGAACATGTCGCCATCGATGATGCGTTCGATGCCGCCATCCGGGGCAACGCGATAGAGGCGTGCATTGCCCGTCTGTATCGCGGCCTCATCGCGGGTCCCCACCCAGAAATGGCCGTCCGGGCCGACTTTCCCGTCGTTGAGGCGGCTGTCGGGCCGCCCGCCGTCCGGATCGCAGAGAAGATCGAGCTTGCCGCTCGCGGGATTAAGAAGATGCACGCCGGTCCTGAGGCCCGCCACTATCAAGCCATTGTCGCAAAGGCCGAGACAGCCGACCTGGGCGGGCATGTCGTATCTGTCGAGTTTTCCGCCGGGATGCAGGCGGAAAATGGCGGGCGCGAGAATATCGACGAACCACAGATCGCCGGTTCGCTCGTCCCAGGCAGGCGATTCGCCGACCTTCAACGGGGTATCGATCAAGGAACGGAGCTTCGGTTCTATGATATGCGGCTGGCTCACTGGTTCCTCTCCCTCATCCGCCCTTTATGATTCTATTTTCGACAGTGCAGGATGCGGCCTAACTGCCAACGCCCTGAAACATGCGGGCGCGCGCCTTCAATATGTGGTCTTTCATCGCGTCATGCGCAGCCTGCTCCCGTCGCGCAAAAATCGCTTCCACGATTGCCGTGTGCTCGTTCTGGACTTCGCGCACATGCTGCGGCGTCCGCTTGAGGCTGAGGCTGCGTGTCACCGACTGGCCGATTGCGAAATGCGGCTTGAACCAGATCCGCACCGTGATGTGGAACTGGTTGTGGCTCGCCTTCGCGATGGCTTCGTGCAGGGCGAAATCTTCCTCAGCACCGAGATCGTTGCGCTCGAGACATTGTTCCAGCGCGGCAATCGCCTGCTCGATCCGCACCCTGTCAGCGGCCTGCCAGTTGCGCGCCGCAAGCTCAGCCGCGGAAGCCTCCAATCCGGCCCTGAACTCAAAAAAACGCTGCACGTCGGCCAGCGAGCCGACCGGCACCTGTTGCAACACGGAAGAATCCGGCTGCTGACGTACATAGGAGCCGGATCCCTTTTGCGAAACGATAAGCTCGTCGTTCCGAAGCCGCTCCAGCGCTTCCCGCACAACCGGTCGCGATGCACCGAACAGCGACGCCAGATTCTGTTCCGATGGCAGTCGCTCGTTCACAGGAAACCGCCCGTCCGAAATCATGCCGACGATTTTTTCGTAGATGATGTCGCTCAGCCGAGTTTCGCCTCGAGCGGCGGCAGATGCAGTGTGATTGTCCATCAGCAGCCCTTTCGTTGCAAATCGCTGAAGTTAATGGGTTTCCTGCATTTTAATCGCAACAGAGATACCGGAGTTTTTGTGCGCGAGGGGGCTGTCCTGCCGATTTTTTCTTCAAGCCTGATCCTGAAAGCCGGCCTACAGATAAAAAAGATGTAAAAATCTGTCAATACTTGTAATCATCTGAAAACGCCCATATGGTCTGCCCCTGCCGATGGAGGATCGGCTTGCTGGCTGGCCGGGAGGGCCGTCGCGGTTCGGTGAAAGCCGTCTCGCTGCCGGTGATTTTTTGGGAGGATTGTCGATGCGCGATGGCGAAGCATTTTCACTGGGCGTAACGCGCCGAACCTTTATGGCGGGTGTTGGCGGCGTGGCCGCACTTTCCGTCATGGGAGCCTCGGCGCGGGCTGCTGCCGGCAAGCAGGCGCCGGAACTGGAGGCGCTGGTAAAGGACGGCAAATTGCCGCCCTTGGCCGAACGCCTGCCGAAAAATCCGATGGTGGTGACGCCGCACGAGAAAATCGGCACCTATGGCGGCACATTGCGCCGTGGCCTGCGCGGTTCGTCGGACCATAACGGCATCCTGCGCATGGTCGGCAATCAGGGCCTTGTTCGCTGGAACATGGATTTCACCGAGGTTCTGCCGAACCTTGCGGTGAAATGGGAGGTCAACGACGATGCCTCGCAATTCACCTTCCATTTGCTGGAGGGCGCAAAATGGTCGGACGGCCACCCCTTCACCGCAGATGACGTGGTGTTCGCCATCGAGGACTGCATCAAGAACAAGGAGCTTTACAGTGCCACGCCGGCGCAGCTTTCCGTGGCCGGCAAGGCGGTCGATGTCGAAAAAGTCGACGATTTCACGGTAAAGTTCAAATTCGCCGCGCCGAATGCGCTTTATCTCGAAAACCTCGCCACGCCGCTCGGCCAGCATCCGACGCTGTTTCCCAAACACTATTGCAGCAAGTTCCTGCCGAAATACAACGCGGCGCTCGATGCCGATGTGAAGGCGGCGGGCGTCTCCAGCTGGACCGAACTGTTCCGCGCCAAATGCGGGGATATCGAAATTCCCTCCCGCTGGTCGAATGTCGACAAGCCGACGCTTGATCCATGGGTGGTGAAGGAGCCTTACTCCGGCGGTGCGACACGGGTGGTCATGACCCGCAACCCATACTTCTGGCAGGTGGATACCGAAGGTAACCAGTTACCCTATATCGACGAAATCAATTTCGGCATTTCGCAGGATGTGGAATCGCTGATGCTGAACGTCATTTCCGGCAAGATCGACATTCAGGAGCGCCATATCAGCGTTCTCGCCAACAAGCCGACCCTGTCGCAGAACATGAAAAAGGGTGACTACCGCCTGCTGACTTTGGTGCCGTCTGCCGCGCAGCAGTGCCAGATTTACCTGAACATCACCCACAAAGACCCGGCAATGCGCAAGATGTTTGCAGACAAGTCTTTCCGTCAGGCATTGTCCATTGCGCTCAACCGGCAGGAAATCATCGACATCGTTTATTTCGGCCAAAGCGAAGGGTATCAGGCCGGGCCACGTCCGACACATCCCTGGTACAACGAAAAGCTGGCGCGGCAATTCACCGAATATGACGCCGACAAGGCGAACGCGCTTCTCGACAGGGCCGGTTACGACAAGAAGAACGGCAACGGCATGCGGCTTCGTCCCGACGGCCAGCCGATCTTCTTCTCCATCGATGTTATCCCGACGCTCTATCCCGATCTGGTCGATGCGCTGGAGCTGGTGAAGGCGCAATGGGCGCAGATCGGCGTCGACATCAAGGTCAATACCATCGAACGCGCGCTCTATTATACACGCGGCGATGACAACGCCCATGATGCGGCCGTCTGGCCCGGTCCCGGCGGTCTCGATCCGATGCTCGACCCGCGCGATTTCTTCGCCTTCCACCCGCAGGGGTCGCGTTACGCCATTCCGTGGGCGCTCTGGTATACATCCAATGGCCAGAAGGGCGAGGAGCCGCCAGAAAGCCAGAAAAAGCGCTTCAAGCTTTTCGATGAGGCGCGCTCCACGGCCGACCTTGCCAAGCGCGGCGAGAAGATGAAGCAGATCTTCGACATTGCGGCGGAAGAGTTCGAAACGATCGGCCTCTGCCTTGCGGTGGGCGGTTTCGGCATCATCCGCAACAATCTGCGCAACGTGCCGGAAACGGAACCCGACAGCTGGACCTGGCCCAATCCCGGCCCGGCGCTGCCGCAACAGTTCACCTTCACAAGCTGATAACGCCACATGGGCGTCGCTGCCGCAACGCGGCGACGCCTCTCAGGTTGTTTCGACCACCCACAGCCCGTCTCCTGAGTGGAAGGCGGTGCGTGCGGCACAATGTGATTGCGAGAACGACATGCTGCTTTTCATCGTAAAACGCCTGCTGTGGATGATACCGTCCCTGTTTGCCGTCAGTTTCCTTGCCTTTGTCCTGATCCAGCTGCCGCCCGGCGACTATGTGACGACCTATATCGCCACACTGGCCGCCTCCAACGAGGTCATCGACCACAATACGGCGGCGCAGCTGCGCGAACGTTTCGGCCTCGATGACCCGATGATAGTGCAATATCTGAAATGGATATGGGGCATCGTCAGTCGCGGCGATTTCGGCATTTCGTTCGAGTGGCAACAGCCGGTTTCAGGCCTCATCTGGGAGCGCATGGCGCTGACGCTGGTTCTGGCCATCGCAAGCCTTCTTGCAACCTGGGCCATCGCGCTTCCCATCGGCGTCTTCTCCGCCGTGCGCAAATATTCGATAGGCGACTATCTCTTCACTGCCTTTTCTTTTTTCGGCCTTTCCATACCCTCGTTCCTGCTGGCGCTGGTGCTGATGTATGTCGCGGCGGTAGAGTTCGGGGCCGATGTCGGCGGGCTGTTTTCCGCGGAATATGAGACCGCCTCGTGGAGCATCGCCAAGATGATGGACCTGATGGCCCATATCTGGCTGCCGGTCGCCATCCTTGCCGTGTCTTCCACCGCAAGCCTCATCCGCGTCATGCGCGCCAATATGCTGGATGAATTGCCCAAGCCCTATGTGACCACCGCGCGGGCGAAGGGATTGTCCGAGTTCAAGCTGCTGACGAAATATCCGCTCAGAATTGCGCTCAATCCCTTCATCTCTACCATCGCATGGCTGCTGCCCAATCTCATTTCGGGCTCCGTGGTTGTCGCCATCGTGCTCAATCTGCCGACGGCCGCGCCGCTGCTTTTGCAGTCGCTGATGGCGCAGGACATGTATCTCGCCGGCGCTTTCGTGCTGCTGATCTGCGCGCTGACGCTGATCGGTTCGCTGATCAGCGACATCCTGCTTGCGCTGGTCGATCCGCGCATCCGGCTCGAATAGGAGGGCGCCATGAGCGATATCACCATGACCACCAATGCCCGGCAGGACCGCGCCGCCGTCGCTTCGCAGTGGCAGCTCATCTGGTGGGCGTTCAAACGCCACAAGCTGGCCATGGCCGCCCTGTTCATCACCATCGCCATGTATATCGTCGCGCTGGTGCCGGGCTTCTTCGCCATCAACGATCCGGTGCTTCAGAATGCCCGCGCCACCTTCCATCCGCCGCAGCGCGTCCACTTCATCGATACGACCGAGGGTTTCTCGCTCGGGCTGCACTATTATCCGCTGAAGCTGACCCGCAATCCGGAGACGCTTGCGGCGGTCTTCGTCGAGGATACGGCGAAGAAAATTCCGGTTCAGCTTTTCGGTCGCGGTTACGAATATTCCGTGTTCGGCCTGTTCACCACGGACCTCCATCTGCTGGCGTCCACCGATAAAACGCGGCCGCTCTTCCTCTTCGGCGCGGATCGTCTCGGCCGCGATGTCTTCAGTCGCGTTGTGCAGGGCGCGCAGGTCTCCCTGTCCATCGGTCTTGTCGGCGTGTTCTTCTCGCTGCTGCTCGGCGTCGTTCTCGGTGGCATATCCGGTTATTACGGCGGCCGCATCGATTTCGTCATGCAGCGTGTGATCGACTTCGTGCTGTCGCTCCCCACCATTCCCATCTGGCTGGCGCTGGCCGCCGCCCTGCCGCAGGGCTGGCCTGCCACGCTGCAATATATGATGATCACCATCATCCTGTCCCTGACCGGTTGGGCGCAGCTCGCCCGTGTCGTGCGCGGCCGGTTCCTGTCGCTCAGGACCGAAGAGTTCGTGGCCGCGGCCCGGCTGGATGGCGTGCCGGAAGGGCGCATCATCTTCCGCCATATGCTGCCGAGCTTTTCGAGCCATATCATCGCTTCGGTCACGCTTGCGGTTCCGGCGATGATCCTTGCGGAAACATCGCTGTCCTTCCTCGGTCTAGGTCTGCAGCCGCCGACGATTTCCTGGGGCGTTTTGCTTCGCGAGGCGCAGAATATCCGCTCGATTGCAACCGCACCCTGGCTGTTCCTGCCCGGTGTGGCTGTCGTTATTGCCGTCATGGCTCTCAATCTGCTCGGCGACGGCCTGCGCGACGCAGCCGACCCCTATAACAAGTGAGGCCCCGGATGAGCGACATTCTTTCCATGAAGCCAGCCAAACCGCTGCTTGAAGTCCGCAATCTGGTCACTGAATTTCCGGTCAGAAACGGCGTTTTCCGGGCCGTCAACGATCTGTCTTTCTCAATCGATCCCGGCAAGACCCTCTGCGTCGTTGGCGAAAGCGGATCCGGCAAATCCGTCACCGCCCGCTCCATCCTGCAGATCATCGACAGTCCCGGTCGCATTGCGTCCGGGTCGATCATCCTCAACCGCGCCGACGGCACCTCTCTGGATCTGGCAAAGCTCGATCCGCGCAGCCGTGCCATCCGCTCGGTGCGCGGCGCTGATATCGCGATGATCTTTCAGGAGCCGATGTCGTCGCTTTCACCCGTACATACCGTTGGTGACCAGATCACCGAGGTCCTGCGGCTGCATCTCAAGATGAGCAAGGCTGAGGCGCGCGCCGAGGCCATCGAACTGTTGCGGCAGGTGGAGATCCCCAACCCCGAAAAGGCGCTGGATCGCTACGCCTTCCAATATTCGGGCGGCATGCGCCAGCGTGCGATGATCGCCATGGCGCTGGCCTGCAAACCGCAGCTTCTGATCGCCGACGAACCGACGACGGCGCTCGATGTGACGACACAGGCCGAAATCCTCGACCTGATATCGCGGCTGCAAAAGGCGCATGGCATGGCGGTGCTGTTCATCACACACGATATGGGTGTGGTGGCGCAGATTGCCGACGACGTGCTGGTCATGCACCATGGGGTCGCCAAGGAATATGGAACCGTGGATGAGATATTCCACAATCCGCAGGACCCCTATACCCGCATGTTGATCGGCTCCGTGCTGAAGCTGGAGCAGAAGGCTGAAATCCGGCTCGCGCGACCTCCGCTCGATCTCACGGCCGCGCCGGTGCTGGAAGTGAATGACCTTTCCATGCATTTCGGCGAGATGAAGGCGCTGGACGGCGTGTCGATCAAGCTATTGCCGGGAGAGACGCTCGGCATCGTCGGCGAAAGCGGTTCCGGCAAGACCACGATGGGCCGCTCCATCATGCGCCTTTACGATCCAACCGGCGGCGCGATGCTCTATCGCCGGGCAGATGGCAGCGTGGTCGATCTGGCCAGGATAGAAGGCGCCGAGCTGAAAGCCGCACGGCGTGAGCTGCGCATGGTTTTCCAGGACCCGTTCGGCTCGCTCAATCCGCGCATGACCGTGGCGCAGGTCATCGGCGAGCCCCTGCTGGTCAACGGCATTGCCAGGGGCAGGGAGTTGGATGAGCGTGTCTGCGCCCTGATGGAGCAGGTGGGTCTCGATCCGGCCGGACGTGAACGTTACCCGCACGCCTTTTCCGGCGGCCAGCGCCAGCGCATCGGCATCGCCCGCGCCATAACCCTGAAGCCGCGTATCATCGTGGCGGATGAGGCGACCTCGGCGCTCGATGTTTCGGTGCGGTTCCAGGTGCTGGATCTTTTGATGCGGCTGCAGGACGAGCTGGGGCTCGCCTATATCTTCATCAGTCATGATATCGGCGTCATCCGCTATATGTGCGACCGCGTAGGCGTGATGTATCGCGGCAAGCTGGTGGAAGTGGGAGACGCCGAAAAGGTCTGCAACGCGCCGGATCATCCCTATACGCAGGCGCTTCTTTCCGCCATTCCGCGCCCGGACCCACGCGACCGGGACCGTACCCGCAGATTCCGCTACGTCGAACCATCCGAAGTCAAGAACGGGGCCGTCGCGCGATGATGCCGGGCCTCGCACGCTGCAATTCATGAGGAAGACTGAAGCATGAAAATCGATCGCATGCGGGTATTCGTCACCCGCGACAAGGACCGCCCCCGTGTCATCGTCGCTCTCGATACCGATGACGGTTTGACCGGCTGGGGTGAATGTTACAATCACGGCCCCGATCTCGCCCTGCCGCCGGTGCTGGATTACCTCTACGGATTCCTCGCCGGTCAGGATCCGACACGGGTGGAGTATCTCTATAATCTCCTGCTCCAGCAGAACCGCTTTCCGCCTGGAGCGCTCGGTCTGTCGGCGATCTCGGCGCTCGATCATTGCCTCTGGGACCTAGCGGCCAAGGCGGCGGGCGTGCCGGTCTACAAGCTGCTGGGCGGCGAAGTGCGCGACCGTATCAAGGTCTATGCCGGTGTCTACACCGCTCCGGATGCGCCGGCGGCAAAGGAGGAATTCGACCGTCTCAACGAGGATTGGGGCTTCACGGCCTTCAAGCTCAGCCCGTGGCGCCTCGATATCCACGCCCATCGCTGGGGTGAGGTGGTGCGCAGTTCCGCCGAGTATTTCCGTTCGCTTCGCGAAGCGGTGCGGCCGGACTACGACATCGCCTTTGACGCCCATGCCAAGATTTTCGAGCCAGCGGCCGCCCGCCAGCTTGGCAATGCGCTTGCCCCTTACGATCCGCTGTTCTTCGAAGAGCCTTTGCGCCCGGAAAACATCGAGATATGGGGAGACCTGAAACAGGGGCTGAACTGCACGTTGGCAACGGGTGAAAGCCTTTATAATCGCTATGAGTTCCTGCGTCTTCTTCAGGTAAAGGGTGCGGATATCATCCAGCCCGATATCTGCGTCGTCGGCGGCATTTCGGAGATGCGCCGCATCGCCACGCTCGCGGAAGCCCACTTCGTCAGCATCGCGCCGCATAACCCGATGGGACCGCTCGCCACCGCCGTCAACGTGCATTTTTCCGCTGCCCAGCAGAATTTCCGGATTCTCGAATACCGGCTGCCGAAAGGGCAATGCTACGTCTATGGCGGCACCGATCTCGAAAAACGCGAGGACGAAACCCGCTATGTCGTCGACCCCTATCTGCCGAAGGACGGATATCTGGAGCTGAGGCCCGACCGCCCGGGCTGGGGTGTCGAGATGGATGAAAAAGCCATGCAGGAAGATGGCTATGTTCATTGGCAAAGACGGGTGCCGAAACGGCCTGACGGCTCCTATGCCTTCGCCTGAAACGGTTACGATTGCCTGCGGGCGGCTCTATGCCCGCCTGTGCCCTGCCTGGGGTGGCAGGATGACCCATCTGTGGCACGCGGACTACGGCGATATTCTGGTGCCGATAACGGAGCAGGATTTCGAGCCGTTCAACTGGCCGAGGGCCGGCGCATACCCGCTGTTTCCCTATCACAACCGGCTCTATCGCGGGTCCTTCGTCCATACGGGTATCCGCCATGACCTGCTGCCGCATCCGGCGCTTGCGCCTGACGCCATGCATGGCCCGGCTCACCGCCGGCCGTGGGCGATTTCGGACCTGTCTTCGGATCGTGTCGCATTGGCACTGGACTACGAGGCTGACGGAGAGTGGCCGCTTTCCTTCCGCGCCGAGCAGTCTTTCCTGCTGGAAGACGACAGGATGACCGTGGAATTGTCGATAACGAATCGCGCGAACCTGCCTGCGCCGGTGTCGCTGGGCTGGCATCCCTATCTGGCGGCCGGGCTCGGTTGCGATGCGCGGACGGACGCCAAGCTGCAATATCCGCTGGACGCGCAGAACGTGCCAACCGGCCAGCCGCCGGCACCTCGCCCGAAACCCGCCATTCCCGCCGCAGCGGGATACACATTGCATTTCACCGATTGGTCGAGCGCGCAGGTCGACTTCGACAGGTTTTCACTGCGGCTCGAAGCCGATGCGGTTTTCGGCCATCTCGCCGTACACCGCATGGAACGTTATCTCTGTCTTGAGCCCGTTTCCATGGCCGCCGGAGCGCTTGGCCTGCCCCAGGCGCAGCGAGAAGGGCAGGGTCTGATGACGGTTGGCCCCGGCGAGCGCCTGTCGGGGCGCATCAGGCTCTCCATCGATCTTCAGGAGGGGCGGGTGCGTCTATAGCGCCCAATCGCCCAGCGCCCGTCGTTCACCTTCAAAAACGCCACATGCCCATATTTTGAGCGTCAGTTATTGCCGCTTAAAAATAAGCTTGACGACGGCGAAAATTTCTCACCAAATGAACCAATGTAAGATTGGTTCGGTAAATGGTGCGACGTGACGGTGAACCCCAACGACAACTCCAACTACGCGCTTGCGAAGTTGCGGGAGTACGTTCAGACGCAGGATCTTGCGAAAGACCGTCGCCTGCCCACGGAGCGGGCCTTCGCGGAAACCTTCAATGTCGGCCGTCGTGCGGTTCGTCGCGCACTTGAGGTTCTGGAAGCCGAAGGCCTCATATGGCGGCGGCAGGGGGCCGGAACCTTTGTGGGTGAAAAACCGGATGATTGGTCCGCTCAGGTCACGGAACTGGTCGCCGGGACGGATTTCATGGAAATCATGGAAGTGCGCCTGCGCATCGAGCCGCAGCTGGCGCAGCTCGCGGCCATGCGCGCCAAGCCGGACGAGGTGGAGCGTATGCGCGCCCTTGTCGAAAAGACCGGCCAGAGCACGGATGCCGATGCCAAGGAATTATGGGATGGCTCACTCCATCGCCAGATTGCCCAGAGCGCTGGCAACAAACTTTTCCTGTCCATCTTCGATGTCATCAACCGCGTGCGTCAGGATGATGCCTGGCAGTCGATACGGGAGCTTGCCCGGCGCAGCGGCGCAAACGGCAGGGCGTCTTTCGAACAGCATATGGCCATTGTCGACGCCATCGCCGACCGTGATCCCGCCAGAGCCGGTGAAGCCATGCGTCAGCATCTTCTCATGCATCAGGAAAGGCTGATCCGCGCCACGTCTCTCGGCTTCCTGGAGGAAGGCGTCGGGAAGGGCAATGCGGCCGAAGCTGTTAGTTCTATGACTGAGGCCTCTTGAGGCCACGGATGATAACTGCCGCCCCTCACGGGGCGGCCAATGACAAAAAGTCAAAATAACCTGACCAGAGGAACGAACATGAAGAAAATCCAGACATTGACTGCGGCGCTGTTGGCAAGCGTATTTCTGGCCTCGCCGGCGCTATCGTCCGAATTGCGCATCGGCCTTAATGACGATGCCGATGTGCTCGACCCCGCGCAATCGCGCACCTTTGTCGGCCGCATCGTTTACACCGCCATGTGCGACAAGCTGGTTGATATCTCGCAGGACATGAAGATCGTGCCGCAGCTTGCCACCGAATGGGCCTGGTCCGAAGGCGGCAAGGTTCTGACCATGAAAATCCGCGATGGCGTCAAGTTCCACGATGGCGAAACACTTGATGCGGCGGCGGTTGTCGCCACCATCGAGCGCAACATGACGCTGCCGGAATCTCGCCGCAAGAGCGAGTTGTCGTCTGTCGAGAAAGTCGAGGCGACCGGGCCGCTGGAAGTCAAATTCACCCTGAAGACGCCCGACGTTACCCTGCTGGCACAGCTTTCCGACCGCGCCGGCATGATCGTCGCACCGAAAGCGGCGAAGGAATTGGGCGCTAATTTCGGTTCCAAGCCAGTCTGCGCCGGACCGTTCAAATTTGTCGAGCGCATCCAGCAGGATCGCATCGTACTCGAAAAATTTGCTGACTATTGGGACAAAGACAAAATCCTCGTCGACAAGGTCGTCTATCTGCCGATCCCCGACACCACGGTGAAGCTTGCGAATCTTCGTGCCGGCGATCTCGATATCGCCGAGCGCATTTCGGCTTCCGATGCGGAATCCGTCAAGAGTGACCCCAAATTGAACTATGCCGATGTCATCGGACCGGGCTACATGGCCATGTATGTCAACATCAACAATGGGGCACGCGCTGACAATCCGCTCGGCAAGGACAAGCGCCTGCGTCAGGCCTTTTCCTACGCGATCGATCGCGAAGCGATCGGCCAGATTGTTTTTGAAGGCACCTCCAAGGCCGGCAATCAGGCATATCCGCCCACAAGCCCCTGGTTCAACCAGAACCTGCCGGTTCCGCCGCGTGATATCGACAAGGCCAAGCAGTTGATGAAGGAGGCGGGTTACGAGACGCTGGACGTCGAGCTTCAGCACGCCAACAACACAACGCAGACGCAGATGATGCAGGTCATCCAGTCCATGGTGGCGGAGGCCGGCTTCAACGTCACTCTGAAGGCCACGGAATTTGCCACGCTTCTTTCCGAACAGACCGCCGGCAATTATCAGCTCAGCCGCTCCGACTGGTCGGGACGTATCGATCCCGATGGCAACCTGCACCAGTTCGTCACCTGCAAGGGCGGCATCAACGATGTGAAATATTGCAATCCTGAAGTGGACAAGCTGCTGAACGAGGCCCGCGCTTCGACCGACGACGCGGTGCGCAAGGAAAAATACGACGCCGCAAGCGTCATCCTCAACGATGACATGCCGATCATCTATCTCGGCCACCAGCCTTATGCCTATGCCGTCTCCAAAAAGGTCAAGGGCTGGGCGCCGTCGCCTGACGGCATGATCCGCCTTCTCGGCGTTTCCAAGGACTGACCACTTCGTATAGGCCGCGCGGCTTGCCGTGCGGCCGCCAAGACCGGACCAAAACGGGGGCAATGCCATGCCTGTTTATATCGGCAAGCGACTGCTGGTCGCGATCCCGACGCTTCTGATCATTTCCATCTTCGTTTTCTCCCTGCAGAAACTCTTGCCGGGCGATCCCATCCTGGCGATGGCTGGCGAGGAGCGCGATCCCGCGACAATTGAGTTTCTGCGCGAGAAATACCGTCTTAACGACCCGGTTCCACTCCAGTACGTCAACTGGCTGGGCGGCGTGGTAACCGGCGATTTCGGCATTTCGCTACGCACGAACCAGCCGGTTCTGGAACTGATTGCCCAGAAGCTGCCGGTAACCATTCAGCTGGCTGTCATGGCGATGTTTTTTGCCATGATCATCGGCATTCCCATCGGCATTCTGGCCGCCGTCAAGAAGAATACGTGGATTGACTACACGGCTAATATCGTGGCGCTCTCCGGCCTGTCCATCCCGAATTTCTGGCTCGGCATCATGCTCATTCTGCTGGTGTCGGTGAAACTCGGCTGGCTGCCGGCATCGGGTTACGAATCGATCTTCGTAGACCCTGTCCGCTCCATCGAAACCATGATCATGCCCGCCTTCGTGCTGGGCAATGCACTGGCGGCGACGCTGATGCGCCATACACGTTCGGCGATGGTGGCGGTGTTGAGCTCCGATTACATCCGCACCGCCCGCGCCAAGGGGCTTTCCCCGCGCGAAATCATCCTGTCTCACAGTTTCCGCAACGCGCTTCTGCCCGTTATCACGCTCTTGGCGCTGCTCTTCGGCGAACTGCTGGCCGGTGCGGTTCTGACGGAGCAGATTTTCACCATTCCCGGTTTCGGCAAGATGACGGTCGACGCGGTGTTCACGCGTGACTATGCCGTCGTGCAGGGCATCGTGCTCTGCACCGCCGTCGGTTTCATCCTCATGAACCTGCTGGCCGACATTGCCTATGTCCTGCTCAACCCCCGCCTCAGGGCGACAATCTAAGGCCCTGATATCATGACCGTTCTGGATCAAAACCTTTCGATACCGGCGACGCGGCAGGAAAGCCGCGCCTGGAAAAAAATGAAGCGCAACAAGTCGGCGCTCGCCGGCTTGATCATCGTCGTGTTTTTCGCCGTGCTGGCGATTGCCGCGCCGATACTGCCGATTGCCGATCCGGTTGCGACCAGCTGGTCGGCCATCCGCAAGGCGCCGTCGGCGGCCCACTGGCTCGGCACGGATGATCTCGGCCGCGATATTCTCTCGCGCATGATTTATGGCGCCCGCGCTTCGCTGATGGCCGGCGTCGTCTCCGTCATGATCGCCGTGGTAATCGGCGTCCCCTTCGGGTTGATCTCCGGCTATTTCGGCGGCTGGGTGGATATGGTCATCTCCCGCATTACCGAAGCGCTGCTCGCCATGCCGTTCCTGATCATGGCGATCGCGCTTGCCGCCTTTCTCGGCCCGAGCCTTACCAATGCGATGATCGCCATCGGCCTCTCCGCCATGCCGATCTTCGTGCGGCTGACGCGCGGGCAGGTGCTGGCCGTCAAGATGGAGGATTATGTCGAGGGTGCAAGGTCTATCGGCCTCAACCACATCGACATCATGACCCGCTACATCCTGCCGAATGTCTTTGCCCCCATCATCGTGCAGGCGACGCTAACGGTCGCGACCGCCATCATCGCGGAGGCGAGCCTTTCCTTCCTCGGACTTGGCCAGCAGGCGCCCGCGCCTTCCTGGGGTTCGATGCTCAACACCGCCAAGAACTTCTTGAGCCAGGCGCCATGGATGACGATGTGGCCCGGTATCGCCATCTTCCTCGTCGTCATCGGTTTCAATCTTCTGGGCGATGGCCTGCGCGATGCGCTCGATCCGCGCGAAGCATGATTTTTTACAAGGAATATCGGAATGACTGATTTCACCACACGCCCTGAAATCCTTGGCACCTTCGGCGTCGTCACCTCAACCCACTGGATCGCCTCGGCGGTCGGCATGGCAATCCTAGAGAAGGGCGGCAATGCCTTCGACGCCGCCGTCGCCACCGGCTTCGTGCTGCAGATCGTCGAGCCGCATCTGTGCGGTCCGGGCGGTGATATGCCCGCCGTGTTTTATTCGAAGCAGAAGGACAAGGTGGAGGTCATCTGTGCCCAGGGTCCGGCTCCGAGCGGTGCGACGATTGAACATTATACTTCGGAAGGTCTGAAACTCATCCCGGGCGACGGGCTGCTCGCCACCGTCATTCCCGGCGCCTTCGATGGCTGGATGCTGATGCTGCGCGACTATGGCACGATGAGCGTGCGCGACGTGCTGGAACCGGCCATCTATTATGCCGAACATGGGCATCCAACGCTGCCGCGTGTCTCTGCCACCATCAAGGGGCTCGCCGATTTCTTCGAAAAGGAATGGCCGACATCCTACGAAACATGGCTGCCGGGCGGTGCCGCGCCGGAGCCCCACGCCAATTTTCGTAATCCTGTTCTGGCGGCGACCTATCAGCGGATCATCACTGAAGCTGAAGCGCGTTCTGGCCGCGAAAACCAGATCGAGGCGGCGCGCGATGCCTTCTACCGGGGTTTCGTTGCGGAAGCCATCGACAGTTACGTCAGCACTTCAGAGGTGATGGATGCCAGCGGCACAAGGCACAAGGGTGTGCTGACGGCGCAGGATATGGCCGGGTGGAGCGCTACCGTTGAAGCGCCGCAGACGCTCGATTACCACGACTGGACGATTGCCAAGACGCCCGCCTGGGGGCAGGGTCCGGTTCTGCTGCAATCGCTTGCACTTCTAAAGGGCTTCGATATCGCAGCCATGGACCCGTCCGGTCCCGATTTCATCCACACCATCGTCGAAGCCATGAAGCTCGCCTTTGCTGACCGCGAAGTCTATTACGGCGATCCGGAATTCGGGCAGATTCCGACGGAATATCTCCTGTCGGAAGGCTATAATGCCGGACGTCGCGCGCTGATTGGCAGCGAGGCCTCGCTGGAGCTGCGCCCAGGCATCGTGCCGGGTTACGAAAAGCAGGTGGACGCGACAATGGCGATGCTGGCGGAAATGAGCGGCAAGGGCACCGTCTACGAGCCGACCATGTCGCATCTGACCGAAAAGCGCGGTGACACCGTGCATATCGATGTCATCGACCGCTGGGGCAACATGGTTTCCACCACGCCATCGGGCGGCTGGCTGCAGTCATCCCCCATAGTGCCCGGCCTCGGTTTCGCGCTCAATTCCCGCGCCCAGATGTTCTGGCTGAAGGAAGGCCTGCCGACCTCGCTTGCGCCGGGCAAACGCCCGCGCACCACATTGACGCCCTCGCTTGCGCTGCATCAGGGCCGGCCTTCCATGGTCTTCGGGACGCCGGGTGGCGACCAGCAGGACCAGTGGCAGCTGCCCTTCTTCCTGCGTTATGCCCACCACGGCAAGAACCTGCAGGCGTCGATCGACATGCCCTTGTTCCATACCTCGCATTTTCCGGGTTCGTTTTATCCGCGCACCAGTTCACCGGGTGAAATCATGGTGGAGGGCACGGTGGGTGAGGCGACGCTTGCCGAGCTTCGCCGTCGTGGCCACCGGGTTACCGTTGCCGATGCCTGGTCGGTCGGGCGGCTCACCGCCGCGCGCCGCGATGCGGACGGCCTGCTGCGCGCCGCCGCAACACCGCGGTTGATGCAGGCCTATGCGGTGGGGCGGTGAGACCATGGAAACAAATCCAGTCCTCTCCGTCCGCAACCTCACCACCTCCTTCCTTGTCGATGGCGCATGGAAGAGTGTCGTGCGTGATGTCTCCTTTGATGTCGCGCCCGGTGAAACCGTCGCCATTGTCGGGGAATCCGGTTCCGGCAAATCCGTGACGTCGCTGTCGCTGATGCGCCTGCTTGCCCCGGCCTCCAGCCGGATCGAAGGCGAGGTGCTGCTTAACGGCCGCGATCTGCTTTCGCTTTCCGAAAAGGAAATGCGCGGTGTACGCGGCAACGATATCTCGATGATCTTTCAGGAGCCGATGACGTCGCTCAATCCGATCTTCACCATCGGCCGTCAGATTTCGGAAGTTCTCATTCGCCATAAGGGGCTTTCGAAACACGAGGCGCGGGCCGAGACGGTGCGGCTTCTGGAAAAGGTCCGAATTCCCAACGCGGCGGGCCGTTTCGACGAGTATCCGCACCAGTTTTCAGGCGGCATGCGCCAGCGCGTGATGATCGCCATGGCGCTCGCCTCACGACCGAAACTGCTGATCGCCGACGAGCCGACGACGGCGCTCGACGTGACCATTCAGGGCCAGATCCTCGACCTGATCAAACTGCTGCAGGAAGAGGAGGGCATGTCGGTGCTCTTCATCACGCATGACATGGGCGTCGTGGCCGAAATCGCCGACCGGACGATCGTGATGTATCGCGGCGACGAGGTCGAGACCGGGCCGACCGAGGAGATATTCAAACGCGGCAAGCATCCCTATACACGGGCGCTGCTTTCGGCGGTGCCGAAGCTCGGCTCGATGCGTGACCGGCACTGGCCGACGCGTTTTCCCGTGCTCGACATGAAGACCGGTCTTTCGACTGAGCCTCAGGAGGTGGCGGAGACCGTTGCGAGCGGTCAGACGCCGGTCCTGTCGGTGAAGAATCTTGTGACACGTTTTCCCATCCGGTCCGGCCTGCTGGCGCGCCAGACGGGTGCGGTTCACGCCGTTGAAAACGTCTCCTTCGATCTCTTTCAGCGTGAAACGCTGTCGCTTGTGGGCGAATCCGGCTGCGGCAAATCCACCACCGGCCGCTCGATCATGCGGCTTGTTGAGCCGTCGTCCGGCGATGTGTCACTCGATGGTTATGATGTGATGCGTCTCGATACGGTCGGGCTCCGCAACATGCGCAAATCCGTGCAGATGATCTTTCAGGATCCTTTCTCCTCGCTCAATCCGCGCATGACGGTGGGTACGGCAATTTCCGAACCCTTCATCAAGCATAAATTGGGCACCACGAAACAGGCGAAGGAAAAGACCGCCGATCTTCTCGAAAAGGTCGGGCTTTCAGCCGACATGGCCAATCGCTACCCCCATGAATTCTCGGGCGGCCAGCGCCAGCGTATCGCCATTGCCCGTGCGCTCGCCCTCGATCCGAAGGTTATCGTCGCCGATGAGAGTGTGTCGGCGCTCGATGTCTCGATCAAGGCGCAGGTGTGCAATCTGCTGCTCGACCTGCAACAGAGCCTCAACCTCGCCTTTCTGTTCATCTCGCATGACATGGCAGTGGTGGAGCGTGTCAGCCATCGTGTCGCGGTGATGTATTTGGGGGAGATCGTCGAGATAGGCCCGCGCGCGGCCGTCTTCGACAATCCGCAGCATCCCTACACAAAAAAGCTGATGGCGGCTGTGCCAGTGCCCGATCCGGCAAGGCGGGGAATAAGGCGTGGCATATCCAATGACGAGCTGAAGAGCCCGATACGGGCTATGGAATATGAAACACCTGCGCGAAACTACAGGACGGTATCGCCCGGCCATCTGGTGCAGTTGGCCTGAGGCGGGTGCTGCGGTATCAGTGCTTCGAAGAAGAAGCCTTTATGCCGGGTTCTTGAGCTGGACGCCTCGCAGGTGCTCCATCAGGTAAGCATGGGTCGCGGGATTGGCGACGATCAGCGTGCCCGTCTTTTCGTAGAATTCCGGACCGCGACCCCACCAGTCAGTCACGATTCCGCCCGCCTCCTGCACCAGCAGGATGCCGGCTGCGGTGTCGACGAAACCGGTTTCCTCATAATAACCGGTCAGCCGGCCGCAGGCCACGTAAGCGCATGAATTGGCGGCGCTGCCGACAACACGGACCGCGCCGATGGGCGCTCGGATCGCGTCGAGGCGCTGATAGGCGCCGGGATAAAGCTGGAGATTGGGCGTCGGCAGGCCGGTGCCGACGCACATCAAGGCAACATCGGTGCTGGCATTGACCTGCAGGCGCTCGCCGTTGAGATAGGCGCCTTCCCCTTTGATCGTCGTAAACATTTCGTCGGAGACGGGATTGTAGACCAGTCCGCATATGGTCTCGTCGCCGCGCCTGAGCGCGATGGTGATCGTGTAATGTTGGCCGAAGAGGAAATTGGTGGTGCCGTCGATTGGATCGACCAGCCAGCGATGATCCTGATCGGCTCCTTCCACAGGCGCAAATTCCTCGCCGGTCAGTCCCCAGGGATATTGGCCGAGCAGACGCTTTCGGATCAGCGTCTCGGAATCTCTATCGGCGTCGGAAACGAAGTCTCCCGGACCCTTGACGCCGATCTCGATGTCGCGAAAGCGCCGGAAATGGTCGAGCGTCAATGCGCCGGCTTCGCGGGCGGTGGCGACCATGTGCTCGAGGATGGCGCTGTAATTGACTGTCATTTTCTGAAAACCTCTGCGAGCCCTTCCGGGTCATCGGTGGTGATCTGGTCCACCTTCAGCCTCAAGAGCCGCTCGACTGCATCAGTGGATTGCGGCGTGACGCTGTTGATCGTCCAAGCATCCACACGGCGGCCCGCGGCATGGATCGGGGCGATGATATCGACACCAGCATCCGCAGCTGCAAGCACGATCTCGTACGCGAGGTAGATCATGTCCGCATCGGGTGCTGTGGCAAGTGCGTCTTCGATGAAGCCCAGATAGTTTCCGCTTGCCTTCAACTCTGCAAGGGTGCCGCGATGGCAGGGGTCATAGCCAGTGCGAAGGCCGGGGGCCGAGCCAGCCAGCGCGGTAATAGCGTCGAAATCGCCGCCTGACAGGATCACCGACTTTGCGATGGGTGAAACGCTTATCCCGAAGCCGGCGACCACCTGTGGGGCAAGCGCCTGCCGGTTTTCCTTGAAATCGAGCTGTAGCAGGGCGTCGGGATGAACGGTGTCGTCCGCAAGCAGGGCGCAAAGGTCTTCGAGCAGCATCACTTTCGAAGCGATTGGCTGGCCGTCATTATCGCGCAGGTGAAGCTGTCGCAGGGTTGCGGCGGATGTATCGCGTACCCGGCCGGTGCCAGTGGTTTCCCGCTCCAGCGTCCGGTCATGCAAAACGGCGCAACCGTGATCGCCATGAATGACGAGATCGACTTCGATGCTTGCACCGAGCCGCATCGCTTCGATGATACGCTCCCCCGTAAAGACCGGATCGGAAGCACGGCGGCGGCCGCGGTGCCATTTGAGCCAAGTGTTGTGGCCGTTGCGGTCGATGAGTATCGGATGGGTCATGTCAGCTCCGGTAGATCGGGCGGTTGTCGCGATAGGCCGTGATGGAACGGGGCGAAATCCGTACCCCCTGTCCCGCCCGGAACATATCCGGATGGGAGACCATGGATTTGATCCTGGTACCATCGGTCAGATCAAGGTCGACAAGGCCATGGGTGCCATAATCCGTCACCCGGTGCACACTCCCCTCCGGTGTTTCGGAGGTCGCCAGATCGATGGCTTCCGGGCGAATGGCGAGAATGGCCGGGCCATCAGAGATGGGAAGCGGAAAGGTGAAACCAGCGCGCATGAAGTTCCCATTTGAAACCGTGCCCTCAATCAGGTTCATGGTGCCGATGAAGCCGGCGACGAAAGGGGTCTGCGGCTCCCGGTAGATCACATTCGGCCGGTCGATCTGTTCGGTCTTGCCATTCGCCATCACGACGATGCGGTCTGCCATGGAAAGCGCCTCGTCCTGACCGTGAGTGACGAACAGCGTGGTGATGCCGAGACGCTGCTGGATATCCCGAACCTCTTCCCGCAGCCTTTCGCGCAGATGCTGGTCGAGACTAGCGAAGGGCTCGTCGAGAAGCAGGATTTTCGGCTCCAGAACCAGCGAGCGGGCAAGCGCCACACGCTGCTGCTGGCCGCCCGAAAGCTGGCTCGTGGCTCGCTCGCCATAACCGGAGAGACCGACGAGTTCGAGCACGGCCTCCACTTTCTCCCTGATCACGGCAGCCGGCATGCGGCGCAGTTTGAGGCCGAAAGCAAGGTTTTTGAACACATTCATGTGGCTCCAGAGCGCGTGACTCTGAAATACCATGCCGGTCGGTCGCCGCTCCGGAGGCAGGCGGGTGACGTCTTCGCCATCTATGGTGATTTGCCCGCCTGTCGGTTGCTCGAACCCGCCAACCATGCGCAGCAATGTCGATTTCCCCGAACCGGAGGGGCCGAGAAGGCAGACGAGTTCGCCATCAGCGACATCGAGCGAGAAACTGTCGACTGCCTTGGTACCACCGGAAAAGCTTTTCGTGACCTGGCGAATGTGGAGTACGGACATGTAGATTTCCTAACCGCCGAAACCGCGGGCAAATGCGCCGCCTCCGATGACGCGGCGGGCGAACATGAGGGCAATGAAGGACGGCACCCAGAGCAGGACGGACAGAACTGCACCATACTGGATGACCATCTGATTGTTGATGTAGCTGATCATCAAAACCGGCATCGTACGAATGCCGGGCGCCCCGATCAGCCATGCACCTTCGGTCTCATAAAAAGTACCAACGAAGCTCAGCATAACGGCGGCGGCAATAGTCGGTCCCGCCTGTGGCAGGGTAATTGACCAGAAGACCCTGAGCGGGCTGGCGCCGACATCCCGGGCGGCTTCTTCCATGCGCCGATCGACGGCCTGGAAGGCCGCCACGGGAATCCAGATCATGAACATCAGCGTGCCGACCAGCTGGATGAGAACGACGCCCCAGAAGGTACCGATGAGGTTGAGCTGCAGGAAAATGGCGGCAATTGCCACCAGAAGGCCGAATTTCGGGAAGGCGTGGCCGGCGAGGAAGGAGAAGAACAGGAGGTTACGGCCGGGAAAGCTCATACGCGCGAAGGCGTATGCAGCAGGAAGGCAGATCACCGCCGAAAGCAGCGTCACAACCGTCGTCAGCCGCAGGCTCAGCATCAAAGCGTTCCACACGTCAGCGCGGCCCAGTGTCTGGCCCCAGAACCGGAAACCGAACTGTTGTGGGATGACATTGGGGAAACGCCAGACCTCGGTGAATGCCCATGTGCCCACAACAAGCAGCGGCCCGACGATGGCGATGGTGAGAAGCGTAGCAAAAAAAATGCCGGGCCAGTCCATGCGGGCCCGAGCCCGCGTCATCGTCGTCATGTCATTTCCCCTGGTTGCGCGCGACCGAACGCACATAAAACAGGCCGAAAGCGATGCAGAAACCGAAAGCGATGACGGCCTGTGTCATGGCGCCGATGGGATCCTGCACTTCGCGCAGCGTGCGCTGCATGAAAGGGCCAAGCATTTCGGGAGAGGCCGGTCCGAGAAGATATGGAAGGGTGAAGGAGGAAAAAATGCCGAGCACCGAAAAGGAAAGCGCCACGAGAATGGAATTGGTAATGCGTGGCAGGATGATGTGACAGAAAACCTGCAGCGCGTTTGCGCCGACATCCCGCGCCGCCTCTACCGACTGGTTGGCAACGCTTCCAAGCCCCGCGAGCAGGATAAGCACGGTCAGCGGAATATTGTCCCAGACAAGACCGATGACGGGTCCCCAGGGCGTGAGATAGGGCGTGCGGATTTTCGGCAGGTCGACGGCGTTGAGCAATATGTCAACCATGCCGTTCGGACCGAGAACGCGGATGAAGGCGAAGGCGAGGATGATGGAGGGCACGAACATCGGGAATATGGCCAGCGCCTGCACGTAGGCCGAGAGGCGGCCCTGCGAAAAGCGCAGGTAAAGCGCGATCGGCAGGCAGATGACCAGCAGGAGGATCGCGCAGACCATCGTCGTCCACAACGTCACGGCAAGATTGTCGAGACTGTAGCGGTCCGAGAAGAAAAAGTCGTAGCTGGAAAGGTCGAAACGCGTTTCACCATTCGCGTCGATGCGCCAGACAGTGCGGCCGATGGCGTTAATCGCTGGCCATATAACGAGCCAGATCATCAGGAATACGGGTATGGCAACGAGCAGGAGGCCGCTTGGCCTCCTGCCTGACGTATTGTCCATGAGCGGGCGAGCCACTCCTTCTGCGACTTCGGTCACGACTTGCGGTCAACGTTGGGAGCGACGTTGCGATACCAGCCATCATTAATGGCGGTTTCCCATTTACCGGCTGGGAAGGTTGGAATAGTCTGGGGGATGATGTCGGCGAAACGCTTGCGCAGTTCTGCCGGCACAAAGTCCCAGGAAACGCCGGGGAAGCCGCCAAGTTCGGTGAGGATTGCCCCCTGGATTTCTTCCGACAGCACGAAATTCGCGAGCTTCAGGGCCGCATCGCGATTGGCGCCGTTCGCCAGTACGACGGCACGCGAAAAATTGCCGCACAGCGCGAGATCCTGAAGCTGCACCAGACCGGTTTCCTTCGGCAGAACGCCCTGGTCGATGGCCTGAAGCACCTGGTCGGACCAGACCGGGGTCATGGTGACGACGCCTTGGGAAAGAAGCTGCAACGACTGGGTGTTGCCGGACGAGTAGGCGCCCTTGTCGTAAAGCGACGGTGCGATGTCCTTGAGCAGTTCCCATGCCTTGCCGAGCGCCTTGTCGCCTGCTTCCGGCGTGTAATTGTCGACAGTGAATGCCTTGGGATCAAGGCCGTTCGCCTGATGGATGGCGCGACGAACAAAATTGCCGCCCGAACCGCCCTTGTCGGGGCGGTTGTAAACGAATTGACCCGGATTGGCCTTGATCCAGCTGACGAGCTGATCCCATGTCTTCGGCGCATCCGCCGGCTTCAGCTTGCTCGTGTCATAGGCGAGCAGGACCTGGCTGCCGCGATAGGGCAGGCTGTACTCGCTCTGGATAGCGAGCGGGTTGACACGCGAATAGTTGGAAAGCCCGGCCTTCGCCATGTTCACATAGATACCGGCTTCGATGGCGCCGGCAGGCAGCAGTGGATCGGCCGTTTCGAAATAATCGGCCTGCGGATCGGTACCGGTCTGCTTCGCGGCAACGGCGCGCTCGCCGATGGCGATAATACCGGCGCCGTCGCCGGCGTCGACCAGATTGAGCTTCAGGCCAGGATTGGCGGCTTCAAAGGCGGGCTTGATCGTGTTGGACCAGAAATCGAGGATGTTTGTATCCGAACTGGTGTACCAGTCGATCGTGCCTGCAGCGGCGAAGCTCATGCGCGGTGCA
The DNA here is from genome assembly GCF_003938925.1 of Agrobacterium sp. FDAARGOS_525. Classification (NCBI taxonomy): domain Bacteria; kingdom Pseudomonadati; phylum Pseudomonadota; class Alphaproteobacteria; order Hyphomicrobiales; family Rhizobiaceae; genus Agrobacterium; species Agrobacterium sp. FDAARGOS_525. The sequence goes on along the minus strand of NZ_RKIU01000004.1, from coordinate 91,186 downwards.
AGGGCGAGACCGGCGGCGGCGCCTGCGGCGGACATCATAAAGGTGCGGCGTTTCATCTATGTCTCCGATATTGTCGGCGCGAGTGGAACTGTCGAGCGCTGCCCGAGGGGCTGGTAGGCGCAGGCCAGTCGTTGCACAGCCGTGCATTTTTGGACCAGCCGGCGGCGGTTCTAATGTCTTTCCATAACGCTTTCGTGACAGTCCGCCCGCGACGCCTCGGAGCCGCGCGCTCATATCGCGCTTATTCGCGACGGAGCATAAAGAAAAACCCCGCCGAAGCGGGGTTTCCGTTACCAGGTCTGGCGACCATACCAGTCGTCAATGTCTTTTCGGGTGCGGTCCTTCTCGTAACCATAGCGCTCCTGAATCTTGCCTTCCAGCTGTTCGCGCTTGCCGTTGATGACGTCAAGGTCATCGTCGGTGAGTTTGCCCCACTGCTCCTTGACCTTGCCCTTCATCTGCTTCCAGTTACCTTCAACACGATTCCAATCCATTGGATCCTCCCACTGTTTTTGGTCTGCACCTGTAAATGTGCGAAGGCAGATCGGGTTCCGGCAAAACGCGAACATCGCACCCGGGCTTGAAACATTGGGCGAAGATAAAGCGCGGTACGGAATTTCCTTTCCGTGTGCGTTTCTACATGACGGAACAATCATTGCCCTCGATTGTTAGCTTCACTGGAAAGCCACGGTCCTCACCGGGCTTTGCTTTCGTGTCGAGCCGCAGGGTTCAGCGTGTCATGAACAAGTTCTTCACTCGCTTTGCGAGCCGTATCGCATCTTTCTCAGGTTCGCCCAGCGCCTTTGTCGTGGCGCTCGCCACCGTCCTCATCTGGGGCATCAGCGGACCCCTGTTTGATTTTTCGGAGGTCTGGCAACTCGTCATCAACACCGGCACGACGATCGTCACCTTCCTGATGATTTTTCTCGTACAGAATTCCCAGAACAGAGATTCCGCCGCGATGGAGGCGAAACTGGACGAGTTGCTGCGGGCTGTAGAGCAGGCGCGCGCCGACTTCATCGGCATCGAGCATCTGACGGAGGACGAGATCGAGGAGATCCGGACCCGTCTCGAAAAAGAAAACGGGCGGGAAAGCAACAAGCCGCCGCCCCATCACGCCATGGATCGTCTGCTTTCCCGGCGTTAGTCACCGGCCCCTGATTGATGGCCGATCATTGTTCACAACATTTTCCAAACCCTGGAAAGACCGTATGGCAGAAGGAGTTACCATGTCACTCACCGTTCTTGCTCTGAACGCGACGCTCAAACCGTCGGCCACGTCGGAACCATCCTCCACCGAGAAGCTGCTGGACCTCATATTACGGGAATTCGCCAGCCAGGATATCAAGGCCGAGACGATCAGGCTCGTCGATCACGATATCAAGCCGGGCGTCAGTTCAGATGAGGGCGACGGCGATGCCTGGCCGGCCATTCGGGAAAAAATACTGAAGGCCGATATCCTGCTCATGGGAACACCGATCTGGCTTGGCCAACCTTCGAGCGTTTGCAAGAGAGCGCTGGAGCGCATGGATGCATTCCTGGAGGAAACCGATGATGAGGGTCGGATGGTTTCTTATGGCCGGGTTGCGGCTGTCGCGGTTGTCGGAAATGAAGACGGCGCCCACCATGTCTCGGCGGAGCTCTTTCAGGCGCTGAATGACGTCGGCTTCACCATCCCTGCCAATGCTGTTGCCTATTGGGTCGGGGAAGCGATGGGGTCGACGAATTTCGTCGATCTGGACAAGACGCCCGATGCCGTCAAAACCATGGTCAGCATGCTTGTGCGCAATACCGCGCACCTGGCGGCTCTTCTCAGGAATTCCCCGTATCCCGGCAGCGATCAGTAGTGCGGGTCTTGTTCCGGTTGGTGAACAGGCATCGCCTCGGTCGCCGCGCAGAGGCGACGGTTCAAGCGGCCCCCCTCATTATTTTTTGGAACTCTCCGCCTTCCGCTTTGTTCGGAAGGGGCCTTTCCCGGGCCGGAAAGGCACCGTCTCCGACGGGAAGTATGGCTGATGGTGAAAAGGGAGGAAGACCCAAATGAAGAAGACTTTTTTCATGGTGTTGTTTGTTGGAGCCGGGGCTGTTTCGGCCTTTGCCCAGCAGGCTCCGACAGCCAATCCCGGTGGTGATACGCCGGCGGTTGTGACGCCGGACACGAAAAACCCGACGGCTCCGGTGGAAGGCGCCAACAGCTTTACGGAGGTGCAGGCGAAGAAGCGGATGGAGGAGTCCGGTTACACCGGGATCACAGGCCTCACCAAGAATGACAAGGGCGTGTGGATGGCATCGGGAATGAAAGACGGAAAAACCGTGGCCATAGCACTCGATTACCAGGGCAACGTCGTCGCCAGGTGAGGGCAGGACTTAAGCGCACGGACTTTTGGGAGAAACATGATGAGAACCGTAACTGCACTTTTTGATGATTATGATGATGCAAGTAACGCCTTCATCGAACTCGAGCGCGCGGGCATCCCCTCAAGCGACATCAGCATTGTGGCCAGTAACGCAGACAGACGCCACGGCGAGGACAGCAAAGCCGCTGAAGGTGCCGGCACCGGTGCCGGCATCGGGGCCATTGTCGGCGGCGCCGGCGGCCTGCTGACGGGCCTCGGCATGATGGCTATACCCGGTGTCGGACCCGTCGTCGCCGCTGGCTGGCTGGCCGCCACCGCCGTCGGTGCGGCAGGCGGTGCTGTTGCCGGAGGAGCCACTGGCGGATTGATCGGAGCCATGACCCGCTCAGGCGTTTCGGAAGAGGACGCCAATGTCTATGCGGAGGGCGTGCGCAGAGGCGGAACTCTCGTCACTGCGCGGGTTGAAGACGATTTTGTGCCTGAGGCGGAGGCTATCCTCCGACGCTCGAACTGGGTCGATCCCTTCGAACGGCGTTCGGCCTATGGTCAGGAGGGCTGGACGCGTTTTGACGAAACGTCGAGGCCCTACGCCGCTGAAGATGTTGAGCAGGAGCGGAACCGATATCGCCGCTCGGCGCTTTGACAGGAGCATTCCTCACCGCCCACCGGGCGTGGCGTCCTGCCACGCCCTTGCGAAAAGCTTTCAGGAGTTACCATGGCCAAAAAACCGGACACCACCGCATCGGCGGGAAAAAGCGACGTTGTTACGATCCACGACCAGAAACTTTCCCGCGGCGAGGGCGGCGAGTTGCACCAGACCGCCGAAGGCGACGCACCCGTCTTGACGACAGCGCAGGGCGGGCCAGTCGCCGACGACCAGAATACGCTTCGCGTCGGTCCTCGTGGCCCGCTTGTCATGGACGATTTCCATTTCAGGGAAAAGCTCTTTCATTTCGATCATGAGCGAATTCCAGAACGTGTCGTTCATGCCCGCGGTTATGGGGCCCATGGCTATTTCGAGACCTACGATTCCCTAGCCGCCTACACGAAAGCGGATCTCTTCCAGCGTGCGGGCGAAAAAACCCCGGCTTTCGTGCGTTTTTCGACCGTGGCCGGCAATAAGGGCTCTTTCGATCTTGCGCGCGACGTGCGCGGCTTCGCCGTCAAGCTTTATACGCAGGAAGGCAACTGGGATCTCGTCGGCAACAATATCCCGGTATTCTTCATCCAGGACGCCATCAAATTTCCCGACCTCATCCATGCCGCAAAACAGGAGCCAGACCGCGACTTTCCGCAGGCGCAAACGGCTCATGATACGTTCTGGGATTTCATCAGCCTCACGCCCGAAAGCATGAACATGGTCATGTGGATCATGTCCGACCGCACCATTCCGCGGTCGTTCCGGTTCATGGAAGGGTTCGGCGTGCACACCTTCCGTTTCATCAACGCGACAAACCAGTCGACTTTCGTGAAGTTTCACTGGAAGCCGAAGCTGGGTCTCCAATCCGTGGCGTGGAACGAGGCGGTGAAGATCAATGGTGCCGATCCCGATTTCCACCGTCGCGATCTCTGGGCGGCCATCCAGTCCGGCAATTTTCCGGAATGGGAGTTGCAGGTCCAGCTTTTCGACCAGGATTTCGCCGACAGCTTCGATTTCGATGTCCTCGATCCCACCAAAATCATTCCCGAGGAGATATTGCCGCCGCAGCCGGTCGGCAGGCTGGTTCTCGACCGCATGCCGGACAACTTCTTTGCCGAAACCGAACAGGTGGCGTTCATGACGCAGAACGTGCCGCCGGGGATCGATTTCAGTAACGACCCGCTGCTGCAGGGAAGAAATTTCTCCTATCTCGATACACAATTGAAGCGTCTCGGCGGGCCGAACTTCACGCACCTGCCCATCAATGCGCCCAAATGTCCCTTCGCGCATTTCCAGCAGGACGGCCACATGGCGATGCGCAATCCAACGGGGCGCGCCAATTATCAGCCCAACTCCTTTGGCGAAGGCCCGCGAGAATCGCCAGCGCGCGGCTTTACACATTTTGCAGGCGAAGAGCAGGGCGCCAAGGCGAGATTGCGGCCGGAGAGCTTCGCAGATCACTATAGTCAGGCGAGGCAATTCTATCTCAGCCAGACTCCTCCCGAACAGCGCCATATCGCCTCCGCCCTCACTTTCGAGCTGAGCAGGGTGGAGACGGTCGCCATACGTGAACGGATGGTGTCACACCTCCTCAACATCGATGAAACGCTTGCGTCGACAGTTGCCCAGAAGCTTGGTTTCCAGTCGATGCCTAAACCGGCGGAGGCGGCAGTGCCGACCCGACAGGACCTGGAGCCTTCACCCGCCCTCAGCATCGTCAATCGAGGGCCGCAACGTTTCGAAGGGCGCAAGCTCGGCATTCTCATTACGGATGGCGTCGACGCAAAATTGCTGCAGGGGCTGACCGGGGCTGTTACGGCCGAGAAGGCCGTCTTCGAGTTGATCGCGCCTAAAGTCGGGGGCGCCGTGGCTTCGGACGGCACTCTCATTAAAGCGCATTACATGATCGATGGCGGTCCTTCGGTTCTCTTTGATGCGGTGGCCTTGTTGACATCGGCAGAGGCCATCGACGATCTCGTCAAGGAAGCAACGGCCCGGGATTTTGTCGCGGATGCGTTCCAGCACTGCAAGTTTATCGGTTATGACCAGTCGGCCCTGCCATTGCTGAAAAAGGCCGGAATTGCCGATGTCATGGATGAGGGCGTCTTGCCTCTGCCGGGAGAAGACGGGTTGGCAGCCTTTGTTTCCGAACTCGGCAAGTTGCGCGTTTGGGCGCGCGAACCGTCGGTCAAGCTTGGGAAGGCATCAGTCCCTGTCGCTAACGGATAACGCAACGGGCGGCGTGCCCTCATCGTTTAAGGGAGCGCCGCGCCCGCGGCCAGTGCGCCGCAGCACCGGCAGACGAAAGTGCCGCCACATTTGGCGGCACTTCTCACCCGGAGGTCTTGTCCAGAGCGAGGTCTGATTATGAAGCTTGTCCGCGACAACGGATTGACCATCGTCCTTGTCCTTGCATCACTGCTGACGATCGGCGGGATGTTCGCCACACGCTGGGTCGTTCAGGAAAGCCCGCACCACAAGCGCGGCACGGATGATTGAGGTGGAGTCCGGCCGTGCCGGATGTGGCTTCGTGGCGCCGGAAGTGCTGCGAGGCTATTTCCCATCCGGCTCTGCCATCTTGCGGTGTTGTCTGGCGAGCGTTTCCGCCGGCGTTACATTGGCCATCGCCGACATCAGCTTGTTTTTCCAGCCGGACACGACATCGCCCTCACCATTCATCATCGCCTCATAGCCGGCCTTGGCCACGAAACCGGGATCATCCTTCTTCTGTCTGCCAACGGGGGTGTCGAGCATGTCCGCACGCTCGAAGAACTCCGTGTCCGTCGCGCCCGGCATCAGGCAGGTTACCGTGACACCCGTGCCATCAAGCTCTTCGCGCAGCGCGAAGGAAAAGGAATTGATGAACGCTTTGGTAGCGTTATAGACCGCCTGAAACGTGCCCGGCATGAAACCGGCGATGGAACCCGTAAACAGGATACGTCCATTGCCACGCTGGCGCATTCCGCCTGCAAGGGCATGAACCAGCGCAATCGTGCCGCTGATATTGGTGGCGATGACCCGCTGGATGTCCTCCATTCTCTGATCGAGAAAGCCATCGCCCAGGCCCTGTCCTGCGTTGGCGAACAGAAGATCGACGGGCCGCGACGAGGCGGTGATGCGGGTGAGAAGCTCCTCCACGCCAGCCTGTGTCGAAAGATCGGCCCGCACCGCCTCTACCTGCGTGCCGGCCGCGCGCAGCCGGGTGGCCGCGGCATCGATGTCATTTTCATCGGCCACGATGATGAGGTCGTAACCATCCTGCGCGGCGCACCGGGCGAGCTCATAACCGATGCCGGACGAAGCGCCGGTGACGACTGCAAGGCCCTTGGTGGATTCTTCCCTGCTCATGATCACCTCCTACGGCTTCAGGACGACTTTGATGCAGCCATCGTCGCGGTGGCTGAAGGTGTTGTAGAGGTCGGGTCCTTCATCGAGGGTGGCGCGATGGGTAATGACGAAGGACGGGTCGATTTCGCCTCTTTCGATGCGGCCCATGAGGTTGGGTAGGTAGGCCTGAACGGGCGTCTGCGCCATCTTGAACGTCAGGCCGCGATTGATGGCGGAACCCATGGGAATTTTGTCAAGAAGACCGCCATAGACGCCGACCAGCGAGACCGTACCGAAATTGCGGCAGCAATAGATTGCCTGACGAAGTACATGCGGCCGGTCGGTCCCCATGAAGGTGGCGACCTTGATGCGGTCGATCCTCGAATCCCATCCTGCCGCGGGATCGGGCTCCGTTCCTACCGCATCGATACAGGCATCCGCGCCGCGACCATGGGTCAGTTCCATGATGCGGTCGTAAATGTCCTCGTCGAGGTAATTGAGCGTCATCGCGCCGGCTTTCGCCGCGAGATCGAGCCTCTCCTGCACGGCGTCGATGGCGATGACCCGTTCCGCACCGAGGAGAAAGGCGGAACGGATCGCCATCTGACCCACCGGACCGCAGCCCCAGATCGCAATCGTATCGCCCGGCTGGATGTTGCAGAAGTCCGCGGCCATATAGCCGGTCGGAAAGATATCGGACAGGAAGAGGACCTGCTCGTCGGTCAGACCGTCCGGAACCTTTATCGGCCCGACATCGGCGTAAGGCACTCGCATATATTCCGCCTGGCCGCCGCTGAAGCCACCGAGAAGATGGGTGTAACCGAACAGGCCGGCGGGCGAATTGCCCCACATCTTCCGCACCTTGTGCGGATCGGGATTGCTGCGTTCGCAGCCGGAATAATAGCCACGCTTGCAGAAGAAGCACTCGCCGCAGGCGATGGTGAAGGGGACGACCACGCGGTCTCCGACCTTGAGCGCGGTATTGTCCTTACCGACCTCAACCACCTCGCCCATGGTTTCGTGGCCCATGATGTCGCCGCTGTGCATGTCCGGCATGATGCCATTATAGAGGTGGAGGTCTGAGCCGCAGATCGCGCAGGCCGTGACCCTGATGATCGCATCGCGGCCATGCTCGATTTTCGGATCGGGAACGCTTTCGCAGCGAATGTCGTGTTTGCCGTGCCAGGTCAGTGCCTTCATGTCGCTCACCTTCATTGTCTGCTGGGTTGTCAGAAGCGCCCTTTGTCGAGAGCGCCCTTTGTCGAGCGGGTGCCTAACCGGGCGTCCGCGCGAAAGTTCCCCGCGGCACCGGGACCTTCTCGCTCCCGGCGGCAAGGCAGGGCGGAATTTTTTTTAGAGAATGGAAACCCGCCGCGCTTTCAGAGGTTCGGTTACTCAGCAATTCGGGAGTTCATCGATCATGACATCACGACGCAAGGCAGCTCCCGATATCGGGTTTAAGCCCGGTCCGGGCGGCGGCTGGGGATCGGCCAAGTCGGTGGGAGAGGTGCTGTTGAGGGAACATGTTCCCCTGTCCGGTCCGACATTGCTGAAACACCAGAACAAGCCGCAGGGGTACATGTGCGTCAGCTGCGCCTGGGCGAAACCGGCCAAGATCCATCCCCTGGAATTTTGCGAAAATGGCGCGAAAGCCACCGCGTGGGAAATAACGAACCGACGCGCCGACAGTGCGTTTTTCGCCAGACACACCCTTGCCGAACTGGAGGGCTGGCGCGACTACGATCTGGAAGAGCAGGGCAGGCTGACGCAGCCGATGCGTTGGGACGCGGCCACGGACAGATATCTGCCAGTCAGCTGGCAGGCCGCATTCGAGGAGATCGGCCGGGAGCTGCGCGCTATCGCGCCGCAGCAGGCGGAGTTTTACACCTCAGGCCGCGCCTCGCTGGAAGCATCTTACATGTACCAGCTCTTTGCCCGCATCTATGGCAGTAACAATCTGCCGGACTCATCCAACATGTGCCATGAAAGCTCGTCCGTCGGCCTGCCCGAAAGCATCGGCGCTTCCGTGGGAACGGCGATCCTTTCGGATTTCCAGAATTGCGACTGCATTTTCTATATGGCGCAGAATGTCGGAACATCCTCGCCGCGACTGCTGCACGATCTGCAGGATGCGGTCGACCGCGGCGTGAAGATACTGACATTCAACATGCTGCGGGAGGCGGGGCTGGAGCGCTTCGTCAACCCGCAGTCGCCCGGCCAGATGCTGGCGACCCCCGCGACGCCGATCTCGACGAAGTATTACCAGGTGAAGAATGGCGGCGATATCGCTGCCCTTTTCGGTATCTGCAAGGCGCTTGTCGAGGCAGACGACGTGCTGCATGCGAGTGCCGCAAGCAAGGTTTCCGGCTCGGATGGGCAGCCGCGCGATCCGGCCAATGCGGCGGCGGTCGCATTTGCCGCTGCCATTGCCGCGGCTGACAAGAAGCATGTGCTCGATCATGATTTTCTTGCCGAGCACACGGCGGGTTTTGACGATTTCGCCGCTGCAGCCCGCCGCCATGAATGGGAGGAGCTAGAGCGCGTTTCAGGCCTGACCCGCGAGGAGATGATGGAAGCCGCCGCCATATATGCGGATTCCGACGCGGTGATGATGGTCTATGGCATGGGCCTCACCCAGCATGTGATGGGCGTGGAGAACGTTCACATGGTTGCCAACCTCGCGCTGCTGCGCGGCAATATCGGCAAGCCGGGTGCAAATATCTGTGCCGTCAGGGGCCATTCGAATGTGCAGGGCCAGCGTACAGTCGGCATTACGGAAAAACCCGGCCTCGTGCCGCTGGACAAGCTCGCCGACCTATACCAGTTCCAGCCGCCCGCGTGGGAAGGCCACTCGACGGTCGACAGCTGCAAATCCATTCTCGCCGGGGAAACAAAGGCTTTCATCAGCCTCGGCGGCAATTTTTTGCGGGCAGCGCCGGAAACCGAGGCGATGGAAGCCGCGTGGCGCAAGCTGCGGCTGACGGTCCAGATCGCAACGAAACTCAATCGCAGCCACGTCATCCACGGCGAGATCGCCTTTCTGCTTCCCTGTCTCGGACGCATCGAAATCGATGAACAGGCGACAGGGCCCCAGGCCGTCTCCATGGAAAGTTCCGTTGCGCATTTCCATGGTTCGCGTGGCAGGGCAAAGCCGGCCAGCCGGGAGTTGCTCTCGGAACCGGCGATCATTGCGGGCATGGCCGTGGCGACGTTGACGCGCGGCAACGTTCCTTGGCAGCAATGGGTTCACGATTATTCGCGCATTCGTGACGCCATAGAGCAAACCTATCCGGAAACCTTCAGGAACTTCAACGAACGGCTTTTCAAACCCGGGGGCATCCCGCGCCCATTGCCCGCAAGGGAGCGAAAATGGGTAACCTCAAGCGGCAAGGCGAATTTCCTGACCCCCCGGCCGCCTGTTCCCCGAATTCCCGCCTGAGGCGTCGGGTCCGGACGTCCTGCACCTGTCGACGTTGCGATCCAACGACCAGTTCAACACGACCGTCTACGGCTATAGTGACCGTTTTCGCGGCGTGGAAGGAACGCGGCAGGTTCTGTTCATGAATGTCGATGACATCGCCCTGCTTGGGTTTGCCGACGGCGATATCGTCGATATCGTTACGGCAATCGAGCCGCAGACGCCAAGGGCGGTCCGCGGGTTCAGGATCGTTGCCTATGATATTCCCCATGGCTGTTGTGCTGGCTATTTTCCGGAAACCAACCCGTTGTTTCCGCTGAGCCATCATAGTCCGAAAGCGAAGACGCCATCATACAAGCTGCTGCCCGTCCGATTGACGCCGTCAACCACGGTTCCTTCCAACTGAGGATGCTCGAGGTGCGGGATGCGGAGGAGGGAAAAGGCCAATCGTTCAGCGACACTTCTATGGTCCGCTCTATGCGGTTCTTTAATCGGAGCAGCGGCGATCATGGGTTACTGGCGTGAACCGCGAACATTCCGCAGCGACCCTCCCGTAACGGCAGCGCTTGAGCGATTGCGCTTCATGCCCGTTCCTGTGGCCGGCGCGCCGCCGGAAGTTTATTTTGCTCTCGGCAGGCCGTTCGAAAACGGTGCTTATGATCTTTCCCAGGGAAAACCCTCTATTCATGGTTCGGATGCCCGGCTTGCCACGGTGAAGGCGAAGGCGGCAAAGGTCCATCGTTTCTCAACGGTCAATGGATTTATGGACCATCCATGGTCTCTGTCGCGGCGTCGATCAGGGATGGCCGGCCGCACGGCATGCCGCCTTTCCGCGCCAGGATGACGACTGAAGAGATCTGGCAGCTTGCGGGATATGTGAGAACCATCGGGGCCTATTCGCCATCGGTGGCGGCCCCGGCCCGTAATGACGACCGTCAGACCCGTCCGGCTGAGAACCGGGCGCCTGCTGCCATCCTCTTCAACGAAGGGTCAGCGTGGAAAAGACCGGAGGAGCCGGTGCCTTGAAGATCGTCGCCGCTCTCCTTGCTGTCCTTACCCTGCTTTCGGGGTGCGGCGACGTTCAGTCGGTGCTGAACGCTGCGGGGCCGTCAGCGTCGATGTTGAAGAATCTGATCCTCTTCATCGTGGCGGTGAGCCTCGTCGTGTGGCTGGCAGTGATCGCGATCCTGATCCTGTCTCTCGTCAGAAGCCGGCGGGTGGCGCAGAACGAGACGGCAAGCGGCAAGCGATTGCAGCTTTTCGTCACGGGCGCGGTGATGATGACGGTTTTCATTGTCGCCGGCCTGACGCTTGCGAGCTTTCTTGCAACGCGGGCCATAAACTTCACCGGCGAGGCAGACTTGACGATACGTGTTCGCGCCCAGCAATGGTGGTGGCAGTTCATATACGAAGATGCGACACCGGATGGCGGTTTTCAGACCGCCAACGAAATGCACATCCTGGTCGGGCGGAATGTCCGGGTATTGCTCGAAAGCCCGGATGTGATTCATTCCTTCTGGGTGCCCAGCCTTGCCGGCAAGATGGACCTCGTTCCGGGACGAGAGAATACGCTTGTGTTTCGCGCTGACAGGCCGGGTGTTTACCGGGGCCAATGCGCGGAGTTCTGCGGCCTTCAACACAGCCACATGGCTTTCATGGTCATGGCCGATGACGAGGCGTCCTATCGCCGGTGGGCCAATAAGCAGAAGGCGGTGGCCGCCATGCCGCAAGACGCAGATGCTCTGGCCGGGAAGGCCGTGTTCCTGCGCAAGCAATGCGCCGCCTGCCACACCGTCAGGGGAACGCCGGCCGCCGGCACCACGGGGCCTGATCTTACCCATGTCGGCAGCCGCCGCACGATCGGCGCAGGCCTGCTGGAGACCACACGCGGCTCGCTTGCGGCATTGATCGCCGATCCACAGACGTTGAAACCGGGCAACAACATGCCGCTGGTGCCGCTCACCGGGGAAGAGTTGCGGCAGGTTTCCGCCTATATGGAGGGGCTCGACTGATGGCGGGAAAACAGGCCTCCATCCTCATGGATACCGATCTGCCGGTTCCCGGCATGGAGAGCGCGCTCGAAACAACATGGGGGTCGAGCCGCGGTTTCTGGGGCGCGATTGGTACTGTCGACCACAAGGTTGTAGCCCGGCGATATATTGTCACGGCCTTCGTGTTCCTGATACTCGGCGGCCTGCTTGCTCTCGTCATGCGCCTGCAGCTGGCAACGCCCGAAGCGCGTTTTATCGACCCGGACCGGTACAATCAGATATTCACCATGCATGGCGCGAACATGATGTTCCTCTTCGCCGTGCCGGTCATGGAGGCGATGGCAGTTTATTTCGTGCCATTGATGGTCGGGACGCGCAAATCGCCTTTCCCCGGCTGAACGCCTATTCCTACTGGGTATTCCTTGTGGGCGGGCTGCTTCTCTGGGTCTCGTTCGTGCTGGACAGCGCGCCTGATGTCGGCTGGTTCGCCTATGTGCCGCTCGCGGGCCCGGAATATGGCGCCGGCAAACGCGCCGACATATGGGCTCAGATGATAACCTTTACGGAGCCTTCCGCACTCTCCATTGCGGTGGAAATCGTGGTGACGGTTTTCAAGCAGTGCGCTCCCGGCATGTCGCTCGATCGAATTCCGCTTCTCGTCTGGGCAATGGTGGTCATGGCCTTTCTCGTCATCATCGCCATGCCCGCGATCATGTTCGCCAGTTCCACGATGATCATGGATCGTCTCGTCGGCACCCATTTCTACAATCCGGCCGAAGGAGGGGACGTGCTCCTGTGGCAGCATGTCTTCTGGTTTTTCGGACATCCGGAGGTCTACATCATCTTCCTGCCGGCTGTGGGCATGGTCTCCACCATCCTGCCCGCCTTTGTCGGCCGGCCGATATTCGGTTACATGCCCATGGTCATGGCGCTTGTCGCAACCGGTGTCCTGTCTTTCGGTCTCTGGGTGCATCACATGTTTGTGGCTGGCCTGCCGAAACTCGGAGAAAGTTTCTTCACTGCCTCCAGCATGGCGATTTCCGTGCCGGCCGGCGTGCAGATATTCTGCTGGCTGGCAACATTGTGGGCCGGGCGGCCGGTTTTCAAGACCCCGCTTCTTTTCATCATCGGCTTCATCGTCACCTTTGTCATCGGTGGTCTGACGGGCGTCATGGTGGCGTCCGTGCCCTTCGACACACAGGTTCACGACACCTATTTCGTGGTCGCGCATTTTCACTACGTCCTGATCGGGGGCGCCGTTTTTCCCCTGATCGGAGCCGTCTATTACTGGTTTCCAAAAATGACGGGCCGGATGATGAGCGAAACGCTTGGCCGCATCAGCTTCTGGCTGATCTTCGTCGGCTTCCACCTGACGTTTTTTCCAATGCATATTCTCGGTCTGCAGGGAATGCCGCGACGCATCTATACCTACTAGCCGGAGATGCCATGGGCGGGCCTCAACCTCTTCGTGAGCCTCAGCGCCGTCGTGCTGGCGACAGGTTTTCTCGTCTTTTTCATCGATATCGTCCGAAGCTTTGCCAAAGGCCGTCCCGCCGGGGACAATCCCTGGGGCGCCGCCACGCTGGAATGGGCAACCCCCTCTCCGCCGCCGCCCTTCAATTTCCGCTCCATACCCGTGGTGGGAAGCCGCGATCCACTGTGGGAGAACACCGGAGAACTGCCTGTTGTCGCGGGGATGCGGGTTGATCGCCGTGAAATTCTGGTCACCAGCGTCGTCGAGGCGCTGCCCGAAGCCCGCGAGGCTTCCCCGACCGACTCCGTGTGGCCGTTCTGGGCGGCCATTGCAACGTCCATCATGCTCATCTGGTCCATGTTCTCCCCCTGGGCAGTCGTCTGGGGATCGATCCCGATTGCTGTAGCGCTGATCGGCTGGTTCTGGCCGAAAGGAATGGCGGAGGAGGACGCATGAAGGAACGTGTCGCGCTCGATGTCTCCAAGCTGCCGATGTCCGGCAACGGCACCGCCAGCCCCATATGGTGGGGAACCTGCGCCTTCATGCTGATCGAAGGAACGGGCTTCGCGCTGGCGGTCGCCGTTTATTTCTACCTGATGAGCCTGGCACCACGATGGCCGATCGACGCCCCGCCGCCGGATCTTTCAGCCGGCACGGTGCTGACAGCGCTGCTTGTCGTCAGCGTCGTTCCGAATGTCCTCGTCAGTCGCTGGGCCAGGCAGAGGCGGCTTGTTCACGTCCGTTTCGGTTTAGTCGTCATGTCCGCAATCGGGTTTGTCCTGCTGGCGGTGCGCGCCTTTGAGTTCCCAGCCCTCCAGGTGAAGTGGGATGACAATGCCTACGGATCGATCGTGTGGACGATCCTCGGACTGCACACGACCCATATTCTGACCGACCTCATCGATACCATCGTCCTGACCTGCCTGATGTTTACCCGGCATGGCGACAGCGCCCGCCGTTACGGCGATGTAGAGGACAACGCGCTCTACTGGAATTTCGTCGTCGTAACCTGGCTTCCGCTTTACGCCTGCCTTTACTGGATACCACGGCTATGACCCTGAAAACCCTCGATATTGCCGGACTGTTCGGCGCTCCCCTGATCTGGGCGTTCAACACGCAGCTCGGCCAGATCTTGCCGGCGGTCGATTGCGGCAGCCGGACGGGCTTTACAGCTGTCGCTGCCTTCCTCTCTGCCGGGATAGCGGTTACCTGCGGCGTTCTTTCGGTAAGGGGCCGGAGTTCCACGGCATCGCGGATGGCGATGTTCCTGATGTCTTTGGGCGTCCTCGTCGCGCTGGTTTTTGCCTTCGCACTCCTTCTTCAGGGGGCAGCGACATTGCTGCTGAACCCATGCGCGCGCTGACACTGATCTTTCTGTTGCTGGTCAGCGCCGGGCCGCTCTCGGCCCATGAGGGGGAGCCGCATCCGACGGCGATGATATGGACTTTCGATGGCTGGATCATCGGACCGCTGCTTGTCGCAGCCAGCCTTTTCAGTACCGGTTTTTTTCGGCTGTGGAGACGGTCGGGCACCCGCCGGTGGATGGCGAGGTCCGCCTTCGCCTTTTCCGGCGGCTGGCTTGTTCTGGTTGCTGCACTTGTCTCTCCGATCCATTCCATGGGCGAGCACCTGTTTACGTTCCACATGATAGAGCACGAGATGGTAATGGGGGTTGCCGCGCCGCTGATCGTGCTGGCGCGCCCCGTCGGTATCTTTCTCTGGAGCATGCCGCGCATGGTTCGTCGTCGTGTGGCTGCGGTGATGACCGACAGGCGCGTGCGGGCCAGCTGGAATGTTCTTGCCGGCGGGGCTGTGGCAACATCTCTGCACGGGCTTGCCATCTGGGGCTGGCATGCGCCTGCGCTGTTCGATGCGACGGTGAGCGACATGCCACTGCACCGGATACAGCATCTCTTTTTCTTTCTGACCGCGATCCTGTTCTGGTGGGCAGTTTTCTGGCGCGCGGACCGGGGGCTTGCGGCCTGGCACCTGTTTGTCACGATGATGCATACCAGCATTCTCGGCGCCCTGATCGCGCTGGCGCCACAGGTGATTTACGTGGCCCAGACCCGAGACGCGCCGGCATGGGGCCTGACGCCCTTCGAGGACCAGCAGCTTGCCGGTCTCCTGATGTGGGTGCCCGGCGGTGTCATCTATGCCGGGGCGGCGCTCGCGATGCTGGCGATGTGGATTTCCCGGTCGGGCAGGGAGGACCGATATGGCGCGTCCCTTCTCTAGAACCGGGCTTATACTTGTTGCGGTGCTTTCGGCGGCGCTTGCCACGGGCATTGCGGTCGCAATCGTCAAGAACGTGTCTCAGCGCGGCGCCGTTGCCACGGCAATGACTGGCGGTGATGCGCGCCTGGCGCCCGGGATTTTCCGGCGCTACGGCTGCACGGGCTGCCACGCGATCCCCGGCGTTGCCGGTGCGGACGGGAAGGTGGGAGGCGAACTACGTTCACTTCGCCAGCGGGTCTATATCGGTGACGGCCTCAACAACACACCGGACAACCTCATTCGCTGGATTGTCTCGCCGACGCATTTTTCGCGGCAGAGCGCTATGCCGGAAACCGGTATCACCGAGGCCGAAGCGCGCCATGTCGCGGCCTATCTTTATGCTCACTGACGGGTCACGGATGCGGGGTTTGCCTTGCCGGCAAGGCCTTGATGTAGCGGGCAATCGCGTCGCGATCTTCCTGTGGCAACTGCGAAAGATTGGCGACCACGTCCACCATTGCGGACCCGACATGTCCGTCCTGTGGCTTCTGGCCTGTTGCGAGCATGGTAGAGATGTCGGTCTGCGTCCACCTGCTGAGACGTGCCGGCGTGATGTTTGGCACAAAGCCCGTGCCTTCCGCGTCGGGACCACCAGCGAAACGGGTTTCCGGGCGGATGGCGGCGAAGATATTACGGCTGGAATGGCATTCGGCACAGTGGGCAAGCGTCTCCGTCAGATAGGAGCCGCGATCAAGAGCGGGATCGCCGGTGATCGCCTGCGGTTTGCCGACCTCTTCAAAGAACAAAAGCTTCCAGACGCCAACGGCACGGCGCAACCTGAAGGGTGGCCACAGATCATGCGGCGGCGCTTTGCCGGAAACAGGCGGCAGGGTCCGCAGATAGGCGTAAAGGTTTTTTATGTCCTCGATCTTCATTCCCGTATAGCTCGTATAGGGAAAGGCCGGATAATAATGGCGGCCGTCAGGCGATATGCCGGCGACCAGCGCATTTGCGAAATCTTCAACGGTCCAGGAGCCGATCCCATCGGCAATGTCGGGGGATATATTCGGCGGACGGAAAACGCCGAAGGAGGAGGAAAGCGCCAATCCGCCTCCGAGCACGAGCGAGTCCGGCTGTCCCGGCGTGGCATGGCAGGACCCGCAGCTTGCAGCCAGAAATACCAGTTTTCCCTGCTGCGGATCGCCGGGCGATGATCCGATGTCGTTCGGTCCGAAGACCGGCTTCGGCGTGGTCAGAAGCCAACCCCCCAGGCAGGCCGCGGCTGCGAGACACCATATCAACAGCCGGCCTGGCTGAACCGACAGATGAAAACCGGGAGTCTCGCGAACCATCATCGGAAAGGTCCATCGTCAGAGCATACTTTTATGATTGCGCCGGGTTCCGGCCGCACGGCTGATCCGCCGCTATCGAACTTCGCATGCCGTTTGTGGTTCCCGCGCGATCATGTCGCCAGTCATGGCCGCCGTTCGGGAACAACCGGAGCCGACCGTGGTTAGGCCGGCATGTCCAATCCCAATGGAGGTCGGCACGTGGACCCGGAAACTGATCACGAGACCTGCAACAGCCTGAACATAGAGGCCGCAACTCCCAAGGTGGTCAAAATCACCATCGACGGTCGAACGCTCCTCGAAGGCGTGCTGAACACCGGAAGTGTTCTGAGCGTGCAGACGAAGGAGGGCGCCGAGCCGCAATCCATCGAACTGGTTGTCGAGGACTTGGCTCGGTAGCCGCTTCGCGAACACTCGGCGCGGCAAGGGCACCGCGTCTCTAGCCGCGAAAGTCGCCCTCGTTGCTTTCCCGCTCGTCGTAATTGATGTCCCAGTCTTTTTCCGGCTTTTTTGTACCTGGTGGCAGCTTGTTGGCGGTTGCGTCGTCCGAGCCGGTGATGACCCTCGGCTTCGCGCTCGCAACGCCGTTATTGGTCGAGGTCTTTTTGCCGGGGGCAAACTGGGGCGCGCTGTCCTTGTGAATCTGCTCGAGCTTGTCTTTTTTCGTCATGGCATCCTCCTGTCTGTCCCTAACCTTTTTACGCCAATGCTGTTCCCTCGAACCATTAGTACGGAACCGCTTTTTGCTCCCGGGGTTAGGAGGAGAGAGCGGACCGCAGGGTCTGCGCTGCAGGATGTTTTAAAAAAAAAGGGGCTTCCGCGATGACCCGATCACAGGACGATGTCAGGCCCGAACCCGGCACCGATGACGCACGCTCGACTGAAAGCGATGAAAGCCGCAAAGACCGTGAAAAGGCGACAGAAAACGCCGAACGCGAAAGGCGCTCCCGGTATGGACGCGACGAAGACAAGGAGAACAACGATGACGGAATCCGCAACAACCACCGATCATGACACGATACGGAAATGGGCGGAGCAGCGCGATGGCCACCCTGCCAAAGTGGACGTCTCGGGCGATGGAGGGATCCTCAGGATCGATTTCGGTGAGCCGGAGGATGCGCTGAAGGCCATACCATGGGACGAGTTTTTTGAAATCTTCGAGGACAGGAAGCTGGCATTCCTTTATCAGGACAGAACGTCGGGCGGCGAGAGCCGCTTCAACAAGTTCATTTCACGCTGAGGGAGAGGCGAGTGAGCGACGAAACGGTATCGAGCATCCCGAACCGGGCACAGCAGCAAAAGGCATATCGGTTCTGGGCCCCGGTTTATGACCGTGTCTACGGCTTCTTTCTCAAGCGGGCGCAGATGGAGTTGGCCAGATGTGTGGGTGGTGCCGGTCGCGACATTCTCGAAATCGGCGTCGGCACGGGGCTGGTCCTTCCGCTTTATCCTCCGGCCAGCAACGTGACCGGGATCGACATTTCAGCGGACATGCTCCGGAAGGCCAAAACAAAGGTGGCAGGCGGTTCACTGCCGCATGTGAAGGCACTGCATGTGATGGATGCCTGCGAAACCACGTTCCCGGATGCGTCCTTCGACGTGATTTCGCTGCCCTTCGTCATCACGCTCATTCCCGATACCGGCCGGCTGCTTTCCGAATGCGCCCGAGTGCTGAAGCCGCGTGGCGAGATCGTCATCGTCAGCAAGATCACCGACAGCAGCGGCGCAGTTCGCCGCATAGAACAGATGGTCTCGCCGGTGGCCCATAACATCGGGCTCAGTTCGGCATTTCGTCTGGACGGGATTGAGGACTGGCTGCGCCGCAACCCGTCTTTCCATCTGGCGGAAAACAGGACGATCCCCCCAACCGGGTATTTTCGTCTGCTGCGTCTTTCCCGCTCGTCGCCGGAGACGTCTGAGAAGACCGCGTCCCTTTCGGGTCACTAGGACCTCTGGTACCGCCGAAAAAATACGCATTGTACGTTGGCGTACGGCAACCAAGCGGTAGATGGGCCATTTCCCTTCTATGTGAAAGGAAGGACCATGGCCAAACACGCTATAAATGAAGAGTCCGGCCCCGCACTAAGCGAAGCGCAACTTGAGACCTTGCGTATCGGAATTGCCGATCTCGCGCCAGCGCTGACGGCGTTTGCGCGTCGTTTCGTCAGAAATGACGAGGATGTCAACGATCTCGTTCAGGAAACCATGATGCGGGGGCTTCGTTCCCTGCACCGCTTCACCCCCGGAACAGCCCTGAAATCGTGGCTGTTCACCATTTTGCGGAACACCTTCTGTACCCGATACAAGGTTGCAAGGCGCGAATGCGTCGGGCTGCCGGCGGGAATAGAGCAAACGATGTCGGTCCCCGCCAGTCAGGAATGGCGGATGGAGCACGATGAAGTCATGCGCGCAATCCGCGATCTGGATGCGGATCAGAAGAAGGCGCTGCTGCTCGTTGCCGGAGGAACGAGCTACGCCGATGCAGCCTCCATCTGCGGCTGCAGGGTGGGCACCATCAAGAGCCGCGTCAACCGCGCCCGCGAATCCCTGCGGCGCAATCTCGCCTGACATCAGCGGGCCACTGCAAACAGCACACTGTAGCTGCAGGATTTCCCCGTTTGCGCGTCGATGTCGCCAAGCCGGTGGAAGATTTCCCCTTCCACCGGTGGCAGATCCGCCGGAGCATCGGATAAATTTGCCCTGAGCTGCAACCGGCCGGCCGCAAACGCCCAGTCTATGGCAAGCGTTCGCGCAGGCGAACCGAGTGCCGTCCCGCCTCCGAATTCCGAAGCGAGCAGGGGCCAGACATACTGCCGGCGCTTTGCAAGCAATCCCGCAAGGATGTCGCTTGCCCGTCTCCCACCTTCCTCATCGGCCTGACGCCAGTTCAAGGTAGAAACGAGCCGCGTGCGCACATCATTGGGGTCCTGGACAAGATCGCGCGCGTTTTCGGGAAGAGCTCCCTGAAACATTTCTGCCTGCCGCAACCGCCCTTTTATCGCGGCTTCCCGATCGTGTTGCGGGTGGTCGGAAAAGAAGTAGAAGGGCTGCGTCGATGCGTGGTCGTCGCCCATGAACATCAGCGGCGTTTGGGGGGAGAGCAGTAGAATGCACTCTAGTATATCGAAAAGAGCTGGTTCGAGCAGGGCACGCAGTCTTTCGCCGCAAAGCCGGTTTCCGGCCTGATCGTGATTGTGAAGGAAATTCACGAAGGTTTGCGGGGATAGATGATCGCTGCGTTCGCCGCTCCCCGCAAAGTCCCGGGAAGGGCGCGGATCGCCCTGGTAAACGAAGCCGGTCGCAAGCGACCGACGAAGCAGGCTCTCCGGGTCCGAAACGAAATCCTGATAAAGACCGCCATCTTCGCCGGTCGTCATGACGTGAACGACGTGATGAAAGTCGTCGTTCCACTGGGCGTCTACCAGCGGTGGAGCATCTTCTTCGGGCGTCATCGGCTTTGCCGTGTTTCTTGCATCCTCTATGACAAGATACACATGCCTGCCCGTCACCTTGTGCCTGATCGTCTGGGCAAGCTCTGTCAGGAAATCCACCTCGCCGCCGCCGCCGGCCAGATGGTCGGCGGCATCGATCCGCAACCCGTCAAAACGGTAGGTCTGAAGCCAGTAAAGAGCGTTTTGCAGGAAATATGATCGCACATCCACGCTGTCGAAATCGGGAGCAGGGCCCCAGGGTGTTTCGTTTTTCTGAAAAAAGTCGGGCGCATAAGTTTGAAGGAAGTTCCCCTCCGGCCCGAAATGATTGTAAACCACATCCAGCAAAACCATCATCCCCAGGCCATGTGCCGCATCTATGAAGGCTTTGAGGTCGTCCGGCGATCCATAATCCCGCTGCGGCGCAAATTGCAGAACGCCGTCGTAGCCCCAGCCGCGATCTCCCTGAAAACTCGCGAGCGGCATCACCTCAATGACGGTGATGCCGAGTTCAGCCAGTCGTTCCAGCTTCTTTTCGGCCGCCCGGAACGTCCCTTCTTCCGTGAACGTGCCGATGTGAACCTCGTAGATCATAGCCTCGTGCCACGGCCTGCCGGTCCAATTCTCATGCTGCCACGCAAAGTCGTGATCGATGATGGTTGACGGGCCATCCAGGCCGCCTTCCTGCCAATGTGAGGCCGGATCGGGGATTTCACGCCCGTCCGGCAGAACAAAGTGATAGGTGGCGCCGCCACTCACATCCGCTGCAACGGCTTCGTACCAGCCGTTCCCCTCAGACCGCATTTCGTATTCCGCGCCGTTTATAACGAGCCTCGGCGCATCAGAACCGGGCGCCCATATGCGAAAGCGCGCATCTCCTGCAGCATCGAATTGCACGCCCCATTTGCGATATTTCATTGCGTTGAACATTCACGGAACCTCCAGTCAGCCTCGTTTGGTCCTAACCGGATTGCCGTTGGTCGGTTCCTGCCTCCGCACCGGGAATATGCTGATGAAAGGAACAAACGGGTTTGGCCGTCGTTCGCCGTTGAACAGCCAAAACGACGGCTCGGCGGGCATCAGCTTGCCGTCCGATCGCTGACCTGAAGACAGAAAGAGACGGTGACATGACACAGGAAACCGACCTTGCCGACTTTCTCCGCGTGGCAACGGACGACGAGTTATTCCACAAGATGCGCGAACTCGAAGCGAAGAGCGAGAAGGAGGGGCTGGAGGAAGTGGAAGCACTGGTGGATTTGACAGCCACGGAGATCGAAAACCGGTTTCCTGGCCAGTCGCTCGCTCCCTATGTCCGCTGGAAACAGGACCGGCTCCTTTGATGCGCGGTAAAGGCGGCGTTTGCCTTATTGTCTGGCCTGCCGCCGCTCGATACGCATTCTCGCGAATGCGTCCGGCAATATGTCGGGAAACGAAAGCGACTCCTGCGGCTCTTTGCTGACAAGTCCTTCAAAAAGCGCCAGATATTGCGCCGCACTCTTTTCCCAGGAAAAGTTGGCACGCATGGCCTGGGCCTGGAGGCGCTTGAAGAGTTCCCTGTTGTTGAACGCAGCGATGGCGCGCTCCAGCGCCGCCCGCAGGTCGTCGATATTTGCCGGTTCGAACTGAAAGCCGGTAGCAACCCCCGCATCTATGGCGGCGTCGTTGGCGTCGATGATCGTCTCGGCCAAACCTCCGGTGCGGCTGACGATGGGCAGGGCGCCGTATCGCAATGCGTAAAGCTGGGTCAGGCCGCATGGTTCGAAGCGCGACGGCTGGATGATGAAATCCGACCCCGCATGGATCATGTGGGCCAGACGTTCGTCATAACCGATATGGGCACAGACCATTTCCGGATATCTTTTCGACAGGTCACGCAGGCCATCTTCCAGTTGCCCGTCTCCTTCTCCGTGAACGATCAGCCTGCCTTTCCGCGCGATGATGAGGGGAACAACATCGAGCAAGAGATCAACGCCCTTTTGCCAGGTGAGGCGGCTTACCACACCAAATACCGGGCCCTGTGTGTGGGCAAGGCCCAGAGCCTGAAGCAGCGCATATTTGTTCAGGCTCCGCCTTGCCACGGTGGCCGACATGAAATTCGCGAGAATGAAGGGATCGGTCGCGGGATTCCAGACATCCTGATCGACGCCGTTGACGATGCCGCGCACACTTTCGCTTCGCGTGCCGAACACGCCATGCATGCCCATGCCGGCTTCCGGTGTCAGGATTTCGCGCGCATAGGTTGGACTGACCGTGGTAACGGCCGATGCTGTCGTCAGGCCGCCCTTCAGAAAAGAGATGTCGCCGTAATATTCGAGGCATTCCACCGTGCAGAGCTCGTCCGGAAGCCCCAGAACCCTTGCGCGCAAAAAAGGATATTGACCCTGAAATGAGAGGTTGTGAATGGTCAGGACGGTCGGCACCTCGCCCGGCGCCGCGTCGACGAGATAGACACAGGTCAAGGCGGCGTGCCAGTCGTGAACGTGGACGATATCCGGCCTCCACCCAGGGATTGATCCAAGGGCAATGTCCGCCGCGGTCTTGGACAGGACGGCGAACCGGAGGTCGTTGTCCGGAAACGGATGGTCCTTTTCGCCGTAAGGATGCCCATCCCGGTCAAAGAGGTCGGGCGCATCGAGCAGCAGCAAATTCTTCTGGTCGGCAACGAGCGAATATACCGTAACATCCTGTCCCAGCACGCTCCCGGAGAAGCAGGGCTGGTGCCCGCGGATGAGGGGACGCAGTTTGCGATAGAGCGGCAGCAGCGTGCGCACCTCCGCACCCAGTTTGGCAAGCGCGTCCGGCAATGCTCCCGTCGTATCGGCCAGCCCGCCGGTTTTGATGAAAGGGAACATCTCGGCCGTGACGGCAAGAATCTGCATGAATGCCTCCGCATTTCGTCGATCTGTCATCGTGAGTAGACGCGGGGCTTCTATTGTTTGCAAAGCCTCTCGCCGCTTTAGTGGGTGTGCCGTGTCACGGGGGCAGGCGGCGGCGCTCAGAAGGACGGCCGATCCGCAATTCTGCCTTGGCGCCGCGGAACGCTATCGATCCTGCTGATGTCCCTGATGGGTGGTGTTGATTTTTATGTTGGCCTGTCGTCCCGTGCGGGTGGAGGCGTTCTTCTCCTTCGCAGAAGAGGCTTCCTCCGCATTGAGGCGCTCATTGTCGCCCGGGCCCTTGTCCGTTTGGTTGTCTTTCGGAATGGGGAGCGTTTTTCTGGTCATTTTGAACCTCGTTCGCATCTGGTGCTGATCGTTTCGATCGAACGAGTCGAACCCTGCTTCCGAGCGATTGTTCCCGTCCGTTTCGTCGCGGTCGCTAATTTTCCACGCGGCGTTTTCGGGGTTAATCGCTGCGCAGGAATTCCTCTTTGGCCTGAAGCCAGTCCTGCGTGCTGACGAGGGTCAATTGTGCCGCGAAACGGCCCCTCAATACCGTCAGCGAGGCATCATGCGTTGCATCGCGTGCGCTGCAGACGGCGTCCTCAAGAAGGAAGATGCGATACCCCAGATCCACCGCCCCCAGCACGGTTGCGAGTACGCAGACATCCGTTTCCCCACCGGAAATGACAAGCGTGCCGACCCCTTGGCCTACGAGTTTTCGGTGCAGGCGACCATCCGTCCAGGGGGAATAGGTGGTTTTCAGGAATTCTTCCGCAGGTGGAACGTAGCCCGCGAACTCGCGGACGATATCGGTCATTTCGGGGCGAAGGTACTCGCCGGTCATCATCCACCATTTCTCATAATAACGCCCCCACCGCCCAGAGGCGGCGTCGGCATCCGGCGGTGGGATGAAGCGGGTGAAAATGGTCGTTTGCGGCGAGTTCTCAACCACCCGCCCGACATTGTCGATGATGCGCGGCATCCAGTCCACGTGCCATGGCGTCTCTTCCGCAAACATGCGCTGCATGTCGATGCAAAGATGACACCACCGGGGAAAGAGGCCCTCTTCAGAATTCATGGGAATGTCCGAATGATTTGTGGGTCAGCTACCGTCAGCTAACAATCCGGTCCGCCGAAAGTTCCGCCCGCACGGCCGCCTTAGCCCCGCCGCATCGACGACCCAAGGGCCTACGCCCGGCGTTGGCCGGCGCGCCTCATTCTGAAATAAAGCGCCGACATTTCATGGAGCTTGCCGGGATCGACAAGGCCCCGATTATACATTTTGAGGACGTAACGGGCGACGTCCTCCAAGCAAAGGCTGGGATCGTGCTCTCCGGCCAGGACGCTGTCATAAGCCGACTTGACCGTATTGATATCGTCATTCAGGAAGATACCCGAACTCTGATAGGCGCGATAGGCGGACAATTTCACCTCCTTGGCGGCTGCGTTTGCGAGGCCGAAAAAGGGATCACCTGTCTATCTTATACGGAAAAGAGTGGAGGTAAATGGTCGTGACCGTACCGAAGGCGCCGATCTGCCTATAATGCGAGATTATGTCTTCCGGCCACTTCGGGTATCTGCGCATGAAAGCGCGCGAATACCCGCGCACTTTCCTCCTCTGCCAGCCCGTAATATTCCTGCGCATATGTTTCCAGCGCTTGCCGGTCCCTTATGGTGATTTTCGCTCTCTCGGCGCGGATCAGGCGTTCGCTTTCGAGGACGTGCAGGGCGTCCGTCACGCTCGGGCGCCTCACCGCCAGCATCATCGACAGGAAATCGTGGGTCAACTGTAGCTGGTCGCCACGCACGCGGTCGTGACACATCAGGAGCCAACGCGCCAGGCGCTGGCTGACCGTGCCGGTGGCGTTGGCGGCGGCCGTGCATTCCACCTGCGTCCTCGCGACGTGCGAGGCGCAGATCACGATGTCCGAGAATATTTGATGTTTCGCCATCAGGCTGCGGAAAACCTCCATGTCCATAGCCACCGCCTTGCCCGGCGCCTGAACGACGATCTCGGTTAAGTTCTCCTCCGCGCCGGCGAGTGCGCCGGTGGGTATGAAACCTTCATGTCCGACGATGCCGCTCTCGGTTTTCCGTCCTGATCTGGAAACTACAACGATGGATGCTATGCCCGAGGCGAGGAAAAGCACGCGATCGATGCGCTGACTGGCTGAGAAAAGTTTGTCGCCAAGCGAAAGTGTCAACGATGTCGACGCCTTCAGCACTTCGCTCCGGATTTCCGCATCAAGAAGGGAAAGGAGGAAACCCGTTTCTTCTCGTCCGTTGCTCCGCTCCAGCATAACACTTTGCCTCGCTAGTGTCTTATGCCCCCTCCCTGCGCGATCAAGGCGGAGACAATGTTGTCTATGTCCTCTGAACGTGCGGAGAGCACAAAAGGTCCCGGTTCGCTCTCGAAGACCGGTCGGGGCACGAAAAACAGGTAGGGAACGGCCTTCTCTTCAAGCTGATCGGTCAGACGAAGCATGATCTCGGCCTCGTAGCGGACATCGATGATGGCGGCGGAAAACAGCAGCGTATCGTCATTTTCCATAACGTCGGCTGTATAGGGACCTATCAGGCCAACCTGCGCTCGGGACCAGGCTCTTGCTATTTCCGGTGTGACTGTGTCGGCCGCGCCGATGACCAGTATAGGGAGACGCTTGATAGTCTGCATGCCTTGCTCCTCGCATGCCACCGGCAATGCGTATGTCCATTCAATACTATAATGTCTAACTAACCGTAGTCGGTTCATCCGATTTCATCAAATATATGCGAGAAAGCACTACTGTGTAGTTCTGAACATGCACCGGCGATGAACGCGGCACGTCCGGATGCGCTTTTTTCAGGTCTTTTTTGCCAGAGCGGAACAATTACGGGCACGCGGGGTTCGGGGCGTCGTTCACTCAAGGAGACGTAAATGGCTAGTCAAAAAACGCTCGATGATCTGTTTCTGGATGGCCTGAAGGACATCTATTATGCGGAAAAACAGATACTCAAGGCCTTGCCGAAAATGGCGCGCGCCGCGCAGCTCGAAGAGGCGAAACAGGGTTTCCTGCAGCACCGGGATGAGACGCAAGGCCAGATCGAGCGTCTGGAGCGCGTGTTCGAAATCATCGGCAAGAATGCGCGCGGCAAGACCTGCGAGGCCATTCAGGGCATTATTGCGGAAGCCGAGGAAATCATCGAATCCTTCAAGGATTCGCCGGCGCTCGATGCGGGCCTGATTGCCTCCGCGCAGGCCGTCGAACATTACGAGATTGCCCGTTATGGCACTCTGGTGGCGTGGGCGGGCCAGCTGGGCATCGATGAAGGCGTTCCGCTGCTTCAGGCAAACCTCGACGAAGAAGGCGCAACCGATAAAAAACTGACGAAACTCGCCGCGACGGTTGCCAACCCGAAAAGCCAGAAAGCCGCCTGACGGAAATAGCGCTTGGTCCGTCTTCCGCATTTCGGATGCGAAAGTCGACCCGTAAGTGACGGCGCGGGCTGTTTCCGCGCCCGAACCCTGCATAGTCCACGACCGCGTGGCAAATGCCACGGCGATGGAGAAAAAGATGACGACAATTCCGCTGCTCGGCGCATATCCGCTTGAAATTTTCCTGGGCGGCCGCTGCTTCAACGTTTCTGGCGTGGATGAGGCGGTTCGTTTGCTGGAGGAGGAATGGCCTGAAAAGGCAGGCGTCCATTACGCTCGGGCTTTGAGGAGTTGCCGCCTGGCCATGTTGAGAAACGGCTCTTCGGCGGTTGCAAGAGAGCATTTGATTGCAGCATGCCTGGAGGCCGGTATTCCGCTTGGCCCATCGTCGGGTATCGAAAATACTCAGCTGCCGCTCTTTCCGGGGGCGAAAGCTGGCGGCAAAGGGAGTTTGGCGGCCGCGCCCCGCCGTTAAGACCCGGAACAGAAAGCACGAGGACAAGATGGCCGAGCCACGCGACCGCATAAAACCGGAAGAGGACCTCAATCGCCCTGTCAGCGAGGAGTTCGATTCCAAATATTCGCCCGTCGGCGTCGATGACGGTGCCTTTCGCGGACGGAAGCGAACATGGAAGAGGATGATGATTTATGCTTTGGTTATCTTCGCACTGGCTATCGTGATTGCATTATCTTTCCTTGTCGGTACGCATCCTGGCCGCGTATCCTGACAAGTATCCCGCGAGGAGAGGCAGATGAGCGAACGGACAGACGAAAAATCGATCTATTGGACGATTGTCGGCGCAGACACCAATACCAATGAGGGGCTGGCGCGATTGCTTGGCGTCATCCTGGTCTTCATCCTTATCGGCGGCTTTCTCGTCTGGCTGCTGGCCAGCTGAACCGGCGCCTGGCGGATAGATGGAGCGATGCCGTCCGGCATCTTTTTCGGACGGCATCCATACCGTATCCCTTAAAATTTTCCAGTGGCCAGGTCCCGGCCTTCAATCGAGACCGGCGTGTTTATTTCCCCGCGCCTGCGTTTCAAGGGAATGTCCACCTGGTAAGGCGCGGCGACTGTCAGCCGGAACGCTTCACCGTTTCGGCGCCATACCGCCCGGTCGGTCGCCATGACGTCCGTCGTCGAGTGACGCAGTGGCATGGCTTCGTCCACAAGGATGAAGTCCATGTGCCGCGCCTTCGC
This sequence comes from Agrobacterium sp. FDAARGOS_525, assembly GCF_003938925.1. Taxonomy (NCBI): domain Bacteria; kingdom Pseudomonadati; phylum Pseudomonadota; class Alphaproteobacteria; order Hyphomicrobiales; family Rhizobiaceae; genus Agrobacterium; species Agrobacterium sp. FDAARGOS_525. Next base: position 63,484 of record NZ_RKIU01000004.1, on the reverse strand, counting down.
CGATGTTACCGCGAGATAACGGCTTGGATAAACAGCCTCCATGACGCTGCCGACCAGAACGGCCCAGCCATTTTCATGTGCCATGATCTCACATTCGATTTTCTTCTTCATCGCCATCAATCCTCCCTTTCGGCAGTGCCTAACCACGCTTGAAGAAGCTTGTTCCCGCGGCTGGAAATGATTGCTGCCAGCAGACCGCTTATTCTGCCGCCGCCAGAAATTTCGTTATCTTGCGCAGATCGGCGACGAAGGCCTGCCGTTGTAGTCGCGCCTCGTCGCGGTCGCGAAGGCGCAGCAGGTAGGAAGGGTGAATGGTCACGAGAAGGCGTGTTCCGCCAGGGGTGGTGGAGAGATGCCCCCGCTGCGCGGTCACTCGGCTGGTACGGCCGGTGAGCGAATAAAAAGCCGTCGCGCCCATGGCGACGATCAGCTCTGGTTTGAGTAACCGCAGTTCCGCTCCCAGCCACCACGCGCAGCGCTGCACTTCCCCGCTGTTGGGGCGCGCATGGAGCCGCCGTTTGCCCCTTTGTTCAAACTTGAAATGCTTGACGGCATTGGTGACATAACATTGCGAGCGATCGACGTCTGCTTCCTGCAGGCACGCGTCGAGCAGCCGGCCGGCGGGGCCGACAAATGGATGGCCCTTCAGGTCTTCGTCATTGCCGGGCTGTTCGCCGACAAGCACGACGCTCGCATCGTTTCTGCCCTCGCCAAAAACCAGCTGGGTGGCATTCTTGTAAAGATCGCAACGTTCGCAGCCTTCGGCCTGCCTGTGCAATGCAGCGAGTGAAGGCGCATCGGCATGATCGGGCTGAAAGGCCGGTGGGGGGCGGTTCTTGCGGGCTGCGGTCGGCACGGGGCTATTCTCCCGGCGGCGGATCTGCCGCATAGTGGCGTGCCCCGCGCCGGCATAGATAAACCTCCCGTTCCGGATGTCGCTCTATGATGAAGCCGGCGCTGCGAAGCATTGCCTCCACCGCGGCCCTGTTGGGTATGAACCAGTTCGTTGGATCGGCCGCATACCGTTCCTCCACGAAAAACAGTTTGGGATAAGCGGGATCCTCGAACATGGCCCATTCGGAAAACGGGTAATCTTCTTCGAGGTCGGGTATTCTCCCGTCACCCCGCTGGAGCGACTGGAAGAGCATCAGGTCGGCTGCGACATGTTCGTGGATGAGATCGAGCGCCAGCAGCGGATGCCGCAGATGGTAAAATACGCCCATGAAGATCACGAGGTCGAAACGCTCTTCAAGCTTGGCCACGTCATAAACCGACAATTGCCGGAACTCTATGTCGAGTCCAGCCATGATATTGCCGATGCCGGCCTCGTGGTGCGCCTGCCGTTCGAGCTGGATGGTCATCCATTTCCTGGCGAGCCCCTCGGCTGCGCCATGGACATCTTCGAACGCAGCGGGATTGAGGCAGGGCAGACGGTCGCCATCATCGGTATCGGCTTCATCGGCGCGTTGTTGACGCAGCTTGCCGCCCACCGCGGGGCACGGGTCATTGCCATATCGCGGCGGCCTTTTTCGCTTGAAATAGCGCAACGGATGGGCGCGACTGAGCTTGTCGAGATGGATGATCACTGGCGGATCATTGAATGTGTCAGGCAGTTGACTGACGGGCGCTTCTGCGATCGTGTCATCGAAGCGGTGGGCAAACAGTGGCCGCTTGATCTCGCAGGCGAACTGACGGCCGAACGCGGCCGGTTGATCATCGCCGGCTATCACCAGGACGGGCCGCGCCAGATCAATATGCAATTGTGGAACTGGCGCGGGCTTGATGTCATCAATGCGCATGAAAGAGATCCGGCCATCTATATCAGCGGAATGAGGAAGGCGGCGGCAGCGGTTGCCGCGGGCGAGCTCGATCCGTCGACATTATATACTCACCGGTATACTCTGAATGATCTGGACCGGGCGCTGAACGATACCAGGGATCGTCCCGAGAGTTTTCTCAAAGCGCTGATAACTTACCCATAAGCGAACCGTGAGGTCGCCTGCATTGATGGGATTCTGGTTTTGCCCGGTTCGATCGCAAGGCCGCGATGGTGCCCAAGGGTACGGAAACGTACATGGCATTTCCTTGCAATTTCAAGCTGCTAAGTTGCCGCGCGTTTGGTGTCGTCGAGCGAGGGGGAAGCGGGTAACGGTTATGCCTGGATCGAGTATTTTTGCGCGCAACCGATTGCTGAGGGCGTTGGGTGAAGAGGGGTTTTCGCGGCTGGTCGCCCGGATGGAGATGATCAATCTGCCCGTGGGCTATCAACTGGTCGGCGCCAACACGCCCATCTCGCGAGTGTGTTTCATTGAGAGCGGTATTGCTTCGTCCGTGGCCCGGACGGAAGGCGGCAAAAGCATGGAGAACATGCTTGTCGGCCGTGAGGGCATGACCGGATGGCCTGTTCTGCTGGGCGCGCGGACAACGCCCGACGAGACGACGATGGGCGTCGCGGGCGAGGGATTCGTCATCGCTGCAGCCGATCTCAGGCGCGAGATGGAACGGGACGCACGCCTTCGCGACCTGTTGCTGGGATATATCAATATCTGTCTGCTTCAGGTGGGTCAGCTTGTCCTCGCAAACGGACAATATGCCCTGCGTGAAAGGCTGTCCCGCTGGCTGCTGATGTGCCACGACCGGCTGGACACCGATGATCTGCCCATTACGCATGAGTTCATGTCTAGTGTATTGGGGGTGCGACGGCCGGGAATCACCAATGAGCTGCATATCCTCGAGGGCATGCGGGCCATTCGGGCAACACGCGGCAATGTGCGAATCATCGATCGCAAGGTGCTCGAGGAGACAGCGGGGGTGACCTATGGTGTCCCCGAAAAGGAATATGAAAGCCTGATGGCGCAATGGCGGGCAGAGATTCCCATCCCCTCAGGGCTTCCTGTCGAGGGCATCGGCGAAGGGAACCACTTTTAAGAGCTCGCGGGCCGAATCGCGGATCACGACGCATCCTTCCGAGATGTCGCGTCCCTGAAGGATCGCCTCGCTCATCAGTTCGCGGGCGTCCTTGTGGGCTTCCTCTATGGCCTGATCGAGCGAGGCGAGATCACTTCCCTCGTCATCATCGAGAATATGCTGGCCACTGACGATGCTGAAGAAAAACCTTGGCATTGATGTGTCCCAAGAACCAGGCGGCTTCCGGCGGGTTTCCGCCGCCGCTAACCGAATTCCCGCAAAATTTGCGCCTGCTTTTCCAGCCGCCCGGCAAGCTCGGAAATGCTCATGTTCGTCGCACAGAGATGGATTGCGCATTCAAGGAACTGCAGCGACGACCGCCTCAGGAAGTCCTGCTGCTGCTCATACACGATCCGGGAGATGCGATCGGGCTCATGGGGTTTGTCCGTCATCATCGTGCTCCACCAGTTTGTGTCAAAACTGCCTAACTTCGACCCGGCGGAATGGTTTCGAAAAATTCGCCCTGGTCGCCGGGCCGGGAACATTACCCGGGCTGAGTGGTTCGGGACCACCGAAACGACGCAGGAGGCAAAAATGGGCAATAATTCGCCAAGCGACGGTGCGCCTGGCACCACCGACCAATCGCCGCGCTGGGAGGGGCCGGAAGAAAACAGGCCGCGCGGCTACGTGAAGCCCAAGGACGATCCAGAACGTGACAGGGACGCCGTGGGCGAAAATCTGCGCGATCCAAGGAAAAAACGCGTCTCCGACGCGATGAAGACCAAGGACGACCAATAGGACAGGAGGAAACGATGTCGACCTCGACAAAGACACCGGCAAGCATCCGCCAGGGCGGCCCCGGCGCGTCCCATGAAAACGCCAAGGCGCCGCTGGACATCAAGAAGCCGCCGGCAGACAGCGACAGGCGCTCCCAAAGCAAGGTCTCCGGCGGTGGCGGCGAGCGCGACAGCCACCACACGCATGATCCGAAGCGAAAATGACGCCGGGTCGGGAGAAGACCGATGAAAAAGGGCAAGAAGAAAAAGAAGTGGTCGCAGAAGGTAACCAGCGAAAGCGATGCGCTTGATCTCGAGAAGGATGTTTTCACGAAAAAGGATCCCACCGGCATAGCCCGGTCGCTGAAAGCCTCGGCGGAACACTCGACACGGCGCAAGGCCAACCCGTTCCGCTCTGCGATGTCGATGCTGGTTTTCTATATCAATCGGGCAGGTGGCAAACTTCCGAAGGAGCGTAAGGAGGTTCTGGAGGAGGCAAAGGACAAGCTGAGAAAGGAATTCGGCAAGTCGGGATAGGGCGGTTTTTCCGGGAATTCATCAGTCGGTGCTGCCGCCGAATTGCCACGAAAACACCCAGATTCATTCAGCCACAGTTCACCCGGCGAGGCGCTAAATCGCTCTATCCCATAAGGAGGGAGATGCGATGCGTAAGATGATTTTAACCGCTGGAGTAATTCTCGGCGCCCTGTTGGGCACTGGCGCGAACGCCATGCCCGTCGGTCAACCATCCGCACCTTCGGCATCCCACATTCAGAATGTGGACTATGCCTGCGGCCGCGGCTTTCATCTGACACCCCGCGGCTATTGCCGCCCGAACGGACCGCGCTACGAGCGTGGCTGGGACCGGCGCGATCGCTGGGAGGGTCGCCGCGAATGGCGCGAACGTCAGGCACGGCGCGAATGGCGCGAGTGGCGTGACCGGCGGGAGTATCGTGACTGGCGAGACCGTCGCGATTATTACCGCTACTGAGCAGACGAAGCCCTCCATCCGGAGGGCCTTTTTTTGCTTTTCCTTCTTTGCGAAATGGCCCCGGGGTTTCTGACCGGGGATATCCGCCCGGACAATTCGGGGAAATCCAGGCAACCTCCGGCGTCCTTCAGGGTTTGCCTCTATCGTCACTGACAAGGAGGACCATCATGGAGATTACCAGACGCACGATTCTCGCCGCCGGCGCGGCAACCGCTGCCGCAGCCATCTTTCCCCGTCCGCACGTGGCGCGGGCGGCGCTTCCCCTCAGCCAGCCGGCACTTCCGTTCGCCGAGGCGGATCTGGCGCCGGTGATTTCGGCAAAGACGGTGGGGCTGCATTATGGCAAGCATCACAAGGCCTATTACGACAAGCTCAATACGCTGGCCGCCGGCACCCGTTATGCCGATATGGAGCTCGATCGCATCGTCGTCGAAGCGGCCCGGTCGAAGGAGGCTGCGGACGTCAAGATCTTCAACAATGCGGCCCAGGCCTGGAACCACGTTGCCTACTGGGATCAGTTCGTTCCGGGCGGCCCCAACCGGCCGCAGGGCGATCTCGCCGCTTCAATCGACAAGGCCTTTGGTGGTTATGACGGCTTCGTCAAACGCGCCGTCGATGTCTCGGACACCGTCTTCGGCACCGGCTGGGTGTGGCTGACGCGTGACGACAGCGGGCTTGCGCTGATCGGCTATGAGGACGGCAACAACCCTGTCGCCGTCGGCCGGCCGGCTTATCTCGGCATCGATATCTGGGAACATGCCTATTACGTCGATTATGAAAACCGCAAGGCCGAACACATCCGCGCCGTGCTCGACAAGCTGGTCAACTGGCGGGTCGTGGAGGAGCGCATGAAAGCCTAGCCGCGTTTCGCCGCCGGGCCATGTTTCCCGGCGGCTTGCCCTCAGGTGCATTTGAGCTACTATGCCGCCATGGCGGGGAGGCCATGTTACAGGAGGGTTCATGAATTACCGGTTTTCGAAACGGCGCATGGTGTTGAAACTTGCCGCGGCGGCAGTTTCTTTCGGCATGTTGGGAATGACGGCGAGCGCGCAGGGCTTTCCGGATCGGACGATAACGCTGGTGGTTCCCTTTGCGGCCGGCGGCTCCACCGATGTGGTCGCCCGCGTCATCGCTCAGAAGATGGGCGACGAACTCGGCCAGCAGATCGTTGTTGAAAATGTCGCCGGCGCAGGCGGCAATCTCGGCGCCGACCGCGTTGCCCGCGCGGAACCGGATGGCTATACTATCCTGATGGGCACGGTGGCGACCCATGCTCTCAACCCGCTCATCCTCAAGACCAAGCCCTACGATCCCGAAAAGGACTTTGCTCCGGTTTCATTGCTGGTGGTGGTTCCGAACGTGCTGGTCGTTAACCCGAAGCTCAACGTTAACAGCGTCGAGGAACTGATCGCACTGCTGAAAGCCGAGCCGGACAAACACGCCTATGCGTCATCCGGTAACGGAACACCGCTTCATCTTTCCGGCGAGCTGTTCAAGAGCATGGCTGGCGTCAGCATGCAGCACGTGCCCTACAAGGGTTCCGGCCCGGCGCTCAACGATCTTCTCGGCAACCAGATTTCCATCATGTTCGATAATCTGCCGTCTTCGTCAGGCCACATGAAATCCGGCACCTTGCGGGCACTTGGCGTCACCACCAGCGAGCGCGCTTCATCCTTCCCGGATTTGCCGACGATCTCCGAAACCGTACCGGGTTATGAGACCTATACCTGGAACGCGCTTTTCGCACCGGCCGGAACGCCGGCCGAGGTGGTCGACAAGCTGAATGCCGCCGCCAAGAAAGCGCTTGCCGATCCGGCCGTCGCCGCCCGCATGGCGGATTTCAGCGCCAAAATCGTCGCCTCCACGCCAGAGGAGCTGAAAACCCATGTCTCGGCTGAAATCGCCAAGTGGGAACCCGTCGTCAAGGCGGCAAATGTCCAGATGGATTGATCGGGCTCGATAGACCGATCTTCCGATTTCCGCTGCGTCCCGAGAGGGGCGCGGCGGGGCTTCTGGCATCATAAGGCCATGGCTGGGCCGCATCGGCCACGGATATAGTCGCCAAGCGCCAATGTGGCGTTTTCGCATCACTTGCCACAAGGTTGCAGAAACCGGCTTGGCAAGTCTGCCAGGTTCAGCTAGAAATTTCTTTACCGCGTCAGATCGAACCAAGGGAGGCGTTGCATGATACCAGCATTCATCGAAACCCTCCCGCAGGGAATGACCAGACACTAGGTCATATCCATTCGCGGCCCGCCTTTTGCGCGCCCGACATGCGGTTTTGTTTTCCTTCACAGTCCGATTGATCTGACGGGATCATTTTGTCTCCCGCCCGGGCTGTGCCTTCCAACTTCCATTTCAAGGACCGGTCGCCGAGCAGAATGGCGCCGTGCTGGTAAAAATGTCTCGCAAGAAGCTCGATTTCCGCGCCGATGCCTATCGCCATGTGCTCGGCTTTGTCTTTCACCACTGGAGCCACCGGCCGGTGCTGGTGGGTTTCATCATCGTTCTGGTCATCGCCAGCACATTGGCCGAAGTCATGGTGCCGGTCTTCTCCGGGCGGATCGTCGATGCCATCGCCGGCGGCGATGCGGCAGATCAGGCGTTGCGCGCCTTCGTCATCGTGGTGGCGCTGGGGCTGACCAGCGTCGCGCTGCGCTGGTTCATCTTCAACGGCATCATCCGGCTGACGTTGAAAACCATGGCGGATGTTACCAATAACGGTTTCCACAAGGTGCAGCGTTTCTCCACGGACTGGCACGCGAACAGCTTTGCCGGCTCCACGGTGCGCAAGATCACGCGGGGCATGTGGGCGCTCGATTCGCTCAATGACCTCCTGCTCATCGCGCTTCTGCCATCGCTCGTCATGCTGGTGGGCGCCACCATCGTTCTCGGCAGTTACTGGCCCGTCATGGGCCTCATCGTCGGTCTCGGCTCGCTGATCTATGTCGGTGTGACGGTGGGGCTTTCCATGGGATATGTTTCTCCGGCCGCACGGCTTGCCAATGCCTGGGATACGAGGCTTGGCGGCGCGCTGGCGGATGCCATCAGCTGCAATTCGGTCGTGAAGGCCTTTGGCGCGGAAACGCGTGAAGAAACGCGGCTCGGCCAGGTGCTGGTGAAGTGGGATAACCGCACGCGCAGGACATGGAAACGCGGCACGATAAACGGCACGATCCAGAGCTTCATGATGGTTTCCATGCAGGCCGGCATTCTCGGCACCGGCCTCATCATGTGGCGACAGGGACTGGCGACGCCGGGCGACATCACCTTCGTGCTGGCCATGTTCTTCGTGCTGCAGGGATATCTGCGGGACGTGGGGCAGGATATCCGCAACCTGCAGCGCGCCGTCAACGATATGGAAGAGCTGGTGCTGCTTTCTAAGATGCCGCTTGGCGTCGAGGACCGGCCGGATGCGAAACCGATTCATATTGGAAAAGGCGAGATCGTTTTCGATCACGTCACCTTCCAGTATGGCGCGCACGCCACGCCGCTTTATGATGACTTCTCAGTCACCATAAAACCCGGTGAGCGTGTGGGACTGGTCGGCCACTCCGGCTCTGGCAAGACGACCTTCGTCAAGCTCATCCAGCGCCTCTACGATATCAGGTCCGGTGCAATCCGCATCGATGGGCAGAACATTGCCGATGTCACCCAGGCGAGCCTGCGAGGGCAGATTTCCATCGTGCAGCAGGAGCCGATCCTGTTTCATCGCACACTGGCGGAAAACATCGCCTATGGCCGGCCGGACGCGTCGCGGCGCGAAATCGAGCAGGCGGCGAAACAGGCCAGCGCCCATGACTTCATCATGTCGCTGCCCAAGGGCTATGAGACCATGGTGGGCGAACGTGGCGTCAAGCTGTCGGGCGGGGAGCGCCAGCGGGTCGCGATCGCCCGCGCCTTCCTGGCGGATGCGCCGGTGCTGATCCTTGACGAGGCAACCTCAAGCCTCGACAGCGAAAGCGAGGTGCAGATCCAGCGGGCTATGGAACGCCTGATGGAAGGGCGCACCACCCTGGTCATCGCCCACCGGCTTTCGACCGTCAGGGCTCTGGACCGTCTGCTCGTATTCGACAAGGGCAGGATCGTTGAAGAGGGCGACCATCAGGCGCTGATCCGGCTCAATGACGGCATTTATCGCCGGTTGTTCGAGCGGCAGGCCCTGGAACTTACCAAGGGCTTGGTCGCATGACAAAAGCAACGCCGGAGCAAGTGATGCTTCGGCGTTGCCGTGCCGCATCGTCGATCCGCGCACTACTTTTCCGCTGCGGACGCGTATCTCCGAGCAAAAACTGACGGAGCCTGGAAACCACCAGCCTCTCCGGGCGTTTGGGTGTTTGAGTTAAGCCTGAAGGGAGAACAGCCATGGCCGACGATGCCACCGTCACCATTCGCGCCATTTTCGAAACACGCGAGGCAGCCGATATCGCCGTCGAGCATCTGGTCCAGCAGCACGGGATCTCCCGTCCGGATATCTTCATCCAGTCCACATCAGAGCAGAATACGACCGGCACCCAATCTTCACGTGGTGACCTGCCTCGCAGCGATGCGCCGCATGAGGGCGAGATCGAGGTGTCCGCCGATATTGCATCCAGCCGGATTGCAGCTGTCCAGCGCAGCCTCGGTGACGCGGGTGCGATCCGCGTTTCACACCGGTGATGTCAAAACCGGGAGGCCAATTCCGTACCTGCCGCCCGCGCCGCGCACCGCAATGAGGAGCCCGCAATGAGCAACTTCGAACTCTATTACTGGCCGGTCCCGTTCCGAGGCCAGTTCATTCGCGGTCTTTTAGCGCATGGCGGGTGTACCTGGGACGAACACGATGCCGGTGCAATCGAGGAGATCATGGGCCGTGATGCCGGCAAGCAGCCCATAGCGTTCATGGGACCGCCGGTGCTGATCGATCGAGAGCGCAATTTCGCTCTCTCGCAGATGCCCGCAATCGCCCTTTATCTCGGCGAGCGGTTGCAGCTTCTGCCGCCGGGCGCGGAGGGCCGCGCGCTCACTGCCAAGATCGTAAACGATGCCAACGATGTAATCGATGAACTGACGCTCGACGGTGGGCGCGAGATGTGGACCCCTGAAAAATGGGTGGCGTTCGTTCCCCGGTTGCAGGAGTGGATCCGCATTTTCGAGGACACGGGAGCGAGACACGGTCTGACCGGCGATTCGGGGTTCATGCTGGGAACGGAGACACCCGGCGTCGCAGATGTCGTCACGGCAATTCTCTGGACGACAGTTGCAGACCGCTTTCCAGTCATCAGGCGCATAATCGAGGATACGTCGCCCGTCATCTGGGCCTATTCCAGCCGAATGAAAGAGACGGCCCCGTTGGCCGTCCTGAGCCGCCGCGCCTTTGACGACTATGGCGACGCTTATTGCGGCGGGCAGATTGAAAAATCGCTACGGAAAGTAGCTGGCTGAGGACCGGGGCATCATCGGCCCCCGGTCAGAAAGCGACCCGGCCGCAGCTAGGGTTGCTCCAGCCTTTTCAGCGATTCCTGCGCAGTCGCAAGTCCCTGATCGGCGGCCTTGCGGAACCATGTGATGGCCTCGGCCCGATCCTGCGCAACGCCATGTCCCATTGCATACATGTTCCCTAGATTGCCCTGGGCGACGGCAAGGCCCTGATCGGCGGCTTTTTTATACCAGCTGACTGCTTCACCATTGTCGCGGGTAACGCCGAGACCCTGATCGTAGAGCAGGCCGACAGCGTACTGAGCGGTTGCAAAACCATGATCGGCGGCACGGCGATACCAGATCAACGCCTGTGCATAATCCTGAGCGACACCCTGGCCGCTTTCGTAGCTGTACCCCAGATTGTACTGGGCGACGGCCAGCCCTTGTTCTGCTGCTTTGCGGCCCCAGGACACGGCGAGTTCCAGGTCCTGCGGAACATCCTGGCCGACCGCATAGAGATCGCTAAGGCTGCTTTGCGCTTCCGCCCAGCCCTGATCCGCCGCTTTGCGGATGTATGCGGCGGCGAGTGCCGTATCACGGTCGACGCCCAGACCCGCCTGGTAAAGAACGGCAACCTTATATTGCGCGGCCGCGCTTCCCTCATCGGCGAGCGGTTTCCACGAGCGCAGGGCGGCGCCATAATTGCCGCTGTCATAGGCCGCCTGTCCTTCTTCAAGTGCCGTTGGCGCGGTAAGTCCTGACGTGAGGGCCGCAGCATTGGCGCCACGTTCCGGCAACGGATCAATGGAGGCTGCAGATACGGTGTGACTGTTCCAGTCCGGCAGGTCTGGCAGATTTCGTGGCAGGTCCTCACGCCACACATGGGTTTGGGTCCTGATTTTAATGCCGCCGCTTTCCGCCAAAACGGTTTCCCTCGCTTCGAGGGTCGATCCATCGCGCAGTGACATGACGACAGTCATCTGCACGTTTTTGCTTGCGTTTCTGGCGGCCGCCAGTTGCTCGTCGCCAAGCTGTTTGGCCTTTTCACTGAAGCTTGAGATCACTCCTTCCACCGCAGAAGCCTGTGATTGCTGGAACGCAACGCGGTCGTAGGTTTTTTGGAGGCTGAAGGTGGCTGTTTGTCCGGAGATATCTGCGGTCTCGAGCGTCCATTCGATGGCGACGGGAATGGGCGTTCCCCGCGCATATTCCACCACCGACGCCGTACCTGACTGGCCGATCTCGTATGTGGAACTTTCCTGCTCCTGTACTGTGGAAAGAAGCTCTGCCTCCGGTGCGAGATTATGAATAACCAGGATTGGATTGCTTTTGATGCCCTCGACAATATCGCGCAAACCCGCTGGCTGGTTCGCAACGCTGCCATCCGGTCCGACAACCGAGGTGCTGTGCAGGTTGCCGAGGATGGCATCCAATCCGACGAGTTTGCCAGGAAAGCCGTTAAGTCCCGCTTCATATTCCACCTGCCGGACGCCATAGGCCGACAGAGTGTTCCGATAGAGAGCGTTCATTGCGTAAGTGTCTCCAGCGCCCTCGGCGTCCTGTGGCAAATCTGCGCTGAGAGACCAGCGCACGCGCATACCCTGCGCATCCCGCGACAGGACCGTCATGCGCTGCCGAAAATCTCCGCGCATGATCGCTGCCGGCCTGTCGAACCACAACGACATGTCGGTGGAGGTGGTTTTATGGGAACGGTAGAGATATTCCACCCCCGTTTCCGGGGCGTAGCCGGGAACGACCACGCTGTCGGCGGCAAGAGCTTGAACCCCGCTCAACAGGCATGGCGAAAGGAGCAAAACGAGGGTCTTCCGAAGGCCTTTCATTTTAGATTCCCTTTTGTACCTGCGATGGCAAGCGGATGGTATCCGTCTCGGATTTCGGGTTTGCGGCAAACTCTACCGGCGTCAAACCAGAGCCAAAATACGGGCTGGTCCGCCTGTTCCGCCTCGGTGGGCAGGCGCGCCGACGATGATGGTCGCCCCCTTGGCCGGCAGTGCTTCCAGATTGTTCAGTCCCTCGATCCCGTAGCGCCCAGCGGGTAGCCAGGAATTATGGACAGCGAAGTCTGCAGAATTGCCCGGATCCAGCGAGAGTGTGTCGACGCCGATGGCGACTGTATCCAGCGTGAGCAGGAGGTCGGTGGCCGACTTGCCGAAGCCAGGGAAGGCAAATTTTCCGGCATCGTCATTACGGAAGGCCGGGCTTTTCACCTTCGTTGCCCAGCCGGAGCGCAAAGCCACGATTGCGCCTGCCGGAATGTCGCCATTTTCCGATATCCAGCGTTCGATGTCGCCTGCCTCGACCGTGGAATTGGCGTCCTCCCTGGCGCGATCCGTAATGTCGATGATGACCAGAGGGGCGACGAGCTTTTGCGGCTCGAGTTGATCGACGCTGGCGCCGTCTGCGCTAAAGTGGAAAGGCGCATCGATATGCGTTCCGGTGTGTTCGAAGATGGTCAGCTTATGGAGTTGATAGCCGCTTTTGGCGATATCTGCTGCCCACTCCATCTCAATGCCGGGTTTTCCATCGAACGTCGGAAACGTGGAATCGTAGGTATGGGTGAGATCGACGACCTGTCTGGGCGATTGCGCCAGAACCGGGGCCGCGAGGCTTCCCGCCGCCATCGCCGTTGCACCCGCCACTGCACCCTTCAACAGCAGACGCCGTGACAGCATGTTCTGTTTGACGTTCTCGATCACGCAGCTATTGCACATGCCTTATTCCCTCCAATGAGAAATTCCCCGGTTGTAAGCGTAACGCAAACACGCAGGGGCGCAAGGCGGGAGCGTGGCCGATTTTTCACCCGTATTCACATCGCGGTTTCGCCAAGTCGGCGTCCATAGGCCGCGATTGCCTTGCCCACTGGCAGGCGGGTGTTCTGATACCGCGCAAGGGCGGCAGGAAGGTCGTCCGTTTGCCGCAGGGCGTCGCGTAGCGCCATTGCATCGCCTGCCGCCTTTGAGACACCCATTGCCGTGTGAGGACGAACGACAAAGGCGGCATCTCCGACCAGGGCGATACGCTGGGAGACCATGTGTTCCGCCTCGTAATCAAAAATCCCCTGAATGGATGGCGTCTCCTCTACGTCCACGGCAAGCGCCATTTGCGACGGCAGAAGGGAAAAAGCCTCTTCGCGCAGTTGCGCCCTCCGGCTGCCGGAGAGCTCGCCGCGGGGAAGGGAATGCTCGAAATGCCTGCCGTCCCGGCCCGTGAAGGTTCGGGCGAGATCTTCGGCAGGCGTTGGACGATACCAGACCCAGTTATAGCGACGCTGTCCCTGCCGGGTCTCGCCGCGCGATCCCGGCACGAGATAACCCAGAACATGAATTCCGGACGTGATGTAGAAGGCGAAACGGTCCAGCAGCAGGGCGGCGTCGGCAGGCAGTCTTGTTTCGGGGATCAGCCCGCGCCAGGCGACGTAGCCCGCATAGGTGTTTTCCGAATGCTGGTTGACGGCGCTGCGGATGGCCGAACCCAAACCATCCGCGCCGATAACGAGGTCAGCACGTTCCTCCATGCCATCGGCAAAGGAGAGCGTCACTCCCTGCGGATCTTCGCGAACGGCGTTGACGTGATGGCCGAGACGATAAGTATCGGAGAGGAGGCGTGAGGATACGCTCTCAAAGAGGTAGTCCCATGAGACCTGCATCTGCGGCGTTTGCTGGCGCAGGGCAATGTGCCCGCCAGCATCGAGGTAGATGCGCTCCTTCGCAACCACACCGATCTGGGCAACGTCTTCGCAGCCGATTTCCCTCAGAACGTCGAACAGGTCCTTTTGAGGCACCAGTCCCGCCCCGCGCCCGGCAAGCCCGGATGACGAGCGTTCGTAGACCTTTACATCGTGTCCGTCCTGCTGAAGCAGTATCGCGGTAAAAAGACCGGCAAGCGAGCCGCCAGCGATGCGGATTTTCAGTGGTTTCATGGCCGTACCTGCCTTTCGATATCGATCTGGCGATTGTTCGTTCTGTCGACGGGAAAAGGCCGGCGGATCGGATACGCCGGCCCTACGGAAGGAGAGGATGTTCAGCCTGGCATGATTGCCGGCTGGTTTGCGGGAAACCTGGCGACATCCTCGATGCTGACATTCAGGTGCTGGGCAACGAGCGCCGGCGGGGTATGCGTGAGCCAGGAAGAGAGGCTGACTTCCTGATACTCTGCCGTCTTGAAGACCGCGACGAACTGCAGGTCGGTCTTGCCGGTATTCTCGATGATGTGGCCTTGGCTCCGTTTCACGTAGCCAATGTCGCCGGCGCGGAAATCGGCGGTCTGGCTGCGCGGACCGGCGTCGAACACGGTCATCCGGCCTTCACCCTTGATCCAGTATTGCCATTCGTCCGCGTTGGGGTGCCAGTGCATTTCGCGCACCCCGCCGGGCTTGATCGTTTCGATGGCGGCGGCGATGGTTTTGGACACGGTAAAGGCGCTGCTGTCGGCAAGGCGAATGACGCCAGCAGCGTTCTCCTTCAGCGGTTTGGAGGCCGCGAGCTTGTAAGTAAAGGGGTAAGGGGGAAGTCCTGCACCGGCAACGGCTTCCTGATCCCTGGAGAGAGGTCCGGGCTCCTTGCCCTGAAAAATCCAGAGGTTCTGCAGTGGAATATTGCGGAACACATCCTGCTCGACGCCGAAATTCTTCGCCAGCAGTTCAGGTGAGGTATGCACCAGCCAGTCCGTCAGTAGCAGGGTGCCATATTCGGACTGGTCGCCTTCGTCGAACACAATGACGAATTCGCACCCGTCGGGACCAAGTCCCTGCAGCGAATGGGGATAACCGGCCGGAAAATACCAGAGATCGCCGGCCTCGACGTCCTGGACATAAGCACGGCCTTCGGTATCGAGCACGGTGATACGGCAGCGTCCATTGGTCATGATCGCCCATTCTGCAGCGCGGTGCCAGTGCATCTCGCGAATGCCGCCCGGTCCCAGTCGCATGTTGACCCCGGACACGGCATCCGAAATAGCGAAATCGGATTTGGTCACCTGACGTGCCCAGCCTCCGTTCTGGATACGCTTGGCGGCATTGTTGAACGAACCCCAGAAGAGCTGCATGTCGCCGACATCCGTCGCGGGCGGGCTCTGGAAGGAGGGGAACTGGTCGTTGATAACAGGGTTCTTCGGGCCGGGATCGCTGAGCCCCGCGGCATTGGCGTTGATTGCTCCCTCCGCAGGCTGATCGGGATTGCCGAAAGATGCTGCCCCGGCCGTGCTGGCGGCAAGCGCGGTGCCGCCGACGGCGCCGATTGCGAGGACTGCGCGTCTGGTCAAAGCTTCCATTTCAGAACTCCTTGTTCATGGCGAGTTGCGACGAGGTACCGGTATCGTCGGGTTGTGATGCGAGCTGGAGCGCGGCAATGCGATCAATCAGCTCGGCATTGAAGAGACGGTGCTGCAGTTGACAGAAGGCTTTTGGCTCGAGCGCCTCGTACCGGTCCGTTTTTCGGGCGGCGCGGATGGCGATGCAGGACGTTTCGTCATTTGCCGGAGCTGACACGCCTGTTGCCGCATCCTCCCCTGGAGCAACAGGACCCGAAAGTCCGGCCAGCCTGTCGATCGCCTGCGGCGTGAGGATGCGGAAGGCGCTGGCCGATGCAACGTTTTCAGAGACGGCAAGCGCCGGCTCGGTATTCCTGATCAGGAGAGCGTTGCCGGCGAGCACTGCGGTCGCGCCCAATGCCAGCACCGTTGCGAGCTTGAGATGTCGAGGTTTGCGCTCGTCTGTCTTCTGACTGATGGAGGTCATGCCCTGCTCCTCAAAATGGATGATCGTGTCGTCAGGACCGTCCGGGAGGGAGGCGTTTGACTGGGACAAGGCTACGGCGGGTCAGCGCTGCGGGCACCTATACAGAGGTCTAGTTGGTATGGCGGAAGGTCGTGGCGGAATGGCAAACGCCGGGAGGAATTCCGTCAACGGCAATGCGTGCCACGGGGCCGGGGCATAAAAAACAGGGTTCGAAGGGAGAGCGTCAACCGAAGGTCAGGGCTGCGGTCCGAGAACCGATTCCAGGCATCCCATCAGTTTGCCGATATTGACCGGCTTGCGCAGAAAGGCGAGGGCGCCGCCGCTCAGGGCGGCGTTGCGGGTGCGGTCATCCTCATAGGAGGTCACGAAAATCATCGGCGCATGCTCGCCGCGCCGGTTCAACTCACTCTGCAATTCGATGCCGGAGAGGCCGGGCATCTTCACATCCACAACGATGCAGTCGATGTCCGCCTGCTGCTGCGCGTCCAGAAACTGTTCGGCAGAAGCAAACAGGCGGCATTGGTAACCGAAGGACATGATGAGATCGTCCATGGCTTCACGGATGGCAGGGTCGTCGTCAACGACGGCAATGACGGGAACGGGGGGCAATGAAAGCGACCTTTTCTGTTTTTCTTTCTTCCTCTATGCGCCCATGCCGCCCTCAAAGATACCATACTAAGATACAGGTGGGCGCATCTTCTCGCCGATCAGTTCCGCCTTGCGAACGAGATCGGCGACCGATCTCGCTTCCATCTTGCGCATCACATTGCCGCGGTGCAGTTTTACCGTGACCTCGCTGATGCCTAGCTCATAGGCGATCTGCTTGTTCATCAGACCGCGAACGACGGCGCTCATGACCTCGCGTTCCCTCGGCGTCAGTTGTTCGGCAAGGGAGGAGACGGCCTCGTTCTGGGCGCTTTCGCGGCGTCGTGATGCATCCCGTTCCATCGCTGCCGCGACGGCGTCCAGGATGTCCTGTTCCTTGAAGGGCTTTGTCAGGAAATCCACGGCGCCGGCTTTCATCGCCCGCACGCTCATCGGGATATCGCCGAAGCCGGTCATGAAAATGATCGGCATCCTGTTGCCGACGCGTTCCAGCTGCATCTGGAAGTCGAGGCCGCTGATGCCCGGAAGCCGCACATCGAGCAGCAGACAACCCGGCCGGTTCAGGTTGGCTTTTTCGAGGAAGGCAGTGGCACTGTCGAAAGCTTCGGCGTCAAACTTCATGGAGCGAAACAGATCGGTCAGCGCCTCGCGCATCGACACGTCGTCGTCGACGATGAAAACGACGGGTTGGGGTGGCTCCTTCGCCTGCTTGCGTGGGTCAGGCATGTTCCATCTCCTGGCTGATCGGCATGGAAATGGTAAAGACCGCCCCGCCGAGGGGGTGATTGTCACCGGTCAGCCTGCCGCCGCGCGCTTCCAGAGTGGTGCGGCAGATCGATAGCCCCATGCCCATCCCTGTCTCCTTTGTCGTGTAGAATGGTGAAAACAGCTTTTCCTTCATCTGCGCGGGGAAACCCGGTCCATTGTCGTGAACGGCAATATGGATATTGAGACCGTCTTCACGTTCTTTCCGCACCATGATGGTGCGATTGGTGCTGCCTGCCTCTTCCATCGCCTGAATGGCATTTGTGAGAAGGTTGATGAGGACCTGCTGCAATTCGATCCTGACGGCCGTTATTGGCGGAGTGGCCTGTTTCTCCACGTGGACGGCGGTGCCACTGCGCTCGAGCTCGTGTTCGAGAAGGCTGAGCGTTTCGTCAATGAACTCATCAAGATCGAAGGTTTCCGTCTTGCCGCTGGTATGGGCGAGCTGACAGCGTGTGTTCTGGATGATGTCGCTGGCGCGCTGGCCGTCACGGATCATGCGTTCGGCCGAACGGCGGGCCGCGGCGAGATCCGGCGGATCGCGATCGAGCCACCGCAGCAATGTCTGTGCATTGACGATGATGGCCCCTAGCGGCTGGTTCAATTCGTGGGAGAGCGATGCTGACATGGCGCCCACCGCCGCGGCCTTTGAAGCCTTCGTCAGCTCTGCCTTCGCTTCGGCCAGCGCCTTCAGCGCCATTTCGCGCTGGGTGATATCCACCATGCTCACCACCACGCGATTGAAGGCGGCGGCCTCGGCCGGAAAGCTGATGGAAAGAAGCACCAGCTTGTCTTCACCGCTTTCCGTGCGCACCACCACCTTGTCTTCAAAAACACGCCGGTTATCGATGATCGCCTGCAGGACATCGACGAATTTTCCGGAAGACGAAACGATCGATCGCTGAAGGGTTCCGCGCAGAGAGGAGTCGTAACCGAGCATTTCCTTTCCGGCCTCATTCGACGCAACGACCGTGATGAGGTCGATACATTGCTGCGTAAAACCCGGATTGGCGCGTGCGTGGGCGCGCATATCGGTGACGCCCTGTTGCTTGAGGCCCATCAACAGGGCGTGAAGCTTCGAATAGTCCCGCTCCCAGAGTGCCACGCGCGTGCGGTCGAAAATGGAGCGATAGCGCTCCTCGCTTTCTTTGAGCGCCGCGTTGACGGACAGCATCGCCAGCCGCGCGGTTTCGGTTTTCAGCAGCAGCATGGTGGTAACGGCGAGTGCCGCAAGGGCGACCACCAACCTAAGGGCAGACTGAAAGTCGGCGTCCTGCGCATGGGTCGCCGCATAGGACAGCAGCGATAGAATGGCGCAGGTGCAGGAGGTCGCGATGAGACCTGACCAGCTCACGGCCTGCGCGGCCAGAAGAACCGTGATGACATAAAGAACGGCGATCGCGCCTTCTATGTCGGTATAGGTGTCGACGTAAAATACTCCGGCCGCCAGCACCAGCGCGCCAATTCCAAAAACCAGATGGTGGGCTCCATCCTCCGGCTCTCGCGCGCGAAACATCATTGACGCAATCGACATTGTTCCCCCGATGCGATTTTTGCCGACAATACGGTTTTTTCAGCACAACCTGACCTATACATAGGTCTTGGGTGCCACCGCCATCTTACCATCACGATAGCGGCAAATGGGTGTGGCGCCATATGCAAAATTTTTACCCAAGACCTCGTCCACAGGGGCCCATTGCCTTTGCAATGCGCACCGGCCCTTCGCTCGTCAGACAGCTGCACTCACCGTAATCGGTACGCCTTTATAGGAAGGCGTTCCCGAAAGGCGATCATAGCGGCCTAGCGCGACCACCGCATTCATCTCGGGATAATAACCCGCTGCCGAGCCCTTCGGGATATCGTACTCAACAGCCGTGAAACCCTGAACGAGGTGGCGCCCCTCACTGTCTTTGGCGATACCGTGAATATCGATGCGGTCGCCATCCTTCAGGCCCCGTTCGGCGAGGTCGTGCCGATTCATGAAGATGACGTCCCTGCGGCCGAAGACGCCGCGATAACGGTCATCCATGCCGTAGATCGTTGTGTTGTACTGGTCGTGGCTGCGGATGGTCGTCAGTACGAGGGCGTCCGGATTGGAGATCAGCGGATCTTCCTCGATCCCGGTGGCGACAAGGAAATTGGCCTTGCCGCTCTCCGTGTTCCAGCGGCGGAAGGAGGCTGCGACATCAAGGCGGAAGCCGCCCTTCACGCGGACCCGGCT
Source organism: Agrobacterium sp. FDAARGOS_525 (assembly GCF_003938925.1). NCBI lineage: Bacteria > Pseudomonadati > Pseudomonadota > Alphaproteobacteria > Hyphomicrobiales > Rhizobiaceae > Agrobacterium > Agrobacterium sp. FDAARGOS_525. The sequence goes on along the minus strand of NZ_RKIU01000004.1, from coordinate 44,063 downwards.
ATTGAAATCCCTGAAGTCAGGGAAGACCTCTTCGATCTTGTCGCGGATGCGATCGTAATCGGCAATCAGCCAGTCCCAGTCAATGCCGTGACGGTTTCCGATGGTTGCCTTGGCGATGCCGGCGATGATGGCGGGCTCCGACCGCACAAGTTCGCCTGGCGGTTTGAGGAAACCGCGTGAGGCATGAACCATCGACATGGAATCCTCGACGGTCACCGCCTGCGGGCCGGAGGCCTGTGTATCCAGATCGGTTCGCCCGAAACAGGGCAAAATCAGCGATGTCCGTGCCGTCAGAAGATGCGAGCGATTGAGCTTCGTTGCAATGTGGACAGCGAGATCGAGTTTGCGCATACCTTCGAAGGTCGCGGCGGTATCCGACATGGCGACGGCGAGGTTTCCGCCAAGGCAGATGAGCGCCCGGGATTTTCCGGCGATGATTGCCTCGACGGCTTCTATGGCATTGTGGCCTTTTTCGGCGGAGGGGCGAAAACCGAAGGCGCGTTCCATGCCATCCAGCAGCGCCTTGTTCGGGATTTCGGTGATGCCGACAGTGCGATCACCCTGAACATTGGAATGGCCGCGAATGGGCGCTATCCCCGCACCCTGGCGGCCCATATTGCCACGCAGCAGCAGTAGATTGGCAATCTGCTGCACATTGCTCGTACCCTTGGCGTGCTGCGTTATACCCATGCCGTAACAGATAATGACATTGGAGGCGTTGACGTAAACCCGGGCAGCGCTCTCTAGCGCCTCCCTCGTCAGCCCGCTGACCGAGCAGATCGTATCCCATGAGGTGGCGTCGATATCGCTGCGCAGCGCGTCGAGGCCTGAGGTATGTTGCTCGATGAAGGCCCGGTCCAGTGCGCCGGCTCCGCCCGCATCGAGGCTTTCCGCATCCATTTGAAACACCGCCTTCATGATGCCCTTCAGGGCGGCCAGATCGCCGCCGGTGCGCAACTGATAATAGGCGGAGGCGATCGGAGTGGAAGAGAGCGTCGCCATTTCGATCGGGTCCTGCGGCGCGGCGAAACGCTCCAGAGCCCGTTCCTTCAACGGATTAAAAACGACGATCGGCACACCGCGTTTTGCGGCATTATGCAGCGTCGTCATCATGCGGGGATGATTGGTGCCCGGATTATGGCCGAAGCTGAAGATCGCATCCGCATGATCGAAGTCCTCCAGCGTCACTGTGCCTTTGCCGACGCCGATGGATTTCGGAAGGCCGACGCTGGTTGCCTCATGGCACATGTTGGAACAATCGGGAAAATTATTCGTCCCGAAGGCGCGCACGAAAAGCTGATAGAGAAAAGCAGCCTCGTTGGACGCCCGGCCTGACGTGTAAAATTCGGCCATGTCTGGGTCGCCAAGCTTGTTGAGCTCCTGCGCGATCAGGCGGAACGCATCGTCCCAGGCGATCGGCTCATAGCGATCACTCTCGGCATTGTAATGCAGGGGAAGGGTCAGCCTTCCGGCATCCTCGAGCTTGTGGTCGGTCCACTGCCACAATTCGGAGACCGTGTGCTGTGCGAAAAATTCAGGTCCGGATCGTTTGGCGGTCGATTCCCATGTGATCGCCTTGGCGCCGTTTTCGCAAAATTCGAACGATGAGGTGTGTTTGGGATCGGGCCAGGCGCAGCCGGGACAGTCGAAGCCTTCGGGTTGATTTGCCTTGAGCAGCGTCATGGTGCCCTGGGCGACGATCTGCTGGTGGGCGAGGGTTTTCGCGACGGCTTTCAACGCATCCCAGCCGCCGGCGGGATGATCATATTTTTCAATACCTTCCGGGCGTTCTTCTGTCATGTGGGATGTCCTTCGATTTTGCAGCCTGGGGATTGTCGTGCGCCACGACACTAGCCCACGTACGCAAGCTTAAACATCATACTCATGCATAGGTTGCCTGCTCACCAGAGGGCGAAACGAAAAGGCCGCCTCCTGCGGCGGGGGCGGCCTTTTGCGGATCGGGAGGGAGATCCGCGGCTCCGGGAAGGGGACGCCGGAGCTCCGGCTTCTGTGAGCCAATCGCCGAGGGGCAGGGCGACGGGCAAACGTTATCCCGGGCCGGCCTTAGCCGAAACTACACTTAGGTATCGGGTAAACTGTACCAGCAGCCGATTTCTCCTCACCCGTTCTTCTCCCTATTCTCGGGGCCGATCAGACAGCCGCAACAGGGACGCTCAACAACGGGCGGTCGATTGCCAAAGGAGAACGATCATGGACACGACAACAGCTTCCAGAAACCGCACGCTTCCACTTGCAACCCCGACCGATCTCGGAGCGGAGGCAAGCCGCGACATTGCCGCGGCGTTGACCGCCCTGCTGGCGGATGTCTTTACGCTCTACGTCAAGACCAAGAACTTCCACTGGCATGTTTCCGGTCCGCATTTCCGTGACTATCACACGCTGCTGGACGAACAGGGCGCCCAGATCTTTGCCATGACCGACGACATTGCCGAAAGGGCGCGCAAGATCGGCGGTACCACCATCCGCTCCATCGGACATATCGCCCGCCTCCAGCGCCTCCTCGATAATGACGCCGACTTCGTCACGCCTGAGGATATGCTTGCCGAACTGCGCGAGGATAACAAACAGCTGACCGCCATCCTGCGGCAAACGCACAGCCTTACCTCCGACCTCAACGACCACGCGACCACCAGTCTCATCGAGAACTGGATCGACGAGACCGAGCGGCGCACATGGTTCCTGTTTGAAACCACGCGCCGTGCGCGCTGAACGCAGGACAGGAAATGGCCGGCAATCCCATCGAGCTCGCGCTTTCCAGACGGCACCTTCTGCTGGCGGGCGCGGCACTTTCCACGGCGATGGCCATGCCATCGGCAGCTTTTTCAAACTCCACCCCACCTCCCACCGAAGGAGCATTTCCAATGACGGAATCATTCGTAAAGACCAAGGACGGCGTCGATATCTTTTTCAAGGACTGGGGCCCGAAGGATGCCCAGCCGATCGTCTTCCATCATGGCTGGCCATTGTCATCCGACGACTGGGACGCGCAGATGCTGTTCTTCGTAGAGAACGGTTATCGCGTCGTGGCGCATGACCGCCGCGGCCACGGCCGGTCGCAGCAGGTGAGCGACGGGCACGACATGGATCATTACGCCGCCGATGCCTTTGCCGTCGTAGAACATCTCGATCTCAAAAATGCGGTTCATATCGGGCACTCAACAGGCGGTGGCGAAGTCGCCCGTTATGTCGCAAAATTCGGCGAGCCGCACGGCCGTGTCGCCAAGGCCGTGCTCGTCTCCGCTGTTCCGCCGCTGATGCTGAAGACGCCGTCTAATCCCGGCGGCCTGCCGATCGAAGTCTTCGACAGTTTCCGCAAGGGCGTCGCCGATAATCGCGCCCAATTCTTCCTAGATGTCCCGACCGGCCCCTTCTACGGTTTCAATCGTCCGGACGCGAAGGTCTATCCCGGTGTTATCAAGAACTGGTGGCGTCAGGGCATGATGGGTAGCGCCAAGGCCCATTACGATGGCGTGAAGGCTTTCTCGGAAACCGATCAGACGGAAGACCTGAAGGCAATCTCGGTGCCCACGCTCGTCCTTCACGGCGATGACGATCAGGTCGTGCCGATTGCGGCCTCCGCCGAATTGTCGGTCAAGCTTCTGAAGAACGGGACGCTGAAGGTGTATAAAGGTTACCCGCATGGTATGCTCACCACCCATGCAGACGTTATCAATCCCGATCTGCTGGCTTTTGTGAAAGGCTGATCGCGTAAGGCGCCGCTGCCAGCGAAAGCGGGCGGCGGCCGGTTTCCACGGAGAAGGAGATTTCGATGCCGTCAGACCAGCTGATGAAACTCCTGTCCTTCGTGACGGGATCGCGAGCCTGCCGGAGATGGAGGATATCCAGCTTGAGCTTCCGCTCTCGTGCAGAACAGGGCGGGATATTGAGGGCGACGCCGGGCTGAAGCAGTCGAGGTCAAGTCCCAGCACCAAAGTGCCAGCCGCGTGCTTCGATCGCCACCGTTGACAGTCGCTTATTGTATCGCAAACCGGTGAAACTACATCCGGGTACCATTCCCGGCTTTTAACGAAAAACTCCAGACACAAGACTTGCCCATCGATTGGCACAACGTCGCTATCAAGTATGGAGAACCGTGATGTCCAACGAAGTCGTATCGCTCCTGGCGATCCGCAAGGTTTTAAATGAGTTTTGCGAAGATAATCGTCTTCCGATCGGCTGCGCCATGGCCGTCGATGCCGCAAGATACCTGATTGGAATTGCCTCAACAGATGAGGTCGAACGTTTAACCCTGCGACTGTCGCTGGATCAGTGGATGAAGGAACGGATTGCTGCTGCCGCCTGAAATGGCTCGGCTTGGTATAAAAGCCGCCCCAAATCGGGGGCGGCTTCTTTGCGTTATAGAAAGACCAGACGCAATACGTAGTGAAGCGCGGGCTGATCCCGCGCTTGTCTGACGGGATTCAGCGCAGCTTTCGGAAAGCTTCCCGCAGCTCACGGGAGAAAATATCGGGCTGCTCCCAGGCTGCAAAATGCCCGCCGTGATCCACCTGATGATAATAGGCGAGTGACGGATAGGCCTGCCTGCTCCAGCTCTCGGGCGCCTGGTAGATCTCCTTGGGAAACACCGTGATACCGACGGGGATCTTAATGTCGCGGGTCTTCTGGGCGTCCGCGCTGAAGTTGTTGTTGTTGTTTTCCCAATAGAAGCGTGCGCCAGAGGCGCCGCTGTTGGTCAACCAGTATAAGGTGATATCGTTGAGCATCTCGTCCCTTGAAAGAACGCTTTCGGGCTCACCATTGCTGTCGCTCCACTGCGCGAACTTCTCATAGATGAACGATGCAAGACCAATGGGAGAATCCGAGAGAGAATATCCGATCGTCTGCGGTCGCGTAACCATCATCGCGCCGTAAGCAGCGTTTCTGCCGAAAAATGTCTGCAGAGCGTTGTAGGCATCTCGTTCGGGAGGCGAGAGATCTGCCGGCGCAGCGTCACCGCTGCTGATACCCCTCATCAGCGTTCCGGGAACTGTGGCTGGCATAGTGAGGTGGATGCCAAGCAGACCCTTCGGAGCTTGGCGTGCGAGAGCATCGGAAATGACCGAGCCATGGTCGCCACCTTGGGAGACATAACGTGTGTAGCCCAAACGCTTAACAAGAACGTCCCAAGCGCGTGCAACACGATCCGGTCCCCAGCCGAGATCTGTTGGGTGACCTGAAAAACCATAACCGGGTATCGAGGGAATGATTACATCGAATGCATCTTCGGCTTTGCCCCCATAGGCGGTCGGATCCGTCAGCGGGCCGATAACCTTTGTGAACTCGAAGATTGAACCCGGCCACCCATGGGTAAGGATGACAGGCAGGGCATTGGGGTGGCGTGAGCGCACATGAATAAAGTGGATGTCGACACCGTCGATACTGGTGATAAACTGAGGCAATGCGTTGAGCTCGTTTTCGGCGTTTCGCCAGTCATAGCCGCTGCCCCAGTATCGAACGAGGTCCTGAACCCGCGAGAGCTGGATGCCCTGGGAGATATCCCCCACAGTCTCCCTGTCCGGCCAGCGTGCATTTCTGATTCTCGCCTTGAGGTCGTCAATCTGTGATTGGTCGATATGCACGTGGAACGGGTGAATGCTATCGTCTTCCCGAGCTGTCAGCGAGTGTGCTGGTTTGGCAGTTTCCGCTGCAAGGGCCGGGGAAAAGGCCATCAGTACGGCGGCCATGGCAGACCCAAGCACCATCGCGGTGCCGCGTGCGGTTTCCGCCGGATGAAGTATGTAGGTCATATTTCTCTCCATATGATAAGTTTTGCGATTATTTCCCACCCGAGACTGTTGGATGTTGCTCGTGTCCCGGCTGCTAGGTTCGACCTGGTGTTGCGTCACAGAACGCCGGTTCCGACACGGCTGACGCCGCGGGGTGCAGCAGACCGGAGCGCGCCGTCACGTGCCTGGCGAAAATTGGTGTCACGGAGTGAGAATGGCGCGCGGTTCGAGCATGCCATCGAGGCCGAAGGCACCGATTTCCCTGCCAATGCCAGACTGTTTGAAACCGCCAAAGGGCGCGCGGGGATCATGAGGAGCGCCGTTGATGACGACGCGGCCTGCCACCAACCTTTCGGCAATTTTTTCGGCACGCCTGAGGTCGGATCCGAGCACATATGCCTGAAGTCCATAATCGCTGTCATTAGCGATCTCGATGGCCTCGTCTTCGTTGTCATAGGCAATAAGGCAGAGGACCGGGCCGAAGATCTCCTCGCGAGCGATGCGCATGTCGTTCCTGACCCCGACAAAGATTGTCGGACGGGTGAACCAGCCCTTTTCCATTCCAGCCGGCCGCCCGGTGCCGCCCGTCAGCAGGGTCGCCCCTTCGTCGATGCCGAGTCGGATATACGCCTGAATCCTCTCCCACTGCGCAGCGTTCGCGAGAGGTCCTATCCGAACCTCCGGATCGCGGGGGTTGCCGACCTTGAATTTCCCAGTCTCCATCCGGAGCTTCTCCGAAATCTCTGTGAGGCGGGACCGAGGGGCGATGATGCGGGTGCCCGCGACGCAGGCCTGACCGCTGTTTGCAAAACCTGACATCAGGGCAACAGGGATCGCGGTTTCGAGGTTGGCATCCGGAAGGATGATTGTGGGCGCCTTTCCTCCGAGCTCAAGAACCAACCTTTTCATGCCGTCGATCGCGGAGCGCTGAATTATTTTTGCGGCCTGAGTGGAGCCGGTGAAACTGATGGTCGCAACGTCGGGATTCTGCGTCAGCGCCGCACCGACCACGGGGCCCGTGCCGTTAATGACATTGAAGACCCCCGCCGGAAGGCCGGCCCGGTGCAGCCTCCTCAGGAATAAATCCGTTTGAAATGCGCTCTGTTCTGCCGGTTTGATGACGAGGGACGAACCGGAGCCTATCGCGTGGGCAAGCTTGGTGGCGATAAATCCGAAATTGCTATTCCAAGGTGTGATGGCGGCAAGAACGCCGCGGGGCAGCATCCTGACCGTGCTTTTGCCCACAACACGGTCAAAGTCGTAGTTCCTAACGGTCTCGGCCATCACATCAAAAACTGAAGCGGCGTTCTGAACAGAGAACGCCGTAAAATAAGCGGGTGCGCCGTATTCTTCGGTCATGGCTTGCGCAAGCTCATCCGGCCTCTCGGCGACCACATCGCGCAAGCTGCGCAGCATATCGATACGCTGCATCTTGGTTGAGGCCGCCATGGCCGGAAAAGCGCGTTTTGCAGCTGCCACCGCCGCCCTTGCATCATGGGTGTTGCCGAGACGGACCTCGCCGATTTTTTCTTCGGTTGCCGGATTGAAAAGGTCCAGCCGCTCATCGCCGACCGGGATGACAAATTCACCGTCGACGTAGATCTGTTCTATTGTTCGCATTGATCTGGCCTCATTGAAGGTCGGAAGTTCGGTTCGATGGTCGCAGCGTAACGCGGCGAACTGCCCCCAAAGGAACTTCCGTGAGTGGATTGGAGGGGCACGCGGAGGTGAAAGCGTGAAGCGGCTGCGACATGCGCCGAACCTCTCCCAGGGTCACATCGCTCAAAGCAAGCCCAGAAGTCCCGTAAGCGGCGAAGGCTCGTCTGAACTTGCGTCATAGACACAGGGCACCGCGAATATTGCCGAGAGCACGAGGGCGATGACGAGCCAACGCGGGCGGAAAAGCGGTTTATGCGAGTTTGAGTGTGACATCGATGTTTCCCCTCGTTGCCTTGGAGTACGGGCAGATCTGGTGCGCATCCTCGACGATCGCCTGCGCCGTGGCACGATCGATGCCCGGCATGCTGACGGACAGGCGGGCCTGCAGGAAGAACTCGCCATCCGTCGTGCCGAGGTCAACCTCAGCATCGACGGCGGTGTCAGCCGGAAGGCGAAGCTGGCGCCTGGCCGCTGCCTTTGTCATTGCGCCGATGAAACATGCCGACCAGCCTGCCGCAAAAAGCTGTTCGGGATTGGTTCCCGGCTTGCCGCTGCCCGGAGGCGAGAGTTTGAGGGAAAGCGCGCCGTCGTCGCTTTGCGCCGATCCGTCACGGCCGCCGGTCGTGCGGGTCTTGCCCGTATAAAGAACAGTCTCGATTCTGGTCATGGGAGGCTCCTTTGATTGCCGCTGCCGCGGCGTTTTGCGATAGGAGCTTTGTGAGGGATCAGCGTATCGGCCATGTTTCCGGAAAACGCGAAACTGTATCGAAACGTATCGGCGCGTTACGAGGTGCTCGGCCTGCCTTCGTGTGAGGGAAAAGAAACCTCGGCCGCCAGCCCGCCACCCTGCCTGTTATAGAGGCGTACCGCGCCGCCGATCGTTCCGGAAAGCTGCTGCGCAATCGCAAGTCCGAGCCCCGTTCCGCCCGTGTCGCGATTTCTCGATGTCTCGATCCGGAAGAATGGCTGCATGGCGTTGTGCAGCATCTCGTCGGGGATGCCCGGTCCTTTGTCGAGCACCGTGATGACAACAGCGCCTTCAGCATGCCGATCCACTTTTATTTCGGCACTGCCAGCAAATTTGAGGGCATTATCTATGAAATTCGTGAGTATCCGTCGCAATGCGTGCGTTTTTGTCGCCGCCGTGCCGCGCACAATGCCTGAAACCGTGACGGCCTTTCCGGTATCCTGATAGTCGTAGGCGATGCTGTCGATGAAGGATGCCAGATCGATGCGAGAGGACTTCTCGCCGTTGCCGTGGGCGCTGCGCGCATAAGCGATCCCGTCCTGCACCAGACGTTCGATTTCACGCAGGTCACTGACCAGCTTTTCCTTTTCCGGCGTATCATCAGCCATGTCGGCCCGCAGCCGCATCCGAGTGATGGGCGTCTGCAGGTCGTGTGAAATCGCCGCGAGGATTTGGACGCGTTCCTCAAGATATTGTGCGACGCGATCGCGCATGGCGTTGAATGCACGAGCCGCGTGGGCAACTTCGCTCGGGCCGCTCTCACTCATCGGCAACCCCTTCTCCCCCGGATCGAGCGCTTCCGCCGCCGCTGCCAGCGCGCTGAGGGGTCTGGTCGTCTGCCGCACGGCAAACCAGGTGCAGAGGAGGAGAAGGGACATTTGTGCGGCGAAGACGTAGGGCAGCCATTCGGCGATGGGCATGACACCCCTTGGTGTTACGTCGATTGTCAGGGGCGAGCCGTCCGACAGCGTCAGATGAGCCTGAAGCCTTTTGCCGTCGCCGGGAATGGATTCCACCCTGACCGGAAACCGGTGCCCGGCGGCCTCTTCGATCCTCTGCGCGATTTCTGCCCCGCGCCCGGACATGTCGGCGACGCCGGGAAGGCCCGGACCGAGGATGAGCTGGTAGTTGCTGCGGCCGAGGCGGTTCACCCATCCCGCCCGTTCTTCCGCTGGCAGGCGGTCTATGATGGCGATGGATACCGCAAGGTCCTGCTCCAGTGTCCCGAGCATGACTGCCTTGGCAGACATATACCGTTCGGCAAAGAGGATGCTGAACGACAACCCGTAGGCAATGGCAAGCCCGGCAAGCAGGATGAGAAATAATCTGGACCGCAACGAGCGTGGCCACCAACCGGCAAGCAGGTGCCGGCCTTTCATGCCCTTGGCTCCGACATCTCCACCGGAACGGAAAAGACATAACCTTCCGCACGCACCGTCTTGATGTAGGTGGGTTCCCGCGCATCATCTCCCAGCCGCTGACGCACGCGGCTTACGAGAAGATCGATCGATCTGTCGAAGATTTCGGCATCGCGCCCCTGTGTGAGGTTCAGCAACTGGTCGCGGTTGAGGACGCGCTGGGGATGATCGATGAACACCCTGAGAAGCCGGTATTCAGCGCCGCTCAGTGCCACGGTCGTACCCTCCCTGTCCAGCAGATGGCGGCCCACCGTGTCAAGACGCCAGTCGCCAAAGGTCAGGAGCTGCCCCGCTTCGCTGATTTGCAGATTGGGCGGCAACATCCGGGTGCGGCGCAGGATTGCCTTGATCCGTGCGAGAAGCTCCCGGGCGGCGAAGGGCTTCGAAAGATAGTCGTCGGCGCCCATTTCGAGCCCGATGATCCGGTCCATCTCGTCATCGCGGGCAGTCAGCATCAGAACCGGCGTGGCCTTGTGCTTTCCGGCCCGCAACTCACGGCAGAGAACCAGGCCGTCATCGCCCGGCATCATCACGTCGAGCACGATCAGATCGACGGTATTGCCGTCCAGAAAACTCCTCATCTGCCGTCCGTCGGCAGCCACCGTTGTTCGCAAGCCGTTCTTCTTCAGGTAGCTGGAAACCAGCTCCCGGATTTCCCTGTCGTCGTCCACGACGAGAATATGATCGATATGTTCCATTGGATGCCTTCATCGTGCGGACGTTTCAGTGGCCCGCTGCTGCATTGCCCGCTGCCAACAGCAGTAAGACAACGGTTCGCGGGCTTCGGCAAGCCTAAAGCTTTGCGACGTCGAGAACGGCCTTGGCGAATGCCTCGGGCGCTTCCTGCGGCAGGTTGTGCCCTATGCCGCCGTTGATATTGCGATGCTGGTACTTGCCCGAAAACCTTGATGCGTAAGTGGAGGGGTCCGGATGCGGTGCGCCATTGGCGTCACCTTCCAGCGTGATCGTCGGGATCGTGATGAGGGGCAGTTTCGCAAGCCGGCGCTCGTAGTCGTCATATTTGGCTTCGCCTTCGGCAAGTGCCAGCCGCCAGCGGTAATTATGGATGGTGATCGCCACGTGGTCGGGATTGTCAAACGCGGAAGCGGAACGATTGAAGGTTTCGTCGGTGAATTTCCAGGTCGGGGAGGCCGTTTGCCAGATCAGGCGAACGAAGTCGCGGGTATTCGCGGCGTAACCCGCACGGCCGCGTTCCGTCGCGAAGTAGAACTGATACCACCAGGAAAGTTCCGCCCTGGGCGGAAGTGGCTTTTTGTTGATTTCCTGACTGCCGATCAGATAGCCGCTGACCGACACGAGGCCGGTGCAGCGCTCGGGCCAGAGTGCCGCCATGATATCGGCCGTGCGAGCGCCCCAGTCATAGCCCGCCACGACGGCCTGTCTCACGCCAAGGGCATCGAGAAAGGCGATCATGTCGACCGCGAGTGCTGCCTGCTGCCCGTTGCGTGCCGTTTCATCAGAAAGAAAACGTGTGGTGCCGTATCCGCGCAGATAGGGAATAAGCACGCGATATCCTGCCGAAGCGAGGATGGGCGCAACGTCAACATAGCTGTAGATGTCATAAGGCCATCCGTGCAGCAGCAGAGCGACCGGACCGTCCTCGGGCCCGGCTTCGGCGTAACCGACATCGAGTACACCCGCTTTGACCTGCTTCAGGGGCCCAAAGGACGTTTTTTCGCCTGTTGGTGCTGACGGGGTAGCTGAAGGCGCCTTGCCTTTGGCCTGGGCCAGGCCCGCCGCGCCGAACTCTACGGCGGCAACAGTCATTGCGGCAATGCCGAAGAACCGGCGGCGCTGGAAATTGATCTCGGAATTCATTGTCGTCTCTCCTGTCCTTTTTGGATGACAGGCAGTTAACGCTGTACGTGTATCCCCGATGTGTCCCGGGCGAACCTGATGTGAATGGTTTTGTAGCAGCGCCCCTTCTATATACAGACTGATACATTCAGGTTGCCCTCTGAATGCAGATCAGCCGCTCCCGATGTAGGAGCGGCTGTGGTGGTGTTCCACCAGATCCGTGTTTATTTCGCGGACCGCCGGGCAGCATCTGTGATGACGTCTGCGACCTCTTCGGGCTTGGATGCGAAGACTGCGTGGCTCCCGGCGATCTCGGTCACCGCGCTGCCGGCGCGCTTTGCCATGTCACGCTCGAGATCGGGGTTGATCGACCTGTCCTGCGTCGCGATGATCGACCAGCTTTTCTTTGTTTTCCAGGCTGGTTCGCCCGCCTCGGCTGCGAAGGCTACCTTGGCGGCGAAGACCTGGCTTTTGGCCATGAAGGCAGCCTCGTCGCGGGGCAGGTCGGCGGCGAAATCCTGCGCAAAGACCGCCGGATCCAGATAGAGGAAGGCGCCATCCTTCGTCTGCTTTATGCCGCTTCCGGCGGGTGGTTTTGCTGTGGCGAGGTCAAGAAGGCTCTCTCCCTTTTCCGGCTGGAAGGCGGCGACATACACGAGCCCCGCCACATCGGGCCGATTGCCTGCTTCCGAAATCACCATGCCGCTGTAGCTGTGTCCGACCAGCAGGCTGGGGCCCTGCTGGAGATCGAGCACGCGGTTTGTTGCTGCCACATCATCAGCAAGCGAGGTGATGGGTTCCTGGACGATGGTGACGTTGAAACCACGGCTTTCGAGGGTGTCCGTTGCCTTGCGCCAGGCAGAACCATCTGCAAGCGCCCCGTGGACGATGACGATATTCTTCACCTCCGCCGCCTGTGCGGCAAACGCAATCAGCGCGGTTGCAAAGGCGAGCGCTAATTTTGGCATGAGACGATGATGCATCGTGTTATTCCTTTCATGTGGCCGGATAAAAAACGGGTCAACCGAAGGTGAAGGCGTAGGCCTGCACACCGGGGTCGAGGAAGCGGATGGTGAAGGTTTTTGCTGTCACGGTGCCGGACTGGCGAACGAGCTGGTAAAGGCGGGTTGATGTGACGACGCCATTGCCATTGGCATCCGTATCCGCGCCATGATCAGGACCCGGTGGATGGCCATCCACGGTCAACTGGAAACGGACCGGCTTGCCGGAATCAACCGGACCCAGCACCAGATGCAGGTCACGGGCGCTGAAGCGGAAGGTGATACCGCCTTTTGCCGCATTAAGGGTGGCCGCTTCCGCGCCAACCGTCCATTCGCCGGAGAGCCCCCATTCATTGAGGGCAGGCGCCGTGACCGAATAGTCTCGGGGCGCGTCTGCACGCATTGTCTCGTTCGATGCAAAGCTTCGCGCCTGACGGTAGCCTATATAGGTTTCGCCGGAGAGCATGTGGCTCATGTCCGCGCCGGCTTCAGCCCCCTTTGTCTCAGGCGTCACGGTCTCAGTGGCGGATGCGCTGGTGCTGCCCGCCTCGCGCAGCAGATCCTGAATCGCCTCTTCGGTTTCCCTGTAGTCTCCCTCACCGAAATGGTGGTAACGGATCTGGCCTTTGGCATCGATCAGGTAATGCGCTGGCCAGTAGCTGTTATCGAAGGCGCGCCAGATCCTGTAATCATTGTCGATTGCTACCGGATACTCGATCTTGAAGCCGGCGACGGCCTGTCTGACATTGTCGATCTTCTTTTCGAAGGCAAATTCGGGCGCGTGCACGCCAATGACGACGAGACCCTGATCCCTGTACTTCTCCGCCCAGGCACGCACATAAGGAAGGGTGCGGATGCAGTTGATGCAGGAATAGGTCCAGAAGTCGATGAGCACGACCTTGCCGCGCAAGTCTTCACGGGCGAGCGGCGGGGAGTTCAGCCATTCGACAGCACCATCGAGGGACGGCGCGGTGCCTTCAACCGGCAGTGCCGGACGCATGGCGGCAGCGTCACCGTCCGGCGCTGTGGCTGCGGTTTTCTCCGCTACTTCTACCTTCTGTTCGGGCCCTCTGGCGGCGTCGAGACGATCAAGAACGTGCTGTTCGAACGATGTCGTGCTGGCATAGGAAATCTGCGATAGAAAACCTGTGTCCAGTCCAAGCGCGATGGCGGCAACGCCGGCCAGCACCGCTGCTCCGGTTGCCTGGCGAACACGCTCGCTGAAGCCGAGGGAACGCTTCATCGCCGCAAACACCCTGCCTCCAATGAGGACGGCGACGGCAAGCGATGTCGCAGCACCGGCGGCATAGGCGGAAAGCAGCAGGCTGGTTTCCAGATTGGCGCCCTTCAGGGCCGCACCGGTCAGCACGATCCCGAGGATTGGGCCGGCGCAGGGCGCCCACAGGAGCCCGGTGGCGATGCCGAGCAGCAGGGAGCCAGTGACCGTCGGGGCGGCACCGGGCTTGCCGGCGGCATTGGCAAGTCGGTTGCCGAATTCAACGACCGGACGGGACAGGACAGAGGCGAACTTCGGTGACATCAGCCCAATTCCGAAAAGGGAGAGCATTGAAAGGGCGGCGAGCCGGCCATATTCGTTGGCGTTGATCGCCCAGCTGCCGCCGATGGCAGCGAGCGTCGCAACGGCGGCAAAGGTGATCGACATTCCGGCGAGCAGCGGCAGCGTGCTGCGCAGGAACGGTTGGCCGGCCCGCGCGAAGACGAAGGGAAGAATAGGCAGGATGCAGGGGCTGAGAATTGTCAGCACGCCCCCGAGATAGGCAACGACCAGAAGCGTCATTATCTTTTCCTTTCAGCTGGGATTAGGGGCACCGGGCGGCGAAGGTGACCCGGTAATGGCGCAACCTTCCCGGCGTCGCGTATCTCTGATGTGTCGGTGTGTGGGTGATTTTGTATGGGAGTGTAGGCGAGCGGACGGACCGTCGACCATGAATGGCAACGGCGGCGTGGCCCTTTGCTCGTCAGGGCGCATATCGTGTGAAAACGAAATCGTGGTCCTTGACGTTGCCGACATGACACGAAAGGCAAGTCTCGTGCTGTGCGGTATCGACCGGTTTGCCGTTGACGAACCGCCCGAAGCCCCAGCCATGGCTGTCAGGATATTTCCTGGAGTCCTTGACCATCACCTGCACGGTGGTTGCCGCGCCCGGCATCGTGGCTGGTGGAAATTCCGCGGATTGCTGCCGCTTGTAGGCAAGCTTCACCAGTATCGAGCCATCAGGAAAGGGCAGGGTTCCGCTTTTGTAAGCGTTCACGGCGATGTCGTTTGCCAGAACGGCACGAAGCTCATCGAGCGGCGGCGCTTCCTGTGCGGGAGCGATGAAGCGCCAGTCGCGATATCCCTCGGGAAGCGTAACGCCATAGAGGGGTGAGGCGTTTTCCGGCGGGCTGTCAGCAAGGCTTGAATAAGCGGCTCCGAAACCTGCTGCCGCAACTGCAAGAGCGACGGCAAAGAAAATCTGGTTCTTCATGACAAATCCTGCCTGATCCGAAAACGATCAGACGATGATCTGCGCGGCAGGTATCCGGCATGTTTCCTGAAACCGGAATTTATGTATCAGATCGTAGCAGCGATTGTGCCGGCGAGGGAAGCGCCGGCACACACGTATCAATCGGCGCGCTGCAGCAGCGCGAGCGCGACGGTGGATGTCGCGAGGATTGCGGTCAGAGCCAGCGGCGCGGTGGCGCCGTAGGAATCGACGATATAGCCGCCGAACACTGCACCGATGCTGATGGCCACCTGGAAAGAAACGACCATCAGGCTGCCTGCCGCCTCCAGCGCATCCGGCGCGCCCCGGGAAAGGTTGGTCGGCAGCACGACAGGCGCCATGCCGAAGGCAAGGCCCCAAAGGGCGACCAGAGCAAATGCGGCACCGGTATGGACGCCCCAAAGAACCAGGGAAATCGTTGCAAATGCCATCAGTGCGGCGGTGACGATGAGTGCGAGACGGATACTGGCATCAGCCATCCGGCCACCCGCGACGTTGCCAATCACCGAGGCGACGCCAAATCCAAGCAGTGCGAGAGCAATCGGCGTTGTACCGAGGAGCGTCACCTGCTCGAGGAAGGGACGGACGTAGACCGAGCCGGCGAAATGTCCCGTCATGAGCAGGAGGATCGCGAGCATGGCCAGCTGAACGCTACGCCGCCGCGTCAGGCGGAAAACATCGGAAAGGCTGTTGCTGGTGCTTGCCGGCAGCGACGGCAGGCTGAGGATCTGCAGCAGCATGGCAATGACGGCAAGCCCTGCCGTCATCGACATTGCCGTGCGCCATCCCAGCCAGTCGCTGATAAGGGCTCCCATCGAAGGCGCGGCGATTGTGGCGAGCGAAACGCCGAGGGTAACGATGGCCATGCCGCGCCCGGTCGCATTTGCGCCCACAAGCCTTGCCACGACGGCAACCGAAAGCGCCCAGAACCCGCTGAGAGCAATCCCGAGCCCGGCCCGGCCCAGCAACAGAAGCCAGAAATCGGTTGCAAAGGAAGCAAGAAGGTTTGAGCCGATCGCCAGTGCACTCAGGCCGACTAGCACGGTTTTGCGGTTCAGCCTGCCGATGAGGACGTTGCTCAACAGCGCCGTCACTGCGCCGACGGATGCCGTGGCCGTGACGACCTGTCCGGCGGTCCCTTCGGTGATGCCGAGGTCACGCGCCATCGGCGTCAACAGTCCCGCCGGCAGGAACTCGGCCGATACCAGCGCAAAGCTGGTGGCCGCCATCGAAAGAACCGCGAACCATGTGGCGGCTGTCCAGGCGGGTTGCTCCTCGATGTCGAGGGACATCGTTGTCCCGTCAAACTCTGATGTGGTGTCGGTCATGGTATCTCTCCTTGAGTTAGGAGAGTTTTAGATGAATTTGTCTGGATGATATGTATCTAAAAGTCCGAATTTCATGCCTATTTGTCCAAATTTGTGCGGCGCACAACGCAGGCGCGTGCGCGGACGCAGGAATGTGTCCGGGGTCGTGCGCGTTTCTGCCCGCGGGAAATCTTTGCGGGCGGGCAACCTTTGGGACCGCCATCCGTTTAGCCGTCCATGACCGATGCTGACGCAAATTCGAAACGAGCCGATGGCACCGGCAAGAATGGTGCAGGGAAAGTACATGTCGAGAATGCAGCCGATGAGCCGCTGCCGCCGGAGGAAATCGGACCTGACGAGGGCCTGACGCCGGAGGAAGCCGAAAAGGCCCGCAAAAAATATCTGCTGAAACGCTTTTGGATCAGCGCGCGCGGCTTCTGGAGCCGCCGCGGCGACGGGCTGGCATGGCCCTTCTCCATCGGCCTGTTGGTGATGATCGGCATCAATGTCGCTTTCCAATACGGTGTCAACGTCTGGAATCGTGGCATCTTCGACGCGATTGAAAAACGGGACGCGTCCACCGTCTATTTTCTCGCTTCCATATTCCCGCCGCTGGTTCTGGGCAGCGTCCTGATTGTAACGTCGCAGGTCTATGTCAGGATGCGGATCCAGCGGCGCTGGCGGTCCTGGTTGACGAAGGTGCTGGTCTCCCGGTGGATTGCAAATGGCCGCTATTACCAGCTTAACCTGATTGACGGCGACCATCAAAATCCGGAGGCGAGGCTGTCGGAGGACATGAGGATCGCCACTGAAGCGCCGGTGGATTTCGTCGCAGGGGTCATTGCCGCCTTCGTATCGGCATCCACCTTCATCGTCGTCCTGTGGACGATCGGCGGCGCGCTGACATTACCGATCGGCGGCGTTTGGATAACGATACCCGGCTTTCTGGTAGTGGCAGCGGTAATTTACGCGCTTATCACCTCAAGCTCGATTGCGTGGATCGGCCGGAACTTCGTCAAAGTCTCGGAAGTCAAGAACCAGCTCGAGGCGGAATTCCGCTATACGCTGACCCGTGTGAGGGAAAATGGCGAGAGCATTGCGCTGCTGGGTGGCGAAGAAGAAGAGCGCAGCGATCTCGACAGCAGGTTCCGCAATGTCCGGCATCAGTGGAAGCGAATGGCGCAGCAATATATGCGTACCACCGTCGTGTCGCATGGATCGATGCTGATTGCGCCCGTCGTTCCGGTCCTGCTGTGCGCGCCGAAGTTCCTCGACGGAAGCATGTCGCTGGGCCAGGTCATGCAGGCGGCATCGGCTTTCACCATCGTTCAGTCCGCCTTCGGCTGGCTGGTCGATAACTATCCCCGGCTGGCGGACTGGAATGCCTGCGCAAGGCGTGTCGCATCGCTGATGATGTCGCTTGACGGCCTCGAGCGGGCCGAACAGAGCGATACGCTCGGCCGGATCGTGCGCGGTGAAACGGAGGGTGAGACGATGCTGAGCCTCAAGGATGTATCCGTTTCGCTGGGCGATGGTACTGCTGTCGTCAAGGAAACGGATGTCGAAATCGGACCCGGCGAGCGGGTGCTCGTCGCAGGTGAATCCGGATCCGGAAAAAGCACGCTCGTGCGGGCAATCGCCGGCCTGTGGCCATGGGGCGGCGGCAGCGTCAGTTTTCGTGCCGGCAGCCGGCTGTTTATGTTGCCGCAGCGGCCATATATCCCGTCCGGAACCCTTCGTCGGGCAGTCTGTTATCCGCAGGCAGCGGAGAGCTGGACTGCCGAAGAGATCGGCGCAGCTCTCGATAAAGTCGGTCTCGGCCACCTCAAGGACAAGGTGGAAGAAGAGGCGCCGTGGGACCAGACGCTCTCCGGTGGTGAAAAACAGCGGCTCACCTTTGCCCGCCTGCTGCTGAACGATCCCGATATCATCGTCATGGATGAGGCGACCGCCGCCCTGGATGAAAAAAGCCAGGACAGGATGATGCAGACGGTCATCGACGAATTACCAGATGCTACGATCATCAGCGTGGCACATCGCGCTGAGCTGGAGGCCTTCCACAGCCGCAAGATTACGCTGGAACGCCGGGAAGGTGGCGCGAAGCTGGTCAGCGATATCCACCTCATTCCGAGGAAGGCCCGGTCCGGCTCGTTGCTCCGCCGCATGGTCAAACGCAGGTGACGAAAGTCGCGCAGCACCTCCACCCCCTGATATAATGCGAATGAGTATCGCTCTTTCGGTGCTTCTATGTTTTCCACGTCACCCGTATGAACGGTGGACGGTCAATCGGTGACGTCGTAATCTGGCCGCCAGATGAGGCAACGACATACTCTCGGGAGGAAACAATGCCTATCTTCATGGACCGGCATGAGCTCGCCGGAGTTTCTGCGGCCGATATTGCCGCCGCGCATCTTAAGGATATCGACATTCAGGACCGGTATGGCGTCAGGTTTTTAACCTACTGGTTCGATGAAAGGCGCGGTACCGCCTTCTGCCTCATGGATGCGCCGGATGCTGAAACCGCGCAATGCGTGCACCGCGAAGCGCACGGTTTCGTCGCCAGCGAAGTTGTGGAAGTCGCTCTGTCGGCTGTGGAGGCGTTTCTCGGGCGAATACAGGACCCGACGCCGCTCGAGCCTGCCCCCAAACACATGGATGCTGGCCACCGTGCGATACTTTTCACTGACATCGTCGGTTCAACCGAAATGACCGCTCGCCTGGGCGATCGTATGGCAGCTGAACTCGTCCGCGCGCATGATGCGCTCGTGCGTGGCTGTCTGGTAAGACGGTCAGGACGGGAGGTAAAGCACACCGGGGACGGCATAATGGCAGTGTTCTCCTCCACGCCATTTGCAGTCGACTGTGCAATCGATATTCAGCGCGCCTTCCATCGCTACAACAGCGACAGGGGCGAACCCATTCACATCCGCATCGGGCTGGATTGTGGTGAGCCGATTGAAGACAGCAATGATTTCTTCGGCACGACCGTTCAACTGGCTGCAAGGCTTTGTGCTGCCGCCCATAGCGATCAGATCCTGATATCGGACAAGACCCTGCAGGAATATGGCAGCGCCGATGTCCCCGTATATGGCCATCGATACAGGCTTAAAGGCTTCGCCAAGCCGGTCCTAGCCTATCGTTGCGAGTGGTTGCATTGATTATGGTGCTCTTCAGGGCTGATCCTGACGCGGCACTACCGTTGCGATGCTTTTCTTGGCTTCCTGCTGCTTATAGGTGCTAGTTTCCTTAAGTTGGAAAGCATCCAGCCAGTCACGCCTTCGCAGAAATTGCGCCGAGCTCTTCAAGATCGAGATCATGCTCAAGCTCCCTTAGAGTTTCATCATCGATCTTCCCTTCGCGTCGCAGACGAATAAGTTCCTTTCTGCCGGCGGCGACAGCCTGAAGAACGACATCGAAGTGGACATGAAGAAGTGGCGAATATTTCTCGGTACTTTCGGCGTATCTGACACTTGCCGCCAGCCGGTGTTCGTATCTCTTCAGGAGTTGGGGATGGATGAGTTCCCCACTTTCGTCGTAGGCAAGCCCCTGAACGGCTGCGAGCTGGACCTGCGCCATGGCTGCTTCAGCCTCACTCATCGTCATCGGTGCGCGCTCCGGTTCGATATTGCCGAGCCCCGCCCAGGCGATAATCCACCCAAGCGTCGTTCCCTGTATGAGAACGGTTCCCACGATAACCGCGAATGCCATGACCAGAATGAAGTCACGTCCGGGAAAATCCTCCGGCAGGCTGAGCGCAAGTGCCAGCGTCACGACGCCGCGCATGCCTGCCCACCCGAGCGCCGTCACCCCTCCTGCTCCGAGGGGCGTCGAGCGAGCGACCTTGAGCCCCTGAAAAAACCTGATGACCAGATCCGACGTGAATATCCACACGAACCGCGCGATGACGAGCGTAACGAGGATTGCGGCCGCGGGGAGTGCCATCGAACCAACCAGTGAGCCAAAGCCGCCGCCACGTTCAACGACGTCCCGCAGCGATAGTCCTATCAGGATGAAAACCATAGCCTCCATCAGGAAAACAAGGACGTTCCAGAATGAGGTGCCGCGCATTCGTGTCGCCGCAGAAAAGACGGTGTGCTGATGCCATGACGCTATCAGCCCGGCCGTTACGGTGGCGATTACACCGGATGCATGGATCTGTTCCGCCAAAAGATAGGCGATCCATGACAAGATTGCGGTGGCGGCAATGATGAGGTACTCGTCGCCAAGGTGCCGGACGAGCTTTACCCATGCGAAGCCAACGACCACGCCGGTTGCGGCGCCTCCAAGGGCCAGAAAAATGAAGGTGCCGATTGCGTCGGTGGTGCTGAATGTACTTCCGGCCGCAGCCGCTACAGCAAAACGAAAGAGCACGAGCCCGCTGGCGTCGTTGAGAAGGCTCTCACCTTCAAGAAGGATTTGCAGACGCCTCGGAATCTTGACCCTTTCCAGCACGGCACGGGCTGACACGGCGTCCGGAGGTGAGACGATTGCGCCAAGGGCCGCGCAGGCCGCCCATGGCAGAGACGGCATCAGGAGGTGGACAACGACCGCGATGACGATTGTCGTGAACAGCACTGCACCGATCGCGAGAGATGCAATTCCAAAGACGTGTCGTTTTAAGCGATCGACGGCGATCGACCACGCTCCGTCGAGAAGCAGTGGCGGTAGAAATATAACGAGAACCAGTTCCGGATTGACAGCGATCGTGGGCAAGCCGGGAAGGAACGCCAGCGTTCCCCCGCCCACCAGTAGCGCTACGGATGGCGGCAGGCCCATGCGATGTGCGATGTAGTGCAGCACGATGATGGCGAGAAACATCGCGATCACGAGTTCGAACAGATGCGTGCCGTCCATATGCGCCCCCAATCCGCGTCGGACCCACATCAAATGACGAGATTTGCGAAAAAGCAACGCAGTCATTTTTGCTGGTTTGACTGAGTTCCGGCAATTATCATCGGTTCTTTAGGCAGCGCCGCGCCGTTCTCGCTTTCAGGAAGTGCTGCGATGGCAGCCTTGAGGCCTACGCCGCTGACCCGGGTACTCATCATATCCCTCGTAAGGGCGGTAATAATTCCGGCAGCTTCGGGGGGCGGCAGGCCGCCGTCCCGGATATTGGAGACGCAGTTGCGGTTGGAATCCGGGTTTCCCGGCGCCGGGCCATAAGTGATATAGGCTCCGAGGCTGTCGGCAGCGGATAGTCCCGGACGTTCGCCTACAAGCACGATCGTCAACTTGGCACCCAACGCCTTACCGACCGGATCACCAATGGCGACCCGAGCTTGATTAGCAAGGACAATTGGCGGGGACGAAAGCTCAAGTGCTGCCAGCCTCGGAACAAGCGCCTCAATCAGAGGCACCGCATTGATGTCAACCGCGCTGGACGAAAGGCCGTCCGCGACGATGATTGCGACATCACAGCCTTCGGCCGTCCTTTTTTGTTTGAGGCGGGCCGTAGATTCTGCTGAAAGCTGCCGCCCGAGATCAGGCCGGCGCACATAGATGCTGCGGTCACGTGCCGCGCTGTCAACATTGACAACCGAAAGGCCGAGGCGATTGAGCCTATCCGTCAGCGAGCGCTGATCGACGCTTGTCCAAACGGCCTCACGAGCCCGAGCGTGGTCGAGAAGAAAGGCGAGCTGTGCGCGTGTCGGAAGGCCTGCTCCATGGCGGCCAAGCGAAACACGGGCATCGGTCAAGTCCTTGAGGCTGAGAGCTGTGTTCCTGGTTTCCG
Organism: Agrobacterium sp. FDAARGOS_525; assembly: GCF_003938925.1. Classification (NCBI taxonomy): domain Bacteria; kingdom Pseudomonadati; phylum Pseudomonadota; class Alphaproteobacteria; order Hyphomicrobiales; family Rhizobiaceae; genus Agrobacterium; species Agrobacterium sp. FDAARGOS_525. Next base: position 22,127 of record NZ_RKIU01000004.1, on the reverse strand, counting down.
GTTTGAGCATTCTCACCACCTCAGGCTCCAATCAGGTTGCTGTTTCGGACATAATTGGACAGCGCTACAGGCTCGCCAGCCATGGCACCGTGGCGATCGGTCAGCCCTATATCAAACAGCCATTTCTCGAATTCCGGCGCTGGCGGTCGCTTCAGGGTCTCACGGCAATAGACGGCGTCGTGATGGGAAAGAGACTGGTAGTTGAGCATGATGTCGTCTGCGCCGGGAACTGTGATGACGAAGTTGACATTCGCCGCGCAAAGCAGGGTGAGGAGCGTGTCCATATCCTCCTGATCAGCGTCAGCGTGATTTGTGTAACAAACGTCCACACCCATCGGCAGGCCAAGGAGCTTTCCGCAGAAATGATCCTCGATACCGGCTCTGATAATCTGCTTGCCGTTGAAGAGATATTCGGGTCCGATGAAACCGACAACCGTGTTTACAAGCAGCGGGTCGAATTCGCGGGCAACCGCATAGGCGCGTGTTTCCATCGTCTGCTGGTCGACGCCGAAATGGGCGTCGGCGGAAAGCGCCGCTCCCTGACCTGTTTCAAAATACATGACGTTGGCGCCCGGTGGGCTGCGCTTGAGCGATCGGGCCGCTTCATGTGCTTCCTTGAGCAAGGCGAGGTCAATGCCAAAACCGCGATTGGCTTTCTCCGAGCCGGCAACGGACTGGAAGACAAGGTCGACAGGTGCGGATCTTTCCATCGCCTGCATGGCTGTCGTGACATGTCCAAGGCAGCAGGTCTGCGTAGGGATAACCAGCTTCTCCCGCAATTCGTCGAGCAGTGAGACGATGCGAATGTAATCATCCGTTGCATCGGTTGCGGGATTGACGCCGATAACGGCATCTCCAGATCCCATGAGGAGACCATCGATCGCTGAGGCGATGATGCCGCGGCTGTCATCTGTTGGATGATTTGGCTGATTTCGAGTTGAAAGCCGGCCGGCGAGCCCCAAGGTGTTTCGGAAACGTGTAACGACATTGCGTTTGGCCGAGACAGCGATCATGTCCTGAAGCCGCATGATTTTCGATACCGCGGCAACCATTTCCGGGGTGAGGCCCCACGTCACCGCCTCCAGCTTTCGCTGCGTCGTCTCGGGACGTAGCAGCCATTCGCGAAATTCGCCTACGGTAAGCGAGGAGACCGGCGCAAACGCTGCGGCATCATGCCGTTCAGCGATCAGCCGTGAGACCTCGTCTTCGTCGGACGAAATCAGTTCTTCGCTCAGAAATGCCTTGAGCGGCAGATCGGCGAGCGCCATCTGCGCGGCGAGCCTCTCGACCGGACCTTCGGCGGCGATTCCCGCGAGTTGGTCGCCGGAGCGCTCCGGCGTTGCCTTCGCCATGAGGTCCCTCAGGTCATCAAAACGAAATACAGTTTTCTCGATCGTCATCGTGTGGGGCATAGGGTGGATTACCGGTTGAGAAGTGTGAGGGCGTGATCATGGAGTTTTGGGTTGGCCGACGCCAAAACGCGGCCATCCGAATGAAATGACAGCGCGTTGCCCTGCCAGTCGGTAATTGAACCGCCAGCGCCGGTCACGATTGGCACGAGCGCCATGTAGTCATAGGGTTGCAGGCCGGTTTCGAGCGCGATCTCGCAATGGCCAGATGCGAGGAGGCCGTAAATATAGCAATCACCCCCGAACCGTCGCAGCCTGGTTGCCTTGGACAGACGTTCGAAGCACGCGATGTCGGCGCCTGTGAACATATCGGGTGAGGTCGTGTAGAACCGAGCGTCAGAGAGATTTGCGTTGCTGCTGGTTCGTGCCGGTTTTCCGGCAAATGTTGTTCCTCCCGGCTGTCCCAGCCACCGCTCGCCGGTTGCGGGAATATCGACTACGCCACAGTATGGTTTGCTCTGATAGGCTAGCGAAATCAGCGTGCCAAATAATGGAAAGCCGGTGATAAAGCTCTTTGTGCCGTCGATCGGGTCCAGCACCCAAGTGAAGGCGTCACCTTTCTTGACGCCAAACTCCTCACCATAAATCCCATGGTCTGGAAAACGCGCCTCGATCATCTCGCGCAGATGTTTCTCGATTGCACGGTCGGCTATCGTGACCGGGCTGTCGTCGTTTTTCGAGATGACGTCCAGTGGCGTCCTGAAATAGGAAAGCGCCAGCGGACGTGCGGCGTCGGCAAGCGCTTCGGCAAAGGCGAGGTAAGGCGCTGCCTCTTGCAAATGGATATTGTCGGTGGTCATCAGAGCGCTTTCAGGAAAAGGGGCCAGCGAGGATCATGGATGATCGAGCGGGCGCGCATGTGTTTCCATATCCCGTATTTGTAAAAGTCGAAATCAAGCGTCGAAATCCGGTTCTGCACCATCGCCCATGTGCTCCACTTGATGTCGGCCAGCGCCTTGTGCACGATAAAGCGGGCATGAGACGCCTTGTTGTAGAAGCCGAAATATTCCTCGATGATTTCGCAGTCGATGTCCTCCGAATAGAACATTTCGCCGCTCCAGATCGCCAGATCGTAGAGGCGTTCGTTGTTCGAGGCATATTCGAAATCGATAAGCTTGATAGACTTGTCGTCGCCAATCAGGAAATTTCCCGGCATGGGATCGTTGAAGCATGGAACGAGATCAAGCCCGGAAGCCTCAAGCGCTGCGCGTGCCTGCTTGTAGGAGCGGAACAGCCAGTCGCGGTCGAGCGGCCAATGGCTGCTAAGTGCTCTTACCTGATCAAAATGCTCGTCAATCATGTCGAACACGGTTTTTGTCAGCGGCAGCGCAGGGGCATCGTGAAACTGCCGGTACACACGCACCGCCTCGTTTCTGATCGCTATGTCGGCGAAATCCTTATGGGTCGAGGCGCGGCGGCCGTCGATAAATTCAGCGATTTCGATATCGAGGTGATCGAGATAATCGAACGTCTTCGGCCCGACGCCGATCGCCTCGGCCTGCTTGCTCGCCGCAGCCGCAGCCCTGCGGTCGATGAACATCTCCGTGCCGCGGCCAGGGATTTTCAGAAAATATCCTAGGTCGTCACCTTCGACCTCTATGCGAAAATTGGTGTTGCTGATGCCTCCCGAAACCGGACGGTAGCGCAATCGCCTGCCTTGCCACGGTTTAACCTGGACGATTGCGGCTTCCAGCGCCCTTTCGGCATCTGATCGTGCCATTCCCAGTTCGTTCATAGGCTTGTTCCCGTTATCGTTTTTAGCCCGTTGTGTTAAGTGTAGACCTAGAGTGTCCGCAGTCTGGCTTCGAAGTCTGGATGGCCCAGCAGCATTCGGCAGCGTAGGAAACGCCAGCCGGCATGTTTCAGGAATTCGACACCCTTTGGTGGTGACCGAAGCTCCAGCACGAGGCTTCGTAAGGCCCAATAGAGGTCGTCCGCCGCAGCATAGACCCGGCAGCGACTGAAGGCCTTTTCGGTGAACGCGCCATCGTGCATTTCCAGCAGCGGCTTCATCTGGCTCTCGAACTGGTAAAGTTCATTCATCAGCACGCCGAGCTGATAATAGGGGTCGATGTCGGCTGCCATGTCGAAATCGACGAGCTTCAAAGAACCATCGGGGCCAAGCATGACATTCGACGTCTGCGGATCACCGTGGGCCGGTTTCACATCGATACCTGCTGCCGTCACCGCCTCGCGGATTGGCCTCATCCATGACAGCATCCACTCGGCATCACCGGGCACACCGCCATCGCCAGCGGAAACGATCGACCAAAGTTCTTCTATCCCGTCAAAGACCGACCACCTTTGACCGATGGGGGCACCGGTTGCGATTGTTGTCTGCATTTCTATCAGTCGGGCGGCCCTTGCCGGCTGCATAAGATCGTCGATCCTGGCCGTCCGCCAGCCGTTTGCGAGGAGTGAAAAAAGGGTTGCACGTGTCTTCTTGTCGTAAGCAATGGGTTCAGGTGAGAAGCCGAGTTCATGAAAACGGGTCGCGGCAGCAAACGCCGCCTCGCCATCGACCAGATCAGCGACTTCATCAGCACCAAGGCGAAGGAAATATTGCGCTTCCCCTTCATCGCTTGCCACTGCGTAGCCGTTGGACTCGACGGCGTGGTAAGACGGTGATGCGACGGCAGTCGTTGAGGGAGTATAGGCCGGTCGGTTTCCGACCACGGCAGAAAACGCAAGAAGTGCGTTCTCCGCGCGGTTTTCCAGCGGGTTTTGCGGCGATCCCACTATTTTCATTCGGCAGCCTCGACGAGTTCTGCGGCCTGCAGGCCTTCGCAGGCGATCCGGTAGAGCATGTCGGCAAGGATCTGCGTGCCAGCGGCCTGGTCTTCAGGGGAGGTATATTCAGTTGGATGATGGATGACGCCATCACGACTGTGCACCGCAAGTACCACCGCCGGGCAAACCGCTGACATCGCAACCGAGTCATGGCCGCCGATCGTATCGAGGTGGCGAGCGCTCAACCCGAGATTTGCTGCTGCACTTTCAGCAAGAGCAATTAGTCCAGGCGCGAATTTCCCAGCCTTGCGACGGTCAATAGAGCGTACTTCAGAGGTTACTCCTGCCCTTAATGCAGCCTCATCGATCTTGATTTTCATCTTGCGCTCGGCATCCGCCAGAACGTCCGGCGAGCCGGATCGCAATTCAATGAACAGTACGGCTTCGGCGGGCACTACATTTGGTGAATTGGGAAAGACTTCAAGTCGCCCGACCGAAGTATGCAAGTCGAGACCATGCTCGGTCGAGATTTGTTTAAGGTCGGCGATCAGATAGGCAGCGGCCAGCAACGCATCCTTCCGGTCTGCCATCGGAGTGGCGCCCGTGTGGGCCTGACGGCCGAGGAAGGCGAGGCGATATTTCGTAGCGCCCCAGAAGCGCGTAAAGATACCGAACCGCTCGCCGGCATTGCTGAGTGTCGTGTCTCCCTCGATATGCAGTTCGATCAGCGCGTCGGGGATTTCGACCTTGTCTTTTCCAGCGTAACCAATTTCTTCCAGCGACTGGCGCACGGTGATGCCGTCGCCATCTGCTCTATCCAACGCCCATTCGAGTTCCGTTGCCCCGGCAAAAACACTGCTGCCTAAAAGGCTTGGCTGGAAACGTGCGCCTTCTTCGTTGGTCCAGTTGACGATCTGAAAGTTGCAGGCGGAAAGCCGGCCCTCAGCCTTGAGGCGCTCGGTCACGGCGAGAACCGCTTCGCAGCCCGCGATGACGCCAAGCGCGCCATCGAAGCGCCCACCGTTCGGCTGACTGTCGATGTGCGAACCGACCATGATCACCGGAGCATTGGCGCCAGCCAGCGTCATCTTGCCGAACTGGTTGCCAATGGCATCGATGGACTGCGTGAAACCGTTATCGGCAAACCAGCGGCCGAGCCAATCGCGCGCCATGCCGTCTTCTCTGGACAGTGTAAGGCGTGTCATCGATCCGTCAGGACCGCCGCCGAAGGTAGACACGGCCTCCATCAGCGTCTGAAGACGATTGGGATTGATAGGGGCGGGAGAGGAAGGAACGTCAGGCATGTATGATTTCCACGTTTGATTGATTGAATTGTTCCGAGAATTCCCGGGCCATCACGCCACTGGTTACGACCGCGTCAATGTCATTGAGGCCGAAGGTGTGAATGGAGCCAAGGCGGCCAAATTTCGAGCTGTCGGCAACGACTACTGAGCGTTTGGCCTGCGCCTTGGCAACGCGGCGCAAGACGGCCTCGTCCTCACCGAAGTCCATGAAGCCGCGATCGGAATGGATGGCGCTGATGGCAATTATGGCCAGATCAAAGAAATGCTCTTTCAGAGCGGCAACGGTTTCATGTCCGTAAGTCGCCTGGTATTCGGGCCGCATACGTCCGCCGAGAACGCGGACGCTCGCCTGCGGCAGGTGGAAAAAATGGGCAGCGACAGCCAGAGAATTGCTGACGACAGTGATATCCTTGCGGCTTTCGAGATGTTTCAGGCAGGCAAGGGTCGTAGTACCGGTATCGATGAACACCTTCATCCCGTCTTCGACCAGGGCAGCTGCTGCCTCACCGATCCGTGCTTTTTCCCGAGACGCGACGCGCAGACGCTCGGTAAAGGGTTGATCGCTTTCCTGCTGGTCGAGAACTGCACCACCATAAACCCGGCGGGCATAACCGCGTGCCTCCAGTTCCTTCAGGTCACGCCGGATCGATTCCTGACTGACATGCAGATGATCGGCGAGTTCCTTCACGTTGACGCGCTGGGTCTGTTTCAGCGTGTCGAGGATAAGCTTGAGGCGATGTTCCGTGAAACTCATGAATATTCCCTGGATGCTAGCGACGGTCGGAACCACATTGCCGGGCGCGCGACCACGTTCAGGCCGAAGCCATTTGAGGTGTTTGCGTATCACCGCCGGCGAGTGACGGTACCAGATGACAGGCGGCGAAGTCCTGGCTGCCTCGTACAGTCAGAACAGGCTGAAGGTTGCCACATTTCGCCATTGCATGCGGACAGCGCGACTTGAAGCTGCAACCGGTGGGAATGTCGATCGGGCTTGGCGGCTCGCCCTCGAGAAGGCAATCTTCCGGCTGGTAACGGCGTTCCTCAAGCGTTGGCATCGCGCTTAAAAGCGCCATGGTATAGGGGTGGCCAGGATCGAAGAACAACCGCTCATTGTCGGCCAGTTCGAAGACCTCGCCGAGATACATCACAGCGACGCGGTTACAAACCTTGCGGACCATCGCGAGGTCATGGGAGATGAAGATGTAGGTGAGGTCGTATTCTTTCTGCAGTTTCTGGAAAAGATCGAGCAGCTTGAATTGCTCCGTCTGGTCGAGTGCAGACAGCGTCTCGTCCATGATGAGAATTTCCGGCTCCAGCACAAGTGCGCGGGCGACATTGATCCGTTGGCGCTGGCCGGCACTCAGGCCTATCGGCAGCTCTTCATAGAGATCGGTCGACAGGCCGACTTCTCCCATCACCTTGAGTACGCGTTCGCGAATCTTCGCGCTGTCCTTCCACCCGTGAGTGCGAAGCGGGCCCTCCAGCATCTTGCCGACAGAAGTGCGGGGCGGAAGCGAGCCGAAGGGATCCTGCAGAACCATCTGAAGCTTCTTGCGGAACGAAAGAAGGCCCTTGCCGCTCAGGGTCGCTATGTCATTTTCGCCGCACAGGACCTGACCGGAGCTTGGTAACTCCAATCGGCTGAGGAGCCTCATCAGCGTGGATTTACCACACCCGGATTCGCCGACGATCGCAAAACTATCGCCACGACGGACATCAAAGGTCACGTTTCTGACGGCACGGACGTGATTGAAACCGCCAAAGCCGGTTTTCTTTCTGACCTTGTAGATCTGCGACGCGTCGCGCAAACTCAGGACGGTGTCGCGCTTGTCGTTCAGCCGTGGGATCTCGCTTTTCTCGATCCAGATCTTCGGCGTCTGCTGAACAAGGTCCTTCGTGTAGGCGTGGGCAGGCGCCGCGATCAGTCGTTCGGTCTCCTGCTCTTCGATGATGCGGCCTTCCTCCATCACCAGCATACGGTCGCAGGCTTCCCGGGCCACCGGCAGGGAAGAGGAGACGAACAAGACGGCCGTGTCGAAGCCCGAAGTCAGTTCCTTCATCAGACGAATGACTTGAGCGGCAACGGTGACATCGAGCGGTTGAGTCACATTGTCGGCGATGAGAAGCGCGGGATTGGTAACCAGAGCATCGACGATCAGGGCACGTTGCATCATGCCACCTGAAAACTGCGACGGGTAGTCGCTGAAACGGCTGCGGGCAGATGGAATTCGTACCGCCTCAAGTAACTCGATTGTTCTTTTTTCCGCTTCTTGCCGGGACGTGCCCGGCACGACGGCACGCAGTTTCTCCACGATCTGAGAACCGACCGGTAGAGTTGGATCGAGGGCGCCCATCGGGTTGGCGCCAACATAGGCGACACGCCTGCGCAAGACGCGCATCTCGCTCTCAGGGATGCCGTAGATATCCTTGCCTTCGAAGAGCACGCTGCCGGATTGCAAGGCGAGTGGGGCTTCCAGCCAGTTGACGACGGCTTTTGAGAGAACCGTCTTGCCAGCACCGCTGGCGCCGACGACGCCAACGATTTCGCGCGGTGCGATGCTGAAAGATATATCATCGAGAATGATCTTCGGCTGGGCACCACGTCCGGCAGCAACTGTGACATTCCTGAGTTGGAGAAGCGGCTGGCTCATCACTCTGACCCTCCGTGAACGGTGTTTCGGGCACGCTCAAGAGAGGCGCCGATAAGATTGATGCTGGTCAACGTCAGGCCTAGGAACACGCCTGGCATGGTGGCGATCCACCACGCATTGAGAAGGTACTTCCGTCCATCCGCGATGATATTGCCGAAGGTGGGAGTCGGCGGCTGGACGCCTAGGCCTAGGAAACCGAGGGTCGATTCAAAAATCATCATTCGGGCCACGTCTAACACGGAGGTGAAGATCACGGGCGGGAGCAGCAGCGGCAGAAGCAAGCCAATGATGATGCGAAAATCGGTCGAGCCACCCAGCTTTGCGGCGCGCACATATTCCCGTTGTCTCTCTGTCATGACGATACTGCGCATGATGCGCGCGTAGACCGGCCAGCTCGACAGACCAAGGACAAGAACAATAGCGGGAATCGTCGGGCGTGAGACGCCCAGGACGGCGATTGCCAGAATGATCATGGGAATTGAAAGCTGCGCGTCGGTGAGACGCATGATCAGCGTGTCAATGCGACCGCCGAAATATCCGGCGATGGTTCCTAGGGCGCATCCGATGATGAGCGTCACCGCAACCGAGGCTATACCGATCAGGAAAGAGTAACGCAGGCCGACAAGCGAGCGAACCAGCATGTCGCGACCGATCTGGTCAGTGCCAAGCGGATGGAGCCAGCTCCAGTTGTCCCCCATGAAAAGCGGTGGAAGCAGGCGCGCCTTTACATCCATCTTGGTTGGGTCGATACCGCTGATCTCAGGATAAAGAGCGGCTGAGATTGCAAGCAGGAGGAAGATTGCAAGGCCGATGCGAAAACCGGGCGTGGAGGCGGCGCGGTCAAAGATACGCCTTGCAATAGAGCGGCTCGCGGCCTTCGATACGAGCGGGGTGTCGAGTGCGGATGTGATGGACATCAGTATTCCAGCCTTGGATCGATGGTTGTTGCGACAAGATCGACGATGATGTTGATCAGCACGAAAATCGCGCTGGTCACGATCGCAATGCCCTGGATCAGCGGAAAGTCACGCTGCAGCACAGCATTGATCGTCAGAAGACCAAGTCCCGGATAATCGAAGATGTATTCCACGATAATGACGCCACCGAGCAGACCGGAGAACTGCACGCCGAGCAGATTGAGCAAGGGAACCGAGGCATTGCGCAGCGCGTGGTTCGAAATGATCCGAGCCTTGCTCAGGCCACGCACGCGGCCGACCGAAACATAAGGCTCCATCATCTGCCCCGACACGGAACTGACCAGCGTGCGGATCAGAACCGGCGACAATTCAACCGCCAGTACGATGGCGGGCAGGATCGTATAGGCAAAGCCCTGATAGCCGATCGCAGGCAGCCAGCCGAGCTTGACTGAAAAGAGCAGAGCCAGAACGATGCCGAGCCAGAAATTCGGCAGCGAGATGAAGACCGAGGAAATGTAGAATGCCAGCTTGTCGGGCCATCTGCCGATCGACAGTCCGCCGGCAATGCCGACAATTGCAGAAAAGATCAGCGCGATCACCAGTGTGACAGCCGCAAGCTGGAGCGTCATCGGCAGGGCGTCGAAAATAAGGTCGAAGACTTTTGCGCGCTCACCGCGCGTCGTGTCGTTGAATGTGGCTCCGCCTGTCGAAGCGCCGTTTGCGGGGCGCACGAAGGACTGACCGAGATCGCCGCGAACGACGCCGCTCATATACCTGCCGAATTGCACCGGGATGGGATCGCGCAGGCCCATGTCGGTCGCGATCTTCTCGATCAGCGCCTCGGGCGCCATGCCGCCCGCCATGAGGCGCACCGGATCTCCCGGCACCACCCGCAACAGGGTGAAGATCAGCAGGGAGACGAGGAATATGATGATGACACCCTGGAAAAGGCGCCGCATCAGGAAGTTCACGGCAAACATTCAGCCACTCCGCTCGAAAACTTACGTGAAAGTCTGCACGCCTCCAAAGGAAAGGCGACGTGCAGATGAATGTCGTCAGGCAGCCGGTTTGGCGGCATCGATCGATCCGTCCGGATAGATGTACATGCCTTCAAAGTCCTTCTGCATGGCGTGGATCATCACCGACGTGAACAAGGAAAGCGCCGGCATTTTCGAGGCTATGAGCGGCATGGTTTCCTCCTGAAGGATTTTCTTGCGTTCCTCCAAAGTCGGTGCCGAACGCTCCTTGTCGAGGCTGGCATCGATATCCTTGTCCTCGATGCCGCAGATGCGGTGGGAGGTGGAGTGGAAATGAGTGCGCAGCACGAGATCGGGTTCCGGCGAAGCCGTCGACCAGCCGCAATCCACCATGTGGCCTGGGCCCCCGCCTGGCCGGTGATAAAGCTGCTCGTTCCAGGCCGCGGGCTCAAGTACGGTCAGGCTGACGTTGAAGCCCTGCTCCTGCAACATGGCCGTGACCATCTCGCCATATTCCTTCGTCTTCGGGTAGAAGCCCACAGAGGTGATGTATTCGAGCGGCGGCAGCCCTTTGCCGTTCGGGAAACCGGCTTCGGCCAGCAGGGCCTGTGCCTTTTCCGGGTCGAATTTCGGGTAGTCGGGCAGGTCGACATAGCCGAACTTGACCGGCGATACGAAGTTGGATGAGGCGTGGCCCGCCGAACCCATCAACTCCATGATCATGTCCCGATCAATCGAATGGCAGGCGGCCAGACGGATACGAGGATCGTCAAAAGGTGCTTTCGAGCAGCGGAACCACAGATACTTGTTTTCGACCGAAACGACCTTGTTGATGAATATTGCCGGATTGTCCTTGATCGAATCCACCTGTTCGGGCTCAAGCCGTTCGACGATCGAAGCCTGACCATTCATCAATGACAGCATCCGGGTGGTAGAGTCGCCGGTGAAGGTGAAATTGATACCGGGAATGGCAGGTTTGCCTTTGAAATAGCCATCATAGGCTTCCATCACGGTGTCGTTGCCGCGCTGCTCGACAAACTTGAACGGGCCGGTCCCGTTGAGCCGCTGCGACAGCGGACCACCAGGGCCGCCGGCAATATCCTTGGCCGACATGATTGGCAGGAAAGATGCGAGGAAGATGAAGAGGTGGGCCGGATATCCGCCCTTCGATGTATCGACGATGACGGTGAAATCATCAGGTGTTTCGATGCTTAGGGTTTCGGTGGGGCCGGGATACCACTGTGCCGGACGATCTGCCCGCGAGCCGTATTCAAAGGTTGCCTTGACGTCTTCCGCCTTGAAGGGCTTGCCGTCATGAAAGACGATGCCGTCGCGCAGTTTGATCTGCAGGCGGTGGGGATCAAGCAGCTTGATGTCGGTTGCCAGCTCGTAGACGACCGCACCCGGGTCGTCGAGCTTCATTGGCGTGCGGGTCAGGAAACCCATCACGAAGCCTTCGATGTTCTTCTGCGACAGTGTGGTGTGAGCGGTCGGGTCCCAGTTGCCGGTGATGTTCTCGGCTGACAGGAAGGTCATTGGCTTGCCGGCCTGTGCATAAGCCGACGAAATGAAGAAGTCAGGATTAATCTGCATATAGCCCGCAACAGCGGCGGCGCCAACAGAGCCTTGAAGGAAGCGGCGGCGACTGAATTCTGAACCCATTGAGTTCCCCTTTTCTATTTTGAGCAAACCGTCAAATCAGTCAAAACGGTCAAATCAGTCACAAGCAAAAGGCGTGCCAAGTCGACTTTTGTGGGGAATCCGCGCCTTCTCATTCAGAGTGTTTGTGGGATTTGACCATTTATTGGTCGATTGAGAAAGAATTAGTCGACAGGCGGGCGCAAGAACTGCTGTTTTCCGAGCCGCAACTCTAATTATCCAGGGTCGAAAACCAGTCTTAGCAACGTGGTCGCCTAGCGGCGGCGCAAATTTTCGGGCGATCGCTCATGCGATTACCTTGGTCTGGACGTGTTCGAGTACATCAAAATGATCTACAACCCAAAAACGCAAACACATCAGGAACAGGATGCCGCCGCCCCTCGAGTTCGAGAAGCGGTAGGATATTTACCCCGAGAGCGTCAAGAAAATCGGCCCTATTCAACGAGGAACGAACCTTATGATGACGATAAAACGCATTGTGCTGGCAAGCCGCCCCTTGGCAGAACCATCGCATGAAAATTTCCGCCTTGAGGATGCCGAGCTGCGCGAAGCAGCCGAGGGCGATGTCACGGTCCGCGTTCTCTATCTTTCGCTCGACCCTTACATGCGTGGGCGTATGAGCGATGCCAAATCGTACGCGGCGCCTGTACCCATCGACGGTATCATGGAAGGCGAGACGATCTGCGAGGTGGTGAAGTCACGGCACAACGGTTTTGCGCCCGGCGACATCGTGCGCGGGCGGACCGGTTGGTGTACGGGGGCGGTCATCAATGGGGACTTGCTACGAAAGGTCGAGACGCACGGCGCGCCGGTCACGACCGCGATCGGCGTCCTTGGCATGCCGGGATTTACTGCATGGAGTGGTCTGAAGTTCATTGGCAAACCGAAGCAGGGTGAGACGGTTGCTGTCGCTGCAGCCTCTGGCCCCGTTGGTTCCATGGTCGGACAGCTTGCAAAGCTTTACGGGGCGAGGGCAGTCGGTATAGCCGGTGGGCCCGACAAATGTGCATTCGTGAAGGATGAACTTGGCTTCGACAGCGTGGTTGATCATCGCTCGGAGAATTTTGTCAGCGATCTGAACGCGGCCTCTCCAAACGGGATTGATGTCTATTTCGAGAATGTCGGAGGACGCGTCTGGGATGCGGTACTGCCTCTTCTAAACCAGTTCGGGCGTGTTCCCGTCTGCGGCCTCGTTTCTCAATATAACGGTGCAAACTCGTCGCAGACAGACCGTCTTCCGGCAACGATGTCGGCGATCCTGAGACAGAGCCTTCTCGTTCGAGGTTTCATCCAGACTGAATTTGCGGCCGATCATTTCAATGACTTTCTCGCGGAGATTGGCCCAAGGGTCGCTAGCGGCGAGATCAGGTACCGCGAGGATGTCGTCGATGGATTGGAGAATGCTCCTGACGCCTTCATCGGCATGCTGAAAGGCAAGAATTTCGGCAAGCTTATCGTCAAAATCGGTGGCGTCGTCTCATGAGCCGCCATGACGTAAGAAATATCGCGGTTTTGGATGATTACCAGAATGTGGCGATCACCAGCGCCGACTGGTCGCCATTGAAAGACTGTGCCGAAATCACGATCTTCAATGACCACATCGCGGACGAAGAACGCCTGGTTGATCGTCTCTTGCCGTTCGATGCTGTCTGCGTCATGCGCGAACGGACGCCGCTGCCGCGACGTGTTCTCAAGCGCCTGCCGAACCTGCGGTTCATCGCAACGACTGGAGGGCGCAACGCCTCAATCGACCTTGCCGCGGCCCGTGATCTTGGCATCGTTGTTTGGGCGACGGGTGCGAACGGATCGGGCGCCCCGGAGCTGACTTGGGCACTCATCCTTGCGGCGGCACGCCATATTTCCACAGAAATTGCCTCGTTTCGGAGTGGTGGCTGGCAAACCACGGTCGGGCGCGACCTTTCGGGCAGCACGCTGGGTGTCATCGGTCTGGGCAGGATCGGCCGCCAGATCGCAAAGGTCGGGCTTGCTTTCGGTATGGACGTGATCGCCTGGAGCCAGAATCTGACCGATGAGGCGGCAGAATCTGCCGGTGTGCGACGGGTTGAAAAAGAGACGCTTCTTCGCGAGTCCGACTGGGTGACGTTGCATCTTGTTCTGTCGGAGCGAACGAAGGGCGTAATCGGTCTGGAGCAGCTGGCTTTGATGAAGCCAACAGCCTGGCTCGTGAATACGTCACGAGGTCCGCTTGTCGATGAAGGAGCTTTGATCGCTGCCCTGGAAACCAAGAGGATCGCAGGTCTTGCAGTGGACGTGTTTGATCATGAGCCTTTGCCCAGTAATCATCCGCTTCGGACTTTTGGCAATGTGATCGCGACGCCTCATATCGGGTTTGTTACCGAAAACTCATATCGGATTTTCTATCGAGATACCGTGGACAATCTCGTCGCATGGCTGAACGGAACGCCACTGCGGGTTTTGTGAACTTCCGAGTTGACCCTTGGTTCCCGTCGCACCGCCTGGCGGCACCATCTGGCCTCGCCCAAATAATAATGCGGCCGAATGATCGGCCGCATTCTGATGTCACAAAAGTATCAGCCCTTGATGAGGGCCAGCAGGTCGGCGATCGGAACGATCTGGTCGTCTTCACCGTGCAGAACAAGCGTCGGAACGGAGATTCTTCAGGTCCTCGGTCTGGTCGGTTTCCGAGAAGGCCTTGAAGGAACGTGAACTTTAGGTGCTGCTGGAGGTGCTGCGTGGCATGAGAATGCTCTACCAACTGCAAAAATCGGCGGACGGATGCGCAGATGCTGTGGGACTTGCTGCGGCGTCAATTGCCGCGGATGGCGCTGCGTGGTGCCGATCGTCAACTGCTTGAGGATTCGCTCAAAGGGGAGATCATGGATGAGACCGGCTGAGCGTCTGCTGGCGGAAGAAGGATCGTGTCCGTCCGCATTCGGTCCTGGTCGGCGTGTTCAGTAATTGTGCTGCGGATACGTTGACGAACCGGTTGCCCGCACTTGCCGGCCCCGGTTCCTTGCTGCCGCTTTTAAAAAGGTACAGGAAAAAGCCCGGCACGAAGGCCGGGCTTTTGTTGTTGCTGTCCAGGTGGATCAGAACTTTACGCCGAGGCCGACGCGGATTGCATGCTGGTCGACATCCGCGTTGATTGCAGCGCCACCGAAGTTGAAATCCTTGTCGCCGAAGTCGGTGTAACGGTACTCAACGCGTCCGAACACCATGTCGGTAAATGCATAGTCGAGACCAACGCCGACGGTGTAGCCATTGAAGGTTTCCTTCACGTCGGCAATGCCCGGGACTTCCGCATAGCCGCGAGCATAGGCCCAGCCTGCGGTACCGTATACCAGTGCACGGTCAAATGCGTATCCGACCCGGCCGCGAACCGAACCCTGCCAGTCAAACCCGTAGTCGAAGCCTGTGCCGAGAATGGTGGCGGAATCATCGCCCCAGTTCTTTTCGAAGTCAGCCTCAAGGCCAACGACCCAGCTGTTGCCAAGGTCATAGTTGAAGCCGACGAAACCGCCGGCGAGAGCGCCGTCGAAGTCTGCGGACGTTTCGCCGGGAAGGCCGACGATCGAAGCGTCATTGTTGTTCCAGCCGTAACCTGCCTGGACACCGGCGGTAAATCCGGTCCAGCTGAACAGCGGCGCAACCTCTGCTGCCGGGGCTGCAGGTACTTCTGATACGGCATCGGCCGCCATTGCAGTCGATGCCGCGAGCACGAATGCGATAGTCGATACGATTTTCTTCATAGTCTCTGAACTCCCTTACATGAGAGATCATTTATATGCCTTTTGCCTAAGAAATGATGTAACCTTTGTGCAACGCCTACGATCCGTGCAGCGGTCTGCATAAAATCGAGGCTGCCCGGGCGCGGTGGGAAGTCGCTTGCGCTCGCGCTCGTCAGGATAATTTTACAGGCCTTTGCCGGCAGCCGATGTCTTTGCAAGGCCAGGGCTCTCAGCCAAGCTGACGTTCGATTGCGGGCTTGTCGATGACCGACCAGACCCTGCGGATTTTCATGTGCTCAAATTCGTAGAACACATGCTCGCAGAACTGAACCCTCCTGCCATTGACCGGAAGGCTCATGAAGGTGGAGTTGGGCATGCAATCGAACGAAAGCCGGGCGGCAACCCGTGTCGCCTCGATGACAAGGATCTCTGCCTCGAACCGCAGGTCGGGAATGTCGGCAAAGTCGTTTTCCAGCATGTCGCGATAGCCCGACAATCCGAATGGTCGGCCGTTGTGTTCGACATTGTCGGCGACGAAGGTTCCAAGTTCATCGAAAGCCTGACGGTTGAGGCAGTCGAGATAGGAAAGATAGATATCCTGAAGTGTCGGCATGTGTTTCTCCGTATCGATCGAAGGGTCGAGCCTGCTTCGGCGCCGGGGTCGATGTCAGCAGTTTGCGCGTTGCTCGCGGTCCGTTGGGACAGCGAACTGTGCTCCGTCATTAAACAGGTGCAGGTATGGACGGGGAACCGGTGACGAGATCGCACCTGCCATCGTCTAGCCGGTAAAATCCATCCTGCGGAACGGGCAGTTCGAGCATCTCCCGCTTTGAAAGTCCGAGAAACACGCCGCGAAGGATCCGCCCGAACAGACCATGGGAAATGACGATGGTCGGATGCCGGATATCCCAGATCCATGACGTCGCGCGCTTGCAGGCGTCATCGAAACTTTCGCCGTCTGGCGCCCTGAAATACCAGTCGAACGCGTTTGTCCCGTCAAGATGGCCGGGAAACTCGTTGTCGATCTCAAATCGCGTCATCCCGTCCCAGGAGCCGGTCGTAACCTCAACCAGTCGGTCATCTTCTATATACGGGAGTGGCACCTTGGCCTGTACGCGGTCCGCGGTCTGGCGCACGCGCCCAAGCGGACTGATCTGCATCTGGAACAACTGGTCATCGTTGCAGAGCGTTTCGCGGAGCAAGTGAGCTACATGATCCGCCTGCTCGATGCCACGCTGCGTGAGAGGTGAATCCAATTGTCCTTGAAACCGGCCAAGAGAGTTCCAGACGGTTTCGCCGTGACGAAGGAGGTAGATGGTCGGTAGAGCCACGCTTGTTTCATCCTGCACATTCGTTATCGATTGCTTTCATCCAAAGCATCGATACGGAAACGTGCCGATTGCAGCGCATTGATGACCGATTGCAAAGCCTGACCCTTGTCCATGCCTGACATTGACAGGACATGGTGCTCGAAGGCACCAAGATCGGCGAACTGCGAGTGAAGATCGGCGACGACATCAGGATCGCTGAGGCTGTCACCACCGCGGGCTAGACAGCGTTCTACCGCCTCTGCCGCTGTCGTGCGCAGGACGATGTAATGCAGCGGCCGGGCAAGTGCCGTAAAGGCCGGAAGCCAGTCCGGTCGCACGACGCCATCGAGGATCACGAAGTAGCCCGCCTTCGCGTAGCGACCGGCAACGTCGGCGGCAATCTGCATGATCATCCGGTTCTGCTGATGGGATTGCGGCAGCCAGGGATCGATGCGGCCATGCTTGATATATCCCCACAGATCATCGCTATGGAAATGCACCTTTGGCACGCCGGGCAAGTGAGCCAGCGTTCCGGCGATTGTCGACTTGCCAGAGCCGGGATGGCCGGAGAGAAGCAGGATATGGCCGCCAAGATCGTCCGTCATGTTCCATTACTGACCTTTGGCAGGCATAAAGCGGATGATGATGTGATCATTGTGCTATCGATGTTGCCAATCTGGCGTATTCTATATTGGCCGGCACGCAGGCAATGAACCGCCCTAGCTGGCAAGGCTTGTCACGAGATAAGCTGACGCCAGAAGCAGGGTGATTATTGTGAAGAATATCAGTCCTGCCGCCAGTTCATCGAACCGGCCGTCGCGTTCATTGCGGTCCCAGTCGTAAGCCATAGCCAACCTCCATCGTTGCTAACCTAAGAGTGGTCCGGCATGGTTAATGTAATCCTAACGGCGATAGGCTGAATGTTGTCGGGTATGATTTGGTGGCTGGGCGTTGGTGACTGATTTCATCGCGAGATTGGTTGAAACAGAGGCACAGAAGTAATACCATCTTCTACGCCGGTATTACGGGAGTTTGAGATGGCAACAACGGTAACGGCCAAAGGGCAGGTCACCATTCCAAAAGCCATACGTGAGCTTTTAGGGATTTCGCCAGGAAGCTCGGTCGATTTTGTTCGGGCCCCCGATGGAAGGATAGTTCTCGTCAGGGCAGACAAGAAACAGCCACTCACGCGTTTCGCCAAGCTGCGCGGACATGCTGGTGAAGGTCTGGGTACCGACGCCATCATGGCGCTGACCCGTGGTGACGAGTGACGCTTGTCGATACAAATGTCCTGCTTGATCTTGTGACGGACGACCCGGTTTGGGCCGACTGGTCGATTGAGCAGCTCGAACTGGCGAGCGTTTCGGGTCCGCTGTTCATCAATGACGTCGTCTACGCGGAACTGTCTGTTCGATATGAGCGGATAGAAGAACTTGATGCTTTTGTTGATCAGGCGGGGTTGAAGTTCAGCCCTTTCCCTCGCGCGGCGTTATTTCTGGCGGGAAAGGCCTTTACCAGATATCGCCGCGGTGGCGGTACCCGTAACGGTGTTTTGCCTGACTTTTTTATAGGCGCTCACGCGGCAATACAAAACCTTCCCTTGTTGACGCGAGATGTGGCTCGTTATCGATCGTATTTTCAGACTGTCACTCTGATCTCGCCTGAAGCGTAGGAATGCGCGAGTCTTTGCATTTTTGATTACTCACCGGTTTCAGGGGCGGTTTCGGCTCTGGTGCCGCCGGTCAGGCGAGCTGCAACGCTTTCAACCGGCAGGTTTAACAAGGCTGATTTCGGTATTGCTGTCGAGGACGATATGCAGGTCGCGGATCATGCCGGCTGCCTGCAGCAGGGCGTTTCGGATCTCTTCATCGCTGCGCCACCCGCGTTCTATCGCGAGTGCGACGGTGTGGAGGTCAACGAGACTGTCACGGCCGGGGCCGGGTGGAATTCCGATTGTTTCGCGCATGTCGCGGATTGTTGTGACGGCCCGTTCGAGCATTCGCCGCTTCTGATAGTCATCGAGATGGTCGAGCTTGTTGGCGTCGCGTACGAGTTCGGCAATGAAACTGTTGGTCACGGTCATTGTATGAGGTTGCCGGATCGGCTGACGGGCGTCAATGGAAGTCCGGCAGCGCGGCCTTTGGACTGCGGTTTTGGGGCTTACTGTGATGCCGGTGCATCAGGGCGGAACGCGCGGTGAACAATATTATTCCGCGACATTGTGATACACTGTGTATAAATATCATCGGTTTATCTTATATTTCTAATGTATAAAATTAATAATATTGTAGGTGCCGGTGTAGTAATTTATCGGGCAATGTAGATGAAACAATAGTCTCCTTGTACGAGGAAAAGACATTTGCTCCTGCTGGTTGAGATCCTAGATAAATTCCCGATCGGGATGATTTGGTGCGATCAAGTGAAAACTTACCGATCGGGAAGCAATGCGTTGTTTTTTTGAAAACTTCCTGTACGGTAAGTCAAGAGATGGAGGTTGACGATGTTCAGGTCCGCACGCGATTTCGGCGCTGCCATCAGGGAGAAACGCAAATCTCTTGGCTGGACGCAAACCGGGCTTGCTGCCCGTTCCGGAACGGGTGAACGCTTCATCGTCGAGCTTGAATCGGGCAAGCCGAGTTGCCAGCTCGAAAAAGCCCTGATCGTCGCGCGCACCGTCGGCATTGAGATCGGCGATCTCAAGACGGTCCAGACTGTGCCAGCCGCGCCGGACGATGACCTTGGCTTTTTGCCGATGTTTGGTGCTGATCGATGACAACCATCTACTACGAGACCTTGCCTGTCGCCCATCTGACTTTTGATGGCGAATGGACGTTGGACTATGATCCGTGCTGGGAAGCAAGCCGCACGGCCTTTCCGGTGTCGCTCACCATGCCGCTGCGCTCCGGGGCCGTAGGTGCTGCCAAGCTGCTACCCTGGCTTGCCAATCTGCTTCCGGAAACACATTTTTGTCAATCGGCGTCGTAACGGGACCCCTTATCGGCTCCCAAAAGGGACCCCTGCCTCTAGTTGCATCGGGTCAGCGCGCGTAGGCCCGGGGCTCTCCATTTAGCGCAAGGGCCTGCGGGCGCGGGTTGTTTGTCTTTTCGGCTTTAGCTTTGAGAGCGGTTTTTAAAGCGCCAGGATTCGTTCCCGGTTTCCACGATCTCGCAATGGTGGGTGAGCCTGTCGAGCAGAGCGGCGGTCATCTTGGCGTCGCCGAATACGGCCGGCCACTCGCCGAAGGCCAGGTTCGTCGTGACGATGATGGACGTCCGCTCGTAGAGCCTGCTGATGAGGTGGAAGAGGAGCTGGCCGCCCGCCTGGGCAAATGGGAGATAGCCCAGTTCGTCCATGATGACGAAGTCGAGCCTGGTGATGAAGTCGGCCAGCCGTCCCTGTTTGCCGCTACGTGCCTCCGTCTCGAGCCGATTGACGAGGTCGACGACGTTGAAGAAGCGGCCGCGTGCGCCATTGCGGATCAGAGCACGAGCAAGGGCGATGGACAGGTGAGACTTTCCCGTGCCGGTTCCGCCGACCAGAACGATATTGTGCTGCTCGGCGAGGAAGGCCCCGGTTGCGAGTTGGCGCACCAGGCCTTCGTTGACCGGCGTGTCGGTGAAGTCGAAGTCGTCGATGTCCTTGGCCAGCGGCAGCTTGGCGACGGTGATCTGGTATTTGATGGAGCGCGCTTGCTTCTCGGCGATCTCCGACTGAAGCAGGTCACCGACGATGCGCGGCGGTTCGTGCTGTCGCTTGATGCCGGAGGCCATGATCTCGTCATAGGCGCTACGCATGCCGAACAGCTTCAGCGTGCCCATCATGTCGAGGATTTGGGATCGTTCCATATCAGCTTGCCCTCCTCAGGCTGTCGTAACGGGCGCAGTCGGCCAGAGGCTCATGGGTCAGGCGAAGCGCATCGGGGATGGAAAGGATGGCGGCCGGCTGCGGATCACGCTTGCGGGCCAGAATGTTGATGATGACGGCGGCCGAGAACACGCCCTGATCGATCGCCTCCTGGCAGGCCGCTTCGACGGCGGGGAGCCCGTCCAGGCCCACGCATTCGAGGATCGACACCATCTGCCGGTCGCCGTCATGCATTGCCTTCAGCCGGCGGCGCACCTTCTCCATGGCGGCGGGCAAAACCCAGTCGTGGAACGGCGCACCGTTGCGCAGTGCTCCCGGTTTGCGGGTCAGGACCGGCACGTAATGCCAGGGATTATAGATCGTCTCGCCACGGCCGAAGCAGCGATCGTGTTGGCCGATTTCCACGCCATCCTGCCGGATGACGATGCGATCTGCATAGGCATGTATCTCGGCAGGGCGGCCGACTGCCGTAGACAGTACCGAGTATTTGTTGTTGTCGAAACGCACGAGGCAGGTCTTGCCGATCGAGGCCTGCACAGCGTGGAAGCCGTCGAATTTGCCGGGATAGCCGACCAGGTGCGGCCGCTCCGCATCGAACACCTCCCAGATCGTGCGCTCCGTCTGATCGACGTGCTTATGAGCGCGGGCGTAACTGATGCACTTGTCCAGCAACCAGCCATTCAGTTCATCGTAGGATTTGAAGCGCAGTCGCGGCGTGAAGAAGCGTTCGCGCACCAGATTGACCTGGTTCTCGACCTGGCCTTTCTCCCACCCCGACGCCGGCGTGCAGGCCACCGGTTCGATCAGGTAATGGCTGCACATCTGTAGGAAGCGGCGATTGTATTGCCGTTCCTTGCCGACGAAGACCGTCTCCACCGCGGTCTTCATATTATCATAGATGCCCGCGCGTGCAGGCCCCGCCGAAGAAAGCGAACGCCCTGTCATGGGCGTCGAAGACCATCTCTTGCGTCTCGCGCGGATAGGCTCTCACATACATCATCCGGCTGTGGCAGAGCCGGATATGCGCAACCTTCACCGTCGTCGTCACGCCGTTCAGCACGACAATCTCGTGGCTCCAGTCGAACTGGTAGGCCTCGCCCGGCGCGTAATAGAGCGGCACATAGGCTTGCCGCCGTCACGGACCCGCGCTCCTTCGCCCATGTTCGGGCGTAACGCCGGACTGTGTCGTAACCGCCCTCGTAGCCGAGTCGCGCAAGTCCTCGAATATCCGGATCAGTGTCAGCCGTTCGCGAGAAGATTTGGCCTCATTGGCGAGGAGCATTCCATCGAGCTGACCGCGCCAGGGGCCGAGCTTCGGCTGAGGTTGACGGGTCGTTCGTATTTGAACTCCGTCTCATCGGTGCGCAAACCTTCCGCACCACTTTCCGCGATATGCCCAACTCCCGGCAGATCGCCTTGATCGACTTGCCCTGAACATGGGCTAGCCGCCGTATCTTCAGAATTGTTTCCACAATAAGCATCCGAACAAAAAGCCTCCGATGAAACGGAGGCTGTTGTAACCCCATTGCAAATGGGGGTCCCGTTTGGACGCCGATCACCCATGTGCGGGGTCCTTATTCCATGCCTAATCACACA